>NZ_NMQR01000053.1 GCF_003545805.1 Photorhabdus sp. CRCIA-P01 | reverse complement strand
TAGGTAAATAGGTAAATAGGTAAATAGGTAAATAGGTAAATAGGTAAATAGGTAAATAGGTAAATAGGTAAATAGGTAAATAGGTAAATAGGTAAATAGGTAAATAGGTAAATAGGTAAATAGGTAAATAGGTAAATAGGTAAATAGGTAAATAGGTAAATAGGTAAATAGGTAAATAGGTAAAATAAACACTTTAACTCTGTGATTAAATATATTTACACAACAAAAACAGAGCCTGTAAAAAACAAATTATCAATTAGCTAAAATGTATTTTAGAAAACAATATAGCACGCAGTCACATTATAGTGTCATATTATACAGAACGCCAATACGGTACATAGGTTAATACTGCAATATAAAACTTCTCCTCAATACTTCTTTCATACCTCTGAAATATAGTAGGGATGGCTACAATAAATATACCATTGTTTTTATCCCTTAATTAGTATAAATTATCCACAACTGAGCCCGGCCCCCTGGCTTAAATCTTACTTAATGAGATGATTGTTATGGCTGGGCCTTCTTATATTCGAACTATGAAAATTACAACGCTGTGACTGAACCAGTCAAAGTTCATAAAGAATATGACAGACTAGTCGATCTATTACAATTTCGAGATATAAATATTACTGCTCAAATATAGGAATGATATTCTTGCTAGGTTAGGCATTCCCCCAGGAAATGGCCCAATATTACAGAACTGGCTAAGTGCAATGAATGTACTCAGGAATCGATGCGCACATCACTCCCGGATTTGGAATAAAGTTAACGAACCAAAACTAAAGCCACTACCAAATCATCCTTTTTTTAATAAATTAGGATTAACTGATGATTCCTATGAAAGAATGTACGGCATGATTGCTATATTATGGTTCTTGATTAAAGAGATCGGCCCAGGTTCAAAATGGATATCCACTGTAGCAGATTTAATATATAGCAAGCCAAAACTACCCGGATGCAATTTAACAGCAATGGGGCTACCTAATAATGATGGATTCCCCCGAGTATTATTTGATATAGAGTGATCAAGAATAGAACTGATGATGGTGGATTACTTATTTACAATGACTCTACTGATAACAAGAACATTAGTAATAAGAAAAAAGATCTTATTCAGATCTTTCTCCCGTCAATATTTCGGTAGAAATTTTAAGTTTCTAAAGAGGAACAAATCCAATTACCTACACACGTCAAAAAGTCAAAACCTGATAAAACGCCAATAACCAAACGATAACGAAAGAAAATACACCCGCGATAATATCATCCAACATGATGCCTAATCCGCCATGAACATAGCGATCAAACCAGCGAATTGGCCACGGTTTCCACATATCCAGAATCCGGAACACTATAAAACCGGTTAAAACCCATTGCCAGTTAACCACAGGGATTGCCATCAAGGTAATCCACATACCGATAAACTCATCCCAGACAATACTACCGTGATCATGAACTTTCATATCATCAGAAGTACGCTGACAAATCATTATTCCGAAAAACATCCCAGCAATAATAACTAACCAGCAAACCCATACAGGAAACTGAATCAACAATAACCAGAATGGAATAGCCGCTGCTGATCCCATTGTCCCAGGCACAACCGGCGACAGGCCACTACCAAAACCCGTCGCTAATAGATGCCAAGGATTACTCATCCGTAAACGACGCTTTGCCTTATCCATGTGCCTCCTCGGCAATAAAGTGATCGAACCCTTTCAGATCTAATTTAATCTCTTTATTCTTGCTGTAGTAACGAATTCCCTCTGATTCCGCCATAATCTGTCCTACGCAGCTAAAACCAGCACCGGTATGCGCCAACGCAATTTCCAACGCACCACGATTCCTCTCCGGGACAGTAAAACACAATTCATAGTCTTCCCCACCACTCAAAGCCCACATCAAAGCTTGTTGTGGTTCAACGTACTGTTTCATTACATCAGAGTAAGGAAGCGCATCCAGATTTATTCTGGCTCCACATCGGCTGGCTTTTAGAATGTGACCCAAATCGGAAATCAAACCATCAGACAAATCAATTGCCGATGTCGCCAAACCACGTAGTGCTTGCCCTTGTAAAATACGAGGTTGCGGCTTGAGATGGCGCTGAACCAACCAGTTGCGGGATACCGGATCAGAAATTTGTAGACGGTTTTGTAACAGAGCCAAACCCGCCGCGCTATCACCCAACGATCCACTCACATAAATCCAATCGCCATTTTTTGCGCCAGCACGCCGTAACGCCCTGCCTGCGGGAACCAAACCATGAATCGTCAACGTCAGACTCATCGGGCCGCAGGTAGTGTCACCACCAATAAGCTGCATACCATAATAACGCAACTGTTCAAACAGACTGTCACTGAAATCACTCAGCCAGCGTTCATCCACTTCCGGTAATGTTAACGCCAATGAAAGCCAGGCAGGATCAGCGCCGACCGCAGCCAAATCACTAAGATTCACAGCAAGAGATTTGTAAGCTAAATCTTCAGGGGAAATATCAGGTAAAAAATGAACGCCTGAAACTAAGGTATCCGTGCTAACAGCTAATTGTTGTTTATCGGCTAGTGTCATCAGTGCACAATCATCACCAATACCTAAATTTACATCACGCCGGTTAGTCTTCTGGCGATCAAAATAACGTGCAATGAGGTCAAATTCGCCACATGCCATAATAGAATCCCAAAAAATTACTGATGATCATGAATATAAGGCCGGTATCCCGGCCTTACAAATCATCGTCTACGGTGGGAAAATCCCGACAAGCAGTAGCTTATCTTTTTCTGCGTACCGCCGGACCAGATTTATCCAGTACTCCGTTCACGAATTTGTGACTATCTTCAGCACCGAAGACTTTTGCCAATTCGATAGCTTCGTTAATAGCCACTTTATAAGGGACATCATCACGATAACTTAGTTCAAACATAGCAACACGCAAAATGGCTTTTTCTACCTGACCTAACTCTTCGAGCTGACGGGAAAGATAAGGGGCCATCAAAGCATCCAGCTTAGCCGCATTCACAGCTACTCCTGACAGCAATTCACGAAAATAGGTTACGTCAACACCAGTGACGTCCTGCTCCGACAGAAACTGTAATTCAACATCAGCAATGCTATTGCCAGATAATTGCCATGAATATATAGCCTGAACAGCGCACTCACGAGCACGACGACGAGCAGCAGGTTTCACAAGATTCCCCTTAATTAAAACTAAAATCAGCCTTTAATGGCATTAATTACATTGACCATTTCCAGTGCGGTTAATGCAGCTTCCGCACCTTTATTACCCGCTTTGGTTCCAGCGCGCTCAATCGCCTGTTCAATGCTTTCTGTGGTCAGAACACCAAATGCTACTGGAATTTGACTGGTCATCGCCACACTAGACAGACCAGAACTGCATTCACCAGCAACGTATTCAAAATGAGCGGTACCACCACGGATAACTGTACCTAGCGCGACAACGGCGTCATATTTTTGAGTTTCGACCAATGTCTTCACTATTAATGGCAACTCGTAAGCACCAGGAACCCAGACAACAGTGATATTCTCTGAGGCAACCTGACCGATACGCTCAAGCGCATCTACCGCCCCTCCTAACAGACTGTCATTAATGAAGTTGTTAAAGCGTGCAATGGCAATCGCCACACGAGCTTGTGGAGCTGCAACAACACCTTTGATTACGTTCATAGCCTTCCTCTATCTGTTCATATCCGCAGGGGGGCGGATTCTATCATATTCTTTCGTTAGCTGCGCCTGCCGATTTAGCAGCAGAGCATAAAAACAGGCAAACTAACCCACACTCACATATTCAGTCAGTATACAGGCCGCAGACGCAGACGAAGATCAGGCCCAACTTGCTGTATGTCAAAAATGTCAAATTCCGGCGCATCCGCCAGATTTTTGAGTTCAGGAATAGTGAACAAACCACAAGCCGTATCACCTAGCACTTTTGGCGCAACGTAAAGAACCAATTCATCCACCAACCCTAAAGTTAGCAATGCACCCGCCAGCAATGCCCCACACTCAGTCCAGACTGTGTTGATCCGACGCTTACCCAATTGCATCATCAATGACACCAAATCTACCCCAACACCATGAGCAGGTAACAGTATCTGTTCTACATTTTCAGATAAGTCATGTTCATCCGTTTTAGTACGAGCCAGCCAGCAATAACCGGGCTGTTGTATGACCTGATGCTGAGAGCCAACACGATTCTGACTGTCAACAATAACACGTACCGGTTGACAAAGATTTTCCTCGGGATAAACCGCCTGGGTTTCTGCGTCCAATTCACCCCAACGGACCGTCAAGCAGGGATCATCAGCTAAAACAGTGCTACTGGAACTCAGAATCGCGCTACATTGAGCACGGAATTTTTGCACATCACAACGAGCTTGTGGTGATGTAATCCATTTACTTTCGCCAGAAGCTAATGCAGTTCGCCCGTCAAGAGAAGAAGCCATCTTCAACTGAACATACGGGAACCCAGTACGCATCCGCTTCAAAAATCCCCGGTTGAGAGATTCAGCCTCCTCCATCATCAGCCCATGTTCTACTGCAATACCAGCCTGTTGCAGCTTATACAGCCCCCTGCCTGCTACTTGTGGATTAGGATCCTGCATCGCCACAACCACACGGCTAACGCCAGCCGCAATCAACGCATCGGCACAAGGCGGTGTTTTACCGTGATGACGGCATGGCTCAAGCGTGACATAAACAGTTGCGCCTTTAGCTTTATCTCCGGCTATCCGTAAAGCGTAAACTTCAGCATGCGGCTCACCAGAACGTAAATGAAAACCTTCCCCAACAATTTGCCCATCACGCACAACCACACAACCGACGTTAGGATTAGGTGACGTGGTAAAGCGCCCTTGACGCGCCAATTCCAGAGCACGCGCCATATATTTTTTATCGTTATTCACTGGCTCAACCTTGTAATTTAGCAATCTCTTCGCCAAATTCACGAATATCTTCAAAACTGCGATAGACAGAAGCAAAGCGGATATAGGCGACTTTATCCAATTTCTTCAATTCATCCATGACCAGATTACCAATCATTTTGGATGGAACTTCCCGCTCACCGGTAGCACGTAACTGAGATTTAATATAGCTAATCGCCATTTCTACATCATCAGAACTGACCGGGCGCTTTTCCAGTGCTTTTTGCATACCACGGCGCAATTTTTCTTCATCGAACGGCTCTCGGATATCGTCACTTTTTATTACTCTAGGCATAACCAGCTCAGCCATTTCAAAAGTGGTGAATCGTTCATGACATTCAAGACACTGGCGCCGCCGGCGTACCTGCGAGCCATCCCCTACCAAACGAGAGTCAATCACCTTGGTATCAACAGCAGCACAAAATGGGCAATGCATATCGTTTCCTGATGGTTAATCCGAACTAAATTTACAGTTTATCCTTAATCTGAATAAAAAACACCCTGTCAGCCAGATACTCACAGGGTGTTTGAACAGCATCAAGGCAGAATAATTAAGGCAATAAAGATGGCTGATCAGCCCCTTCCTTCTCAACCTTTTGCTGGATCATGTGTTCACGCTTCATACCCAGTTTCAACGCTAAAGCGGAAGCAACATAGATAGAAGATACCGTACCGATAGAAACACCGATTAACATCGCTAGTGAGAAACCCTTCAACATCGCACCACCGAAAATATACAACATCAACACCACCAGTAAAGTTGTTGCAGACGTCATGATGGTACGGCTCAATGTTTGCGTCAGAGAGACGTTCATAATTTCATACGACGTACCACGACGGATCTTACGGAAATTCTCACGGATACGGTCAGAAACCACGATACTGTCATTCAATGAATAACCAATAACCGACATCAGCGATGCCACAATGGTCAGGTCAATCTCAATATGGAACAGTGACAGAACCCCTAACGTGATGATGACGTCATGGGCAAGGGCGAGAACCGCACCCAATGCTAAACGCCATTCAAAACGGAATCCAACATAAATCAAGATACAGATAAGCGCCGCCAGCAACGCCATTGCACCATCTTGGGCGAGCTCAGCACCAACACTCGGCCCAACAATTTCAATACGATTGACACTCGCATCTTTATCAATGGTGTCATTAATGACCTTAATAACCTTTTTACCCAGTTCCTCATTAGCCGCTCCCGTCACTGGCGGCATACGCACCATTACATCACGGCTACTACCGAAATTTTGCAACAGAGGATCTTCAAAACCCGCTTTTGCCAGGTTATCACGCATCTTATCCAGATCAGCAGATTGACTGAGTTTGATTTCGATTACCGTACCACCGGTAAAATCGAGTCCCCAGTTAAACCCGCGGGTTGCCATCACAAAAACAGAAGCTACCAACAGCAGCAACGAAATTCCGAAAGCAACGTTGTCCCAGCGCATGAAGTCATAGACTCTGCGACCGTAGTTCAATTGTTCAACAGTATAATCCTGTGCCACAACGTACTCCTTAAATTGACAGCTTCTTAATACGCTTACCGCCGTATAGCAGGTTGACGATCCCTCGAGTACCTACAATAGCGGTGAACATAGAAGTCGCGACACCAATTGACGTTGTTATCGCAAAGCCTTTAATTGACCCGGTACCAACAGCATAAAGAATGACCGCAGTAATCAACGTGGTCAGGTTCGCGTCAATAATACTAGAGAAAGCGCCTTTATAACCTTCATGTATCGCTTGTTGTACTGTCCGGCCATTACGCAATTCTTCTTTAATACGTTCATTGATCAGCACGTTAGCATCAACCGCCACCGCTAGCGTTAGCACAATACCCGCGATCCCCGGCATGGTTAATGTCGCCCCTGGCAACAGAGACATGATACCGACAATCAGCACCAGGTTAGCCAACAACGCACTGCTCGCAATCAAACCAAATTTGCGGTAGTAAACCACCATAAACAGAATTGATGCAATTAAGCCCCACAGACAAGCTTCTAAACCTTGTTCAATGTTTTGCAGACCAAGAGTTGGCCCAATAGTACGTTCTTCCACAATCTGAATCGGCGCAATCAAAGCACCCGCACGCAACAGTAAAGATAACTGACGCGCTTCGGTTGCGTTGGAAAGGCCCGTGATACGGAAATTGTTCCCCAGACGAGTCTGAATATTAGCAATGTTAATCACTTCTTCATGTTTAACTAACACCGCCCGACCGTTAGCATCTTTCTTACCGCTGTCTTTATATTCCACAAACAATGTTGCCATTGGTTTACCAACATTGTCTTTGGTGAAATTAGACATCGCTGTGCCACCGGCACTGTCCAGTGAAATACTCACCTGTGGATTACCATATTCATCGGTATCCGGGATTGAATCTGTAATGTGATCACCGGTCAGAATAACACGTTTATATAACACAACCGGATTACCATCACGGGTGCTCTTCACCTCGGAATCACCTGGCACACGGCCCGATGTAGCTGCGGTAGAGTCAATACCGGTATTGACCAGACGGAATTCCAACGTTGCTGTCGCACCAAGAATCTCTTTTGCACGAGCAGTATCCTGAATACCCGGTAATTCAACTACAATACGGTCAGCACCCTGACGCTGAACCAATGGTTCAGCCACACCCAGCTGATTAACGCGGTTACGCAGAATAGTAATGTTCTGCTGCACCGCGTAAGAACGGGCTTCGCGCTGACGTTCATCACTCATCACCGCTTTCAGGGTATTATTGCTTCCAATACTGAAAACTAAATCACGGTGACGGCCAGTAAGATAGTTTTCCGCCTCAGACCGCGCTTTTTCATCACGGAAGCGGATTTCCACACCGTAATTATCAATTTTACGGGCGGTGGAATAAGAAATGCCTTTTTCACGCAAATCAGTGCGCAGGCCATCAATATTCTGCTCTTGCAGTTTGCCTAATGCAGTTTCCATATCCACTTCCATCAGGAAGTGCACCCCACCTCGCAGATCAAGGCCCAGTTTCATTGGCTCAGCGCCAACCTTACTTAACCAGGTTGGTGTCGCGGGCGCCAGGTTCAATGCCACCACGTACTGATCGCCTAATGTGGACATCAATACTTCACGGGCACGAAGCTGAATATCGGAATTATTGAAACGAGCAAGAATCGCGCCATTTTCCAGCGCAATAGATTTACTCGCGATTTGATTTTTTTCTAAAACATTATGGACTTGGGCCAGCGTTTGCTCACTGGCGGCAATGCCTCGCACGCCAGTGATTTGTACAGCCGGATCCTCACCATAAAGGTTGGGAAGTGCATAAAGCAAACCGATGAGGATCGCAGCGATCAGCATCAGATACTTCCACAAAGGATAACGGTTTAGCACGGCAGTTCCCTTCGGGAAAATCAGAAATTACAGAGCCTTCATTGTACCTTTCGGTAAAACGGCAGCGACGAAATCACGTTTAATGGTCACTTCAGTAGTGTCATTCAGTGCTACAACGATATAACCCGTGTCAGAAACTTTAGTGACACGACCAATCAAACCACCATTGGTCATCACCTCATCACCTTTGGAAATAGAATCCATCAGCTTTCTGTGTTCTTTGGTACGTTTCTGTTGTGGACGCAGGATCATGAAATAGAAGATCAAACCGAAAACGACCAGCATGATGATCAAAGAATATGGGCTTCCCTGAGCCGGTGCGCCAGCAGATGCTGCTGCTTCAGAAATAATACTCATTAAAACTTCCCTCATTGTTATCAAATTCAATAGTAATCAAAAACTAGCCGCAATATGCTATACACGCTGAAACCAGTCAATCACTAATTAAGTCAAATACTTAATGCCGGAACGGGTTTACCAATCCGTTGATAAAAATCTTCAACAAACTGTTCAAGATTACCTTCCTCGATGGCTTGACGGATCTTAGCCATCAGGCGCTGATAATACCGCAAATTATGGATAGTATTCAGCCTTGCACCGAGAATTTCGTTACAACGGTCAAGATGATGCAAATATGCCCGACTATAATTTCGACAAGTATAACAGTCACACTGCTCATCCAGTGGCGAAGTATCCTCTTTATGTTTGGCATTACGGATTTTAATCACACCATCGGTCACAAAAAGATGACCATTACGGGCATTACGGGTTGGCATCACACAATCGAACATATCAATGCCGCGACGAACTCCCTCCACCAAATCCTCTGGTTTCCCTACCCCCATAAGATAGCGCGGTTTGTCTTGCGGGATTTGCGGACAGACATGTTCAAGAATACGGTGCATATCCTCTTTAGGCTCCCCTACCGCCAGACCCCCTACAGCGTATCCATCAAAACCAATCTCTACCAGACCTTTTACCGAGATGTCACGTAAATCTTCGTAAATGCTTCCCTGAATAATACCAAACAAAGCATTTTTATTCTTTAGCTCATCAAAACGCTTACGACTACGCGCCGCCCAACGTAAAGACATCTCCATCGAACGTTTCGCATAATCCCAATCAGCAGGATATGGCGTACATTCATCAAAAATCATGACAACATCAGAACCCAAGTCATACTGGATTTCCATCGATTTTTCTGGGCTGAGGAAAACCGGCGTACCATTAATTGGGTTACGGAAATGTACCCCTTCCTCTTTGATTTTGCGCATTGCGCCAAGGCTGAATACTTGAAAACCGCCTGAATCCGTCAAGATTGGACCATGCCACTGCATAAATCCATGCAAATCACCATGAAGTTTCATGATTTCCTGCCCTGGGCGCAGCCACAGATGGAAAGTATTGCCAAGCAGGATCTGCGCACCGGTTTCTTTCACTTCTTCCGGTGTCATTCCTTTTACGGTGCCATAAGTCCCAACTGGCATAAATGCCGGCGTTTCCACCACGCCACGCTCAAAAATCAGACGACCACGACGGGCTTGACCGTCGGTAGTTTGTAATTCAAATTTCACTTAACCTCCAGGCATCAGATAAACAGTCCGATGCTGTTGCTTGAGACCAGACAAAGTCGGAATTGACTGTTAAATCGAGAGATCTACATAACCGTGTTCTCAACAATATTTTCCAGTCAATGCCATAATCATTATATTGAATTAAGAAATCTTCTCCTGGCACGCCAAGGGATTACGACGAATAAACATGGCATCACCGTAACTAAAGAAACGGTACTTTTCCGCAACCGCCCCTTTATAGGCATTCATCGTATTTTTATAACCCGCAAACGCAGAAACCAGCATAATAAGTGTCGATTCCGGCAAATGGAAATTAGTAATCAACGCGTCCACAACCTGATATTCAAAACCCGGATAGATAAAAATTTGCGTGTCATTAAAAAATGGCGAAATTAATCCATCCTGACAGGCTTTTGCTGCACTTTCCAGCGAACGAACCGACGTTGTGCCAACGGCAACAACTTTGTTACCTCGCGCTTTGCATGCCAGCACAGCATCAACGACATCCTGTGGCACTTCTGCATACTCAGCATGCATAATATGATCTTCAATGGTCTCCACCCGCACTGGCTGGAAAGTACCAGCACCAACATGCAACGTCACAAAAACCATTTCCACGCCCTTTTTACACAGCGCGTCCAATAATGGCTCATCAAAATGAAGACCAGCTGTTGGTGCAGCTACCGCCCCGGGCCGTTCACCGTATACAGTTTGATACAACTCACGGTCTGCCTCTTCATCAGGACGATTAATATAAGGCGGCAAAGGTATATGACCTATGTCATCCAAAATGGACAACACATCACGCTCATCATCAAAACGTATTTCGAACAGGCTATCATGGCGAGCCAACATGGTTGCTTTAAGACTTTCATTGTCACCCAATAACAGCTCGGTTCCCTCTTTTGGTGCTTTGGAAGCACGCACATGTGCAAGTACCCGCTTATCATCTAGCACCCGTTCGACCAGCACTTCCAGCTTACCGCCAGTAGCTTTCCGGCCGAAAATACGCGCAGGTATGACGCGGGTATTATTGAAAACCAGCAAATCTCCGGCATTCAACTTATCGAGAACATCCGTAAAAATACCATGCGTCAATGCCCCCGTTTCACCATCAAGCGAGAGCAGACGGCAGCCACTGCGTTGCGGTTGAGGGTAATGAGCAATCATTTCGTCAGGAAGTTCAAAAGTAAAATCGGAGACACGCATTATATTTAATCATTCAGAAAAACAGGCGGACTAGTCTAGTGCCGCAGCCCTAAGGGTGCAACAAATAAGCACATAACTTCACGGATTTATATTATAATTGCCGAATGAATTTTCTCGCTCACCTTCATTTAGCTACTCTGGCTGACAGTTCCCTGTTAGGAAATCTGATGGCAGATTTTGTTCGCGGCAACCCAGAGGGGCAATACAGCGCTGATGTGGTTGCAGGTATTCGTATGCATCGGCGAGTTGACGTATTAACAGATACCCATCCATTGGTTATTCAAGCCCGTCACTTATTCAGTGATCCATATCGACGGGTTGCGCCGATTACTTTGGATATTATCTGGGATCACTTCCTCTCCTTGAATTGGGATAAACTGGTTCCCATCTACTCATTACCGGCATTTATTCTCCATGCTCGCAACCAGATTGAACCTCATCTTTATCAAACTCCCGAAAAGTTTCAGGAACTGAATGAATTTTTATGGCCGCAAAATTGGTTGATCCGCTATGCAGATCTTGCATTTATCGCAGATGTATTAAAAGGCATGGCCCGAAGACATCCCAAATTATCGGCTTTATCGGGATCATTTCAGGATATAGAGCAACATTACGCTGATTTCGAAGCACTATTCTGGCAATTTTATCCCTATATGATGGAAAAAGCAGAAAATAAGGATTTTTACTGCTTACCCCAATAGGCGTTTACATTCAAAATATCGCCTTTATTTAAGTCCAACTCAAACATGATTGATCTACAGTCAGTAGAACTCACTATTTTCTACTCCATGAAACTCGTGTCAAATTAAGTCACTATGCGCCACAGCTTACGAAGCAAACAGCCTCATCCAAGCAACACAGAGAGTCATTACAGTAAAGAAAATAAAAATAAAGTATTGATAGGTAAAATCTATTGCAAAGATTAGTATTTTATCCTTTATTGGTGTACGCTAATTCCTTATTCTATATCAAATTTTCACATAAACCCCGCAAAACTACAGGAGTAACTCATGGTTCTGGTAACTCGTCAAGCCCCTGACTTTACAGCAGCAGCGGTCCTCGGCAACGGCGAAATAGTTGGGAATTTCAACCTGAAAAAACACCTGAACGGTAAACCTGCCGTTATCTTTTTCTGGCCAATGGACTTTACTTTCGTATGTCCTTCTGAGCTGATCGCATTTGACCACCGCTACGAAGAGTTCAAAAAGCGCGGTGTTGAAGTTATAGGTGTTTCTTTTGATTCTGAATTCGTCCACAACGCATGGCGTAAAACTCCTGTCGATCAAGGTGGTATTGGCGAAGTTAAATATGCAATGGTTGCTGATACTAAACGCGAGATTCAAAAATCCTACGGCATTGAGCATCCAGATGCAGGCGTAGCTCTGCGTGGTTCTTTCCTGATCGACAAAAACGGCGTCGTTCGTCATCAAGTCGTCAACGATCTGCCTCTGGGCCGTAACATTGACGAAATGCTGCGTATGGTTGACGCGCTGCAATTCCATGAAGAGCACGGCGATGTCTGCCCTGCACAGTGGGAAAAAGGTAAAGAAGGCATGAGTGCTTCTCCAGATGGCGTAGCTAAATACCTGTCTCAAAACGCTGCTAAACTATAACCTTAGATATTACCCATATTTAGACCAGCCGGTGATTACGGCTGGTTTTTTTATCGCTGAAATTCCTCGTTTTGCCACCTTGCGCACAAAAAACCTCCTTCCCGATAACTATCACCACTTACAATTAAATTTACAATTGATTAACATTAAAATCTCTGTAAATAAAACAAGTCATTCCACCGATAAAAATAACCTCGCCAAAAGACAGGAGCTTACAACATGTTGAAAACATGGAAAACACCACTGGCAATCATATCCTTGCTCATCTCATCCCATCTTTATGCCGCTTCGGAACCGGCTGTTGAAGCTAAAAATGGTATGGTCGTTTCAGCCCAACATCTTGCTTCACAAGTTGGCGTGGATATCCTCAAAATGGGTGGAAATGCCGTTGATGCAGCGGTTGCCGTTGGCTATGCCCAAGCCGTCGTCAATCCATGCTGCGGCAATATTGGTGGTGGCGGCTTTATGACAATTCATTTAGCTGATGGTACAGATACTTTTATTAACTTCCGCGAAACTGCGCCAAGTGCGGCAAGTGCCGACATGTATCTGGATAAAGAAGGCAATGTTATTAAAGGAGCCAGTTTATATGGTTACCGCGCTGCCGGTGTGCCCGGAACCGTAATGGGATTAGACAGCACTCTAAAAAAATATGGCAAATTGAGCCGTGAACAAGTCATGGCGCCCGCAATTAAGCTGGCACGAGAAGGCTTTATACTAACCCGTGCAGACACTGATATTCTGGACACCTCAATCAAACGCTTCCGCAAAGATCCAGAAGCAGCCCGTATTTTCCTACGCAAAGATGGCTCTCCTTATCAACCGGGCGACAGACTGATACAAACCGATCTGGCAAATACGTTAGAGTTAATTGCTAAAAAAGGGCAAGAAGCTTTCTATCATGGAAATATCCCTAAACTGGTCGCGGAAGCCGCTAAAAAATCCGGCGGCATTATTACCGAAGCCGATTTTGCCAATTATAAAATTTCAGAAACAACCCCCGTCACCTGTAACTATCGCGGTTATAAATTTATCTCTTCCCCACCACCGAGTTCAGGCGGAGTCACCATGTGCGAAATTCTGAATATTTTGGAAGGCTATAACCTCAAAGAAATGGGATTCAACTCGGCTAATTATATTCACACACTGACAGAGGCCATGCGCCATGCCTACATGGATAGAAACACTTACCTTGGTGATCCAGAATTTGTTAAAAATCCAATCGATCGCTTACTGAGTAAACACTATGCTGAATCTCTACGTAAAAAAATAGAGCCAGGTAAAGCAACATTATCGGAGAATGTTCAGCCAGGGATTGGACCCCATGAGAAACCAGAAACCACACACTACTCCATTGCCGACAAAGAAGGTAACGCAGTTTCAACTACCTATACTATCAACGGACTTTTTGGTGCTGTCGCCATCGCCCCCGGAACAGGTTTCTTCCTCAATGATGAGATGGATGATTTCACCACTAAAATTGGTGAGAAGAATCTTTATGGTCTCGTTCAAGGTGCAACTAACTCTATTGCCCCTGGTAAGCGCCCACTATCCTCAATGAGTCCGACACTTGTCACAAAAGACAATAAGGTATTCCTTGTCCTGGGCTCACCCGGCGGCTCCCGTATTATCTCTATTACCCTGCAAACCGCCTTAAACATCATTGATCACGGTATGTCTCCTCAAGAAGCGGTCAATAGCCCTCGTATTCATCACCAATGGTTACCCGATGAAGTTTATTATGAGCAACGTGGGATTTCTAAAGACTCGTTGAATTTACTAGAAAAAATGGGATACAAGATGGTGGAGCAGATACCGTGGGGTGCTGCTGAAGTCATTATGGTTGGTTTACCTAAAACCGCTGGCACTTCAGCTAATTCTTCAGGTAACGATGCCGCCGTATCTGGTCAGGTTCGTGAAAACCATTTCTATGGCGCCAATGATGTTCGACGCCCAGCAGGTGCGGCTATTGGTTACTAATAGATAGCCGGTAGCCCAAGAAACCATCAGATATCGGGATAGGAGCGCCTTCTCAGAAACCCTATCCCGTACTCTCCCTAAACATCTAACGATGACAAGCCGTCAGAATAAACGGGCTATTATCATTGATGAGTTTGCCTCTCGCGAGCACCCGAACGCCCTAAAACTCGGTCATAAATACCAAACACGACTAAAACTAGCAGGGATGGCGCTAACCAGGCTAACCCCTGATCCGCCAGTGGTAAACGAGTTGCCCAGTTCGGTAATAAATACGCCAGTGCTTCAGATGATTTAATCGCATCCAAGATACCAAACATCAGACTAACTAACATTACCGGCGCCAAAATACGGGTAAAATTGTGCCACCAGCACAGCGTGAAACTCAACACAATCAGAACGATACAAGGTGGATAAATAGCGGTCAGTACCGGTATGGAAATCTTAATCAAATGACTCAGACCAAGGTTAGAAGTCAACATGGAAAATCCACCCAAGATCAGAACCAGTGAACGATAAGACAGGGGCAAATAACGGTTGAAAAACTCAGCACATGCACACGTTAATCCAACCGCAGTCACCATACAGGCAACGAAAATCAACACAGCCAAGAAAATACTGCCGACTCCACCAAAAGTATGATGGACATAGGCATGCAAAATGACAGCACCATTTTCCGCATGAGGCACTAACGATCCACTACCAGCACCTAATTTGAACAGAGATAGATAAACCAGTATCAGACCAAGACCAGCAATAAAACCTGCCCACATTGCATAACGGGTTAATAATGAAGATGAGGCAACGCCTCTTGAACGCGCTGCGTTAACAATGACAATCCCAAATACCATCGCACCCAGCGTATCCATTGTCAGATAACCATTGACGAAACCGCTGGAGAATGGGATTTGCTGATAAATATCAATAGCTGGAATTGAACTACCTGCCGGCCAAAGTAAAGCAGCAACACCAAGTATACCTAACGCCAACATCTTGATGGGTGCTAACACATGCCCGACAGTATCAAGCAAACGGCCTGGATAAAGGGAAACAGCAATGACCAGAACAAAATAAACAAGACTGTAGATAAACAGGGATAACTCACCGGTACTGGTAAGCGGGGCAATGCCTACTTCAAAAGAGACCGTTGCAGTCCGTGGGATAGCGAATAAAGGACCAACAGCCAAATAACACACTGTCGCAAGCAGCAAACCAGCAACTTTACCAATAGGCGAACTCAGCTCTTCAATACCACCGCCAACTTTTGCCAATGAGATGATTGTAATGACGGGTAAACCAACCGCTGTCGTTAGAAAGCCTAATGCTGCCAGCCAAACATATTCACCTGATTGTAACCCCACCATAGGGGGAAAAATAATGTTTCCCGCCCCGACAAACAGAGCAAAAGTCATAAACCCTAATGCCCAAATATCCTTAGATGATAAACGATGTGTCATAATGATTATTAATATTTTGTTACCATATTTAATGGCCTGAATAATATAAATATCGTCAATAGTTAAGCCCATATTGACAATATTGAACCCTAATTTAACGATTTATTATCAAAATAATATTCACCAGGTATCTGTTGAAGACAGGTTATAGTGGTCATTATAGATAGAATCGCCAACAACTGCCCACAAGTAAAACTTTTATAGTGCCAGAAGGCAATAGATAAACCATAATGCAGAAGTATATGCCGTACTCTTTTTCAAAACTAGTGATTGCTGTTAGCTATCATTGAATAAACACTATATGATTTGCGTTTTTTTTAACCTGAAAAAATAATAATCAATTACGAAGATTAATTATTACTGTTAATCAAATTATTCCTATCTCTTCTGCTGGTTATTTTGACAGGTACAATCAATCCTGTCGGTAAAGTAAAACTAAAGATCGTCCCTTTGCCTATTTCGCTGGAAACTTCAAGATGAGAATGGTGATGATGTAAGGCATGTTTAACAATCGCAAGACCGAGACCACTTCCTCCAGTTTGTCTGGAACGCGCTTTATCTACGCGATAAAAACGTTCAGTCAAACGAGGTAGATGTTCAGCACTGATACCTTGCCCATTATCTTTCACTGTAAATTCAACACCGTGGGAATTCTTTTTCCAACTAACATCAATTTGAGTCCCTTTAGGAGTATGATTAACCGCGTTATAAACCAAATTCGACATTGCACTGCGAAGCTGCTCTTCATTACCGAACACTTTTAGATCTTCACCAATATCACAATTAATCTTATAACATTCATTACCCAGCGCTGTGGCTTCATGACGCAATACTTTAAGCATCAAAGGCACATCAACGACTTCATTCATATCAATTTGGGGAGCGACTTCAATTTTAGACAGTTGCAATAATTGTTTCACCAAACTGTCCAGCCTCCGGGTTTGCTCCTGCATCGTATTCAGCGCTTTCTTATTTAGCGAACTATCCTCTGCCTGATCCTGCATCACTTCCAAATAACCCTGCAAGACGGTTAGAGGGGTACGCATTTCATGACTGACATTGGCAAAAAAGTCACGACGAGCATTTTCCAGTGTTCGCTTCTGAGTCACATCTCTGGCAACCATTAAGAACTGCCCCTCAGAATAAGGCATCACCCGAAACTCAACAGTGAAACCATGATTTAATTCAATGGATAAAGGGCGAGAAAAATCCCTGGACAGGATATATCGGCTAAAATCAGGGTAGCGAAGTAAATTAAAAATATGCTGTCCATTGTCTTCAGGCCAACGAAAACCGAGCAAATGTTGTGCCAAATGGTTACACCAGAAAATATTACCTTCCGTTGTCATCATCACAATAGCATCGGGCAATGATTCCGCCCCGCTACGAAACCGTTTGATCAACAGCGCCAGCTCACGACGCCGTTTTCGATTCCGTTGCTGCATCTGATGAATACCATAGAAAATTGGCTCCCACCCTCCTCTCCCCGACGGTGGCAACATACTGCGATCCAACCATAGCCAATTCGAAAGTTTCAGCAAGTTATAACCATGCCATATCAGTACCAAAAACACCGAAGCAAATAAACACCAGGACAAATGACCAATAAATATCGACAGAATTGACGCAGGCAAACAAAAGAGAAACAGTTCTGAAACCAGTTTTTTCCAAGATAAACGTTCTAACACATTAGATTCTCCGGTGCGTGGACTTACTGCCTATCCCAATAGGCACTTAGTAACGGGTAGAAAACCGATAGCCCGTACCACGAACGGTCTGCACCATTTTATCATGGCCGCCAATCTCTAATACTTTACGTAAACGGCGAATATGAACATCAACAGTTCTATCTTCAACATAAACATTTGCTCCCCAAACATAATTAAGCAACTGTTCACGGCTATAGACTCGCTCAGGGTGAGTCATAAAGAAGTGCAGTAATTTAAATTCCGTCGGCCCCATATCCAGTGCTTTATCCTGGCTGGTCACCCGATGGGACATTGAATCCAAAATCAAACCATCCATTTCGATGATATCTTCCATGACCATCGGTGAAATACGCCGTAATACCGCTTTAACTCTGGCAACCAACTCCTTGGGAGAGAAAGGCTTAGTAATATAGTCATCCGCCCCAACTTCGAGGCCACGCACCCGATCTTCCTCTTCACCACGGGCAGTCAACATCATCACCGGAATATCACGAATATTATTATTCCGTTTCATCTGCTTAATTATCTGCAAACCAGAACCACCGGGGAGCATCCAATCCAATAACACCAAATCAGGATAGGGTTCAGATAAACATGCCAACGCAGAATCATAATCCTCTGCTTCTACCGGCTGATACCCGTTTTTTTCCAGAACAAAACAGACCATCTCACGAATCGGAGCTTCATCTTCAACTACCAGAATGCGTCTTGCCATGATTAATCCCGTTAATATATTGAGATAAACGCTACTTAGTTTGAAAAAGCATTATGCGTCAGTTTTATGACAAATTTATGAAATCCTGCCTTGGTTATCCTCTATCTGCAATCGATTTCGCAATAATTAATTTAACAATTGTCATATTTCATAATGAATGCGAAGCCGCTCGGAGATATATTCACGAAATCAGATTTAAAAGCGACATCCAGAATATAGCGATTATAATCATGCTTCACTTCAACCAATGACGGCGAAACTATGCGTATTATTCACACTTCGGACTGGCATCTTGGCCAATATTTTTTTACAAAAAGCCGGGCTGCTGAACATCAACATTTTCTGCGCTGGCTGATTAAACAGATTGAACATTATCAAGCCGATGCGTTAATTGTTGCCGGGGATATATTTGATACCGGTTCACCACCTAGCTATGCCCGTGAACTGTATAATCGCTTTGTCGTTGAACTACAACCGACCGGCTGTCAGTTAATTATCCTTGGTGGTAACCATGATTCAGTAGCAACATTAAATGAATCAAAAGAACTCCTTTCCTGCCTGAATACCACCGTTATTGCTCATGCAGAAAAAGATCCACAAAAACAGATAAAAGTACTCACCACCAAACAAGGCGATGCCGGTGCAATTCTTTGTGCAATCCCTTTTCTGCGGCCAAGAGATATTATGCTCAGCCAGTCTGGTCAGTCAGGAGAACAAAAACAACTCGTATTACAAGAAGCCATTGCAGAACACTATCATCGACTCTATCGGCAAGCGTGTGAATTACGCGATGAATTGAATTTGCCCTTACCTATCATTGCTACCGGGCATCTGACGACCGTTGGCGCCACTGTTACAGATTCGGTGCGGGATATTTATATTGGTACATTGGATGCCTTCCCGGCGCAAGCTTTCCCGCCGGTAGACTATATTGCGCTTGGGCATATTCACCGGCCACAAATAGTGGCTAAATCTGAACATATTCGCTACAGCGGTTCCCCTATTCCTCTTAGTTTCGATGAAATCGGGCAAGAAAAAAGTGTTTGTTTGGTGGAATTTACCCAAGACAAACTGGAATCCATCAAGCTTTTACCCATTCCGCAATATCAGCCCATGCAACTAATCAAGGGCAACCTACAACAAATTGAACAACAGTTGAAAACTTTTAATGACTATCAAGGAGAGCAACCCGTCTGGCTGGATATTGAAGTTGCAACCCAAGATTACCTCCATGATATTCAGAAAAGGATTCAATCAATGGTTGCTGAGTTTCCTGTCGAAGTCATTCTGCTACGACGTAGTAAAACACAGCGACAAAATAGGCTAGCACAAGAAAACAGAGAAACTCTGACAGAACTTAGCGTTAACGAGGTTTTTGCCCGACGGCTCGCACAATCAGCACTCGCAGATGAAGAACATAAAAAACGTCTGACCACCCTTTTCGAACAAACACTGAACGATATCTATCAGGCTAAAAACAAGGAGGAGCAGGCATGAAAATTTTGAGTCTACGGCTAAAAAACATTAACTCATTACAAGGTGAATGGAAAATTGATTTCACAGCAGAGCCGTTTGCCAGCAGTGGTCTGTTCGCCATAACCGGCCCTACCGGTGCGGGTAAAACCACTTTATTGGATGCGATCTGCCTTGCGCTTTATCACGAAACGCCACGCTTGACGATTTCTACCTCACAAAATGAGCTGATGACCCGACATACCGCAGAATCATTGGCTGAAGTGGAGTTTGAAGTAAAAGATGTCGCTTACCGTGCTTTCTGGAGCCAACGACGAGCGCGTAATCAACCCAATGGCAATCTGCAAGCCCCTAAAGTGGAACTCGCCCTTAGCAATAGTGGCAAAATTCTGGCCGATAAAATCCAGGATAAGAAAGAGAAAGTCATTGAAATTACGGGATTAGATTACGGCCGTTTCACCAAATCCATGTTGCTATCCCAAGGAGATTTCGCTGCTTTCCTTAATGCTCAGCCAAACGAACGGGCTGATTTATTGGAAGAGTTAACCGGTACTGAAATTTACGGAATTTTATCCCAACAAATTTACCAACAGCATAAACAAGCACAGTCAGAGCTGGATATTCTACAAGCCAAAGCATCCGCCATTGATTTGCTAACAGCAGAGCAGCATCAACAATATCTGGAACAACAGCAACAGCTCACCCATGCCGAATCACAACTCAATCAGCAGATAAAAATACTGCAACATTCGGCACAATGGCTGACACGCGAGGAAGAACTTGAGCAACTTGCCACTGAAAATAACGCGTCCTTACAACAAGCAGAAAAAGCGCTGACTCATGCAGAACCGCAACTGCAAAAACTGGCTAGCAGTGAACCCGCGGAAACACTGCGCCCATTGCTGGATGATAAAAACCGAACACAATATGAACATCAGAGAATCAGCAAACAGTTGGCAGAGATGCATCAGCAACTTCATCAACAACAACAGACGCTCACGCCGATACAACAAAACGTGACTCATGCGGATTCTGCCAAAACAAAGCATCAACAACACCGGCAACAACAAGAAAAGCTGATAACAGAACAGGTGATTCCATTAGATCATCAAATTGCGGTACAGATTAAAGAGCTCAATCTTACTCAGCAACAAATCAACGAGCAGAAAACCGCGCTTGAAAACCGTTGTCAACAATATGACACAGCAAATCAGCGCGCCCTATCATTCACCAATCAAAGAAAACAACTGGAAAACTATTTCGAACAACAACCTTATCATCAATATTTCGGTGAAAAGCTGGCTTTTTGGCAACACCAATTCTCTTGGTGGCAAGAACAGCAACAACAAATTGATCACCAGACGCAAAAAGTTGACAAGGTCACTACCGAAATCGCGCAACTTAACGATTATCTGCATAAACAAGGGGAAGACTTAAAACAACAGATTGAAAATAACCAACCACTGGAACTGGCATTTGAGCAGGCCAAGCAACAATTTTTTACTCTGCAAGAACAATATTCGCCGGAGAAATTAAAAAAACAATTAACTCAATATCAGGAACAGCTACCGCTGCAACATAAACTGGAAATCCTGTCCCCACAAATCTTGCAATTACAAGCCACTATTGCCAGTCATCATATTCGCTTACAACAACCGGAAAAATTATTAAAGGAACTTCCTGTTCAAATTGAAACCATTGATAAACAACTCTCAGACAAACAGCAACATTTAGCCGATCTTGCTCAACGTATTCAGTTAGAACAAAAGATTGTCAGTCTGGAAAAAGAGCGGGCACAACTCAAGGAAGGCTCCCCTTGCCCACTGTGCGGCTCTGAACATCATCCTGCAATTCAGGCTTATCAAAATATTGAATTACCAAAATCAGAACAACGGTTAAAAGATTTACACCTGCAATTCGATGAGTTACAAGCCACCAAAATATCATTGGTTAATAAAAAAGAGTTCCAACAGCAACAATACGACCATATTTTGCAAGAAATTGCTGATGCTGAACCACGATTGAATATATTAACTCAACAATGGCAAGAAACTTGCGCAATATTACAGATCGAAATTTCTCTTTCGGATAAACCCGCCCTTGAACTATTTGTGCAACAAAACCAATCTGCTTATCAGCTTTGCCAGACTCAATTAACCGAATTTGAACTGGCAGAAAAAACGTACCAGAAAACAGAAAAAACCCTGGCCGCTCATCAAGAACACATTAAAGAAATTGAGCGAAATATTGAACTGAGTAAGCATCAACACAATGTACTGAAAAAACACTTATCTGAACTGCAACCAGATATACAACAGCAACAGCGTAAGCTAACGGATGTCATCGAAAAGATGACGTCAGAATTACAGCAATATGATTTATCACTGCCAATGCTGAATGAGAGTGAAAACTGGCTGCAACAACGTAGAAAAGAGTGGCAGGTATATCAAAGCTGTCATGAAAACTGGCAACAGCTCCAAAAAGAAGAGGCGGTTATCCAAAATCAGATTGAATCATTGCATAAACAGAAAGAAGAATATGTATCTCGTTTAAATGGGCTTCATCAAACAACTCAACAACAGAAACAGCAACTCGCAGAGACACAACAACAGCGCCAACAACTATTTGGTGAGCAATCGGTTACGGACATCACTCAGGCATTACAACAACAATCTCAACAACTGGAAGAAGCATACAAACAGGCACAATCACATCTGCAACAGGCACAATCCAGTATTAGCCAACTGACCGGCGCCATTCATGAGACAGAAAAAAACGATAACCAGTCTGAACAACAAAAACAGCAGGCAGAACAAAACTTCAATGCTGCGTTAGCAAAGAGCCCATTTGCCGATCAGCATGCCGTTGAATCGGCGCTATTATCGCAAGAGCAACGTAAGGAATTACAACAACTCAAAGAACAGCTTGAACAACAGCAGATACAAGCCAACGCCCTATGCCAAAAAGCAGCAGAAACTCTGCAACAACATCGGAAAAATCGCCCTGAGTTACTTAATCAATATACAAAATCGCAACTGACCGAACAGTTGGAAAACATTACTAATGAGCTAAAAAGAAACACCTTACAACAAGGAGAGCTGAAAAACCTGCTTGGTAATGATGCAATACGCCGTCAACAGCAAAAATCCTTATTGGAAGAGATCAGCCATTGCCAACAAAATTATGATGACAGGAATTATCTTAATAACCTGATTGGTTCGGCTGATGGTGCTAAATTCCGTCGCTTTGCTCAAGGATTAACACTGGATCATTTGGTTCATCTCGCTAATCAACGGCTGAAAAAATTGCACGGACGCTACGATTTGCAACGTAAAAACAGCGATGGTCTTGAACTACAAGTGGTTGATACCTGGCAAGCCGATGCTATTCGTGATACCAAAACACTTTCTGGTGGCGAAAGTTTTCTGGTCAGCCTCGCTCTGGCTTTAGCACTATCTGATTTAGTCAGCAATAAAACCAGTATTGACTCACTGTTCCTAGATGAAGGCTTTGGCACACTTGATCAAGAAACCCTTGATATTGCTCTTGATGCGCTGGATCATTTAAATGCTTCCGGTAAAACCATTGGTGTTATCAGCCACATTGAAGCCATGAAAGAACGGATACCCGTACAGATTAAGGTTAAAAAAATTAATGGTCTTGGGATAAGCAAACTCTCACCTGAGTTTCGTTATGACAAGTCATAATCGAGCACAACAAAAACGTTTCCCAAAGTGAACTAAATACAGTCAACTTTTCCTCGAAAGGTACTCCCGCCAACATAAAGGCGGGAAAAAAATTCTGACAAAACGTTACCCTTGCTGGTTTTGAATGTACTGTTTAACAGCTTCCAATGGTGCTCCTTCGCATGAGCCTACAAAATAAGAATTTAACCAAAGCACTGGTTTGCGGTAAGCATCCCTTAAAGACGATGGTTTTAATAGCTTAATAGCTTAATAGCTTAATAGCTTAATAGCTTAATAGCTTAATAGCTTAATAGCTTAATAGCTTAATAGCTTAATAGCTTAATAGCTTAATAGCTTAATAGCTTAATAGCTTAATAGCTTAATAGCTTAATAGCTTAATAGCTTAATAGCTTAATAGCTTAATA
>NZ_NMQR01000052.1 GCF_003545805.1 Photorhabdus sp. CRCIA-P01 | reverse complement strand
CGCAATGCCTGAGCTATCATCACAGAACTCCACCCTTCAGAAGCCAGAAGGATAGCTTTTATTCTGTCTCGTACTTGACCATCGCGAGTGGTGTCGTGAAGACGCTCAAGTTTGATTTTTTGTTCTGATGTAATAAATATTTTCATAGCGAGGATAATGATCTCCATTTCGGATAAAATCAAGCATCTTCAATGATTACGGGTATATATAAAAACAATAACCACTAATTTTTTATACCATAAAAATCTAAATAACCTCATAATGTAGATTCAAAAAATCCTACCAATTTTATCTATTAACATGAAACACAGAATTTACTTAAATCCATCACCAATAAAAAGCACCGAAATCATGAATATTCGGTGCTGCATTTTTTGCAAAAAATCATTTAAAACTGACAATCACACAACTAAAAAAGATATTAAATCTTATTTTGCTAATAATACATAAGAAATTATAACATCTATTTTTGCTGGTTTTTCCAACCACTTATTAAATACATTTCCTATTCCAAGCTTCTTATATTGATCATCACAACTCGCTGATGTTCCTGTTACACCAAGCCCGTATGTTCCTCCTCCCTCAGCTTTAACTTGACACTTATGCTTAGTTGTAAATTCATTATATAGCCATTTCGGTTCTATTGTACTAAACTCAATAACAACTCCAGGTTTTTTATTTGTCAAATAACTTTGCGAGTAAGTATATTGGGGAGCAATTCCACAAAAACTTTCTCCTTTAACACAAGGAAGGCTTTTATACTTATTCTGGTGAAATGCTTTATATTCCTTTATTTCCATCCCTCTATACCAGTACATCGCTTTTTCTGCTTGATCATCACGCTTTGCCGCTTTCTTATTGACTAATGTCACTTTATTAGGTGTATTTGCTGTGACTGAAAGTGTGCAATTCTTATACATAGACATTACTTTGGTATTTTGCAGTCCATTTTTAGTGATTATTTTTTCTATCTGTGGATCTGTCTTACATGCCATGCTAAAACTACTAATAGCTAATAAAAACGGGGAAATAAGGAAAACCTTTTTATTCAAACTCATATTTCTATCCTTGCTTTATTTATTTTTTTGATATCTAATTAAATGAAAATATATTTCATCATTATATGTTGATTTTAAAAACACTATTACAGACAATATATAGAAAATTAATCAATATATTAATCTTCACTGTTATCATCCGACTTAAATAAGATAGATTATTTAACTATAAAAAACAAAAACAAATTCCAATATAATTAAATTAAAAAATATGTCATTAGGATAGCTTTAACCAAGAAAAAGCACCAAAGCCAGCAGGCAGGCATTCGATGCTAAAAAGAGAATTTAAAATTGATAACGACATGATTATATAACAGATATTAAAGATTAATTCAGTATGGGTAATTGCACATAAGAAATTGTAGCCTCTATTTTAATTGGCTTTTCTGATAGCCATTTATTAAACTCATCCCCTACCTTATAACCTTTAGACTTACAATTTGATTCATCTTTTTTCAAGGTGCCTATTCCACCCAGTCCATATGATTCTCCTCTTGATTCAATATTAATTTCGCAGTTATGTTTAGTTGTAAATTCATTATATAGCCAGCCAGGTTCTACTGTACTAAATTCTATAACGAATTTTTTATCTTCTCTCATCGGATAGCTCTTCGCGTAAGTATATTCAGGAGAAATCCCGCAAAAGCGATTCGGAATGTTAGCACAAGGAATTTTTTTAAAGTTATTACTATCAAATAACTTATATTCCTCTATTCCCATTCCTCGATACCAGTACATCGCTATCCCTGCATGTTCATCCCTATTTTGGAATTTATTATTAGTTAATATAATTCTATTTCCGGTATTCACCACATCCAATTCACATTTTTTATACATAGACATCACTTTGGTCTCTTGTAGACCATAACTTTTTATTATATTTTCCACCGTTGGATCAATATTACATGCCATACTAAAGTGGTTCATAATTAATAAAGTAAAAATCAGAAAGATTTTTTTATTAAAACTCATATTTCTCTCCTTGCTTTATTGATAGTATTGATAGTATTGATGCCAATAAAAACAAAGATATATTTCATATCCGTTATTAACAAATCCATCTATAATCTTTGTCGACATATAATGACTTAACGTGCAATGCTACTATACCCTTCATCCTTCAAGTTGCTGCTTTGTTGGCTGCTTTCACTTACCCCAGTCACATAGTTATCTATGCTCCCGGGGATTCATTCACTTGCCGCCGCGCTGCAACTCGAAATCTATTAGGTATATAAATAAAGGATCAATAACAAAATAACTTCGCAATATAAATCATATCATTTAATTAGTCTCTCTTGTTATTAGCTATCTTAAATAAAGATAGATTGTTAAATCAAAAAATACAAGATACATAATAATTAAATTAAAAAAACAAAACAAAAACACAAAAAAAGACAATTTCAATAACATATAAAATAGATAATTTTTTAGTTGTTATAATATCATATGAATAAAACAGCCATCTATTTATTATTCCAAAATAATATAATAGATATCATCCAATTGCAATTATAGCTATCCACATAATTCAGAAAATAAAGTGTCTATTTATATCTATTGGAAAACATCTAGCAATGAGAATTTTCTCTTACTAGTCGAATCCGCCTCTTTTTATAATATATCTCTCAACGAAAATATTTTTTCTATTTAAATAACACGCTTACTGATAACTCATATCCGTTTTTTATTTAAAGAAACCAAAGGAACCGCAGGCATAATATGTTGTCTAAACAGAACGATTAAACCGGGCGTCCAGCCCGGCAACAGTGAAGATAAAATAGGTAAAACACCTAATCTGCCCAATCGGACAGGGAACAATTAAGGACGATAACCGACGAAGGCCACGCGCGACAACCTGCGTTCGATTGAAACTAACTGAGTGGTGGACAAGAAATTCTGCATACGTCCGAACGCTTCTTCACCCTCCATTGCAATGAATTGCTCCCTACGCTTCTCACGCCCAGCACGCCAGCGTTCACTGAGTTCAACAACGCTTTGTGTAAGGTCCACCTGCATTTCAAGGCAAAGACCCGCTTCGCTGATGAAACGCTCGTTCAACCCGATCGGGGTATAGAGGAAATAACCTGGCATACCACGTACCATTATCTCTTCTTTACTCAGCATGCCCGTTACCAAGGTAGGATCGGTATACAAAAACCGTCCGCCCGGCTTCAGTAGTCGGCACCACTCACGCAACAAGGCCAACCGATCTGGAATGTGAATGACAGAGTCGATGCACCATAGCGCGTCAAAAGTGCCGTCGGGAAATGGCAGAGGCTGACGAACATCACTGTCGACAAAGTTGCTTCGATCTTCTAGTCCAAAATCTACCGCAAGTTGCCGGGAGGTAAGGAGGCCGTCAGGATGAATGTCAACCCCCGTCACCCTACAACCGCTGGTCCTTGCCAGAAACAGGGCCGGTCCTCCGGACCCACTACATACATCCAGCACATGAGAACAGTCGGATAATTGAAGCCATTGGGAGAACTTTCTAAATTCATCAGCAGAAGACCAGTTGTTCTGCCCCAAGTCTTCGCCATAGGTCTCTTTGCGTACCTCGGATACTGCTTCCGCAGAGAAACTACCGAAAGCCCGTTCGTAAAAACCAGTGCCAGGGCTTGAAGAAGAAGTTTGCATAGTCATGGATAATGCTCCTAGCGAATAGAATTTAATCGAAAGACGAGGTGTTCAATTGCGGTATCCAGTACCGCATTGTCGAGATCCGGATCAAAACAGAACCGAACCGACGCATTGGCCTGAGCCGAGCTCAAGCCAATGCCAGTAAGTACGTGCGAAGGCTGTAGTTCCGCAGAGTTGCAGGCTGAACCTGACGATATAGCTACCTGATGTAACCCGGATATTAGCGCCTCCGAAGCAATGCCTTCAAACTGAACGTTCACAACGTATGGCGAACTGCAAGAAATATCGGTATTCAACACTGCGTTCGGCACCCTTTCATGAAGGCGAGTAATGAAATAGTCTCTCAATGCAGTGACTTTTGCTTGGCGTTGAACAAGGGTCGACTGAACCATCTGGCAAGCAAGGCCAAACCCTACAATCAGCGGCGTTGGCAAGGTGCCGCTGCGCAAATGATTCTGGCCACCGCCATAGATGAAGGGCCTCAAATGTCCCGCAACACGCGCATCGACGAAGAGTGCCCCAATTCCTTTCGGTCCCCGCATTTTGTGGGCGGAAAATGAAAGCATATCAATTCCAGTTTCCTTGACGTTCATGGGAATTTTGCCGACAGACTGGACGGCGTCCACATGTAGCCAAGCGCCTGACCGACGCGTGATTGCGGCAATTTCATCCACCGGCTGAACTGTGCCTAGTTCGGAATTCACATGAGCAACACTGACGATACGGGTGTCGGCGGTCAATTTGGTCATGACATCTTCCGGTTGTACCCGGCCATTAGCGGCAACCGGCAGGTACTCGACGGCCAGCCCCCGACGGCTCAACTCTTTGCCGACCAGTAACACAGATTTGTGGTCGATGGGGCAAAGCAGCGCTCCCGCAGGAGCGCATTCGTTGTGAGTAAAACTTGAGAAAAGCGCAATATTGTTGGCTTCCGTGGCCCCCGATGTAAAGACGATCTCCTCTGGACGAGCACCGATGAGAGACGCCACTTGCTGGGCGGCATTCTCAATCGCATGCCGGGCACGACGCCCCATCACATGGGCGGAGGAAGAATTACCGAATTCATGCTCCATGTAGAATCGCATGATGTCGACGACCTCAGGAAAGCATGGTGTCGTGGCACAATGATCCAAATAAATTACGCCAGTCGGGTTTTCATTGACATTCATAGCGACTCCCCATCAGGAAGTGAAGACGGCAACGTTAACAAGCTTCGAGTAGATCTCTTGCGTCTGCATCTCTCCGCTTCCACCGGGATCCGCAACAATCACCTTCATACCCGAAAGCCCATACAGAGAAAGCGCCGTGCTGACCCCTGTTTTAACCGGTTGGAAACATTCTCCGGGGGCAAAGATCACCAAAAGGCGATGTTGCGCTTTGTAGACCTCAGAGATCATCTCAGTGATCTCTCCCGCACATCCGGTAACACCGCAGGTAATGAGAGGTCTATAGTCGCCGTTTTCGTCCACAAGGGAAATTTCGGTTCCGGCATCAGGGCCATTGTCGAGAACGCGACGATTCAAGAGCCCTGCTTTGACCAACTTATCGGCGCTTTTCTGGAATCGGTATTTCAGCCAAGTCTCCGGATAGGCAATAGGATGTTTCCGGCTTGCGAGCATGTTTTGCTCAGAAAATTGCCCACTGCGCTCTAAGATGGATTTGTACGAGGCCGGAAGCGCGGAGAATTGTTCGTAGAAGGCACGTCTTAGTTCAGATGCTGGCCCGCTGTCACGCGAAACATATTGCCAATCGTTGATGAGTAGCAGGAATTTTATCGCTTCGAATTGATGTTCAAGCTGCTCTGCGATTCGAACACCAAGTTCCCAGGTGTATCCAGGAAAGATCCCTACGCGTCGCTCAATTTTTTCTCGCATAGGAGCAGTATTTTCTTCAATGACTCCCGGTACAAGGCATCCTTGGTCTTCGTCAAGGAAGAGCATGAAATGCCCTGCCATAATAACGAGATCCGGATGTGGAGCATTAGTCACTTCGGTGAGAATAAAGTCGAGTAGCTCAGTCTCGGATTGAACCAGACGGTGGCTGTTTGAGATGTTAACTTGTTGCATATGCGCCTATATTTATATTATTGATTTTTTTAGCAATTAAAAGGCTGTGTTATAGTTCTGAAAACCGTATGACCCATTTCAACTTTCCTAGTGGATCGCTGAATTTCACTCACTATGAACATCCTCCCTCACAACAATTATCAATTATCTACTGACAATTGATAATAGATTATATATTTGCATATAATCTATCATAAAACAATTAGCAATATTAATGATTTATCTGTGCCCTGTACTATTTTAAATACATTAAATGGCAAAGATTGATGTTGTATATCCTTGCTGTAGAGAGACTAAAGGCGCTGACTAAAACGGTCATTTAACATCCGAATATCAACGCTACCGATATCATAATTCCCACCCATTCGATTTCAGCCACAAGTCTACACATTCCGCTAAACACCAAGTACAATGGGCTTTTCATCCCCATAGCCACATTTCACAAACATATTATTGCGCACGTATTCAAATCACGTAATGCCGTTACCTTACGCTAGTTATTGACATTACTTAGCCAATTTGACGTGACGTTTTTCTATGATAGACGTCCAGCTTGCCTATCGAACATTATCGGTAAGCAACTCAAAATTAATTAAAAAATGTGATGATAAATAAAATAAATCATCAACGGTTGTAATTAAATTTTAATGGAAATACCGAAGTTATGAATATCCAATGCTGGATTCGACTAATAATGCACGTAGCATGGAAGGCTGTTTAGGACTAAACAGCAGATGCGGGCCATAATTTATTATTTCTCAATTAGCTGCCTATGAACGAAAACCCTCTTTCTCTATCTGATAACGCTGTTCTTCCTGTGCCTCATTTTTCTTTTTTACGCGCCATAAAATACTTAACATAATAAACCATAAAGGCGTGCCACAGAGTGCAGCCAATGTATCTGGGTCAAAAACCATTACCACTATGGTAAAGATGAAAAAAATCAGGGTCAGCCAAGTCATTAATACCCCCAAAGGCATCTTAAATATTGAACGTTTATGCACATCAGGGTAATTCTTACGATAAACCAAATAGGCAATCAAAATCACACACCAGCTATAAATCACCATAATCGAAGCAACGGTTGATACAATCGTAAATAACTGCATGACATTCGGTACGATAAATAAAAGTGACGTACCAACCACCATACAGAAACAAGAAAATATCAGACTATGTACAGGAATCGCAGTATTACGGGAAAGAATTTTAAATTTCCGGTGTGCATTCTTTTCCGTTGATAAGCCATAAAGCATACGTGTACAAGCATATAATCCACTATTAGCAGAGGACATTGCCGATGTTAATGCAACAAAATTAACCACTGCGGCGGCAGCAGGCAGACCCGCCAAGGCAAATAGCGTCACAAAAGGGCTGGTTTCAGATGAGATCCGTCCCCAAGAAGTAACGGCAATGATGCTCAACATGGAGAAAATATAGAAAATCATAATTCTCATCGGGATATAATTAATGGCTTTCGGCAATATCTTTTCCGGATCTTTTGTTTCTGCCGTCATCGTGCCAACTAACTCAACACCGGTAAAAGAAAAAATCGCTATTTGAAAACCGGCAAAAAAACCAAAAATACCGTTTGGCAGAAATACCGATGGATCAGTCAAATTATTCACAGAAGCAATCATACCATCCGGTGATTGCCAGCCTACCATCACCATGCCAAAACCAATAATAATCAGCGCTAAAATCGCAACGACCTTAATCATGGCGAACCAGAATTCAGCTTCGCCAAATAAGCGGACAGAAAGAAGATTACAAGTACCAAGTAAACCTAGCGTTAAAAATGCAGGCACCCAAAGAGAAACACCGGGAAACCAATATTGAATATACCCACCACACACCACAACATCAGCAATACAAGAGACAACCCAACTCATCCAATAAGTCCAGCCGAGAAAAAAACTGGCTTTCGTGCCTAAATAGTCCGATACAAAATCAGCGAAAGAGCGATAATTCAGCTTAGTCAGGAGCAATTCTCCCATTGCCCGCATCACCATATAGACAAAAAAACCAACAATCGCATAGGTAATAATGATCGATGTACCAGATACGGCAATGGTTTTTCCTGACCCCATAAATAAACCCGTGCCAATAGCACCACCAATGGAAATCAATTGAATATGACGTGCACTCAGCCCTCTATGAAGCGTTTGTGTATCAGCAAATTTCTCTGCCGAAAGGTTTTGTTGAGTTTTATTATTTTTTTTCATGATAATACCCGTCCGTCATTAAAAAAGCAGTTGACTGCTAAATCTTTCTAAAAAAGAAGTTACCACGGCTTCAGGAAAAAAATGGAATAATGTCTTATTTATTTAATTATTTTTTCATTTAAAGCAAGTAATAATCCTGCTCGTAATCCATTAGCAACCTCAGCATTAGGAAATAAAATAAATTTCGCCGGAAATTTAATTTCCCAATGACAATCATGTTGGCTGGCGATTTCAAATCCTTCTGGCAATTCAGTAAAGTTCAAGGTATCCGAGGGGATATGAAGTTGAAAACTGTCGTGACTCTTAATAATGGAATTGATTATCTGGTAATGTTTCAGTTCAGATTTAATGCGTGCTGTTATTGGCGATAAAGACATTAAACCATAAAGAGCATCCGTAATTTTTTGGAACCTTGTTAAATCGTTTTCCCCAAAAGGCATGGCTTTACCCATCTCCATCGTACAGCTATCCGCCCCAAACTTTTCACTCAGAAAATGGCTGAAAGTCCCCCCTTTCTCTCGATGGTAAACGAGCGCATCAATATCGCTGTCATGTAACCATTGCATAAATTCAGCAGAAAAAGGACGATTCTGAACAGGCAATAACGCAAATTGCTCATGGTGAGAAGCGCGTATAGCGGTATGCAGATCAATATGCCAGCGAATATTTGTCAACGACACCGCAGGTTCAGCAAAAAAACGACTCACAACATCTTCAAGTTCAGCCGCACGTGATCGCTCATTTCCCAACGGAAAATTCAGGTAACGGCCACCAAACATGCGATTCAAATCATGATGTAGATAACGTCGATTCGCACGCATCGCAGGTAAGTTACCGAAGATAATCAACAAATTATTTTTTAGTGTTAATGTACCATCCGCCAACTGTGCGAGTAACTGAATCAATATTTCAATAGGCGCGGTTTCATTGCCGTGAATACCGGCGGAAATCACCAGAGACCGATTTTCCCCTTCATGGGGAATCAGCTGCAATACGCCTTCGGCCAACCAATGCGCATTCATTGTTTCTGGAAATGTCAGGTGGTCGGCAAGTTTTTTTTCAAGCAATAACGTTAACAGATCCATATCTGCTCCAATTTAGCGCTGAAATTCATAGATCGATCCTAAATTCAGGATCTGGGTAAGCTCATCCAGAGCGGTATAAACTTCTCGAAGTAATTGGGGATCAGCCAGATCGCTGGTACATAATTCATCACGATAATGGCGTTCTATCCATTTGATCAGGCGATCGCAAAGCGACGTATTTATCAATGTTGCGGGATTGACAGCACGAAACTCAGCATCATTTAGTACCACCCTTAGACGCAAGCAGGCCGGGCCGCCGCCATTGCGCATACTTTCCCGCAGATCAAAAACACGGACGTCATTAATCGGTGAAGAGGCTTGCGCAATCAGCGACTGTAAATAATCCCAAACGGCGGAACTTTGGCGACACTCCTCAGGAACAACGATCATCATTTTCCCATCAGTTTTACTCAGTAACTGACTATTAAAGAGATAAGAATCAACCGCATCTTTGATGCTGATCTGCTCAGCAGGCACCTCAATCGTGACAAAATCCTGCCCCAACGCCACCATTTTCTGTTTAATTTCTGTCAGCACCTGAGACTGATTAAGATAAGCATATTGATGGTGAAAAAGAACATTTCGGTTGCTGACCGCAATCACATCGTTATGGAAAACCCCACTGTCAATGGCGACCGGGTTTTGCTGGACAAAAACGGTTTGTGCCGGATTAAGCTGATGCAATCGCGCAATCGCTTCACTGGCTTCCAATGTTTGCCGCGCCGGATAACATTTGGGCATTGGGCCGCCGCGAAATGCGCTACGGCCATAGACAAACACCTGTACGCCAGGCGTATCATAATCACCGCCAAGGCGATTATGATTTGCCGCCCCTTCATCACCAAAATCTTCATGTTGTGGAAGAGCCTGGTGATGGACAAAATAGTTTTGATCAGCAAAAGTGGCTTTTAATGCGGCTGACGTCGTTTCCATTTCCAGCGAACGGTGCAATTTGTTGTTTAAATTTGCTACCGTGAAATGGACTCGCTGATCAGCGCTATCCGCCGAAGGTGACACGGTTGCCGCATTTGCTGTCCACATTGATGAAGCAGAACTCAACTTTGATAATAACGCCGGAGAATATTTGGCTGCTTTATGAAGTATCTGCTCATCACTGCCGACAAAACCTAAATTACGTAAAGCAGGGATATTAGGGCGTTGTTGCGGCGGAAGCACTCCTTGAATAAATCCCGCATCCACCAGCGCTTTCATTTTCATCACCCCTTGCAGCGCGGCTTTACGTGGGTTAGATACGCTGTCTTTATTATTAATAGAAGCCTCATTACCCACTGAAAGCCCCGCATAATGATGGGTCAGGCCGACTAACCCATCAAAATTTGCTTCAAAACCAGCCATAAATCCCTCTAAAAAAATTGTATAAACTGAAATCTATCCCGTTAAACGATTAATCAGGGAAATGAATCCCCGGCGCAAGCGTTTCAGGTAAAGTGAGTTCGTCGGCAACCAAGGATGCCATCGGCCAGGCACAGTAATCAGCAGCATAATAAGCACTGGGTCGGAAGTTTCCCGACGCGCCAATGCCACCAAAAGGCGCTTTACTGGAAGCTCCCGTCAACGGTTTATTCCAGTTCACAATGCCCGCTCTGGCATCTTCCGACAGGCGCTGGAACAACGAAGCATCCGGCGAAATCAAACCAGTAGCCAATCCGAACCGGGTGTTATTCGCCATTGCCAACGCTTCATCAAACGTGTCATAACGCATAAGCATGAGCAGCGGCCCGAAATACTCTTCATCAGGAACATCAGCGATTTGGCTAACATCAATAATTCCTGGGATCAACAACGTTGATTGCGGCTCGCATTGCTCCAGCGAAACCAAAGAGATGCCACCAAGTTTTTGTAGCCGATCTTGAGCTTCCAATAGATTTTGCACAGCCTGTAGAGAAATGACGCCACCAATGAACGGTTGAGGTTGAGCATCCCAATGAGATGGCACGATCCGCTTTGTCACCTCCACCAGACGCTTAATCACCGCATCTCCGTGCGTGCCATTTTTTACCAACAATCTGCGGGCACAGGTGCAACGTTGACCAGCAGAGATAAATGCTGACTGCACAATGGTGTAAACAGCGGCATCAATATCGTCGCAAGCATCGACGATCAATGCATTGTTTCCCCCCATTTCAAGTGCCAACATCCTCTCTGGCTGACCACCAAGCATGCGGTGAAAGTGAAAGCCAGTATTGGCACTCCCCGTAAACAGTACGCCATCAATCTGCTTATCCTCCAGCAATGCTGTCCCGGTACTGCGTGCTCCCTGAACCAGATTGAGCACACCGGCGGGTAAACCGGCTTTTTCCCATAATTTCACTGTTTCTTCCGCAGTCATCGGTGTCAGCTCACTCGGTTTAAACACCAGTGTATTACCCGCAATAAGCGCGGGAATAATATGACCATTAGGCAAATGCCCAGGAAAGTTATACGGACCAAAAACCGCCATCACACCGTGAGGACGGTGACGCAGTAAGGCACGGCCGTCTGGCATAATCGTTTCTGACTCACCAGTACGCTGTTCCCACGCTTCGATAGAAATAGCCGCCTTACCTATCATGGATTGTATTTCAGTCCGAGTTTCCCATAACGGTTTACTGGTTTCCTGACTGATAACACGAGCAAGCGTTTCTTTCCCCTCATTCAGCAAAGCCGCAAATGTCTGAACGACCTTAATCCGCTCACTGGCGGGCAAATGCGACCAGGCATAAAACGCCTCGCGGGCAGCATGACAAGCAGCTCTGACTTGAGAAGCATCGGCGCTGTTAGCTTGCCACAGAATCTGTTGATCTATTGGGGAAAATTTAGTTATCGACTCACCCTGCCCCTCAATCCATCTTCCCCCAATGTAATGTACTTTATAATTCATGCTTAATTTTCCTTTGGAAAGAGACTAACGAGCCGCACCTGATCCCTATCGCTTACTTGAAGTGCATCCATCTCAGCGGTTGTCAAAAAAAGTTCATGACTGTCACACGCCACATTCAATAAAAGCGCTCGAAATTCATTAAATTGCTGATTGGCAACAATGCAAGGAACACCATCGTCTCTGGTCACTGATTCGACTTTACTGATAGGAACAAGACGACTCTCTTTTACTGCCCGTATCCGGTTAATCTCAGCCTGTAATAAAGCGCCGCCATCAAAAATATCGATATGGCCTTGATAGGTAAGCCCTTCTTTTTCAAGAATGGCCCGCGCGGGTACTGTTTTCTCATGGACCTGTCCAATCACCTTCTGCGCCTCAGCAGATAATAAGGATATATAAATAGGATGAAGGGGCATGAGTTCGGCAATAAAGGTTTTCGACCCAATACCGGTTAAGTAATCCGCCTCGGAAAAAGGAATGCCAAAAAAATGTTGTCCCAGTGAATTCCAGAAAGGGGAATTTCCTTGCTCATCGGCAACCCCGCGCATTTCAGCGAATATAATTTTAGAAAAAATATCCCTAAATGCGGCAATAAAAAGAAAACGTGCTTTGGAAAGAAATATCCCATTTCTTCCCTTCTGATATTCCGGATCAAGGAACAACGTACACAATTCACTGTTACCGGTCTGATCTTGTTCCAAAGTCAACGCTTCAATAGATTTATAAATCCCCAATTCACGTGATGAACGAATGGTTTTTTGTACCCGAAAGTTATAAAACGGCTCCTCCAGCCCAACCGCCACTTCGATGGCACTGACACCCGCCACCCGATTCACGCTGGTATCTTCCAGCACAAACAAGAATCCCTGCTGAGCCCTGGCCAGTTTTCCCTCAAAAGTATCAACGCTACGTGCAATACGTGAGCGTAATTGCTCCAGGTTATTGGGAAAAGATGTCAAACCTATACCAGCGTGTTGAGATAAAGATTGAACCCCATTTAAGTCACTATGCTGGACAGCTCGGAAAAGCATCATAACGTCACCTTCAACTATTAACCCACAAACCGCATGATGGCGCTTTCAAGACGAACCAGACCTTCATCAATATCAGCAAATTCGATATTTAATGCCGGCGCAAAACGCAACACATCTGGACCCGCGATCAAGGCAATTAATCCCTCCTCTGCCGCCAAGTTAGTTAATTGCTTCGCCTTACCCTGCCAAGCCTTATCCAATTCAGCACCTAAAAGCAGCCCTTTACCTCGCAAGCAACTGAATATTTGGTAACGCTGATTCAGCTTCGATAATTTATCCATGAAGTAATCGTGACGTTGCAAAACGCCGGTGAGCAATTCCGTCTGATTAACAATAGAAAGCACCTTATCGGCAACTGCCGCCGCCAGAGGATTACCGCCAAATGTGGTACCGTGTGTTCCAGGTTGAAAAACCGCTGCGATAGGTTGCTTTGTTAACATAGCGCCGATAGGAAAACCGCCACCGAGACCTTTAGCACTAGTAAGAATATCAGGCTCAATACCATATTCCTGATAAGCATAAAGGTATCCTGTACGGCCTACCCCTGTTTGAATTTCATCAAAAATAAGCAGCGCTTGAAAACGATCACATAAAGCCCGTAATTCCTGCAAGAACGCCGGATCCGCGGGAATAACACCGCCCTCACCGATAATAGGTTCGACAATAACCGCACAGGTGTTTTCAGAAATATGTTCTCTGATCGCAGATAAATTATTATAAGGAAGATGCGTAATTTCTTGCGGAAGAGGGGCATAATCTTGTGAATATTTTGGCTGCCCTCCTACGGTAACGGTAAATAATGTTCTACCATGAAAAGAATCTTTAAATGAAATAATCTCATTTTTATTTTTTCCATATTTATCAGCGGCATATTTCCTGGCTAACTTTAATGCTGCTTCGTTAGCTTCCGCCCCTGAATTACAGAAAAATGCTTTATCAGCAAACGTATTCTCCACCAGTCTTTTGGCTAATTTCAGGACAGGTTCATTGGTGTAACCATTACCTATATGCCATATTTTCTCAATCTGAGAAATTAACTCATCCTTTAATTCAGGATGCGCATGACCTAATGAATTAACGGCAATTCCACCGGCAAAATCGATATATTCCTTGCCATCCTGATCCCATACTTTCGAACCTTTGGCCCGAACCGGTATGAACTTAGCAGGAGAGAAACAGGGCACCATATAGTGATCAAACCAACTTCTCTGAATATTTTCTAACATAGATCATTTCCCCTTAAAATAGAGAGTATACGAACAAGATAAAGTAATATTCCCCCGCACCATTCTTTGTCTCACACTTACACAACTTATTCATGCATGCTGAGGAAAAAGTTTACCAATCTGAAACCTAAAAAGTCTTAAAAATAATAAGATTACAGGATCTATTTAATATTATTCTTATTAATCCCATGACTATTTCCTAAAAATAGTTGCTCAGCCATTAGACAGATACTGTTGCCCATGCTTAACAAAGTCAACACAAGTTGTACACAAAAAAAATACTTTTTGATCTCGTTCAAAATTCCAAAAAGTATTTTTATGCATGCTTTATGCAATTTTTATGAATAAAAAGCGAGTAAATTATGCATAAATTAAATCTACCACATATATACCCTTCATCTTTCAAGCTGCTGCTTTGTTGGCTGCTTTCACTCACCCCAGTCACATCGTTATCTATGCTCCTGGGGATTCGTTCACTTGCCGCCTCGCTGCAACTCGAAATCTATTAGGTATAGATGAAACGAATAAATAATTATTCATTAATAACGCCTGAAATTTATCTGCTCGAATGTAAAATAAAATTTGACGAAATTTAATTTCCAAAAACCAGAGTAAACCGATAACCAAAACAACAAAATAAGTGAACAATCTGACGATAATTTAATATAAAATTAACTATCCAGTTAAGAAAATTAACTATACCCTTCCTCTTTCAAGCTGCTGCTTTGTTGGCGACTTTCACTCACCCCAGTCACATCGTTATCCATGCTCCTGGGGATTCGTTCACTTGCCGCCGCGCTGCAACTTGAAATTTATTAGGTATATATCTAAATACTCTTAAATTTCAGACAATAATACCTCTGCCTATTGAGATTATTTGTAACAAATTGACCATATTGTACCCTATCTCAATGATTTACTTAGATTAGAGAAACAGGTAAAGTCTTTTTAAGTGAAAACGATTCAATAGCGATTATCACTTTCCTCAATCTCACTTTTACATAGGAAAAACCCGATAACCCATTTCATACCGGATGATCACACCCATTACTAAACAATTAATTATTTCTTAATATATTAGCATTACAAAAACTCTCCATCACAACTGGTTACCCATTCCCTATTCAGAAACGTAAACTAACTACTTTACGGCTGAAATAATAGAAATCATCTTTGCCGTCAATTTCTCCTATTTTTCCAATAATCTCATTTAATTTACTAAACTTTATCATTAAAATCGGAACCATTATCTGCATTTATTATGTATGCATGCTAAATAACATTATACCCTTCATCCTTCAAGCTGCTGCTTTGTTGGCTGCTTTCACTCACCCCAGTCACATAGTTATCTATGCTCCTGGGGATTCATTCACTTGCCGCCGCGCTGCAACTCGAAATCTATTAGGTATATATTCCATTCTCTCTATTAGTACCAAATAGAATCATTAGAAAACATACAATATTTTTAAACATAAATTAAACAAATGAGCGGTAATTATGAAAATTTTATTTTGACAATCACTAAAAAACACGATATATATTCCAAACGATAGACGTAATATTAATTCAAAATGCGACTTATTAAATATTTACAAAACCATCCAATATAGCAATTTATAAAAAAACATAAGATTAAGTTGAGAAATAGTTTATTATACGTTATTTTACGACAATAAAATAATATCGTTAACGTAAATAGAAAAAAACTAATAGAATAAAGATAAGTGCAAACTAAAACTCATTTGATCGCCTATTAAAAACGTTGGATTATCTATCTTTCAAGATGCATAGCAAGAGACAACTTGAAAGATAACGGGTATAAACTTAGTTCGTATCATTTATAGGAGTAGAATATATGACTTTAGATTTTAACGATAAAGTGGCAATCGTTACCGGCGGTGCAATGGGTATTGGTGCTGCAATATGCCGCAGACTGGCTGCAAACGGCGCAAAAGTTGTCATAGCCGATCTCAACGGCAACGCAGCTCAAGCCCTTGCCAATGATCTTGATAATGCTATCGCCATTCAGCTCGACGTCACCCAAGCATCCGCGGTGGAACGCTTAGTGGCCCAAACGGTAGAGACCTTTGGGGCACTACACCTGGCAGTCAACAACGCAGGGATAGCCGGCTCGCGCTATCGGACCGTGGACTATCCGTTGGATGATTGGCATCAGGTCATCAACATCAACATGCATAGTGTGCTGTACTCAATGAAGTACGAGATCCCCGCGATGTTGGCTTCCGGCGGTGGTGCGATTGTTAACATGGGCTCGGTCGTAAGTCATGTTGGCCTCACCAACTCGATTGCATACGTAGCAACCAAACACGCATTGCTAGGCATGACAAAAACTGCCGCGCTGGAGTATGCAAAACACGGGGTCCGAATTAACGCCGTCGGGCCCGGCTGCATCGACACACCATTGATGTCTAGGATCGACACCGACGCAGTCCAAAAAATGATCAAACATCATCCTGTCGAACGCCTCGGAACACCCGATGAAGTCGCAGCACTAGTTTGCTTCCTATTATCTCAGGATGCGTCTTTCATTACCGGTAGCTATCACCTCGTTGATGGTGGATATAGCGCACGTTGATCCGCCTGTATCTTAAAACTGGGCAAAGCAGACAGTAACCTCCTTTAATCGCAATAAGCCTGACGAGGAGATTATTTCATACTTTATATTGATTCTTATCAATTATTCATAAAAACCAATATCACACAATTAAATATATTTTTATATAGCAAAAAATTAGACTCAGATTAAATTCCCAAAATAAGAAAAAATCCGGTATAAACAATATATACCGGATTATCATATCAAGGTTAAATTATTCAGAACTTCTGACTATATCAGTATTACGATGTCTCCTCATCACAACTGATTACCAGCGCCCTATTCAAAGCCTGAGCTAAAACGGTTTTATTCTCATCATCCTCCAATAAACTAAAATGGTTACCTGGTATCGCAATCAGCTCAAGCGAAGTATCAAACATTATCCGCGCCCAACCTAACGACGGTTCTATGTTTACAGAATCAGATTCTTCATCCGTCACAAAAGAGATAGCAGGAGAAGGTTCTACCGCATAGAACTGATGCAGCGTTATTGCTAATGCCGGCGGCTCATAATCCGCAACTATTTGCGCGTAACGCTCGATCTGCCCCCAACGTTTTGCGATCACATCCGCATTCAGATTTGCCGGATATAACGCCAATTCTTGTGCCGCTTCAATAAACTGCACAAAATTCAACTCATCGATTCGACGGTATAACTCCGCAATCTCTTCCGTGTATTCCTTGCCTGACTGTCGAGCTAGTTCAATAAAGAACCGATATTTAGGTTGCATAATCTGCTCCCCTAAATAATGAGGCGCGGGCGCATCAATCAACCCTAGGAAATTGACCATTTCACCCGCATTCAAAAGCTGTTGGGCAATAGCATAAGCCAATATTCCACCGGAAGAGTAACCACATAGCCGATAAGGGCCTTCCGGTTGAACAGCCTTTATCAAGGTGATCATTCTCGCCGCTTGCTGTTCCATCGTTACCATCGGTTCTTCATTAATCGACGGCCAAGGTAGCGCATAAATCGGATGGCCCAATGGAATATGTCGAGCCAGCCCGAAGACATAGGAGTAATCCCCCATGCCACTAGGAACAAAGAACAGCGGCAACCCTGCCCCATCCAGTCTCACCGATATAGCGCTGTTTTGCGGTTGAGACAGCAAATCCGAGGTGATTTTCGCAGCCAGTTCAGCTAACACCGGGAATTGGAACACAGCATTCAATGTGCAAGCCAAACTCCGACCGGCAGCAAGATTTATCATTCGCATGGCAAGCAGTGAATGGCCCCCCAACGTGAAGAAGTTGTCATATCGGCTTATTTGCTCAACTCCCAGCAACTCACACCAGATAGCTGCCAATGCGATTTCCGTTTCCCCTTGTGGCGCTTCATAAATCTGACGAGCAAACGCTTCATTGTCCGGAGCTGGCAAGGCCCGACGATCCAATTTACCGTTCGGCGTTAGCGGAAACGCATCCAGACGCACAAAAGCCGACGGCACCATATAGTCAGGTAAAGTTACACTCAAGTGGGTACGCAGGTTATTGGCCAGCCCTTTATCTGCTGGCACCACGACATAGGCAACCAACCGTTGGTCCTGCCCTTGCCCCAATGCCAATACTACAGATTCACTCACCGCCGGGTGTTCCACCAATCGAGCCTCAATTTCCCCCGGTTCAACGCGGAACCCGCGGATTTTAACCTGCTGGTCGTTACGGCCCAGGAATTCCAAGTTACCATCCGGCAGGTAGCGGGCTAAATCCCCGGTACGGTACATACGAGCACCCGGTTGATCACTAAACGGATCAATCAGGAAACGTTCAGCGGTCAATTCTGGCCGATTCAGGTAGCCACGGGCGACAGCGACTCCCCCAATGTAAAGTTCACCAGTGACACCCATTGGGACAGGTTCCCCGTGGGTATTGAGAATATAAATTTGGGTATTGGATATTGGGCGGCCAATCGGTACGTTATCGGCAAAACAGCTCGGATGGTTGATATCAAACACGGTACAACCCACGACGGTTTCGGTTGGGCCGTACTCGTTGATGATGCGTGATCCAGGCGATAATGTTTGCCAAAGTGCAATAATGGAACTGGGCAGTGTCTCTCCCCCCACGATAAAGCAGTGAGCGGGGCATTTTCGTCCCACGGTTTTCAACTTCTGCCCCATTGCCGAAAGATGGCCGGGAGTAATTTTAACCAAAGCACCCGATTCCATTGACAACAATGCGGGAAGCAATTCAACCAGCTCCTGCCCGTCACGGAGCAAATGGATCTTGCCACCACACAGTAAAGGCAGGTAAAGACTGGTGACCGTGGCATCAAAGGCTATCGATGACGAAACGATACTATTGAATTGCCTTTCAGTCAGGTAATCACTCCGCGCCCATAGCAGGTAGTTGCAGACACCACGATGTTCCAGCATCACCCCCTTCGGCGTCCCCGTCGAGCCCGAGGTGTAAATTACATAGGCCAGATGCTGTGCGGTTAATGCCGGTACCTGTGGGTTACCATCCTGCTGATCAGGCAAGATATTAGGGTCGAGTACAATCAGCTCAGTCAGCATTTTCTCGCCCAGCGCACTACGTCCGGTATCATCCGCCAGCACAATAGCCGGGGCAGCATCGGTCAGAATATGGGCCAGACGCTCCCCGGTATAGACCGGATCCAAAGGTACATAGGCGCCACCGGCTTTCAGTATTGCCAATACCCCCACTATCATTGCCGGTGAACGTGACACGCAAATCGCCACTCGCTGATCGGGCACGACACCCAATGCGATAAGCTGATGGGCCAACCGGTTAGCGCGGGTATTTAATTCAGCATAACTGAGGGCCTGATCTTCATATACTAATGCTATCGCATTAGGGGTTTGCTCCACTTGCTGTTCAAACAACTGATGGATACATAACGCATCAGGATAGGCGGTTTCCGTCGCGTTCCAAGTTTTCAGCAACAGTGTGCGCTCCGCTTCCGGCAGAATGCTCAATGTCCGTACCGACGTTTCAGGCGCTTGTTCAAGCGCCTCCACCAAACTCTCCAGCGCCTGTTGCATATAACCGCATATCCGATCCGCATCAAACGGTTGGACAACTTGAGCGGTTAATCCCAGGGATTCACCACAATCCTCCACCGACAACACTAACGGATAATTGGTTCGCTCCTGCGCATCAAGGAATTCAATCCCGCTGATCAGTTCATCCAGCATTGTTGACAATGCATTATGTCGATAATTCAACAAGCTGCTAAAGAGGGGGATCTCCCCCTGCACATTACTGCAACGCTGGGCCAGCGCCAGTGAAGCATGTTCATGTTCCAATAGCCCGGCGAGTCGGGTATGGGCAGCCTGCACGCTGTCCCGTACCGGGGTATCATTGATATCCAACCGCAGCGGCAAGGTATTGATAAACAGCCCCATGCCACTATCAGCCCCTTCTCCCGCCGCCATGCGTCCAAACAGCACGGTGCCGAACACCACTTTCTCCTGATCACTGGTATGCGACAATACCTGGGCCCAAGCCAGATGACACAACGCCGCCAAACTGACACCCAAACGCCGGGCCTGACCACGCAGACGATCATTCAGCTCAGGCACCAACATCCGGTGGGATTCCATCACCTGTGAACCATCACTATGCACCTCCGTCAATCCGAACGGCAGCGTGGGTTCATCCACCGCCGCCAGCATATCGGTAAAGAAGCGGGTGTGTTCTTCCTGACTGACCCCCAATCGGGCCTCAGCCACCAAATTACGGAAAGAAACTGGAGAAGGCAGGCTGTCCTCCTGTTCGGTAAGATACGCCTGAACCTCACGGTTCATCACGTCCAGCGTGGTATGGTCACCAATCAGGTGATGCAGCAATTGCAGGACAATCCAGCGGCCATCGGCTTCTTGCGCCACCACAAACCGCAGCAATGGTGCCTGATTCAGGTCAAGACGATAATAACGAGGATTAAAACGTTGAGCCAGTTGTTCACAAATCGGCCCATCAGCCGGGTCCAGAGTCAATTCAATGACCGATAAAGGTGCCTGACGCCAGACGACCTGAGTCGGCACAGACAACTCTTGCCAGATAAAGGCGGTACGCAAAATATCGTGACGATCAACCACCTGTTGCACCGCCGCCAGATAACGGTCCAGCAGAGTCCGTTCAGTAAAGGCCATCTGGCTGACCACCAGATACGGATCCCCTTCGTTTGCCAGTAAGTGGTGGAACAAAATACCGTCCTGCAATGGTGACAAGGCATAGATATCCTGAATATTGGTCACCCCGCCCGGCACCTGCCCGACGATGCGGTCAATGTCAGCCTGCGTCAGATCGACCAGCGGCAACATTGCCGGTGTCAGGGCCGTGGTTGCCGAAGTGATGACGTTAGGCGGCACTATCACAGCCTGATGCTGCCCCAACGTTTGCGCCAGGTCTGACAGCACCGGCGACTGGAACAGCTCACGAGCCGTCAGTGCCAATCCCAGGTGACGCAGGCGTTCAACCATCCGTATCGCAAGCAACGAGTGACCACCTAGGGCAAAAAAGCTGTCGTACCGGCTGACCTGCTCAATCCCTAGCAATTCACGCCAGATAGCCGCCAGCGCTATTTCTGTTTCTCCTTGAGGCGCGGCGTAAACTTGGTGGACAAAGGCGTCATTGTCCGGTGCCGGCAACGCTTGATGATCCAATTTACCGTTCGGCGTTAGCGGAAACGCATCCAGGCGAACAAAGGCCGACGGCACCATATAGTCAGGCAAAATAGCACTCAGATGGGCACGCAAGCTGCTCACCAGTCCGTCACGGGCTTCCGCCGCCACATAGGCAACCAGCCGTTTCTCCTGCCCTTCACCTCGTGCTAACACCGCCGCTTCACGCACCGTTGGGTACTCTGCTAACCGGGCCTCAATTTCCGCCGGTTCAATACGGAAGCCGCGGATTTTAACCTGCTGATCATTACGGCCAAGAAACTCTAGATTGCCGTCCGGCAGATAACGCGCCAAATCCCCGGTGCGATACATGCGAGCATCTGGGTTATCACTGAACGGATCAATCAGGAAACGTTCAGCGGTCAATTCAGGCCGATTAAGATAGCCACAGGCCACTCCATCGCCCCCCACATAGATCTCTCCAACCACTCCTAACGGTACCGGCTGACCACAAGTATCCAACAGATAAACCCGCGTGTTGGCTACCGGTCGGCCGATAGGAATACGGGCCGCTCCGGGCACTAATGTTGTGATACGGTATGTGGTCGTGAAGGTGGTACCTTCACTCGGCCCATAGCCATTTAATAGCTGTTGTGGCGGACTCGTGCGCAGTACCTGACCGATAACATGGGGATCAAGGGCATCTCCGCCGACAATCAGGAATTTTATCCGTGGAAGAACCGGAGACAGCTCCGCCGCCAGCTGGTTAAACAATCCGACACTCAACCACAGAACAGTGATTCGCTGAACCTGTAGATCCTGTACAAACGCCTGCGGTGTCAACAAAGTAGCATGATCAACAACCACTAACGCGCCACCATTGAGCAACGGTGCCCAAACTTCAAACGTGCTGGCATCGAAAGCCGGATTAGCGGCAAAAGCTACCCGATCATCCGGTCCGATTTCAGCATAACCATTATTGATAACCAGCCTGACCACCGCACGATGCGGCACCAAGACCCCTTTAGGTGTCCCGGTAGAACCGGAGGTGTACATGATATACGCTAACTCAGTGCTGGAACGCGGCAAGTCAAGGTTAAAGCGATCTTTATCGTGGCCCATGTCTGTCTTATCCGAGAGACGAAGCAGCGGCACAGTCAGGTTCACCGGAATATCCTCCCGTGTATCAATCAGCAGCAACTTGGCTGAACAATCACTTATCAGCCAGTTTTTCCGCTCATCCGGCACACTGGGATCAACCGGCACGTAAACGGCACCGGCTTTGAGAATCGCCAATTGGGCTACCACCAGTCCCATCGAACGCGCTAGCAAGAGCGCAATATGATCACCGGGACAAACTCCTTGTTCGATCAATTGACGAGCCAGCCGGTTAGCACGGGTATTTAATTCAGCATAACTGAGCGTTTGCTCTTCATACACTAATGCTATCGCATCAGGGGTTTTCTCCACTTGTTGTTCAAACAACTGATGAATGCATAATGCCTCAGGGTAGGCGGTTTCCGTGGCGTTCCAGGTTTCCAGTAATAACCCGCGCTCCGCCGAGGACAGGATATCAATTTCCCTGACCGACTGTTGGGGGTTAGCCACCATCGCTTGCAGTACTGTGTGCAGATATCCCACCTGCCGCGCCATTGTCGTTGGATCAAACAGGGCGGTGACATAACTCAATGCCCCCACAATCCTGCCCTCCTCTTCCGACAAGTCCAGTTCAAGATCAAACTTGACAATATCAACGGCTTGATCAACCGGTGACACCGCCAATCCCGGTAATCCCCATTCCGTGCTCTCATTGTTCTGCCAGACAAACATCACCTGGAACAACGGGGTATGCGCCAGTCGGCGTGGCGGTTGCACGATTTCCACCACCTGTTCAAACGGTAAATCCTGATGCTCCTGGGCCGCCAATGCGGTTTGCCGGACTCGCGCCAGTAATTCCGTCACCGTCAGTTCATCCGATAAATCCATGCGCAACGCCAACGTATTGACAAAGAAGCCAATCAACGGCTCTACTTCCTGATGATTACGACCCGCGCTCGGTGTGCCAATGACCACATCTTCCTGACCTGACAAACGTGACAGAACTACCGACCAGGCTGACAACAGCGTCATGAATAAGGTGACACCGTGCTGTTCACTCAGGCGCTTAAGGGCGGTCGTTAACTCCGCATCCAGGTTAATCGGCACGGCCTGCCCGGCAAACGACTGTTCCGGTGGACGAGGCCGATCTGTTGGCAAATCCAGCAAGACGGGCGCATCAGCCAACATTGCACGCCAATAGTCAGATTGAACCTGAATACGCTCAGCCGACAACCACTGACGCTGCCAGGCGGCGTAATCCGGGTATTGGATCGCCAACGGCGGCAACGGATCGGATTGCCCATCCATAAACGCCGTATAAAGTGTGTTCAGCTCCTGTATCAGCACATTGGCAGACCAGCCATCGGAAATTATGTGATGCAGAGTCAGCAAAAACTGATATTCGTCATCAGTGATCCGGATGAGAGCCGCACGGATAAGTGGGCCACTTTCAAGATCAAATGACGCATGGGCTTCCTCCACACTCAGACGCTCAAGAACAACATCCGCATCTGGTCTCCCACTCAGGTCATATTGAGATAACAGTAAGCCACTATCCGGCTCCAACAGACGCACTTGTGGCTGACCATCCACAGAAACAAAGACAGAACGTAACGCTTCATGACGGGCAAACAAGGTATCCAGCGCCCTTTGCCAGGCCATAATATCTAATTGTCCAGATAAACGCAGGGCCATCGGGATATGATACGTTTCACTGACCCCTTCAAGTTGGGCCAGGAACCACAAGCGCTGCTGAGCAAATGACAACGGTAACTCCCCATCACGGGATATCGGCAAGATATTATCCGGTTGACCCGGCCGAGCCTGCATAACCTCAGCAAACGCCCTCAATGAAGGAGTCTTAAACAAGGTGGTTAGCGGCAGTTCGATACCCAAAGCGGCTACCCGGTTCATCACCCGCACCGCCAACAATGAGTGGCCGCCCAAGGCAAAGAAATTGTCATGTCGGCTGATCTGTTCGATCCCCAGGACTTCACGCCAAATCGCCGCTAATGTGATTTCCATATCCCCTTGTGGCGCTTCATAAACCTGACGGGCAAACGCTTCATTATCCGGTGCCGGTAGCGCCCGGCGATCCAGCTTACCGTTCGGGGTCAATGGCAACGCATCCAGACGCACAAAGGCGGACGGCACCATATAGTCAGGTAAAGTTGTACTCAGGTGGGTACGCAGGCTATTCGCCAGCCCCTCATCCGCGGGTGCCACCACATAAGCCACCAGACGCTTATCCTGCGCATCCCCTAACGCCAACACGACAGATTCACGTACCGACGGGTGTTCTATCAGCCGGGCTTCAATTTCCCCCGGTTCAATGCGGAAACCGCGGATTTTCACCTGCTGGTCGTTACGGCCGACAAACACTAAATCCCCTTCCGGCAGATAACGGGCCAAATCCCCGGTACGGTACATGCGCGCATCCGGTTTATCACTGAACGGGTCAACCAGGAAACGTTCCGCCGTCAGTTCAGGGCGATTCAGATAACCCCGCGCCACACCCGCGCCACCAATATACAATTCACCGATTGTCCCCAACGGCACCGGTTGACCGTATTTATTA
>NZ_NMQR01000051.1 GCF_003545805.1 Photorhabdus sp. CRCIA-P01 | reverse complement strand
GCAGTAAAAAGTTTCGCCGCTTACTCTGGCGAAACAAGATTATCCAAAGCATGAGTCGCAGAGGCTGCTGCTATGATAATTCGCCGATGGAACGGGTATTCCGGAGTCTGAAAAGTGAATGGGTTCCCCCAGAAGGCTATCAGGATATGCATGAAGCGATAAGAGATATCACGCAATATCTGGGTGGATATTATAATTACATTCGCCCCCATAGTTTTAATGGAGGCATTTCTCCCGTTGAATACGAGAAGCAATGGGAAAAGGCTAAAATGGTGTCCGGAATTTCTTGACCGCTACACTTGGTGCAGGCAGCCTAGTAGCCCCAGGCAAGATATTAGAAAGTGGGTATCTTTATATTGGCAGCCCTGCCCGCCAGGTCAGAAAACTAAAACCTGAAGAATTAAAAGGGCTATGTTATTCAGCAAGCCATTACGTTAGCTTGAAAAATAATTATTTGCAGGAAGATAATATGTAACGTCCCAAATGATCATCATCCTCTTTATTAATTACTAATTCGAATTCCTCTTCTATATCCCAACGATTTTGTCGAAAAAGACTTAGTGGATGATGATCTTCCGTCCCGTAACGGTATAAAAGCTCCTTTGCACTTATAACACATTGAACCAATAATCCATTTACCAGTGCGGGAAAAATGACTATCTGCTCTTGCTCGCTCCACTCTTCTCTATCAGGAAATTGGATAGATTGATTCACGAACGTAACTCCTGTTCCAATGTTAACAGTACAGACTCAATTTCTGGCAATACACCATGCCATAATTTGAATGAATAGGCAGCTTGCCCCACTAACATCCCTAGCCCATCAGCATAACGAGAAACACCATGTTTCTTGGCAAAGGAAATAAAGGGCGTCAAATTAGCCTGGTAAAACATATCATAACAGACACAATTTTCATTAAATATGAATGGAGATATAGTAGGAATCTCACAATGAATACCAGATGCAGTTGCATTGATAATAAGATCAAACTCAGGACTATTAAGTGTTTTCATCTCAACAGGCCGAACATTGCCTATTGACGAAAAATCATTAGCAACCTGGATAGCGCGACTAAACGTACGGTTTGTAATTGTAATTTCACAACCAAATTCTAATAATGGAAATAAAACACCTCTGGCAGCGCCACCAGCTCCAATGATTAAAATATGTTGCCCTTGGGTAATAAACTCAAGTCGTATCAAATCTGTTAATAACCCTATACCATCCGTATTATCACCAAGAAATTGATTATTATCCAGTAATTTCAAAGTATTAACTGCACCGCTAAGTCTTGCCCGTTCAGTCAACTCATTTGCCCGAACAAAGGCCTGCTCTTTAAATGGCACAGTGATATTGGCTCCTATACCTCCCTGTTTAAGAAATATATCCAATGCCTCTTGAAATTTACTTATCGGCACCAGAATTTTCCCATAACGATGCTCAATACCTGTCTGTCCAGCAAATAACCGATGGATACGCGGAGATTTACTATGCGCAACAGGATTACCAAAGACAGCAAATTGATCCATATTTATCTCCCCCTACCCCTGACGATAAAGCTCACCAGTTAAAGCATCCCGAATTTCTGAAGGATTTTTCCGACCTCCAACATCTCCGTTTAATATAGGAAGCTTATCTCCAAACTGTTGCCTAACTTCTTCTGCTGTTCTGCATGGTTCAAGGCCATTCAAATTTGCACTGGTCGACACCAACGGTTTCCCATAAAAAGTACATAACTGTTTCACCAAAGGATGATCACTAACTCTGACAGCCAAGGTAGTGAATTGCCCAGTCAACCACTTAAATGTACTGAATTTAGCAGGGATCACCCAGGTTACAGGCCCTGGCCAACAAGCAAACATAGCTTTTTTTTGTTCTTCTGTTAGCAATTTATCATCAAGATATGGTTGTAATTGTTCATAATTATCTGCGATAAGAATCAACCCTTTCTGCCAAGGACGTTTCTTTAATATAAGCAGTTCATTTACTGCTTTTTCACTATCAGGATCACATCCAAGTCCAAAAACAGCTTCAGTCGGATAGGCAATCACTTTTTCCGCTTTTAATGCAGTTAATACATTCCCAAATGCAGGTGATGCTTCATTGCTCATTTTATTACTCTGCTTAATTTATTTGCTGTTTTCCACACAACTTACTGGCACAAAATAACTTTACACCTTGTGATGTACGTTTTTCTACCAGCAACGAATAAGAACAAAAATCACATTTACCCGCAATTGGCTTATTATTTAATACAAACTGGCAATTAGGGTAACGGTTACACGCATGGAAAATTTTTCCGAAACGTGATTTCCTTTGGAGTAGTTGTCCTTGTTTGCATTGTGGACAGGCTATTAACGTCTCATCCGGTTTATCAATTAGTTCTGTATGTTCGCATTCAGGATAACGACTACAGCCAATGAACATTCCATAACGTCCTTGGCACAAAATCAAATTGACTCCACACGCGGGACATAGCTGCCCTTCAAGTTCTTTTACCACATGACCATCACTTTGACCTTTTAATGGACGAATATATTGACATGATGGATAACCAGAACATCCAAGAAATAGGCCATGAATACCATTACGCATAACCAACACAGAACCACATTCAGGGCAATATTCAGTTTCATTAGTGGAGAAAGGAACCATTTTTGCCATACTATTTTCACTCAAAAACTCATTCTCATATAATGTTGAACAGGACTCTAGAAATTCAGTTAATTTAACTCACTCGCACATAACCACCAGCAACCACAGTCACCTTACCCAGTAATTCCAGCTCAAGGAGCTTTGTCATGACCTCAGTTATAGGTAATGAAGAACGCTGAGCAATAATATCAACAGGTGTTATTTCAGCGCCTACGTTAACTAGCACATCCGTAAATGGCAACTCAGTTTGCTCAAACTGCGGTTTTACTTCTTCCTCCGTTCTTTCCATATTCAACCATTGTAATGAACTGTAAACATGTTCCACAATATCCATTGCATTTGTAGCTAAGTATGCACCTTGTTTTATTAACCAGTGATTCCCTTCGCTCACTGAACTCCCCAAAAGCCCTGGTAATGCAAATACATCTCTTCCTTGTTCAAGGGCGCAGCGAGCAGTAATTAACGAGCCACTATTTTGGCTTGCTTCTACAACAATCACTGCTGAGCTTAATCCACTGATAATCCGATTTCTTTTAGGAAAGTTTTTTGCGCGTGGAGGAGTATCCGGAAAAAATTCCGAAACAAGAGCACCATTCTCCTCGATTTGCTTTGCTAATGATCCGTGTCTATAAGGATAAATCTGACCAAGCCCACTACCTAATACAGCTACTGTTTTACCTCCACTATTCAATGCAGCTCGGTGACAAATACCATCAATACCGATAGCTAAACCACTAGCAATAACTAACTCATATCCAACCAATTCACTTGCAAAAATTCCTCCCCATTTCTCACCATAATAGCTGGCTGTCCTGCTCCCTACCATCGCCACCTGCTTCTTTAAAAGGATATCTGGTTTTCCTGACACAAAAAGCACAAGCGGAGGGGTCTGTATCTGCTTTAATAGAGGTGGATACGAAGGGTGAGAATATGTCAATAAATGGTGCTCTGGCTGTTCCAGCCACTTAAGGCATGAAGCTAGTAAGGTTTTATTTACTTTAGTAAATTGCAGACATTGTGCTGGCGATAATCCACTATCTTTCATCACAGTGAGATAACGATTCCCGGAATGTAATAATTTTTCTGCAACATTTGCTGCTCTCTCTGTTGCCAAATGAGAAATCATCTTCATTCGCAACCATACTTCCATAGCTTCCATGTTGTCATCCTAGCTAAGATTGACGGATAAAACTAAACTGCTCAATTAGCAATCGATACTGTCAATCTAAACGGGAAATGTCTAGAATAGACATAGAATACCATTAACATTTTGGACGCAGATCTAAACATATATGTCAGTATTACAAGTATTACATTACCCAGACGAGCGGCTTCGCACTATTGCAACGCCTGTTGAAACAGTTGATGCAGAGATTCGACGTATCATTGATGATATGTTTGAAACTATGTATGCAGAAGAAGGTATTGGTTTGGCAGCAACCCAAGTTGATATTCATCAGCGTATTATTGTTATTGACGTATCAGAAACACGTAATGAGCGTCTCGTCCTGATCAACCCAGAATTACTGGAAAAAAGTGGTGAAACTGGGATAGAAGAGGGCTGTTTGTCTATTCCTGAACAACGGGCACTGGTGCCACGAGCCGAAAAAGTCAAAATCAAAGCTCTAGATTACAATGACCAACCATTTGAATTACAAGCTGATGGCTTACTAGCAATTTGTATTCAGCACGAGATGGACCATTTAATTGGTAAACTTTTTGTGGATTACTTATCTCCACTGAAACGCCAACGTATACGCCAGAAAGTAGAAAAACTAGATAAACAAAAAACCCGAACCAAGTAAATTACATTAATACAGGAAATAAACGTGTCTAATTCTTTACGTATTGTTTTTGCCGGAACACCTGATTTTGCAGCACGCCATCTAGAGGCTTTGTTAATGTCTCAGCATGAGGTGGTTGGCGTTCTAACTCAACCAGATAGACCGGCAGGAAGAGGTAAAAAATTGACACCCAGTCCTGTAAAGGTACTGGCAGAAAAACATAACATCACCGTTTTTCAGCCAGCTACTTTACGCTCAGAAGAAAACCAACAATGGATTCTAAAACAACAACCTGATGTTCTCATCGTTGTTGCCTATGGATTGATCCTTCCCAAGACTGTTTTAAATACTCCAGAATTAGGTTGCCTAAACGTACATGGCTCCCTACTACCACGTTGGCGAGGTGCAGCACCTATTCAACGCTCACTCTGGGCTGGTGATACAGAAACAGGCGTAACGATAATGCAAATGGATATAGGTCTTGATACTGGCAACATGCTATATAAAGCAAGTTGCCCTATTACACCTGAGGACACCAGTGCCAGTTTATACGAAAAACTGGCCAGTATTGGGCCAGATGCGTTACTCAAAACATTATCATTAATAACATCGGGTAAAAGTCAACCTGAAACTCAAAACGAAAATTTGGTTACCTACGCTGAAAAACTAAGCAAAGAAGAAGCCCGTATAAATTGGGAACTATCTGCAACCCACCTTGAACGTTGTATTCGCGCATTTAATCCCTGGCCCATGAGCTTTTTCGAGATGGAAGGACAACCTATTAAAGTTTGGAAGGCAGAAACCATTGAAGAACAAACTTCGGTAGAGCCAGGAACTGTATTAAAAGCAGACAAAGACGGTATTTATATTGCTACTGCTGATGGAATTCTGAACATTACACAATTACAACCCGCAGGTAAAAAAGCAATGTCAACAGCAAATCTACTTAATTCTAAACGTGAATGGTTTACTCCAGGCAATAAAATCAGTTGAATACTATTTTATGCTGTAAGCTTTCTTACAAACTTTCTCTTAATGCTGGCTTTTGTCAGCTTTTTTAACTATGAAAAACACATATAATCTGCGAAGTATCACCGCAAAAGCAATCAATCAAGTTCTAGATCAAGGACAGTCTCTCAGTACAGTCTTACCCAAACTGCAACAAAATATAACTGATAAAGACAAACCCTTGTTACAGGAATTATCTTTCGGAGTGTTACGCGTATTACCACAGCTAGAGTGGATAATAGGTCAACTAATGGCAAAACCATTAAAAGGTAAACAACGTATTCTTCATTACCTGCTTATGGTTGGGATATACCAACTTGCCTATACTCGCATTCCAGCCCATGCCGCACTTGCTGAAACAGTAAACGGAGCCGTAACTCTGAAATATCCTCAGCTAAAAGGATTGATTAATGGTGTCCTTCGCCAGTTTCAGAGGCAGCAACTGCAATTAATGGAGCGTTCACAAAATAGTCCCAGCAATCACTTACATCCTAAATGGTTATTAGCTAAAATCCAAAAAGCCTATCCGCAACAATGGCAGCAACTTATTGAAAATAACAATAAGAAACCGCCTATGTGGTTGAGAGTTAATCGAATATACCATAGTCGAGATGAATATCTTTCTCTTCTTCATAAAGCCGGAATTGATGCGGAACCAGCTATCGAATTACCTTCTGCTATCCGCATAATTTCCCCTTGCCCTGTAACAATATTACCTGGATTTGGCAAAGGTTGGGTCACTGTCCAAGATGTATCCGCACAAGAATGTGTCGAGTTACTAGAACCCATTAATGGAGAGAAAATTCTCGATCTTTGTGCAGCACCAGGAGGGAAAACAACACATATCCTCGAAATAGCACCAGAATCTCAAGTAGTAGCAGTAGATATTGATGGGCAAAGAATCAAACGAGTAAAAGAAAATCTCCAACGCCTTAATTGCCACGCTACAGTAAAAACCGGTGATGGACGCCACCCTGAACATTGGGCAGAGAACCAGCAATTCGACCGCATTCTTTTGGATGCACCGTGTTCAGCAACAGGAGTAATCCGTCGCCATCCTGATATCAAGTGGTTACGCCGCGAGGAAGATATTGCTCAATTAGTTCAATTACAATCTGAGATTCTTGATGCAATCTGGCCATACTTAAAGAAAAGCGGAACACTAGTATATGCAACCTGTTCTATTCTACCAGATGAAAATTGCCAGCAAATCAGCTCGTTTTTAAAACGCCACTCAGATGCAAAACTCACGGGAACAGAGACAAATGATTGTCTGGGAAAACAAATAATACCTGAGTTAAATGGTGGTGATGGTTTCTTCTACGCTCGATTAACTAAACAGTAATATATCTCTACAATTTATAGAGATAATTATTTATTTTCAATAAGTTAGAGAATACTATGAAAATAATTATTCTTGGTGCTGGCCAAGTTGGCGGTACATTAGCTGAAAATCTGGTAGGTGAAAATAACGATATCACCATAGTCGATACTGATCCCAACCGTCTACACCAACTACAGGATAAATTCGATCTCAGAGTAATCAATGGTCATGGTTCTTACCCCAGAGTATTAAGAGAAGCTGGTGCTGAAGATGCTGATATGTTAGTTGCTGTAACTAATTCTGACGAAACTAACATGATTGCATGCCAAATTGCTTATTCCTTATTCAACACCCCAAATAAAGTTGCGCGAATACGCGCAGCAGAATATATTCGTGAAGCAGATAAACTTTTTCTGCCTAATGATATTCCTATTGATTATCTTATTTCACCAGAACAACTTGTCATAGATTATATTTATAAACTAATTCAATATCCGGGTGCCTTACAAGTCGTTAACTTTGCCGAAGGCCGAGTAAGTATTGTTGCAGTAAAAGCTTATTATGGAGGCTCACTTGTAGGAAATGCACTTTCCTCACTTCGTGAGCACATGCCACACATTAATACCAGAGTTGCAGCAATATTCCGTCAGGATCGACCAATAAGACCACAAGGTTCTACAATTATTGAAGCCGGTGACGAAGTTTTCTTTGTAGCTGCATCACAACATATTCGTGCTGTAATGAGTGAGCTTCAACGTTTAGAAAAACCCTACAAGCGTATTATGATTGTAGGTGGTGGTAATGTGGGTGCCGGTCTTGCACTACGTCTCGAAAAAGATTACAGAGTTAAATTAATTGAACGAAATCAGCAAAGAGCCACAGAACTAGCCGAATTATTACATGACACCATTGTTTTCTATGGGGATGCCTCCGATCAAGAGTTATTAGCTGAAGAACATGTAGAACAAGTAGATGTATTTATTGCTCTAACCAACGATGACGAAGCAAACATCATGTCTGCAATGCTTGCCAAACGCATGGGTGCCAAAAAAGCGATGGTTCTCATTCAACGTAGTGCATATGTTGATTTAGTACAAGGTGGTGTCATTGATATTGCAATCTCCCCACAACAAGCGACGATTTCCGCTCTGCTAAGTCATGTTCGCAAAGCAGATATTGTAAGCGTTTCCTCATTACGTCGTGGAGTAGCCGAAGCTATCGAAGCGATTGCTCATGGAGATGAAAATACGTCAAAGGTTGTTGGCCAAGCTGTAGGTGATATTAAATTGCCACCAGGCACTACAATTGGTGCAATAGCTCGCGGTGACGAAGTCATTATTGCTAGTGATTACAGTGTGATCGAACAAGGAGATCATGTAATTATGTTTATTACAGATAAGAAATTTGTCCCCGAAGTAGAGAAACTATTCCAGCCAAGCCCTTTTTTCCTTTAAAAGCCAAAGAAATCATTATGTATCAGTCATATAATTCGAACACAATAACTGATACAACTTGGTATGTTTTAATTAGAAGAGTGTGATGAGGCTTTTAAATCAGTTTATGAATTTACTATGAAAGGTAATTTTGCCAATTTAGCTGCTGACGCCAGCATCGATATGATTTTAACAGAACACCGTATCATCATTCGCTATTTTTCTACACAATAAAACTAATAAACAGATAATTTAGTAAAAGTAAATTGAAGTTATATCAGATACCCCCTCAATTACTGAAACAAAATTATTATTAGAAATTCGTAGATTACTGAAAAGTAGGAAATAGACCTATTAAACTAAAAGACCAGTAGTAAAGAATCTAATGACCCCTTACCACTGGTCTCCCAGCTACTTACTTTGCTATGTTTTTCTTTCCTCTGGTAACTTCCTTTTCCTTTTTTATTTTTTTCAACTCGTTGTTTAAATAGTGGATCACTCAATAGAGCTTCTAAAGCATTATCCTTTATTACACCTTTATTATGGTGATATGTAATCATCATATGCCTCTATTATATTAATTTATCTGAAAACATAGCAATTGTACTCTCTGAATTTTCAATAATAAAGAAAAATTACTTATTTCTTATTCAAAGCACCTTGTTCTAAAGTCTCAAGAATAGAACAATAAGTACTTATATGAGAACTACCACAGCAAGCATCACTCAACATCTTAAGTGAATCACGCATTTTTCGCATTTCAAGAAGTTTTTCCTCCACTTCCATTAACCTAGAATCTACAATTTGCTTTGATTCTTCACAAGTATGATGAGCTGGATCTACACGAATAGACAATAATTCTGTAATAGCTTCCAACGTAAACCCCAATTGCTTAGCGTAGCGTATAAACCGAAGGCGCTGTAGATCTTGCTCCGTATAAAGTCTATACCCTCCTTCGGTACGGTTCTGATGTTCCATCATTCCTTGTTTTTCATAGAAACGCACAGTATCAGGAGTTACATTCGCTAATTTAGCCAGTTGGCCAATACGATACATCTTTATATCTCCTACAATAGATAACATTGTTTGAGATATCAGAATAGCAGGATGAAAAAAATAAGTTAGAGATTTATATATGCAAGCGTAAAAAAACCGGGATAAACCCGGTTCTTTTATATGCCCCTACAGATTACTCCGCAGTCGCAACTTCTGTTTGAAGCTCAGTAGCACGGTCAACAAGCTCGATGTATGCCATCGGAGCATTGTCACCAGCACGGAAGCCACACTTAAGAATACGAGTGTAACCGCCTGCGCGGCTCGCAAAACGCGGGCCCAGCTCATTAAACAGTTTTGCCACGATTTCGTTATCACGAGTACGGGCGAATGCCAGACGACGATTAGCTACACTGTCGATCTTGGCAAGAGTAATCAGCGGCTCAACGACGCGACGCAGTTCTTTCGCTTTAGGCAGAGTCGTCTTGATGATTTCATGACGGACCAAAGAACCTGCCATGTTGCGGAACATAGCTTGGCGATGGCTGCTGTTGCGGTTCAATTGACGACCACTCTTACGATGGCGCATGACCTTATCCTTCTCAGTAAAACCTTAACCTGTGATCTAGTTATTCATCAGCAATACTTGCTGGTGGCCAGTTTTCTAAGCGCATGCCCAGAGATAAGCCACGTGAAGCCAGTACGTCTTTGATCTCTGTAAGAGATTTTTTACCCAGGTTAGGTGTCTTAAGTAACTCAACCTCGGTACGCTGTACCAAATCACCGATGTAGTGGATAGCTTCTGCCTTAAGACAGTTAGCAGAGCGGACAGTCAATTCCAGATCGTCAACAGGGCGCAGCAGGATCGGATCAAACTCTGGCTTCTCCTCTTTTACTTCTGGCTGACGTACATCACGTAAATCAACAAAAGCTTCCAGCTGTTCAGCCAAAATAGTAGCTGCACGGCGAATCGCCTCTTCAGGATCGATTGTACCGTTAGTTTCCATCTCGATAACCAACTTGTCCAAATCGGTACGTTGTTCTACACGCGCTGCTTCAACATTGTAGGCAATACGCTCTACTGGGCTATAACAAGCGTCTACTAACAAACGACCAATAGGGCGCTCATCTTCTTCCGAATGAATCCGGGCAGAAGCCGGCACATAACCTCGACCACGCTGAACTTTAATGCGCATGCTTATAGAAGCAGTTTCGTCAGTCAGGTGGCAGATTACATGTTGCGGCTTGACGATTTCGACATCTCCGTCGTGGATAATGTCGGCTGCAGTCACAGGGCCAATGCCAGACTTATTCAAGGTAAGAATAACTTCATCTTTTCCCTGAACTCTTACCGCCAGCCCTTTCAGGTTGAGGAGAATCTCCAGGATATCTTCCTGTACACCTTCTTTGGTGCTGTACTCATGCAGTACACCATCAATCTCAACCTCAGTCACCGCACAACCCGGCATAGACGAAAGCAGAATACGGCGCAGTGCGTTACCAAGAGTATGGCCAAAGCCACGCTCTAATGGCTCAAGGGTCACCTTGGCGTGCGTCGAACTGACTTGCTCGATATCAACCAGGCGCGGTTTTAGAAACTCTGTCACAGAACCCTGCATTGTGTCCTCTCTTTGGTGCTAAGCTTTACTTAGAGTAAAGCTCGACGATCAGGTGTTCGTTGATGTCAGCAGACAGATCGGCACGTTCTGGAATACGTTTGAACACACCTTCCATCTTCACAGCATCAACCTCCAACCAAGTTGGTTTCTCACGCTGCTCAGACAGCTCTAAAGCCGCCTTGATACGAGACTGCTTTTTCGATTTTTCGCGAACGCTGACTACGTCATTCGGGGATACCTGATAAGAAGCGATGTTAACAACGCGGCCATTTACCATGATAGCCTTATGGCTTACCATTTGGCGTGATTCAGCACGAGTCGCCCCGAAACCCATACGGTAAACAACGTTATCTAGACGACCTTCCAGCAAACTCAGCAGGTTTTCACCTGTGTTGCCTTTCAGACGAGTTGCTTCTTTATAATAGTTACGGAATTGACGTTCTAGAACACCGTAAATACGACGAACTTTTTGTTTCTCACGTAACTGCACACCGTAGTCAGACAGACGCGGTTTACGTGCGCCATGCTGCCCAGGTGCTTGTTCTAATTTACACTTGGTGTCAATCGCGCGAACGCCAGACTTCAGGAATAGATCTGTACCCTCGCGACGGCTCAGCTTGAGCTTAGGACCCAAATATCTTGCCATTTTCTTTCTCCAATCGAACCTAAAAAAGTAAACGCTATTAAACGCGACGTTTTTTAGGTGGACGACAACCGTTATGAGGGATCGGAGTCACATCAGTAATGTTAGTAATGCGGAAACCTGCCGCATTTAACGCTCGAATAGTTGACTCGCGGCCAGGACCAGGTCCTTTAACCATAACTTCCAGGTTCTTAATTCCGTATTCTTTCACTGCTTCGGCACAGCGCTCTGCTGCAACCTGAGCTGCAAACGGAGTAGATTTACGAGAACCGCGGAAACCAGAACCACCGGCAGTTGCCCAACCCAAGGCGTTACCCTGGCGGTCAGTAATGGTCACGATGGTGTTGTTGAAAGAAGCATGGATATGAGCCACACCGTCAGAGACTTGCTTTCTTACACGCTTACGTGCACGAATAGGTGCTTTTGCCATTATACAATACCCCGATTATTTCTTGATCGGCTTACGTGGACCCTTACGGGTACGTGCATTGGTCTTAGTACGCTGGCCGCGAACAGGTAGACCACGACGGTGACGTAAACCACGATAAGTACCAAGATCCATCAGACGTTTGATGCTCAGGGTTACTTCACGACGCAAATCGCCTTCTACAACGTATTTGGCAACTTCGTCACGCAGCTTATCAATTTGCTCTTCAGACAGCTCGCTGATCTTAACATGTTCAGCAATACCCGCCGCAGCGCAAATGGCTTGGGAGCGAGTTTTACCAATTCCGTAGATCGATGTTAAAGCAATCACGGTATGTTTCTGATCAGGAATGTTAATGCCTGCTATACGGGCCACTATGCACTCCTAAATTATTTATTTACCGCAACACCATTCTGAAAAGCCCGTTTTCAGGATACTCAAACAATGTTGCTGTGGTATAAAAAAGATTGGCTGGCTAATTTAGCCAGCTCAAACCGACTTTGCAAGAAAAATATGCTATTATTATTAGCCTTGGCGTTGTTTATGCTTAGGCTCTGCACTGCAAATCACACGAACGATACCGTTACGCTTAACGATTTTACAGTTGCGACATAATTTCTTGACGGAAGCACGAACTTTCATTTTTACTCTCCGTAACTTCTCAAGCAAACCAATTAACGGTTATAACCTTTAAGATTTGCCTTCTTCAATGCAGACTCATACTGACTTGACATCATTAGAGTTTGCACTTGAGCCATAAAGTCCATGATGACTACAACTACAATAAGTAGCGAAGTACCGCCAAAATAAAATGGCACCTTCATCGCGTCACGCATGAACTCCGGGATTAAGCAGATAAAAGTAATATACATCGCACCAACTAAAGTTAGGCGTGTCATTACTTTATCAATGTACTTGGCTGTTTGCTCTCCCGGACGAATTCCTGGTACAAATGCACCGGACTTCTTCAGGTTATCTGCTGTTTCTCTCGGGTTGAAAACCAACGCGGTATAGAAAAAACAGAAGAAGATGATTGCAGACGCGTAGAGTAACACATAAAGCGGTTGTCCAGGCTGCAAGTACATTGAAATAGTAGTCAGCCAGTTCCAACCGGTTCCTCCCCCAAACCAGGAAGCTATGGTACCAGGGAACAGAATAATGCTGGAAGCAAAAATTGCAGGGATAACCCCGGCCATATTCACTTTCAACGGTAAATGTGTGCTCTGTGCAGCATAAACTCGGCGACCCTGTTGACGTTTTGCATAGTTAACAACGATACGTCGTTGACCACGCTCCATGAAAACAACGAAGAAAGTTACTGCAAATACTAACACTGCAACCAACAGCAACAGGAGGAAGTGCAGATCGCCTTGCCGAGCTTGCTCAATGGTATGGCCAATGGCCGGCGGCAAACCCGCAACAATACCAGCAAAGATTATGATAGAGATACCGTTTCCAATACCGCGCTCAGTAATCTGCTCACCCAACCACATTAGGAACATAGTCCCAGTAACTAGGCTCACAACAGCCGTGAAGTAGAAAGCAAACCCTGGATTAATTACCAGCCCTTGCATTCCTGGCATATTCGGCAAACCAGTAGCAATACCGATTGACTGGAATATAGCCAGCACTAAAGTACCATAACGAGTATACTGGCTAATCTTACGACGACCAGCTTCCCCTTCCTTCTTAATCTCTGCCAACGTTGGATGAACCACCGTCAACAACTGAATAATAATAGACGCAGAAATATACGGCATTATCCCCAGTGCAAAGATAGAAGCACGACTTAAAGCACCACCAGAGAACATGTTAAACATTTCAATGATGGTGCCCCTTTGCTGTTCAAGCAATTTGGCAAGCACAGTGGCATCAATACCAGGGATAGGAATAAAAGAACCAATACGGAAAACAATTAACGCGCCGATAACAAACAACAGCCTACGTTTCAGCTCGCCCAGTCCACCTTTAGCACTTTGAAAATCTAATCCTGGTTGTTTAGCCATCTGTTACTTATTCCTCAATTTTACCGCCAGCAGCTTCAATTGCAGCACGAGCGCCCTTAGTAACACGCAGGCCACGCACAGTTACTGCACGATTGATTTCGCCAGAAAGAATAACTTTCGCAAACTCAATTTGAATGCCAACAATGTTAGCTGCTTTCAATGCATTCAGATCGATAATATCGCCTTCAACGGCAGCAAAATCAGACAAACGAACTTCTGCTGTAACCATCGCCTTGCGTGAAGTAAAGCCAAATTTTGGCAAACGACGGTACAAAGGCATCTGACCACCTTCAAAACCGCGACGTACGCCACCACCAGAACGAGACTTCTGACCCTTGTGACCACGGCCACCGGTTTTACCCAGGCCAGAACCAATACCACGACCTACACGTTTAGGCGCATGCTTGGAACCATCAGCCGGAGACAGAGTATTTAAGCGCATCTGTTACTCCTCAACTTTAACCATATAGGAAACCAAGTTGATCATACCACGTATAGCAGGAGTATCTTCACGCTCTACTGTATGACCGATACGGCGCAGACCTAAACCAACCAAAGTTGCCTTATGTTTAGGCAGACGGCCGATTGAACTGCGAATCTGTGTTACTTTAATAGTCTTAGCCATGGCCATTACCCCAGAATTTCTTCGACGGATTTACCACGCTTAGCTGCGACCATTTCTGGAGACTTCATGCTGTCTAAAGCATCCAGAGTTGCACGAACCACATTAATAGGGTTGGTGGAACCATAGGTTTTAGCCAGTACGTTACGAACACCAGCCACCTCCAAAACAGCACGCATAGCACCGCCTGCGATGATACCAGTACCTTCGTGAGCAGGCTGCATGAACACACGGGAACCAGTGTGTGCACCTTTTACTGGGTGATACAAAGTGCCGCTGTTCAGTGCGACGGTTTTCATACTGCGACGGGCTTTTTCCATCGCTTTCTGGATTGCTGCCGGAACTTCGCGTGCTTTGCCATAGCCAAAACCAACGCGACCATTACCATCACCTACAACAGTCAGTGCGGTAAAGCTGAAAATCCGGCCACCTTTTACGGTTTTAGATACGCGATTTACCGCAATCAGCTTTTCCTGCAGTTCGCCAGCTTGTTTTTCGATGTGAGCCATCTTACACCTCTACCTTAGAACTGAAGGCCAGCTTCACGGGCAGCATCTGCCAGTGCCTGGACTCGACCATGATATTGGAAACCAGAGCGGTCAAAAGATACATCTTTAATACCTTTTTCCAATGCGCGTTCAGCAATTGCCTTACCAACTACTGCTGCTGCTTCTTTATTTCCAGTGTATTTCAGTTGCTCATTGATAGCTTTTTCTGTAGTAGAAGCTGCCACCAAAGTTTCAGAACCGTTTGGTGCGATAACCTGCGCATAAATATGGCGAGGGGTACGATGTACCACCAGGCGAGTTGCACCCAGTTCCTGGAGCTTGCGGCGTGCGCGGGTCGCACGACGGATACGAGCTGCTTTCTTATCCATAGTGTTACCTTACTTCTTCTTAGCCTCTTTGATACGCACGACTTCGTCGGCGTAACGAACACCTTTACCTTTATAAGGCTCAGGACGACGATAGGCACGCAGTTCTGCCGCAACCTGACCGATTACCTGCTTATCAGCACCTTTCAGTACGATTTCAGTTTGTGACGGACATTCTGCAGTAATGCCTACTGGCAGTTCGTGGTCAACTGGATGTGAGAAGCCCAGAGACATGTTAACAACATTGCCTTTGACTGCTGCACGATAACCAACACCTACCAGTTGAAGCTTCTTAGTGAAACCTTCGGTAACACCAATAACCATGGCATTCAGCAAAGAACGAGTCGTACCCGCCTGTGCCCAACCATCAACATAACCATCGCGTGGAGCGAAGGTTAGTTGGTTATCTGCATGATTAACCTCAACTGCGCTGTGGATTGTACGACTCAGCTCGCCGTTTTTACCCTTAATCGAAATAACCTGACCGTTGAGTTTTACCTCTACGCCGGCAGGAATGACGACGGGTGCTTTTGCAACACGAGACATTCTTTCCTCCCGAATTAAGCTACGTAGCAGAGAATCTCGCCACCAAGACCAGCTTGACGAGCTGCACGATCAGTCATTACACCTTTAGAGGTAGAAACAACAGCAATACCCAAACCAGCCATAACTTGTGGTAGCTCATCTTTTTTCTTATAGATGCGCAGACTTGGTCGGCTTACACGCTGAATGCTTTCTACAACAGCCCTGCCTTGGAAGTATTTCAGTACTAATTCCAACTCTGGCTTGGTGTCGCCTTCAATTTTATAATTTTCAATATAACCTTCTTCCTTCAGCACCTTGGCAATTGCCACTTTCAGCTTGGAGGAAGGCATGGTGACCGCAACTTTATTCGCGGCCTGACCGTTACGGATACGGGTCAGCATATCCGCGATGGGATCTTGCATGCTCATCTGTCTTTACTCCCGTGATTCAATTGGTGACAATTACCAGCTAGCCTTTTTAAGGCCCGGAATTTCACCGCGCATAGCGGCTTCACGGACTTTAATACGGCTCAACCCAAACTTCCGCAAGAACGCATGCGGACGACCAGTTTGGCGGCAGCGGTTACGCTGACGAGAAGGGCTGGAATCACGTGGCAGTGTTTGCAGCTTAAGAACAGCATTCCAACGCTCTTCATCAGATGCATTCACATCAGAAATGACAGCTTTCAATTCTACACGTTTAGTGAAGAATTTTTCAGCTAATTTCGCACGTTTTACATCACGTGCTTTCATTGATTGCTTAGCCATGAATACCCTGCCTTACTTGCGAAACGGGAAGTTAAAAGCAGCCAACAGTGCGCGGCCTTCATCATCAGATTTCGCAGTTGTGGTGATAGTAATATCCAGACCACGAACACGATCCACTTTATCGTAATCGATTTCAGGGAAGATGATTTGCTCACGTACACCCATGCTGTAATTGCCACGACCATCAAATGACTTAGCAGATAAACCACGGAAGTCACGAATACGAGGTACAGCAATAGAAATCAGGCGCTCAAGAAACTCCCACATACGTTCACCACGCAGGGTCACTTTACAGCCGATTGGATAGCCCTGACGGATTTTGAAGCCTGCAACTGATTTGCGCGCTTTGGTGATCAATGGTTTTTGACCAGAGATTGCTGTCAGATCCGCTGCTGCATTATCCAGCAGTTTCTTATCAGCAATTGCTTCACCAACACCCATGTTCAGGGTGATCTTCTCGACCCGAGGGACTTGCATGACAGAATTGTAGCCAAACTGAGTCACCAGTTTTTGGACTACCTCGTCTTTGTAGTAATCATGCAGTTTCGCCATCGTATTACTCCAAATTACTTGATAGTTTCGCTGTTAGATTTAAAGAAACGAACTTTTTTTCCGTCTTCAAATCTAAAACCTACACGGTCAGCCTTACCGGTTGCCGCATTGAAGATCGCAACGTTTGAAACTTGGATTGCAGCTTCTTTTTCAACGATGCCACCTGGCTGGTTCAGAGCCGGAACAGGCTTCTGATGCTTTTTAACCAAGTTGATACCTTCAACAAGGACTTTCCCAGTAGAAAGAACCTGTTTTACTTTACCGCGCTTACCTTTATCTTTTCCAGTCAACACGATAACTTCGTCATCACGACGGATTTTCGCTGCCATTGTCCGCTCCTTAGAGTACTTCTGGTGCCAGGGAGATAATTTTCATGAACTTTTCATTACGAAGTTCACGAGTTACCGGCCCAAAAATACGCGTACCGATAACTTGCTCACTTGTGTTGTTTAACAACACGCAAGCATTGCCATCGAAGCGAATGACAGAACCGTCAGGGCGACGAACACCCTTCCTGGTGCGCACCACTACCGCTTTCAGGACATCACCTTTTTTCACTTTACCACGAGGAATTGCTTCCTTGATGGTGACTTTTATGATGTCGCCGACGTGTGCATAGCGACGGTGCGAGCCACCCAGAACCTTGATACACATTACGCGACGTGCACCGGAGTTGTCGGCCACGTTCAGCATAGTCTGTTCTTGGATCATTTTAGTGCTCCGCTAAATGTCAACTACTACTGAGCCCACTTCACTACTATAATTTAATATGAAGAGGCCGTTCAGATACCCCATATCATGAGGGCGCGGCATTATAACACCACATCTCAGATATAGATAGAAAAAATAAACGGCCCATCGCGTGAGCCGTTTACTCTATTCGAGCCAGCTTACAGAATCGCTTTCTCTACAACGCGAACTAAAGTCCAAGATTTAGTTTTGGACAGTGGACGAGTTTCGCGGATTTCCACCACATCACCGATGCCACATTCATTGTTCTCGTCATGTACATGCAGTTTAGTCGTACGTTTGATGAATTTACCATATAGAGGATGTTTCACCTTACGCTCAATAGCAACAACAATAGATTTCTCCATTTTGTCGCTTACAACACGACCTTGCAGAGTACGGATTTTATCGGTCATTGCCCACCCGCCTTCTCAGTCAATAAAGTCTTAACGCGTGCGATATTACGACGCACTTGTTTCAACAGATGAGACTGTTGTAGCTGGCCACTTGCAGCCTGCATGCGCAAGTTAAATTGTTCACGCAGCAAATTCAGCAGCTCAGTGTTCAGCTCTTCAACGCTTTTTTCGCGCAGCTCTTGTGCTTTCATTACATCACCGTCTTAGTTACAAAGGTGGTCTTGATAGGCAGTTTCGCTGCTGCCAGCTTGAATGCTTCACGAGCCAGCTCTTCAGGCACACCGTCCATTTCATAAAGGACTTTACCAGGCTGGATCAAGGCAACCCAATATTCTACGTTACCTTTACCTTTACCCATACGCACTTCGAGTGGCTTTTCAGTGATAGGTTTGTCTGGGAATACACGTATCCAGATTTTACCTTGACGTTTAATTGCACGGGTCATAGCACGACGTGCCGCTTCAATCTGACGTGCCGTCAGACGGCCACGGCCTACAGCTTTCAGACCGAAAGTGCCGAAGCTAACATCCGCACCTGCTGCCAGGCCACGGTTACGGCCTTTGTGCATTTTACGGAATTTCGTACGCTTTGGTTGTAACATCAGCGACTCTCCTTACTTGCGGCCTTTACGCTGCTGCTTTTTAGGTTGAGCAGCCGGTTTTTCCGCCTGTTCAACAGCAGCCATACCACCCAAGATCTCACCTTTGAAGATCCATACCTTAACGCCGAGTACACCATAAGTGGTGTGCGCTTCTGAAGTGTTGTAGTCGATATCTGCACGCAATGTGTGCAACGGTACACGACCTTCACGATACCATTCAGTACGCGCGATTTCAGCACCGCCTAAACGGCCACTGACTTCCACTTTAATGCCTTTAGCGCCTAGACGCATCGCATTCTGGACTGCACGCTTCATAGCACGACGGAACATAACGCGACGTTCCAGCTGTGAAGTAATACTGTCAGCAACCAGTTTCGCGTCCAGTTCAGGCTTACGTACTTCAGAGATATTAATTTGCGCAGGAACACCAGCGATTTCCGCTACAGTTTTACGCAGTTTTTCTACGTCTTCACCTTTCTTACCGATTACGATCCCTGGGCGAGCAGTGTGAATAGTTACACGAATACTTTTAGCAGGACGTTCAATAACAATGCGTGAAATAGACGCTTTTGCCAGTTCTTTCTTCAAGTACTGGCGAACTTTAAAATCGCTGTCTAGGTTGTCAGCGAATTCTTTAGTATTCGCATACCAAGTAGAGTTCCAAGGTTTGACAATACCCAGGCGAATACCATTAGGATGTACTTTCTGACCCATTGCTAGTCTCCAGAGTCTCAGCGATCGGACACAACCACAGTAATGTGGCTGCTGCGCTTCAGGATGCGATCTGCACGACCTTTTGCACGAGGCATAATACGCTTCATGGTCGGGCCTTCGTCTACGAAAATCTTCGTGACCTTCAGATCATCAATGTCAGCACCGTCGTTGTGTTCTGCATTAGCAATAGCAGACTCAAGTACTTTCTTCACTAAACCAGCAGCTTTCTTATTGGTATAGGTCAGAGTTTCCAGAGCTTGCGACACTTTCTTACCGCGAATCAGGTCAGCTACAAGGCGAACCTTCTGAGCAGAAGAACGAGCGTGGCGATGTTTAGCGATAGTTTCCATCTCTTCCTCCTACCTTAGCGCTTTTTAGCCTTTTTATCGGCCGCATGGCCGCGATAAGTACGGGTCGGCGCGAATTCACCTAGTTTATGACCAACCATTTCGTCGGAAACAAAAACTGGTACATGCTGACGACCATTATGGACAGCGATGGTCAAACCGATCATGTTAGGAAAGATCGTTGAACGACGGGACCAAGTCTTAATAGGCTTTTTGTCTCCGCTTTCCACCGCTTTCTCTACCTTCTTCAGCAAGTGCAGGTCAATAAATGGACCTTTCTTGAGAGAACGTGGCATGGTTTATCCTCTAATTATTTTTTAGTACGGCGACGTACGATGAACTGATCAGTACGTTTATTACTACGGGTCTTCTTACCTTTAGTTTGAACACCCCAAGGAGTTACAGGATGTTTACCAAAGTTACGACCTTCACCACCACCATGTGGGTGATCTACCGGGTTCATCGCCGTACCACGAACGGTAGGACGAATACCACGCCAGCGACTTGCACCAGCTTTACCCAGAACACGTAGCATATGTTCTGCATTACCAACCTCACCTAAAGTGGCGCGGCAGTCAGACAGAACTTTACGCATTTCACCAGAACGCAGACGCAAAGTTACATAAGAACCATCACGGGCAACGATCTGAACGTATGCACCAGCGGAACGAGCCAACTGACCACCTTTACCCGGTTTCATTTCTACGTTATGTACGGTAGAACCAACAGGGATATTGCGCATTGGCAATGCGTTACCAGTTTTGATAGCTGCGTCAGAACCAGATTGGATCTGATCACCAGCTTTCAGCCCCTTAGGTGCAAGGATATAACGACGTTCACCATCTTTATACAAAATCAAGGCGATATTTGCTGAGCGATTTGGATCATATTCCAAGCGCTCAACTACAGCAGGGATACCATCTTTATTACGTTTAAAGTCAATCAAACGATAGTGCTGCTTGTGGCCACCACCAATGTGACGAGTGGTAATACGGCCATTGTTGTTACGACCACCGGTTTTGCTGCTTTTTTCCAGCAATGGAGCATAAGGTTTACCCTTATGCAGCTCAGGGTTAACCACTTTAACAACGTGGCGACGGCCCGGAGACGTAGGTTTACATTTAACAATTGCCATTGTTCTTTACTCCTCCGACTTACTCTGCACCACCGATGAAGTCCATATTCTGGCCTTCCTTCAGTGTGACGTAAGCTTTTTTCCAGTCGCTACGACGACCAATACGCTGACCGTGGCGTTTAGTTTTGCCTTTTACCAGCAAAGTGTTAACACCTTCAACTTCGACTTCAAACAGTTTCTGCACAGCAGCTTTGATTTCTGCTTTAGTCGCGTCTTTCGCAACTTTGAGAACGATGGTGTTGCTTTTCTCCATCGCTGTAGAAGCTTTTTCAGATACGTGCGGTGCGCGCAGTACTTTCAGCAGACGTTCTTCACGGATCATGCCAGCATCTCCTCAACTTGCTTCACAGCATCAGCAGTCATAACCACTTTATCGAAGGCGATCAAGCTAACTGGATCAATACCAGCTACATCACGAACATCAACCTTGTACAGGTTGCGAGCTGCTAAGAACAAATTCTCATCAACTTCATTAGTGATAATCAGCACATCTTCCAGAACCATCTCTTTCAGTTTCTGAACCAGAAGCTTGGTTTTAGGGGCTTCTACAGAAAACTTCTCGACAACGATCAAACGATTTTGACGTACCAATTCAGACAGGATGCTTTTTAAAGCACCACGGTACATTTTCTTATTAACTTTTTGACTGTGGTCCTGTGGCTTAGCTGCGAAAGTTACGCCACCAGAGCGCCAAATTGGGCTCTTAATAGAACCAGAGCGTGCACGGCCAGTGCCTTTCTGACGCCATGGTTTTTTACCTGAACCAGAAACTTCAGCACGGGTTTTCTGAGCACGAGTACCTTGACGTGCACCAGCTGCGTAAGCAACAACTACTTGATGCACAAGCGCTTCATTGAAATCACGCCCGAAGGTAGTTTCGGAAACAGTCAGCGCGCCTTGCGCGTCTTTCATTACCAATTCCATTCCTATCTCCTCGACGTTACGCCTTGACAGCCGGTTTTACGATCAGGTTGCCACCAGTTGAACCTGGAACAGCACCTTTGACCAGCAGCAGGTTGCGCTCAGCGTCAACACGTACTACATCCAAGCTTTGAACAGTTACACGCTCATTACCCAGTTGGCCTGCCATTTTCTTGCCTTTAAATACCTTGCCCGGAGTTTGGTTCTGACCGATAGAACCCGGAACACGGTGAGACAAAGAGTTACCGTGGCTAGCATCTTGGGTACGGAAGTTCCAGCGCTTAACAGTGCCAGCAAAACCTTTACCTTTAGATGTACCAGTAACGTCGACTTTCTTAACGTCAGCGAAAATTTCAACGCTAATGCTTTGACCTACAGCATATTCTTCGTCTTCAAACAGACGGAATTCACGCAGGATACGGCCAGCTTCAACGCCAGCTTTAGCGAAATGACCTGCTTCAGGTTTGTTTACACGGTTAGCTTTTTTGCTACCAGTAGTGACCTGAATTGCACGATAACCGTCGCTATCCAGATCTTTAACCTGAGTAACACGGTTATCTTCAATTTCGATAACAGTTACAGGGATTGAAACTCCATCTTCAGTGAAGATACGAGTCATACCCACTTTTTTACCGACTAAACCAATCATTGTTTCAACCTCTCAATCGTTCAATGACCTGATTAACCCAGGCTGATCTGCACGTCTACACCGGCAGCCAGATCCAGACGCATCAGAGCATCAACGGTTTTCTCGGTTGGCTCAACGATGTCAACCAGACGCTTATGAGTGCGAATTTCGTACTGATCACGCGCATCTTTATTAACATGCGGAGAAATCAGAACGGTAAAACGCTCTTTACGAGTCGGCAGCGGGATCGGACCACGAACCTGCGCACCAGTACGCTTAGCGGTCTCGACAATTTCCGCAGTTGATTGATCGATCAAACGATGATCAAATGCTTTCAGGCGAATACGGATTCTTTGGTTCTGCATGAGACCAGAGCTCCAACTATTTTATAAACATAAATAACTACTCCTCGAGCCCATTTCGATTGATGGGAGAGTGTAATCGTTCAATATATAACTCCCATATCGGGAGTATTTTAAATGGAAGCAAAAAAATGCTGCGCATTTACTGGTTAACAAACCAGACTTACACGTAAGTAAGACCGCGTATTATACGCAAATCAATTGACAAAGCAAGATACAGATGAAGATCTGTCCGGAGTAAAATTAAAGGAACATGAAACAAGATGCCCTAACTTATCAGATAGGGCATTTTTCCGTAACTATAACTATTCTCCTTCGAGAATCTGAGCTTGAGTGTAATTTTGAATCCCCATACGTTCAATTAATTCAAATTGAGTTTCTAACCAATCAATGTGCTCTTCTTCTTCATCTAGGATATCAATCATCAAATCACGGCTAACATAATCATGAATCGAATCAGCATAAGCAATCGCTTCTTTCAAATCTTTAGCCCCTTGCAATTCGAGCTGCAAGTCAGATTTGAGCATTTCTTCAATATCTTCTCCGATGTTAAGTTTTCCTAAATCCTGCAAATTAGGAATCCCTTCAAGAAAAAGAATACGTTCAATGTACCTATCGGCGTGCTTCATTTCATCGATAGATTCATGATATTCCTTATCATTAAGGCGGGTAAGGCCCCAGTTTTTAAACATCCGGGCATGCAGAAAATACTGATTAATTGCAACAAGCTCATTTCCAAGAAGTTTGTTCAAATGAGCAATCATTTTTTTATCACCTTTCATAGTTCACTCCTCCGCTTCCAGTACTTAAAGTGTAGTACCTATTCAGCAGAGTAGTAGTAAACTTACTTCTTTTTTATCAAGCAACGTTATCTATCTTGGGCAGCTGTGCAATCTCCTCATTAATTAGCTCTCTGGCTTGGCGTATGCATTTGCCACAATCACGGCCTACAGGCACAATACGTTTTAGTTCTCTAATAGAGTGAATATGATGTTGACGCACCGCATTACGTATTGTTTTGTCACTCACCGCATTACATAGGCAGACATACATAAATAACACTCTCTGGTACACATTATAGCGCATATTAAATAATAATGAGTCTCATTTCAATAATCATTCGCATTTTAATTTTCTGATTCAGGTTCTCCCAAATATCCTTTTAGCTTTGTCAAATAGAGGTAGTTCCCTCATTTCTATAACACTTTGGCTAGGAAGGCTTTTACCTCTATCAGGGGCTTTCTTAAACTTATTCCATCCTAAAACTATCTCCTACATCAGCAATTTGTTCCAGAACTGATAGCTAGACAGAGCAACCCGCTTAAGACATTACGGGGTATAGAATTCACATATTTAGTTGTACGAAAACGAGCATGGGTTAGATATTACTACCTGTATGTAAAAGAAAATATGACTTATCTAAGCTTGAAGACAAATGTTTATTTGGAAAAATCACGGCTTATCACCGACGTATTCTATAGATGAATGATGTATATATTATCCTGACAGAGCAGCCAAATAACTCCCTCTAGGAAAAAACGGTTAAAATCAAAGATTTAAAACACGAAGAGATGACCCAACAGTGTAGTTCATACAGGGAATGGAATTTAAGGAAGGGTGGATATCAATTAAAATACTCACTAACAGACACCTGATGTAGCACACCAGGTGTCTGTTCTAAAACAAGCCAGAATGCAAATCTATTCTAGAGTTAGGTACTTAATTATTAGCTATTAAGCAATAACTTTAGCAACAACACCAGCACCTACTGTACGGCCACCTTCACGGATTGCGAAGCGCAGACCCTGGTCCATCGCGATTGGTGCAATCAGGGTAACAATCATCTGAATGTTATCACCTGGCATCACCATTTCCACGCCTTCTGGCAGTTCGATAGTCCCGGTCACGTCAGTTGTACGGAAGTAGAACTGTGGGCGGTAGCCTTTGAAGAACGGAGTATGACGGCCGCCTTCGTCTTTGCTCAGAATATAAACTTCTGATTCGAAAGTGGTGTGTGGCTTGATTGAACCGGGTTTTGC
>NZ_NMQR01000050.1 GCF_003545805.1 Photorhabdus sp. CRCIA-P01 | reverse complement strand
ATATAATAAAATCACCAAAAAATTAAAAATAAAATTTCTAATATTATCCTGTGATTGAATTAGAAATCATTAACAAAATTCTAAAACAAATAGATGGTGGTAATCAGTTTGCCAAAGAAGTGGCTGATAAATTAGCCGAAGAGGAAAATAGATCCGAAATGTAATATTGAATTATTAAACATTTTAGTTTAACAATAAAATCCTCTGCTTTATTGTGGAGGACTTTTTATTAATTTGAATAATACGATTTATATTATTATTGCTATCTTATTCTCTATAAAAAGATAATTATCATAAAAACATAGCATTAATTTTAGCAAGAAAATATCCAGACATTCTTTATCAGACAGAATACCTTTTATATTGACTGGAAATTGGTGCAAAGATTATTTGCATAATTTACACTTCAAATGCGTCAAATTTTCTTTATTATTAATCAGGAGTGATTTATGAAAAAATTGATATCTATGTTATTTATTCTCGTTGGTATGATTAGCACCCCTGCATTCTCCGCAGAAACGAATAGTGGCATTGTCAGAGTCGCAGAAATTAAAGCTGATTGGGACAATCCTGCACATTATTTTTATACATTCAGCGGGAAATTAGCCAGTAACTGTGGAAAACCAGGTTATATTTGGTCAGGATCAAGCGCTGAAAACATTAACAAGCTATTAAGCCAAGCTTATGCACAGGGTTTAAATATTACAGTTGGTATAGAAAACGTAAGTTGTAATATAACTACGGTTCATGTTATTAAACAATAGTCATTATTTCTTGTGTTTTTATCAATGTAGAAAAAGATAGATAAACATTGATTTTCCTAACTTTATAATAAAATCCTCTACTTTACCGTAGAGGATTTTTTAGATTAATTTAAACAACATTTTCTTTATGAAATTATCTCGGCGCAACACCTATTTTATTCACAATATATTTCAGTGACAAAACTTGGGGCATTCTCGATGGTATCGTGAACCGGGCAGGTTCTATTAATAAAGTCGACAAAGGCATAAATTTCTTCTTCACTATTATCAGCTTTAATATGAAATTTTGTCACTATTTTAGAGAAGCCTAATTTCGCTTGTTTATTTCTACCAGTGAAACCATCAGTATCAAGCTCACCTTCCAGATCAACGTGAATATCAATTAAGTTAATTTTGTGCAGTTTAGCAAAAGCCTTTGCTACGATACACTTACAAGCACCGAGAGAACAGAGTAAAGCTTCAACTGGATTCATCCCTTGGTCAGTACCGCCTAAATTACGTGGTTCATCTAAATAAAAGGAGAAATCTCTTGATGTACATTCAACTTTTAATCCAGCTACAGATTTTACTGTGGCAGTAAATAATTCTTTCGCCATGATTCAACTCCTTATAATTAATATTAGTTTTTGACAGGGGCAAACAGAGATAGTTATTATAACTTTTAATTTTTCTCCATTTTGTTTTTAAAGTGCTTATTCCCCTACTTTCGGTAGCCCAGACCTTAATCAGGATAAAACTCAGAAGACAAGATCTGAGACATACTCCAAATGCATACATCAGGAAACATGTCCAACCCGGTTTCGTTCATTGCTGAGGCAACGGCTTTAGACCAAATGACATCAACCCAGTCTGAATCATTTAACTTTGTTTTTAAGCTAGGCGATTCTTTTAAACCATAAAGAATCTCTTTTCTTTGCGCTTTAATTGTTCTCTCCCAACTTGTTCCTCTATGGCTTGACTGGTATTTCCATTTTAATAAGTGAGCAATTAATACTGCCATGCGGTTAGCCAACTCACGTTGTTCAATCTTGCCTACGTCTTCGATCTCCTCAGCAATATTGGCTATGTCAATCTCAGAGAATTTACCGGCACGTAATAGCGCTGCCTGCTCATTTGCCCAAGCGACCACATCAGTTTCGTAATGGGTATGATTCATAATTGCCTCCGCTAATAATAGGTATATCTATGCTATGCAAATAGTTTATATAGCAGTCTGTCAGAGAATACCCTTTAGGTCAAAGAAGAACTTATCTTCGATAACCTAGTACTCACCCTACTTCCGGCAACATTCCACTTACTATCCCAATCTGGATTGCTATTACTGCAATACCGCAGGTGAATACCAGTAATAGTACAGGTTTACCGCCAGGTACCCGATATCGACGTTCATTTTGCTGACGGGATTTATAGGCCAAGAGACTGGGTAATAATAACGCCAAAATTGACAGCGCGACGGCGGCATATCCCAACGCCATTACAAAACCTTTTGGGTAAAATAGCGCGAAAATCAATGGCGGAACGAAAGTTAACAAACCAGTTTGCATACGCCCGGCTATGCTATCTTTGCGTTTAAACAGATCGCTCAAAAAATCAAACAAGCCAAGTGTGACACCGAGGAATGAGGTTGCGAGCGCCAGGTTGGCAAACATTTGTACTGTAAGCTCCGTTTTCGGTGAAGCAACAACTTCGCGAATGCTGTGCAATAAGCCATTCAATCCTGCGTTTTCAGCTAAGATATCGACGAATGTGGTGGAATTAATACTTCCGAGCGTCGCCAATTGCCAGAGAATATAAGCAAATAGCGGAATTGCGCTGCCGATGATAAATACCCAACGGAGTCGACGGATATCGCCATCCATATATTTCACAATACTGGGAACACTGCCGTGAAAACCAAATGATGTGAATATCACAGGAATTGAAGATAATATTAATCCTTGCTCTAATGGCATGGTCAGTAGGTTAATATGCTGAATATGCGGCATCATCATTCCCAACATCAATACCAGAAAAATAATTTTTGCACTGAAAATAACTCGATTAACCATATCTACAGAGCTGGTGCCAATGCAAACAATTCCTCCACCAATCACTGTAAACACGACAACACCCACTGAAGCAGGAAGGGATAAATTCAACCATTTGTTGAGGCTGACTGTCAGTAATTCCCCGGCGCCACTAATATAGGCTGATGTTAATGCATACATCAGAAACATCATGCTGAAACCGGCTAACATTTTGCCGCCGTTGCCAAGATAACGCTGAGCAAGTGTCCCTAACCCCGTATCAGGAGACTCATATTGATAAGCTTCAACCAGCAATAATGCGGTGTAACTCATCAAGACCCACAAGCCAACCAGCATGATCAAACTTACACCAAATCCTACACCGGCGGTTGCTAATGGCATGGCCAGCATGCCAGCACCGATGGTTGTTCCTGCGATGATAAAAGTACTGCCAAAAGTACGGTTCTTCACGTTTTTTCCCTTCGAATCAACAATAAATATTTAATAATAGAAAATCAGGCCACTTTCTTTTTTTCTTCTTCATCAACAATTTGAGTCAGTTTGTGGATAAAAATTTTCTGGAGCCTTTCCCAATACTCGTCAAAATCGTCAGCATTACGTAAACAATGAGTCATCACAGCAGCACGTAAGACATATAAACTGTGGACTTTCTGCCATTCTGCTTGGTCAAAACCGCAACTTTCAACATAATGCCAAGGAGTATCACCATACTCTTCATAACCAAGGGAGGTGGAAGAAGTCAAAAAATCATTGGTATAGGTACGTCCAGAGGTATATGAACAAAGCTCGTACATCCGTTTGTTAAGACGGTTGTGATGCATTAAGTCATTATTTCCTTGCTCTTTAAAAGTAAAATTGACCATATGGAAATCAGGATTCGGCATGGCATGAATTTCAAACCGGCGTTTATCAACAACCAATGGTTCTGTGGTTAAGAGTTTTTTAACCATCCAATTGGCCGTCACAATACCAGCAGCAATCACTTTTCCGTAGCCACTGATATTAAGTGGAACCAATCGGTGCGCGGCCCAAATCGCGGCGGCGATAGCTCCGGCTTTAGATCCCTCCATAATAGAAGCACCGAGCACGACACGCCGGTTAACGGCTTGATTCTGTTGAGCATCAACATCTTCAAAAACATAAGCTGCACGGTAGGAAATGAGGTCAACAATACGCTTATCTTTCATACATACCGCACCGGCTGCATATTGAATAAATCCAACTTTGTGAGGATCTACGGTGATTGAATCAGCCTGACACATGGCCCGGAAACTTTGGTAAATTTCAGGTTTAGGCCAAATAATATCTTCGGGAATGGTTGCCAATTCACGATAACGGCGGATAAGTTCATCATATTCCATAAACTCTCCCCGCTCGTTAAGGAACATTGCGCTGGCATAACCTGCATAAGCAGCATCAATATGCACATAAAATGAGACGCCATAACGCTCTTCACACTCTTTACGCAACGCAATAACTTCATCAACTCGATCAATGGCACCCACTTCCGTCGTTCCAACCACGGTTACCATAGCGAGAATAGGTTCTCCCTGCTCTATCAGACTGAACGTAATTTCACGCATTTTTTCAACATCGGTACGGTAATTTTCATCGACCGGCAATGGCACAATATGCTGTTGACCAATCCCTAGAACATCCATTGCTTTCATCCATGAATAATGTTTCGACTGTGGAACCAAGACCTTGCCAAACATTCCCTGTTTTATCCCAACACCACGGCAAGAAAGTTCACGAACTTCTTCGAAAATGCCCCGTTTTTTTAATTCATCCGTTAAATCCAGAATATCTGATGGCGACATATTCAACAGTTGTTGTTCTGATTTATTTGCGACCAAATCACGGGATTGCGGGTGTTGTGCAATGGCAAGAGGCATGGTTTTTAAATTACGCGCAACCCATAGCCCTTCATAATTGGCGACGGTTCCTCCCGATGTGATATGTCCCCAGGCTCGGCGGGGGTCATAACCAAACATCTGGCATAAATCCAACCCTGCTTCAATTTCTAGCTCCGTTGTTGTCGGTGATGACTCGTGGGCACAATTGTTCGGGTTGTACATCATCGCCATGACATAAGCGAGATTGGAAACCATCAAGGTATCGGCATTCATATGCCCCATATAACGAGGAGAAAACCAGGGAACAGAGGTGTTTTTCAGTTTGGCGGATAGCTGGTTCAGAATACCCTCTGTCCGATAAAGGGTTTCTCTATAATCAGGTGCGTAACGATCAACTGAGGTTACCAGGGCGGGATCTTCTGGGTGAAAATCAGAACGCCAGTGCATATGCTCACTTACGGCATATTCCATCATTTCTTTAAAAAAAACCGTATTCTCTGATTTAGGGCCTAAAAACAACGCATCAATGTTTAAGTGCGAAGTAAACTGCTTGGTCATAATCACATACCCTTTTTCAACTAACAAAAACGGCTGTCAGCAACAGAGAGATTCTGAAATTCTTTATTTGTTAATGAAATCACTATCATCCTCTGATAGGCAGACAGAAAATTATATGCCACCTAACTTATCAATAGCTGGTCATACCTCATTATTCTAAACATTAAGAAAAATCTATCAGGTGGAATAGATTAGTCATTAACATATCCATGAACGATCATTTGTTAATAGATATAGACTATATTTGTTAAAATATTAACAATGACATTAAATATAAATTCTGATTTTGTGCGCGAGGACAAAGAACGAATAAAAACCAATCAAAAAACCGAGGGAAATAATGATTTATCGATTATTAAGCTTATTAATTATAAGGATTTATTCTAACGTGAAGTGCTTAGTAGATAGAGCGCAGGGCTATAAGTTGAAATAGCCCTGATTTAAGCAGAAGTACTGTTAAGATGATACATTTACCAGCATAACCTTGCCGATAACATCACCGGCTTCCATCATTCGATGTGCATCAGCGGCATCTTTCAGATCAAATACTTTACAAATTAATGGACTGACTTTTCCTGATTTCAGTAGTGGCCAGACATGTTTTTCTAACTCTTTAGCTATCTCTGCTTTTTCTTCTATACTGCGAGAGCGTAATGTAGAACCCGTATGAGTCAGGCGTTTTAGCATTAAGGGCATCAGATTAAGATTTTCAGGGTCTCCTTTCATCATACCAATCTGAATAATTCTCCCGAATTTAGCAGCAACCTTATAATTTTTATTGACATAATCACCACCGATTAAATCAACAACCATATCAACGCCATGATTGCCAGTGATTTTCAATACCCGATCAACGAAATCTTCTTTACGGTAATTAATCACAAAGTCCGCACCTAAACTGTGGGCAACTTTAGCTTTCTCATCAGAACCGACAGTTGCAATAACTCTGGCACCAAACGCTTTTGCTAACATAATAGTGACACTGCCTATCCCAGAAGTACCACCATGAATCAGCAAACTTTCTCCTTGTTTCAACTTGCCAGTCTGAAAAACATTAGCCCAGACGGTAAAAAAGTTTTCTGGCAATGCGGCTGCCTGAACAAAATCCAAGCCATGGATGGGTAAGGCAATGGCGTCATGTACCAGGCAATACTCGGCGTAACCGCCTCCGGCAACAAGGGCACAAACTTTATCGCCAAGGTTCCAGCGTTCACAACCTTCACCTTTGGCAACCACTTCTCCTGAAATTTCTAACCCCGGTAATGGAGATGCATCAGGTGGTGGTGGATAAGAACCCATTCTCTGAAATATATCAGGCCGATTAACACCGGCCGCAGCCACTTTGACCAACAAGTAGCCTTTTCCTGGCCGTGGTAGCGGAACCTGAACCAGATGCAATTTTTCCGGGCCTCCGGGCTTAATGATGCTGATCGCTAACATATATTGGGGCAATGAATTAATTTGGCTGTGCATATATACCTCTTATTTCTTTTGACGATCCTTTTTATTGGGTTACGTTTAATATGATAAGTGGAGATTTAAACAGGTTTTTCCATTTTGCTAGATAGCTTGGCGTTTTAAGGATCAGTTGTAACTTTGCCCAAGTCAACTAATACTCACCATTTTTGCGATTGAACCATCGGTAGATAATCTTGGTAAATTCCAACCTCCGGTATCCACATCCACTTCGATTTTTCTTTCAATAGAAAATGAAATTCAAAAGTAGTCAATACAATTGACGCTAGTTATAATAAGATAATAATATTTGACTAACATAATCTAGTTAAATTATCATCAAGTTAGGGTGGAATTAAAGTAAATCAATACTTATAGAAGTATCAAAGTGGTAAAGGGAAAATCGTACTGCGTTGGAAGAATTGAACCGCATCACCGACTAGTATGACTTCTTAAAAAGAGATTGGTGAAAAAGTTTTCCTATCTTACAATTTACTGTAAGCTAATTTTTCGAAATTGCAAAATACCATTGAGGTGCTAATGGAGACATCAGCAAAACAACCCAATGCACTGGCAGTAAAACCGAAAAGTGGATTTGATCAATCTGAATTGGTCAAAGCACGCATCATCAATCTTGCTAATCATTTTATTAATGTGCTTAAAAACAAAGATTCAGAGAGTATTTCTCAGTTGTTAACGCTACCTGATGATGAATTTTGGACAGAAGTCAAAGGGCGAGCTAACTATATTGAAATAGTGGAAAATATCACATCGGAAAAGAAAGAACATGAGGCATTTATCGAAAGTAGAAACGCTTTTCTTGCCCATCTTGGGGAATACGGTGGTGTTTATAAGTCCAGTAAGGTTGCTGATATATTAGGAGTGACTCGCCCGACAGTAAACAAATATGGTGAAAGTCATAAACTCATTGTATTAAATTGGGGAATAGAGAATTTATATCCTGTATTCCAGTTTTCGGTAAATAAAAAAACTAGCAATAAGGGATATTTAAAAGGTGTGCCAGAAATATTGGCTAATCTAGGTCCAGTCAGCGGTGTAAAAAAGTGCGGTTTTTTCCTCCGTGAAATCAAAACATTGAATTTTGGTATCGATCTGGCTGAATCCTCGACGGTACTGGATATTCTCAGAAATGGCGCTTCTCATGATGAAATGGCTCAATTGGTAAAACTGGCGAAAATATTCGGTTCTGTTGATTCTATGTAAAGAATTACCGCATGTAATTGAAAAACAGCCATTTTACCCTACTCTCCTTCGGAATATACCAATTGCCCTAAAATGCGTGTTCTCACAGTACTACTGTTTGTCCGCCATCGACTAGTAGTGATACGCCGGTTACAAACGACGCGAGATCTGATCCTAACCACACAACCGCATTTCCTACCTCTTCCGGTTCTCCCAGTCGACGGAGTGGCATCCTCTCCCGTAACCCATCAAACATTTTCGCGACTTCCGGCGAGGAAAGAGGAAGTGCGGTATTGATCAGTCCTGGGCATACCGCATTAACACGAATACCTGACGGTCCAAAAGCATCGGCCAATGCAGCCACCATCATGTTCACCCCTGCTTTGCTCGTAGAATACGCGGTTGTGAGCTGCCCCGTCCTGATTGCCCCCATACTTGACGTTGCCACAATACTTCCGCGTTTGCCCAGTTTTATCATCTGTTCAGCCGCTGCTTGTGCGCCAAATAAAACGCCATCAAGGTTGACCGTAAGCAGCTTGTGAAAATCGTCCGCACTAATCCGTGGGCCATCGGTAGCTAATGCAATTCCTGCATTGCAAGCCATCAAATCAACACCGCCGAACGGTGTAGCAACATCGACCAATGCATCCATCTCGCTTCGCGAGGTGACATCACACTGGTGGAATATGGCTTGTGTACCAAGCGAATTAAGACGCTGGAGTACCGGCGCTCCTCCCTCTCGGGGTTGATCCGTGATATCACCGATAATGACGGTTGCCGCACCATGACGCGCCGCTGCTAAAGCAATACCTGCTCCGATGCCACTCGCGCCGCCAGTAACAATCACAACTTTACCTGCTAGCATACGGTCCATTTTGATGTTCCTCATTGTATCGCGCTATCACAGGCGCTATTTGAGACAGATCATACTGTGACGTTATCAATAATTGCTTAGTGAAACACAGAATACTTATAGAGAGTTATTCCAGGAGTGCTCGCTTAAGACATATAGGTAAGGTAATGTTGATTTTATGAATTATGTCCCATTTTTCCTAAATGCTTAATATATTCAGACCTCCAGTTACCGTCAGAAAACGCTGGAGGTCCAATTTTTCATAAATAGCTTATTTAGGCTTTATCATTATTACCTTATTCTGAGCCTAGCCCGCGACCTGGCAATGTTTGACATGTTGGGACACTTGATAAAGGCGCGGCTACTGGATATTTGTCATCAGGAGTAATGTAAACTCGCGTTGTTGCCACATATCCATCACTGAAAGTTGCTTCAATATAGGTCGCTTCCCATCCTATGACTGGGGAATTCAGCGAAATTTCAACTTGTTGCATCTTATTAAAATCAAGTGGCGACGCTTTATATCGGATACCACATGCATAACGAAAATCTCGTGAAATTGGATTTGTAGCAGTCCAGCGTATCACTTTTTCAGGCTTTTCTGAAAAATTAACTGTCAGTATTTGCGAATGCTGCTGTGAGTTCAGGGTTACATTAAGCTTCGGCATAGGAATCGACTGCTGGAGCCGATTAATAAATGTAATCAATGACTGTTCTGTAAAGTTCCCTATGCCACGATGATCAGAATTGGGGGCTACTCGTAAAGATTTATCCCCAGGAAGAATATCATAATAGAATCTCGCATTATCAGAAGCATAATAATCATCCCCACTGGCATTAACGATGTATTTAGGGATAGCAAGCCGAGATTCATAAATTGATCCCAGATATTGTAGAGGATCTTCTATCTGCATTAATTTAGCAAATGCAGGCGTATCTATTTTCTCATCGACATGTTCCTGATAATACGGATAAAACGCAATCGGCCAATTTTTTCCGTAAGATTCATAGATATGTTTAAATGCCGCACGTGTACCAAGTATGTCAATAATAAAAGGCACTATTGCATCAACACGTGTATCTGCTATTGCCGATAACCAGGTTGTCCATCCGCGTTTCGATGCACCAGAAACAATAAAGTTATTAATATTCCACTGTTTTAGCTCTCGTTGTGCCAAAGTTATTGCTTGAGAAACAGAAGTAGCCATAGGAATATGCAAAGGTATTAACGACTGCTTCTCTGGTTCGTTCATGAATAATGTCCAACTGTGAGCAACACTATCATCTTCTTTACGGGGTTTTCCATCGTCTCGGTATACGAGATGTTGATTAGGAATATTACTGATAGAGATCACTATCATATTTGTTGCACGAGCAATAGCAGCTAATGTTGTCACACTGAAATCTGTTGGCAAAATGGGTGCCTCAGACCCGCTATTATAATTAGTTCCATTATTCACAACAACCAGTGCCCGCTGTAAAAGCGGATTATCAGGAATAAATATATCAACATTGTGTTGCCATTTGGCAGGTAGAACAAGGTTTCCTGGAGACCAAAATTGTGATGTCAATTGATAGTGACGTAGCTCAATCTGGGGCAATTTTTCTTTACTTAAAAACGAATAGTTAAGAGGCAGTGTTGCCAACTGCTCTCGATAACAGGGAAGTACATGAGTGAAATTGATATCAACCCCATTAGAGCATGTTGATTGTTCTATATTAGACTGCGCGTAACTATTAGCAGACACCAATAACCACAGGGTAATAGTTATTCTTTTTAAAAAAACAGACATTAATTCATCCTCAATATATAGATAATTGAATAATATAGTTGGATAACTTTACAAGTATCATAATTTAAAATAATGAACCTTCATATTGTAAATGGCGTATTTGTCTCCAGCAAACCTGACTTCAATTTCAATTAAATCATCTAAAATGAAATGATATCATTACTAACAAATCGCTCAACATCCATAATAAAGTCATCTATCAAGAAATGACTTTATTTAGTGAAGAATATTTTCTAAATGAACTATTCCTGGCTATATTTCACGCATCCCATATTGATGACGAGCAATGGATTTAACGGTAAAATTCACTCATGCTTTATCGACCTCAACCAATAATGTTTGATGAGAGTTTCCGTGTGCAAGCGGGGTTTTACGGGATGATGTCAGCACATTGACACAACCTCCCCAATCAACACCATTTTTATCCGGTTGCCACCATGCGCCAGTCGGCATTGCCACCACGCCGGGGATAATACGTTGAGTTACCTCCGCCGGGATCATGGAAACACCGCGATCATTAAATACCCGAACCAAATCCCCTTGTTTAATTTTGCGTTTCTGTGCATCCAACGGATTAATCCACAACTTCTGGATTTGTACTTCCTTTAACCAAGGATTTGAATATTGGGTTGAATTAGCGCGGTTTTTCCCTTTCCAGGTAATTAATTGCAACGGGTATTTTTCAGTTAATTTATCTTCCGGCCCTTCGAATGCCGATACATAATGCGACAACGCAGGGATCTCAGGATGTTGCATGTCGTATAGACGCTTAGAAAATATCTCTATTTTTCCTGAGGGTGTTGGAAATGGATGATTTTCTGGGTCACGAATATTTTTTTCAAAAGCCACATAAGGCGGTATTTTGAAAAGATGTTTGCTTGCCCGTTGTAATTCCTCAAAAGTGGGCAAATTTTCTTTTGGCATAGCCTGACGACTCGATTCCATAATATGGGCTATCCACGCTTTTTCGTCACGACCTTGGCTGAATTCCTGTTCAACATTCAGTTTTTCTGCAACTTCGCGTATCCATTCATAATCAGAACGCCGTTCGAATTCAGGTTCGATCAATTTTGATGACAAAATGAAATAGCTACCGGTACCCCAAGGATAGGCAATATTCCAGCGTTCCATAAAACTGGTTTCCGGCAATAAAATATCGGCATATCGGGCACTTGGTGTTAGATAAAGATCACTGGAGACAATGAATTCAATTTTAGATTCATCTGCCAATATTTTTACTGCCTGATTGATATCCGGGTTTTGATTTGCAAGGTAATTACCAGCCAGCGAAAATAACATACGGATATTGGTATTCAGCTTATCCGCACCAACTAAACCATCCGCCGGGGTAACTTTACTGGCATCATCGGCTGCTTGGACCCAGTTCATCACGGAGATTTTTTCTTTTACCGGGTTTTTACCAACATCGAGTCCATAGAGGGATTTATTACCCGCGACACCACCGAAACCGGCCGCCCATCCCCCTTTTTTACCTACATTGCCGGTTATTGTAGCTAAAATTGTTGAACCACGTGCAACACGTTCACCACAGATATGACGTTGTGGTCCCCATCCTTGAATCAGGGCGGCGGGTTTCGTGCTGGCATATTCACGGGCAAGTTGACGAATGATATTTGCCGGTACTTTAGTGATTTTTTCAGCCCATTCCGCTGTTTTCACAATGTCATCTTTAGCGCCTGTCAGGTAAGCAACCAGAGATTCATTGGCAGGAACGCCATCCGGCATATTGTCTTCATCAAAACCAATCGTATAGCGATCAATAAACCCTTTGTCGTGCAGATTTTCACTGACAATCACATACATCATTGCATCCATTAATGCGTTATCAGTTGTTGGCAGCAAAGGAATCCATTGGTCAGCCAACGAGGAAGCAGAATCAGAATAACGGGGATCGACAACAATAAATTTGGTGCCGTTTTTTTTCATCTTCTGGAAATAGTGATTGGTGTGACCAAAAATAGTTTCAGCCGGATTATGGCCCCAAAGGATCACCAATGGGGTATCTTCTAAGGTATCCAGTGTGCTACCCGAAGTTGCCACACCGTAGGTATAAGGTGTCGCTGCCGCTGTATTGCCCATACTCACGGAATGGTAATATTGTAAATGTCCGCCGGTAATATTGAATAAACGACGTAACATTTTATCACCTGATGATACCCCGCCAATTATCGCGGTATTAACGCTAACATAGCGGCAAGCGGGGCCATATTTCTCAGTAATGCTTCTTAGCTTATCCGCAATAATGGTTGTTGCCTCATCCCAGGAGATTCGTTCAAATTTTCCTTCTCCCCGCTTACCAACTCGTTTCATCGGATATTTTAAACGATCAGGATGATAAACAAATTTGCGATAGCCCTTGCCGCGGACGCAAGCTTGCATGATCGGCATTGCTTCATCAAGTTCATGATCAGGTCTGGTGGTGATGCGAGTGACAACGCCTTCTCGAACATGAGCTCGGATATCGCATCTTCCTCCACAATCAAATGTACTACAGGTGGGTATGACTTTCGTTTCACTGGTATCAATAACATTAATCGGTAGTGAGCTCTGGTCTGTTTTATCTCCGGCGGTTGTTTGGTGGGTAGAAACAAAAGGAATCGATATAAGCGCCACCCTCGCTTGAATAAAACGACGACGGCTGACCCTCAGGTCATCATTCTGTTCATTGGCTTCATCACTTATTTTTTTATGTTTCATATTAGCCTCCACATTGCTTCTCATCCGTTGGGTGTTATTTAAGAAAAATGGTTTAAATAATTCATGTGATAAGTGAATATTTCAAGGTGTATAATTAAAAAATAAATTAGATTTATTGCTTAGATTTCATGATATTGATGAAGTAGCACTAAGTATTTTATGCTAATACTTAATTATAGTTATACCTCTTGCATTCAAAATAGGGTATTCAATAGAATCACATAATTCTAACTTAATATCTTAAATAGTCATAAACATTCTGAGGTTTGGTTTACAAGAGCACATAAAAACCTTAATTATCAAATAATTGATTTCCCTGAAATAGACACCCCAAAATGAAATCTTCTTGGAGAACAAACAATGAATAAAACATTAAGGAATATATCTTTATTCACAGGTATTATATTTGGCAATCTGGCATTGTCTCATGCCGCAATTATTCCAGCAGGTACATTATTGTCAGTTAATCAAGATATCGTTCGCAATAATGGTTCAGAACCTGTGTCTCTTGATGTTCATAAAGTTGAAAATGATGTTGAATTTAATATTATCCATGATTTTTTTAGTGGATTAATCCGAGCGGGCAGTGATGGAAAAATCAATCCTGATTTAGCGGTCAGTTGGGAAACCAAAGATAATAAAGTGTGGTTATTTCATCTAAGAAAAGGAATAAAGTGGTCTGATGGCTCCCCTATTACTGCCCATGATGTGGTTTTTAGCTGGCGACGTTTAGTTGATCCCAAAATTGCGTCTCCGTATGGCAGTTATCTTGGAAACATGCACGTAGTCAATGCCAAAGATATTGTTGTTGGTAAGAAAGAAACCGATGAATTAGGTGTAAAAGCACTGGATAATTTGACTTTGGAAGTAACGTTGGAACAACCTGTATCCTATTTTTTACAGATGTTGGCCTACCCTGTTATGGCACCTATTAGCCAAAAAGCGGTTGAAAAATATGGCGAAAAATGGACTCATTCCGATGTATTTGTCAGTAGTGGACCATTTAAGTTGTCCGAATGGGTTGTTAATGAGAAAGTTGTTGGCGTCAGAAATTCACAATATTGGGACAGTGCTCATACTGTTATTAATAAAGTCACTTACCTTCCAATAGCATCAGAAACGGCAGATATCAACCGTTATCTAGCTGGGGAAATTGATATCACCAAGAATATCCCATCGATTTTATTTAAATCTTTAAAGGCTAAATTAGGTAATCAAGTTCATATCACACCAGCATTAGGTGTTTATTATTATGATTTTAATAATCAAAAAGCCCCTTTTAATGATGTCAGAGTCAGACAGGCATTAAATTTGGCTTTAGATAAAGAGATTATCGCGAATAAAGTTTTGGGACAAGGCCAAGAAGCTGCTTATAATCATACCCCACCCAATACTGGCGGAATGAATTTAGGGCAACCTGATTATGCATCATGGACACAACAAGTAAGAATCGAGAAAGCCAGGAAATTATTAAATGAAGCGGGTTATAATAAAGATAACCCATTGAAATTTAAACTTCTTTATAATACGTCAGAAGAGCATAAACGGATTGCTATTGCGGCGACTTCAATGTGGAAAAAAAGTCTGGATGTAGATATTATTTTACAGAACCAAGAACGAAAAGCCATGTTGGATGTTATTCGTCAAGGTAATTTTGATATGGTGAGATATGCACGGATCGCTGATTACGATAATCCTGCCTCGTTTTTAAATAATTTTGTTACTGATAGTTCTAATAATACATTCTTATATAGCAATCATGCTTATGATGATTTGATAAATAAAGCTAAAGTAACAAATGAAAGAAAATATTTTCAGCAAGCAGAAGACATTCTGGCAAAAGATGTACCCGCAATTCCCGTTTATTACTATATCGGCGTCAGATTAGTCAAACCTTATATTGGTGGGTATTATATGAGTCCATTGGGTTTTGTGTCGACAAAAGATCTTTATGTTATTAAGCATTAGTGGAATATTATTGTAGAGTTTAAGTAGATATACCTAATATATTTCGAGTTTCCTCTTTGCTAGCCGCGCTCACTCACCCCGGTCACATAGTTATCTATGCTCCCGGGGATTCACTCCCTTGTCGTCACGATGCATCTTGAAATCCCTAGGGTATAAATTGATAACACGAAATCATTATTATAAGAGTAATAGTTCCACAAAACATATTATAAGTGTTTTATATTTATTTACTCCTTCATGTTTACCCGAAAATTAACCAATATAAAAAATCATATCTAATTTATCACTAATGTATTAATATATAATAAGATAAAGACTTTCAGTAATTATTAATTCATACTAAATAATATACCTCTTCGATAAATAAAGTACTTTGGCCTTTAGCTAAGGATAAAAAACATGAAAGATGACCCTTTATATGACCCTATAGCACATCTTTACGAGAGCTTTTCAGATACTGCTGTCCATATCAAAGTAGAAATCAGAACTATCTTCAATCTGGCAGGAGATATACACGGGAAATCTGTATTGGATTTAGCCTGTGGATATGGTCTCTTTAGTCGAGAATACAGGAATCGTGGCGCGTCAAAAGTCATTGGAGTCGATATATCAGATAACATGATAGCAATTGCGAAAAGCAAATCACAACAATACGGTGACGATATCGAATTTCACGTAAGAGATGTCTGCAAGATGGAGTCATTTGGCAAATTTGACATAGTCAATGCAGCTTGGTTATTCTGCCATGCAAAATCTATTGAAGACCTTGAAGCTATGTTCCGTGTTATTGCCGCTCATCTCAAGCCCTCCGGTAAACTAATTGCATATACCTTTGAACCTGATTATCGATTAGAAAAAGGGAATTATGAAAATTATTGTATAAAAATTCTGAGTGAAGAGCCTGTGAAAGATACAACTCTCCTGAGAGCTGAATTTCTTACCACGCCACCCAGTCCTTTCACTATGTACCGTTGGAGTCGTGAACAGTATCAAACAGCGATCCAAAAGGCGGGGTTCAAACAATTTAGATGGCAAAAACCAATGCTGTTAAAAAGCGATATCGAGGATTATCCCCTAGGTTTTTGGGATGATTATCAACGAAATTGCCTTGATACAGCTCTTGTTTGTCAGTTTTAACAAGATAATCCCCGAGATCCGCTGTTTTTCCTACACAAATCCCTCGATTTTCATCGAGGGATTTTTTTAAATTTCTCTCGTCCCGCTAAAAAATTCTGCGTCAAGCTCAAGAATAACAGATGTTACCTAAAACGCATCAATTGCCTATTATATGAGCCATGTCAAATAAATTAGGAAATTTATATCGTTTTATATTACAAAAAATAGTAACAGGCATATTTTAAACAAAATTTCAATAACTTAATATAATTAGATTATTAATCAATTTATGAAATGGATAATCATATTATATTTATCTAGAATGAATAATTAAGTCCTGGGGCTTTATTTGTCGTAGATAAATTATCCTGTAAATGGAGGACACTATTATGTATAAACAACATAAAGTGAAAGTGATGACTTTAGCCGCTACGATAATGACAGCTTTATTTAATGGCGCATGGGCTCATGGTTATATTGATAGCCCAGGAAGTCGTGCATTCCTTTGTTCCGCACAGGGAAATGAACAAAACACGGATTGTGGGTTGGTCAAGTATGAGCCTCAATCTCTTGAAGCTAAGAAAGGCTTTCCACAAGCTGGCCCGGAAGATGGTCATATTGCTAGCGCTGGCATTGGTCATTTTGGCGCATTGGATGTTCAAACCGAAGATCGTTGGAAAAAAATTCCTATTACTGCCGGTGGTATTGAGTTCCAGTGGGAAATTATGATTCAACATAAAACCTCAAGTTGGGAATATTTTATTACCAAACCTGATTGGGATCCCAATAAACCTTTAACCAGAGAGCAATTTAATAGCACACCTTTCTGCTTTGAGGATTATCAGGAAGAAATGCCGGGTAGTAGAGTTATTAATAAATGTACCTTACCAGAGGGTTATCAAGGCTATCATGTTATACTGGGAGTTTGGACAATCTCAGATACCTTAAATGCTTTTTACCAAGTAATCGATACAACAATTAGCCCTGCTTGATATTTGGTACAACTTATAAAATAACTATTATCGGGAACAGCGTCACGCTGTTCTCTCATTTATTAATAGTGGTAGCGACACAAAAAATTAATCTATCCGCCCTTGCTGGCGTAAATGGCGGATCAAGACTTGCCCTTCCGGCACAAACTCCGTGCTAAAACGCACCAGTCCCACGCCTTTCAATTCCGCCTTGATGTCATAACGCAGATGTGCCGGTTCAAGCATCGGTAGTAACGTAACAGTCACCTGCTTCAAACGCGGCTCATAAGTCAACAGCGTATGCTCGATTGTTGCGATCAAACGCTGTGACGACGCAGGTAGCTCTTGCAAAATGATGCTGAGATCAGGCAAACCATAATCCGGCAGATGAGCGAGCGTTCCCGCCCGACAGTTGAGGACACGCTGCATATTGTCCAGTACCGACAAAATCACCTGCTGCTCTTCATTGACTTGGGACAATGCCAGGCCACCGGTAAAGCACCCCTTCAGGCGGTCATACAGGGAGGGCCTTTTCGTCTTCGTTTTCATCTCATTCATTCCTTCTCAGGTAACAGGGTCAGACCGTCGGTATTCAGCTCAATAGTTCGAGGCTTATCCGGTAACAGCTCACGACGTTTTATTATCCGGCGCCAAGTCCCTTTAGACAGGTCTGGCGTTCTAAACAGCCCCACCACCGCCACGTATTTCGCCTGAGCGGCCATCGGCATATCCAGAGACGCATGACCGCCCGGTTTTACCACCACCTCCTGACTCGCCAAACAGTCGGCACTGAGTACCCGGTCGCCGTCATTCAACAAGTCTGCATAATCCGCTGCGGTTATCGCTTTGTTATCCCGTAATTGATAGACACGTACCAGTGTGGGGACAGACAGGGCAACACTTTCCCCCCCATCCGTATTGACCGCAGCCCGTGGGATAAAATCCAGATGCAGCGTCTTGATTTGCTGATAGAACAGGGATTGCGTGACCGAGACCGCCCCATCGGTCACTGTCTGGGTCAAGCCGCAGCCAGTCAGCAACAGTGTTATCGCCGCTATCAACGGTACGGTTTTATAAAAAAGTATAGTTAACATGGTGTCCTCCTTTATTTTCATGGTTGTTTGGCGTAATGCCCCGATAATTCCCCACATTCACGGTAATGTTGTCAGGCACTGCCGTCAGATACTGTTCAGCCTTGAGTCCTAACACACCGGTCAACCCCAACTGAACGGGAGAGCCCCCCAATACTGGTGGCGGCAATATCCGCGTCGGCAGGGTTAATTGCAATCTGGCAGGGTAACGCCAGCCCAGATAAACCCGCAGCAATACCTGAAAATCGGTGTGCAACTGCCCACCCGGCAGCCAGCCTTGCACTTCCTCCAAACAATCCGTGTGCAGTACCACCAATAGCTGACTGTTAATATCGATGCCCATTCTGCCCAGCACCGTGCGCTGCGACAGAGAAATCTGCTGCATATCTGAAAACCCCGCCGGATGCATCAGATGGATCTGCCGTGGGCAACAAGGTGTCACCACAGTACGGGTCTTCGGGGCCAATAACGTCACCAGCGCCGAGACGCCTTCGGCGGTACGCGTCGGCAGACGCATCACACTGAGCAGCGCCAAAAAACGGGACACCGGCGTCGTAATATGCTGCCGGCTGCCCGGTATGCCTAAGCCAATCAGCCCCAACAAACACTGAGACGTCCCATCCGTTCCCCCAGCCGCAAAGGTTGCCGGGTAGGAGGAATATTTGCGCCAGATACGGTAGAACTGAGTGAATGTCCGGTGATTGAAAATATCCAGAAAAGCTTCAATCGCTTCATGCCCTTCCTGACACTGGGTAATATCATCCAGATAAGTGGTCGGCAACGGAGAATCCACCCCGTACAGCCCCATAAACGTGGTTCTGGCTGTCGGTGGACGGTCCGGGCATTCAGGGTCGGTTTCTATCGCTTTCAGCTCGCTAACCGGAAAGCCCATCCCCGGATGAGGCCGGAAACGTATCACATCATCGGCAGGGTTATCTGTACTGCCCAGCGGCGGCCGGTCAGGAACAGCACGCTCAATTGTCTGACAGAATGAGTAGAAATCGAGGGTCGATATATTGGTTTTCAGTGTGGCCATCAGCCGGGAATGCGCGTGCAGTGTCTTTCTTCCCATAACAATCGTTCCCCTGTGGGTTGCAAAATCAACGTGAGCCGGTTAAACAGATGGATATCGGTGTACAGGGCAAAGAAGCGACTGAGCATTTCACCGAACAGGCAGATATCACCGGTGCCGGAGAATCCCTGACTATCCAGCGTGACTTCAATGTGCACACCCCGTCGCAGATACCCCTGTTCAAACCGCTCAATAAGCGAATGTTTCACCGCCACAATCGCAGCCAGACGACGGGTATTCATCTCATTATCGGTCCAGTCATACAGCGCCAGCGTGCCGCGCAGCACATCCGGGTTATCCATCATACTGAGAAAGTTGGAGCCGAGATGACTGAGTATCCGCCAATGGAAGCGGTCCTGGTTTGGCGGATAACAGGGCAATGTCGGCTCACACAGATTACGTACGATCAATCCCGCCAGTGGAGGATTAATCGCCGTATCCAGCAGCGTATCCTGTAACGCCCGGCGAGGCAGTTGTCCATTAGTGCCGGTCAGGGTCAGTGACAGGTTTTCTTCATACGGTTTATCATCATCAAAATCTTCCCCACCCAGGATAAGCCAGGTGTCATACAGCCCTGATGGTCCCCGTTTCACCCGGGTATGGTAGTAACGTTCCGGTGCCTCATGCCGCATCATGCCCCCTTTGTGGCGGAAACTACTGAACGGCACATACGTTTGATGACCAACACGTTCCGAAGACACCACCGCATCCACCGAATAAATCTCGATATGCCCGTCCTGAAGGCGCATCGGGCGCAGCAGATATTCAGTCTGTAGCGGTGACAACCGCAATGGGTCGGACTCTAGCGAAAACAGGTTAATGACCGGAGAGCAATGCAAACGGATATTCTCCGCAGAAAACGGCTGATCACCGGGCCAGCTTTCACTCAGCGCCACCTCCAGCTCAAACCACGGTGTCCTGTCGGGGATCGTCAGCGTTTCCAGTCCGCGGAGCGCCACAAACATAAATTTTTCCCGGAAGGTGAAATACTCCAGCAGCAGTTGATAACCACTGAATGCACTTTCCCCTTTCGGCCACAACCTTTCCGCGTCTCCAAATCCCAGCGGTGAGAACCCGCCATCAAACGGCTGCCGATCAGGCTGGCCGGGCAGACGCAGATAAAGCTGTTGTGTTTGAAGCGTGAACGCCCGATGCAATGCACAGGCCAACGGACTATCCGCATTCAGGTACAGCGGCAAACAGCGCAAATCAACTTGACGCCAATCCACCATCGTCCCACAGTCAAAACGCAGCCGGATAACAGAACGGCCATCCGGTTCAGCCTGAAAAGAGGCCGCAGTGAGTGACAGGGGCAACAGTTGAACCGCCTGAGTGGTGGTATAGCGGCAGCGGGTTCCGTGCAGACCAATTGGCTGCGACAGCACTTCAAATCCCTTTTCCACCGGCTCGGATTTTTTCATCCGCGCCCAATCCGGGGCCAGCTCAACAATCGACATAGAAGGAATGGTGCGCAAATAATGCGGCCATAACAGACTGACCAGCCCTTCCGTTAACTCCGGCAGGTCATCATCCAGCTTTTCACGCAGACGCCCCATTAAAAAAGCAAAGCCTTCAAGCAGACGTTCCACAAAAGGGTCACGGATACTGACCCTATCCAGATTGAGCATTGCGGCCCGATCGGGATAAGCCTGAGCAAACTCTTTGCCTGCTTCACGCAGGTAGCGAATTTCTGCCTCGTAATAGCGCAGGGTTAAATCATCCATCAAATTGTCCTCAAGAAAGGGAATAAAAATAGATCAGCCGCACAGCACTGCGGCTCTAACCGGGTCAATCGCGACCAATATGGGGCATTGAACTCAACACATGGCACCCACACAGGCAGCGGCAATTATGCACCACGATAGAACAACCATTTTCTTGGACGGTATCATCGCCCTCAATAATCGGATTAACACCGTGCCCATCTATCGGGCAATCAATTAAATCACCGACCAGGGCGGCCTGTTTATCGTCAAAATAGATCGTTGAAGAAGCAGTAATAACTTTTCCCCCCCGATTAGTGGCATCACCTAAACACACAACACCAGACATAGTGATATCCTCTGCTTGTTATCAGAATAACCCTAAATAAACCATGAAATATCAGGAAATAATATCTTAATACCGAAATATCCCATTATTGACTTTAATTTTAATAACCCACTACATTTAGCCACTGAATTAACAGATAAATAAGCGGCACACTCAATACCACTGCCACCGGGACTAAGAATATGACACGTTTATATCTTTTACTCTTCATGTATTGGATAATCCGATACATGACATAGCCGTCAATAATCATTATGATCGGCCAGGCATAATAGAAAAAAAGAAAAACACAGATTAATACCGTATCCCAAAAATCAAACTTAATCATTTTTAACCTCTCCTTGATATTCCTATCACGATTTCAATTTAAAGCGTATTTTTATTGCTATTTGAAAGCCCCCGGTCTGACTCTGAGGGTCTGACTAATGGCATCCCAGAACGCTACTATTTCATTCTGGGTATAGGCTGTCGGTGTCTCTTCATCATTGACCACCGTCAAATCAAATACCGGTGTTTTTTTTCCGCCGGTTTTCTCATTAACCAATAATGTAAACAGATAACGAGGATTATCATTGTTCGGCTGACGACCCGACAGCAACAGCTCTTCAGTATCCAACCCGTTTATTTTCCTTTTCCCTTTGCGGAAAACCTTTCCCCGAGACAGCATGGTTTCAATTACACCAAGACGTTCCAGCATACTGTCTTTTTCACGGATATAATTATTGCTCATCATCGTGGCATTCAGGTAATTATTCGGATTCGTTTTATATAATAACTCTATAAATTCCTTATCTTTTTTATTATCAGCAATAAAAGCATGGGGAATACAGCTTCCAGCAGTAGTGGGTATTTCCGTCTCTTTACGTCCCTGTATACGGGATAATAAGTCTTTCAACTCGGCCAGTTTTGCTGGTACATCATTATTATAAATATCAGGATGAATCTGCCGATCTTTATCATAACGGGCAGCAGAAGCATTTGTCGCTTTCATTTCTACTTTTATCGCCACGCCATTGCTATATAGATGGGCTTCTAATACCCGGGCCATATCCGGGACACTTTGGTCCTCCATACGCTCGAAAATAATCCCCTGCATCCCCTGCGGTAAGCGGTAAATATTCTTTAGATAGGGCATATCAACGGGATATGACGTCTTCATCTGCCGTAACGCGTCTTCCCGTAATTGAATACGCTGTTCAAAGGCAGGCGGATAGAGCAGGCCGGTTTCCACCAAGTTATCATTCACCCAAATAGCATCATTTAAGGTATTGTTATAGTTTGCTGGCAGATCAACCAGATACCGACCAATACAACGGGTTTGTAAGTTTGCTAATAATTTATCCACAGCTAATTGTTCCTTCTGATTTAACACCGTATGAGGAGGATAAGGCTGTAACCGATGCCACAGCCCGTAAGACACCAGCACCAGTAGGCTGGCAATCGCAATAACAAGTACTTTTTTTCTATTCATCAGGATAGGCCAGCGAAGTTTGTTTAACAGATTGCGCTATTTTGATAATCGCTCGCAGGGTAAACCAGCGAGTATCTTTGGTGTTATCCGTTTTATAAGCGCCTTCATGATCAACTTCGACACCCAGTAACGAATGCAGGCCACTGGCAGCAAACTTGCCGCTTTCAACCGGCACAGTACCATCACCGGGCTGTTGCGGGTCTGCAATAGCAAAGGATCTAAGGTGACTATGATCATGAGGTTTGTCTGGGTCAGTGGAATATCCCACCATACGCGTATCGGCCAGATGATTATTATACGGGTCGTATACCGGGCTATTAAATGCCAGCCCGGGGTCATCTCCCCGATCAACTAGAGTACGCACCACCCAACGTACTATGCCATAGGAGCGGTATTTCATACTGTTACCATAAAAGGCATAGGTATTACTATGGTAACGGCCATTTAATCCTTCGATAAAAGGCCGAACATTCTTTGTGATCATTTTTGTAAAGTTATCCCAGTCTGCCTGCATTATCGCCGGGTTTTGTTTCTCATTAGCCGGGTTAATCAGACGTTCTTCGCATAACCCCCACCACTTATCGCGCTGCAAATAGATTTCTTCATAAGGGTCACGTTTCGGTAAGGTATAGAGCGTCCTACCATCTTTAATTTGCAACCATCCGGTGCCATATCTCAGACCGGGCAATAACTGGAGTGGTCCCGGTGATTGCGCCATCACTGGAGTGAGCTGGGCGCCATCTTTACCAATCACCAGCCCAACAATGCCATTTTCACCTGCTTTCATCCGTTTATAAGCCATTGGCGAGCCATAGGTTGGCATTACTCCGTGGACAATACCCAGAATATCGTTGCGTTTCCCCAGTACTTCTGAACAATGACGAGCGACCAATCCCCCCATCGAATGGGTCACCAAGATCACTTTCTCACAGGGCTGACCCCGCCGTTTATAATCTTTCACAATTTTACCAATATAGTCAGCCAGATTTTTTGCCGACTCTACATTAGACTGAAGCCAGTTATACCCCATCGCATGGACTGGAAACTGATATTGATAACTCAGCTTAATCTCATTCAACGAGAGTTTCTCTTCTCCCATCTCAGCCTGTAGATCCATCAATTCCAGTTGCTGACGCAGTGTCTGCTTCCCCGTCTTATTCAACCGGTTGTGCAATAACTCATCCTGGTCATCCAGCGCCGCCTGAAGCCAGGACAAAAATTCACCGTAACTCATATAAGCTACCTGCCCCCAACCCCGCTCTTTCCGTGAGGGAAATTTAGGGCCCTCTTTATCGTTGTCATCCACCCTTCCCCGTGAATCAACTTTTGTACTCTCTGGATCAAGCAACTTTTTTCGTGTCTCTGAACCTTTTACTATCCACTCCCACAGACTTCCATAACCATCTACACGCCAAACTTCATTTCCGTGTTTATCCTGCAAATTACTCCCCATCACCCCGGGCAGAAAGATCACCGGGATAATCCGGTTTGGCACCTTATAACAAATCGCCGTCAGGTTCTTTTCACTGGGCGCATTAACTAATGGGTAATACAACCTGCCATGTTTGTCATAGACCGGGGTAACAACCACTTTTTCTGATGAATCGGTCATCAATCACTCCTTATCTTCTTTTAAATAGAATTTCATGGCTTCCACACCCAATTGCTGCTGTTTGGCCGTTTCACCCCCTGAGCCTGTTGTTAAGGATTGCTGACTCTTATCCTGATTGTGCAACAGTCCGCTTTGGTTATTCACTGATGAATCATCAAAAACCCAGAGTACCTGCGGTGTTATAGAGAAATCCGTTGTCTCACGCTGGGAAGCCATCTGATTAAAACTCTGTCCACCGAATTTCTGCCACACCGCGCCCCGCTGGATAATGTGATCCGGCGCGCCACTTTCCACCTGACCCTTGCCAATACGGATATAGGGGTACGCCAGGGTGAATAAGAAATCCTGCCCGCGAAAACCGTGCCGTTCACGCAGGATTTTTTCCACGATTTCCGGCACCGACATCTTCTGATAAATCGCGGACTGGCGGCTTCTCGACAACAGGGCCAGCCGGGGTTCCAGGGTGACTTCATAACGGCTTTCGTCATGCGAGGTGGACAACAGCTTAAATCCGCTAATCACCCCGTAGATCGTGCGCAACGGGGCGGGCGGTATCACCGGCATGCCCCGCATCCCCGGATTAATCGCCGGCGACGTCAGGGTAAACGCGGCGTC
>NZ_NMQR01000005.1 GCF_003545805.1 Photorhabdus sp. CRCIA-P01 | reverse complement strand
TACTCCATTGATCCCCGGTTTTATTGCCGTTGGTCTACTTCTCGGCTTTGCCACTTTACTTGAACAGATAGCCATTCAGGGTGTTGAGCACCCTAATGCTGTTTTGGTTGAAATCATCGGCTATATGAAAGTTTTCAGTAAAGGCATGTTCAGCTTTCTGAGTATTCTGATTGGTTATAACGCGCAAAAAGCCTTTGGTGGATCAGGAATAAATGGCGCCATTATCGCCTCTCTGTTTGTACTCAGTTATAACCCAGACGCCACCAGCGGTTTTTATTCCGGTATTTCTACTTTCTTTGGTTATAGCATCGATCCACACGGTAATATTATCGGCATTCTTATCGCCGCTATTCTGGGAGCATGGGTAGAACGACAAGTTCGTAAGATCATTCCAGACAATCTGGATATGATCCTCACCTCGACTATTACCCTACTAATCATGGGGGCCATTACCTTTATCCTCATCATGCCACTGGGGAGTTATCTGTTTAGCGGTATGTCATGGTTATTCCTTCACCTTAACGGCAATCCTTTTGGCACTGCGGTATTGGCAGGGCTATTTTTACTCGCTGTTATGTTTGGTGTTCACCAAGGGTTTGTGCCCGTCTATTTCGCACTAATGGACGCACAAGGCTTTAATTCTCTGTTCCCAATCCTTGCAATGGCGGGCGGAGGACAAGTTGGCGCAGCGCTGGCACTGTATGTCAAAGCGGAAAAAGACTCTCTGCTACGCACGCAGATAAAAGGTGCCATTATTCCAGGCTTTCTCGGCATCGGTGAACCTTTGATTTACGGCGTCACACTTCCACGGATTAAACCCTTTATCACCGCCTGTTTGGGCGGTGCCGCTGGGGGTTTCTTTATCGGTTTGGTGGCTTATTTGGGATTACCTGTTGGGTTGAATACGGTTTTTGGTCCCTCTGGATTGGTAGCACTGCCACTGATGACCTCAAACAACGGTATTTTTGTCGGAATGGCAGTGTATGCTGCCGGGCTGATGGTTGCTTATATCAGTGGCTTCGTGCTGACCCTGATCTTCGGGAGTAAAAAGATAGAGACGCTTAACGCCGATGCCCAAAGTCAAAAAGCATGAATAGATATTCTTTATAACCAAAATGCCATTTACGGATGAATTACCCAAGCCAAATCAATGGCACACAGGTTGCCGTCAATATGCCCATCATGATATTGAACAGAAACCAGGCATTGCGACTACGGAGTAACGTCCCAATCAATGAACCAAAACCCGCCCACACCATGCCGCACAAGAAATTAATAAACATCACCGCGATACTGATCACGATGATGGAATAGAGGTAATGATCACCAGCAATACTGTAGCTGCCAACCGCACCCAATCCCATCAGCCAAGCTTTTGGATTCAAAAACTGCAATAACCAACCTTGATACCACCGCACCGGCTTGATCACTGCGCTATCTTTGGCATCCAGACGCCGGTAACTGGCGGTTGCCGTTTTCCATGCCAACCACAGCAAATAGAGGCTACCTGCAATTTTCATAACCGTGTGAATAGCAGGATAGACCAACAGCAATGCCGCTATTCCGAAAGCAGCCAGATATAAAATCGTTTGCATGCCCAGAACAACGCCAAAGAGCAACCCCAAAGAGCGGATAAAGCCAAAGTTAGCGCCTGATGAAGTCAGCAACATGTTGTTTGGACCCGGCGTAATGGCAGAAATAAACAAAAAAATCGTTAATGAAAAAATCAGGCTTGCTGTCATGAAGAGTTACCTTTCATCCTGAATAATGGCGTTTCCCTTTCACAGAAAATATCAGTATGTTATTCACCATACAAGATAACTAATCAATTTAACTCGAAACCATTATGACTGATATCTTTCGTCCTCTAACCGGAGCCAGTAATCCGCATTTGCAGACACTCCTCCCGCGTCTGGTGCGGCGGTATCCTGAACTGCAACCATATTGGCAACGACTTGATTTACCAGATAACGATTTTGTTGACCTCGCGTGGAGTGAAGATCCCGCCACCGCAGCACACAAGCCACGACTGATCCTGTTTCATGGTCTGGAAGGCAGTTTCCACAGCCCTTATGCCCACGGTTTGCTGCATATCTGCCAAGAAAAAGGCTGGCTTGGTGTTGTCATGCATTTCCGTGGATGCAGTGGTGAACCGAATCGCCAAAAACGTCTCTACCATTCTGGCGAAACAAGCGATGCCCGTTATTTTCTGAACTGGTTAAAACAGACCTACGGTGATGCACCCACCTCAGCCGTAGGTTATTCAGTCGGCGGTAATATGCTGGCCTGCTATCTGGCAGAAGAAAAAACAGATGCCCGGATCAACGCTGCCGTCATTGTTTCCGCCCCTTTGATGCTAGAAGCCTGTTCCCTGCGGATAGAAAAAGGATTTTCTCAGGTTTATGAACGCTATTTACTTAATAGCCTGAAACGTAATGCCACCCGCAAATTGTTACGCTACCCCGGTTCACTCCCCATTAATTTGTCTCAGGTAAAAAGATTGAAACATATTCGGGAATTTGACGAAATTGTGACCGCAAAAATCCACGGTTTTAAAAATGCAGCGGACTATTACCGCCAGTGTAGTGCTCTGCCGCGTCTGCCTGATATTACCGTGCCACTACTGATTATCCATGCTAAAGACGATCCCTTTATGGCACCGGAAGTTGTCCCTGATCTCAAAATGTTACCCAAAAATATTGAATACCAAATGACAGAATATGGTGGACATGTCGGCTTTGTTAGTGGTTCATTGAAGAAGCCACAAATGTGGCTGGAACAACGCATCCCAAATTGGCTGTCATCTTATCTGGAGCAACCACAATGATTATTCCGTGGCAACAACTGGAACCAGAAACTCTGCTAAATTTGATAGAGAGCTTTGTCCTGCGGGAAGGAACTGACTATGGCGAAGATGAAAAATCGCTGGAGCAGAAAGTCGCTGACATACGCCATCAGTTGGAACGGGGGGATGTTATTCTGGTGTGGTCCGAGCTGCATGAGAGCATCAATATTATGCCAAAAGAAATGTTCCATTCTTAACATTATGGAGTTTACTGCTTATGTCCGCCAAACATCCGATTATTGCGATTACCGGCTCCAGCGGTGCCGGAACAACCACCACTAGTTTAGCTTTTCGTAAGATTTTCCAGCAACTTAACATCAGTGCAGCGCAGATAGAAGGAGATAGTTTCCACCGTTACACCCGCCCTGAAATGGATGCCGCAATCCGTAAAGCCAAAGAGCAAGGCAGACATATCAGTTATTTTGGGCCAGAAGCCAATGATTTTGGCATGCTGGAAAAAACCATGATTGATTATGGTGAAACCGGGGAAGGCCGCTGTCGGAGGTACCTTCATACCTATGACGATGCCGTCCCTTACAACCAGCTCCCCGGTACATTTACGCCGTGGGAATCTTTACCCAAGCAAACCGATGTGCTGTTTTATGAAGGTCTGCACGGTGGCGTTGTCACACCACAACATAATGTTGCCAGTCATGTTGATCTGCTAGTGGGAGTCGTGCCGATTGTCAACCTTGAATGGATACAGAAACTTGTCCGCGATACCGGAGAACGAGGACACTCGCAGGAAGCCGTGATGGATTCCGTCGTGCGTTCTATGGATGATTATATTAACTACATTACGCCACAATTCTCGCGAACACATATCAACTTCCAACGTGTCCCTACCGTTGATACATCCAATCCATTCTCAGCCAAAGCCATTCCATCACTGGATGAAAGTTTTATTGTCATCCGCTTCCGTGATCTGACTCAAATTGATTTCCCATACTTGTTAGCTATGTTACAAGGCTCATTCGTTTCAAGCATTAATACCATCGTGGTCCCCGGTGGAAAAATGGGACTGGCAATGGAATTAATTATGACGCCATTGGTACAGCGATTACTGGAAGGGGAAAAGATTTGTTAATCAGCGCCTGAGGTAAATTTAGAAAATCTGGTCGCTAAATTTGTATCTTATATTATTCAGTTAAAAAAGCAGGTAACTGAAATATTAGTTACCTGATGTTATTTTTTAATCAAGAAATAATATCTTAATCTATATCTTTAACTTCAAAACTGTGGGTAATTTCAACTGATTTCCCCAACATCAACGCAACAGAGCAATATTTTTCCGCGGAAAGCATGACTGCGCGTTCCACCGCTTTATCTATTAAATCCTTACCCGTAACAATAAAATGCAGATTAATATGAGTAAACAAGCGTGGCGTCTCTTCACGACGGCGGGAAGTTAATTTTACTTCACAATCTCTTATGTCATATCTGCCTTTCTGCAAAATAGAAACTACATCAATCGTACTGCAACCACCGGCTGCCATTAATACTATTTCCATTGGGCTCGGTGCCTTATCGCCGGCATTACCATCCATCATGATCTGATGACCGGAAGATGACTCCCCCAAAAGAGACAATCCTTCAACCCATTTTACCCGCGCTTGCATAAATACCTCTTAAGTCGTTCTTTGCATCCAAGCCTACTCTTTCAGTATTAAACTGGCAATCCAATGAGCGGTTTATTATGCTGAAACAACACAAGACAAGACAGAAGCCCTTTCCTGTGTTAAAAACAGAAGCGGGCCAGGTATATATAGGTTAAGATCAATACCCTAAGGTTCAAATTTCAGATAACCTATATAAAACCCTCACCTGTCGGTTTTTCAACAAACTAATATGTTAAGCTAGTGTCTTTATAAGCCAGCCTGACGAGAAGCTTTTAGATTCTCGTGTTATTTAGGCAGCGATAACAACAGAGGATGAAGCGAATGGTTCTCGGCAAGCCACAAACAGACCCCACTCTTGAATGGTTTTTGTCACACTGCCATATTCATAAATATCCATCTAAAAGTACGCTTATTCATCAAGGCGAAAAAGCAGAGACGCTTTACTACATCGTAAAAGGCTCTGTTGCGGTTTTGATTAAAGATGAAGAAGGCAAAGAGATGATCCTCTCCTATTTAAATCAGGGGGATTTCATTGGTGAACTTGGATTATTTGAAGAGGGGCAAGAGCGTACAGCCTGGGTTCGGGCCAAAAGCGCCTGTGAAGTGGCTGAAATCTCCTATAAAAAATTCCGTCAACTGATTCAGGTAAACCCGGATATTTTGATGCGTTTATCTGCCCAAATGGCAAACCGTTTGCAAACAACTTCTGAGAAAGTCGGTAATCTGGCTTTCCTGGATGTTACCGGCCGGATTGCCCAAACTTTATTGAATCTGGCGAAACAACCCGATGCAATGACCCACCCGGACGGGATGCAAATCAAAATCACGCGTCAGGAAATTGGTCAGATTGTTGGCTGTTCCCGCGAAACGGTTGGTCGTATTCTGAAAATGCTAGAAGATCAAAACTTGATCTCCGCACACGGCAAAACAATTGTTGTTTACGGTACACGTTAATTCCTGATTAATCAGCGCATTATCCTGCGCTGATTTCTCTTATACTTGATTACGTCAACTGGTTAATTGCCAGTTCCAACCGTTCCATTCCTTGAGCAATCTCTTCTTCACTAATAATCAACGAAGGCGTGAAACGCAATACGTCACCACCCGCACTCAACAACATTAAGCCATTTTCAGCCGCCAGTTGCAGAATATCTTTAGCTTTTCCCTGATACGGCGCTTTGAGTTCCGCACCAATCAGTAGACCCTTTCCTCGGACTTCACCAAATATCGAATATTTCTGATTGATATCATTCAGAAAATTCACCATTAAATTATGGCGTTTTTCAACTCCCGCCAGAACCGCTGGTGTATTAATAATATCAAAAACAACATTTGCAACTGCACAAGCCAATGGATTACCGCCATAAGTTGTACCATGAGTTCCCGGCGTCATCACTGAAGCAATATTCTCTGTCGTCAACATGGCGCTGATAGGGAAACCATTTCCCAATGCTTTTGCCGTGGTAATGATGTCCGGCGTAACGTCATAATGCATATAAGAAAATAGCTTACCAGTACGTCCCATCCCACTTTGCACTTCATCAAACACCAACAACACCTGGTGCTTATCGCAAAGCTCACGCAACCCATGAATAAATGCCGGTGCTGCCGGCATAACTCCCCCTTCTCCCTGAACCGGTTCTAATACAACAGCACAAGTATGGTCATCTATGACGGCCTTCACTGCATCTAAGTCATTAAAAGGTACATGAATAATATCCGCAGGTTTTGGCCCAAAACCATCAGCATATTTTAGCTGACCACCCACAGAGACAGTAAATAGGGTACGACCATGAAAACCCTGATGAAATGCGATAATTTTGGTTTTATAAGGACTGTGACGCGTAATTGCATAGTGGCGAGCTAGTTTAAATGCTGCTTCATTCGCTTCCGCTCCTGAGTTGGCAAAAAATACCCGCTCAGCAAAAGTCGCATCAATCAGTTTCTGCGCCAGAATCAAAGCAGGTTCATTGGTGAAAATATTACTGATATGCCAAAGTTTCTCCCCTTGCTGCTTCAAAACATCTACCAACGCGGGGTGACAATGACCCAAAGCCACAACAGCAATCCCCCCCGCAAAATCAATATATTCTTTCCCATGCTGATCCCATACACGACTACCTTGCCCTCTCACCGGTATAAACTGCGCTGGTGAATAAATTGGCAACATAACTTGATCGTATGTATTTCTATCTACTGCGGTATGCTCCTTCATTTTCCCACCCGTTTTTTATATACACGCCATTCAAAAGTGAAAACATAATCACCGAATATGCATAAAAAATCAAAGATGGGCAAATGAAAAAGATGGATAAATGAAGAAATTATCGGTATCTGTTAATATCTCAGAAAGTTGCTTAGTAACTGGTGACCTTGCTCACTGAGAATACTTTCAGGATGGAACTGCACACCTTCCAGTGGTAGAGTGCGATGACGAATGCCCATAATTTCATCGACGTTGCCGTTATGCTGGCTCCATGCGGTGACTTCAAATGAGGCCGGTAATGTCTCCGCGGCAATCACCAATGAATGGTAACGAGTCGCGGTCAATGGCCGGTTAAGCCCTTTGAACACACCTTGCTGATTATGATGAATAGCAGAAGTTTTTCCGTGCATCACTTCCCTGGCTTTTACCACGCTGGCACCAAACGCCTGCCCAATTGCCTGATGTCCAAGACAAACACCAAGAATCGGCAACTTATCCGAAAAATGAGAAATCGCAGACAGAGAAATGCCTGCTTCATTCGGGGTACAAGGGCCTGGGGAAATAACCAAATGGGTAGGCATCAATCTCTCAATATCTTCAAGTTGCAATTCATCATTACGCTTAACTAAAACATCTGTACCCAATTCACAAAAATATTGATATAAGTTATATGTAAAAGAATCATAGTTATCTATTATTAGTAACATAGGAGTCTATCCTACTCATATTTATCGCTGTATTTGTTGCCCTGCCACTCCTGCAATTTGTTTATCCTGCACAACTGGCTCCAGGTAAAACGGCCTCGCGACAACGGGGCGGCTATCATAGCACATCAATATTTGTAGCATAGTACAACAAAATCAATGGCTGTTTTTTCCTCAATCAACTTACTCTCATACCCTACAAAACATGTGCTCTATTTTGATATTCAATAAGTAAAGGTAATTGTTATGAAGATAAAACTGATTATAGCATCTCTTTTTTTACTGTCCTTCCCCACGCTGGCTGTTAACAAAGCTGCCAACATTTTCTTTCCGGAAAAAGGGGTTGTTTGTGATAAAAAAGGAAAATATTGCTCTGATCAACAAGGGCTATCGCTAAAACTAACCGAAAGATATTTAGGCAAAAAAGCGGTAGAACACCTGAAAAAAGAGTTTGGTGATGGAAAAAATGTCGACTTTTCATCTTACACTTTAAGTAACGGCGTACACTGTGAGAGTAAAGAGAAGAAATGCTACAAAGACAGATATTATCCACGAACCGAAGTAAATAAAGAATTTACCCAAAAGATGTATGAATAACTGTGAAACTGGCCTCCATTTAATGCAGGCCAGTTTGTTAATCCGATGAAAGTTAACCGGAAGACCAGAAACTGCCACAGCCAAAGTAATAGGAAAAAACTAAGGAATAATCTCCGCAGACAGAATAACGACTGGTTTAACCGGTACATTCTGATATGGGCCAACATTTTCCGTTTTAACTTGAGAAATTTTATCCACAACATCCATACCTTTTACGACTTTACCAAATACGGCATAGCCAAAGTCACGCTGACCGTGATCCAGGAAAGCATTATCCGCTACATTAATAAAAAATTGGCTGGTGGCGCTGTCTTTATCAGCGGTACGTGCCATAGAGATAGTTCCACGTAAATTACGCAGTCCATTATCCGCCTCATTTTTAATAGCGGCTTTAGTCGCTTTTTGCTGCAAATCTTTGGTAAAACCGCCACCCTGCACCATAAATCCAGGGATTACCCGATGGAAGATTGTATTGTTGTAATAACCCTCATTGACGTATTCAATAAAGTTTTTCGTTGTAATTGGAGCTTTCTGGTTATTTAACTCCAGTTCAATATTACCCTCCGTTGTTGTCAGCTTCACATGGGTTTCTCCCGCCGCCAAAGCCAGAGGCGCCATTGCGCTCAGAGAGCATGCAGTTACAAGGGCTACTAAAATACGTTTAAACATTCTGGGTTCCTATATTATTAAGGTCAACAACACAAACTGAATCAATTCTAATAATCTCTTCAACATCGTGCTCAATATTTACCTACATTTACGCTATCAATCGACAGGTGCTTTGAAGAAAAATTTATCCTTTCAATAACAGGTTAGATTTTATTTCACAAACAGGATCGTCATCGGTAACAAAATAACAAGTTCGGTTCAACCCATCAGAAATATGTCATTATTTTTAATCCTGTCAACCAACAGTGGCTATCGGTATAATCTCCTTTGGCATATATTCAGTGCATTTCTCAGGGAGATAATCATTTTGACCATCAAAAACCACAACTATCATATGACCCGTTTTATCACGAGCGCACCTGATATTCGCCATCTGCCTCAAGATATGGGCATTGAAGTCGCGTTTGCCGGCCGTTCAAACGCGGGTAAATCCAGTGCGCTAAATGCCCTGACGAAACAGAAAAGTCTCGCCCGTACCAGTAAAACACCAGGCCGCACACAACTCATCAATTTATTCGAAGTAGAAGAAGGTATTCGTCTGGTTGACTTACCCGGCTATGGCTATGCCGAAGTACCGGAAGAGATAAAACGTAAATGGCAAAAAGCACTGGGTGAATATTTGCAAAAACGTGAATGCCTGCTTGGGCTGGTGGTGCTGATGGATATCCGTCATCCACTGAAAGATCTTGATCAGCAAATGATCCAATGGGCGGTGGCAATGCATGTACCCGTTATAGCATTGCTGACTAAAGCCGATAAACTGACATCTGGCGCCCGTAAAAGCCAGTTGAATAAAGTACGTGAAGAGTTAGCAGCTCTCAATGGAGATATTCAAGTGGAATATTTCTCCGCCCTGAAAAAAATCGGGATCGATAAATTACAACAGAAACTGGACATATGGTTCAGTTCGAAAGCCGTTCAAGTTGAAAACCATAGTTAATACCGCCTTTTTCATTCCCACCAATTAAATTCAGATGAAAAAATGCCCCAGTCAAAATTAAATTGACTGGGGCAGCTAATATTCAGCTAAATCCGATTACGTGAAGTAAAAGGTCTGAAAGATAGAACATCTTACCTCTGTACCCTACACCAATAACTCTACCCTATTTTATTTATTAGAAAAAGCCTTTTTGTAATTTATTTTCAGCAATTATCTCGATTCAGCTTAGGGTTTTGTTTGTTTATCCACCACAAAATGTAGTTTAATTACATATTTATGCGATCTGGATCTAATATACTCGAACAGTACAAAAAATATTACATTATTAGTATTTTCTTTATAGCAAAACAGATCGACACAACTATTTGATCACTTTTTTCTGCTACATCAACACTGAGTTCACTACTAATATTATCTAGTGAAATTAAAGATCCTGCCCAATTTCCCATTATCGTGGGATTTTGCAGCACAAATTCCCTATGGAAAACAGTCTACTGAATATGACCTGATCAGGAGAATAATATGAATCAACATAAAAATTCTTCGTCAGCCTTAGGATGGAAAAAAATGCCTATAACAGCAATAATAGCACCTTGGTATCAAATGCCGGAGCAACCGCTATGTCATTGCTTGGGAAGACGGGGATACCAGAGCACATGGTGACTATGATTAACAGGGCCATTAAAAAATGGCTGAACCAAATACCTCAGTTCAGCCTATCTTTTATTAATCTGGCATATCAGTGCGCCTGATCCCAATTGTCACCAATACCCACATCCACTTTCAACGGAACATCAAGCACCATGCTCTTCTCCATCAATTCACGAATTTTCTGTTCTGCATATTCAAGTTGTGACTCATGGACTTCGAATACCAGCTCATCGTGAACCTGCATAATCATACGAACTTTCGGCGCTTCACTGACAATCCAGTCATCCACCGCAATCATCGCTTTTTTGATGATATCCGCCGCAGTTCCCTGCATTGGCGCGTTAATAGCTTCACGTTCTGCTGCCTTGCGGCGCATGGCATTGCGAGATTTGATATCTGGCAGATAAAGACGACGACCGTCCAGCGTTTCAACGTAACCCTGCTCTTCCGCTTGTTTACGAGTACGCTCCATATATGCCAATACCCCCGGATAACGCTCAAAATAGAGATCCATATAGCGTTGAGCTTCACCGCGAGGAATACCTAACTGACGGGAAAGACCAAATGCACTCATACCATAGATCAAACCAAAGTTAATCGCCTTAGCACTACGGCGCTGCTCACTGGTTACCTGTTCCAGTGGCAAACCAAAGACTTCTGCCGCTGTTGCCCGGTGAATGTCTTGCCCTTCGGCAAAAGCCTTCAACAACCCTTGATCCTGAGACAAATGAGCCATAATCCGCAACTCAATCTGAGAGTAGTCAGCGGCCATAATCCGGTAACTTTCAGGTGCCACAAATGCCTGACGAATGCGGCGGCCCTCTTCATTACGGACAGGAATATTTTGCAGATTAGGATCACGTGAAGAGAGACGTCCTGTTGCCGTTACCGCCTGATGATAGGAAGTATGCACCCGTTTAGTCAGCGGATGGACCATCTGTGGTAGTTTATCGGTGTACGTGGATTTCAATTTTGCCAACCCACGATGCTCTAAGATCACTTTCGGCAACGCATGGGTATCCGCCAACTCTTCCAATACCTCTTCATTAGTGGATGGCGCACCACCTGGCGTTTTCTTTACTACCGGCAATTGCAATTTTTCAAACAATATCGTCTGCAACTGTTTTGGCGAAGCCAGGTTGAAAGCCTCACCAGCCAGTTCATGAGCTTCTTTTTCCAACTCATCCAGACGGGCGGTGATTTCTTTTGAATGCTCAGCCAGAATATGTGCATCAATTAATACGCCTGTCCGCTCCATACGGGAAAGCACCATGACCAATGGCATTTCTGTATTCAGGAATACTTTTTTCAGCGCTGGTGTTTTTTCCAACCGCGGCCACATAGTTTGATGTAGCAGCAAAGTGACATCTGCATCCTCTGCGGCGTACATTGCAGCTTGTTCCACCGGAACTTGATTAAAGGTGAGCTGATTTTTACCTTTACCAGCAATCTCTTCAAACGTCGTGGTCTTATAATTCAGATGGCGTTCAGCCAAGCTATCCATATCATGTCGCCCCATGCCTGCAACGCTATTGAGTACATAGGATTCCAGCATGGTATCGTAAGCAATGCCTTGCAGCTCAATGCCGTAACGAGCCAACACACCACGATCAAATTTAATATTCTGACCAATTTTCAGCAGATTACTATCTTCAAGTAGCGGCTTTAATGCAGCCAGCACAACTTCTCTGTCAAGCTGTTCCGGCGCGCCCAGATAATCATGGCCTAGAGGTAGATAGGCCGCATCTCCGCCAGAAATTGCGAATGACATACCCACCAAATTAGCAGTCAAAGTATCAAGGCTGTCAGTTTCGGTATCAAAAGCAAAAACCAGCGTTTTTTTCAACTTCTCAATCCACTCATCAAAGCTTTTTTGATCAAGAATAGTCTGATAATTATCAGAAGAGAGTGTGGCCGAAACAGATTTATCTTCCGTCGGAGATGACTCATCATTACCAGTGGATACCGGTTTTTTGCCTTTCTCTGCCAGCCAATCGCCGTTTGCCACATCACTCAACCAGCGTTTGAACTCATAACGAGAAAACAACTGATGCAGTTTCTCCGTATCAGGCTCTTTGACTGACAGAGCAACACAGGTTTTATCCAACTCAACATCGGTTTTAATGGTTGCCAGTTTATAGGAGAGATAAGCAACATCTTTATGCTGCGCCATCTTATCCGCCAGCGTTTTCGCACCACGGAAACCGAGCCCGGCAATTTTATCCAGATTGGCAAAGATATCATCCATGCCACCAATCCCTTGCAGTAATCCCAGTGCGGTTTTTTCTCCCACGCCAGGTACGCCAGGAATGTTGTCAGAAGAGTCTCCCATCAATGCCAGAAAATCGATAATCAGATCTGGCGGCACACCATACTTTTCAACGACTTCTTCCGGCCCCAGAATGGTGTTATTCATGGTATTGATAAGCGTGATATTTGGCGTTACCAGTTGCGCCATATCTTTATCACCAGTGCTAATAAGTACCGCACGCCCCTCTTTTTCTGCCTGCAACGCCAAAGTCCCGATAACATCATCAGCTTCTACTCCTGGCACCACCAGCAACGGTAACCCCATAGTTTCGACCATCTGATGTAGCGGCTCTATCTGAGTACGCAGATCATCCGGCATAGGAGGACGATGAGACTTATACTCAGCGAACAATTCATCACGAAAAGTTTTGCCTTTAGCATCAAATACCACCGCTACATGGCTTGGTTTGTACTGCATTACCAAGCTGCGTAGCATATTCAATACGCCATACATGGCTCCAGTCGGTTCACCCGCGCTATTCGTCAGCGGAGGGAAAGCATGATAAGCACGATAAAGGTATGAGGAGCCATCAACCAAAATCAGGGGATTGTCTGCTATCTGAGCCATAAATCTTCTTCATTATCTGTATCTGTTACGGGTGTGATAAGGAAATAGGATGCCACAGCAAGAAGTAGGAAACGAATTTTATGTGAATTTTCTTTACTGAAACCCGATTCAGATATTCACACCCTACTATAAATTCTGTGGATAACTTTGTGTATAGATATTACAATTTTTATTTAGGTGTTTATCGTTGATAAAAAAAACTTATCAACCTCAGGTAAAAAATCAATGACTTATACTCTTCGTCATTAAACTGTCATATTGCCTTATAGATCACAGAGTTGTGGATATAACCAGAGTTTGTCTTACAAAAAAGTCTTTCTGGCACGCAAGTCTTTCTGACACATATTGTGCCAAAGATTCTCACTCCGGCACATGCTTACGTCATTCTATTTCAATGCCATCAACATTACTTCTGGTTTAACAAGAAGTTAACAACGTCTGAATAGGATTTAGCGTAGTTATCAGCAGAAGTGGCATCAATGCCATCATTTTTCACCATATACTTGCCATTAACAAACATTGCCGGTACACCCCGCAGTTGCAAATCCTGAGCGGCTTTTTGCTGCTTAACAACTAAGGATTTCACCACAAAACTACTCATGGCAGCATCATAATCCTCAGCAGTCACCCCGGCTTTGATAAAGGCACTGCGAATATCATTCGGAGTCTTAATAGACAATGTTTCCTGAATACCCTCAAACAGTACCGGGGTTACTTTATCTTCAACACCCATTGCCATTGCCGCAGCCCAGGCAGTAGTCAATTCTTTACCCAGTGGTCCTAAAAAATCCACATGATAACGAACAAGTTTTGTCCCTTCCGGTAAATGCTGTTTCACCGTCTGAGAAACTTTAAAAATCTCTTCAAACTGATAACAATGAGGGCAATAGAAAGAGAAGAATTCTAGCACCAGTGGTTGATCCGCCACCGGAGATTTCAATTCAACATACTGTTTTCCTTCGGTAAAATTGGCAGCAGATGCGCTAAATGCCATCACCATTCCGACTAAAGCTAACCAAAACTTCTTCATAACTATCTCCATGATAAACATTAATACATCGGGTTAAGCTGCAAAGGTAGTCCCTGTAACAGCTTAATCTGTTCAGAAAAAAGCGACGTCTGTTTTAACCAAAAATCGGTATCTGTCATCCAAGGAAATGCTTTGGGGAAAGCAGGATCCTGCCAACGTCGGGCAACCCATGCCAAATAATAGACCATCCGCATAGCACGCAATGGTTCTATTAATGACAATTCTCCCGGATCAAAATCCGTAAACTCACCATAGGCTTCCAACAAAGTATCCAACTGTAATAACTGTTCTTGACGGGAGCCATGAAGCAACATCCATAAATCCTGAATTGCCGGACCATTACGCGCATCATCAAGATCAACAAACCAGGCTCCGTCACGCCACAGGATATTACCTGGGTGGCAGTCACCATGAAGCCTCAATATTTGCCAATCGTCGCGCCAATTTGATTCCACGGTGTTTATCAGATCATCCAATACCGCCAAAAATTGCACTTTCTGTGCTGAAGGAACTAACTCACATGCAGCCAAAAACTGTCGTGGTTGGTGCAAATACTCATTTAACCCAATAGTTGGGCGAGACGTAAATGTTTGCCGGCGACCAATCTGATGAATCCTCCCTAGCAAACGCCCTACATCTTCTAATTGAAAGAGATTATCGGATTCATACTGACGCCCCCCGATGCTTGGAAAAACGGCAAAAAAGAAATCTTTAAAAGTCAGTAAAGTTTGCTTATTAAATACCAAAGGTGCCGCAACAGGTAAATCAGCTTGTTGTAGCGCCAAGGCAAAATCATGCTCTTCCTGAATCTGCTGCCGATCCCAACGTAGTGGCCGGTAAAATTTCACGACATAACGCTTACGCTCTTCGTCTATAAACTGATAAACACGGTTCTCATAACTGTTTAACTCTGTCAGCCCGGAATCTATATACAACCCGGTCTGCACCAATGCATCCATAATCAAATCCGGTGTTAATTCCCGGAAATTAAAAGCAGACTGGTTTGTTAGCACATTCTATTCTCTTGATTAATCTGTAATAACGCCACAGCATGCAATAGCGCGGTTTGAAAATCCACTTGGTGATCCTTTTTCAGCCATTAGTCAATGCAGATAAATGGCATTTCATACCGAACCCCTTACAAATAAAGCCTATACCCTATGGATTTCAAGCTGCGTCGCGACGGCAAGGGAACGAATCCCCGGGAGCATAGCTAACTATGTGACCGGAGTGAGTGCAGCCAACAAAGAGGCAACTTGAAAGATAACGGGTATATACAAATTAACAGGGATGACCGCATAGAGAAAGGATTGCTCTGTCAATAAGCGTAAAGATGACCCTTTTATCAGCAAGTTATCCGGTGAGCTTATTTTAAAAATGCTGAGTTAAATCCAAATAACCAAGCTGAAAGAAGTTATATTAGCGGTAATAACTACCTCAGTTGGTAACTTGAACATTATGCAACCAAAAATAAGCGGTGCGATCCTTGCCGGAGGTCGTGCCACCCGTATGGGCGGCAATGATAAAGGGTTAATTTTTTTAAATAAAAAACCACTGTACCAACATATTGCGGATAAGCTATTTCCACAAGTAGATGAATTAATTATCAACGCGAACCGCAATCTGGACATTTACCAACAAAGTGGTTATCAAATTATTCCAGATTTAACACCAGACTTCTCTGGCCCCCTTTCAGGCATGCTGACAACCCTAAAATCAGCTAGTCACGATTGGGTTGTATTTGTTCCTTGTGATGTACCAGATCTCCCTACTGATTTGGTTATTCGCTTATGGCAGGGAAAACAGCAAGCATTGGCAGCCTATGTAAATGATGGCAACCGAGCTCACCCTACCATCGCTTTACTACACCGCGGTCTGACTTCTCAATTAGAAAATTATTTGGCTAATGGTGATCGCAAATTAATACTGTTTATGCATAAGATCAGAGCGATAGCCGTTCAGTTTGATGATAATCCCACCGTCTTTACTAATCTGAACACCCCGGAAGATTGCCAACATTGGGAGCATATACAGGAGATCAAAAAATGAGTGCAAAACCGCTTCCGCTACTGGGTATTACAGCCTATAGCGGAACAGGAAAAACCACACTTCTCAAACAAGTGATCCCATTATTACGTCAACGGCAAATCCGGGTTGGTTTGATAAAACACACCCATCACGATATGGATGTGGATAAACCGGGCAAAGACAGTTATGAACTACGCAAAGCCGGTGCAGAGCAAACTCTGGTTGCCAACCAACAACGCTGGGCATTAATGACAGAAACGCCAGATGCAATGAAAGTAGATTTGAACTATCTTACCAGCCGTTTTGATCCAAATTCACTGGATCTGATTCTAGTGGAAGGTTTTAAAGATGAGCCAATCAACAAAATCGCCCTATACCGCAACACTCTTAACCACCGATTAAGCGATCTTCTTGATCAACATGTGATTGCTGTTGCCAGTGATGAAAAATTAGAGACTGTTTTGCCACAATTGAATATTAATCAACCTGAACAGGTGGCTGATTTTATTGTCGAATGGCTGAACATGGAACTTTGGATCAAGACCTGACTACAGCACCGGCCACCAAGCGCCCTTGATGGAATGTTGCCTGACGGGCAGGCAAACGTGCCACGGCCTCAGCAGAACAACTCGCGACCACCAAGACAAATTCAGCTTTATCACCTACCCGCGGCCAAATACGCTGCCCCTGGGCATTAAGCGGCAACACACCGCCAGTAGCAATAGCCATAGCACGGGAAAGATGAAATTCATCTGAGCCACGGTACAATTGCGCGTACAAATTTGCCTTTTCCAACATATCCCCCGTGCCAAACGGCGACCAGTGATCAATCACACTATCAGTACCGGTCATAATAAATACCCCTTTAGCTCTGAGTTGCGGCAACGGCATCATCAAGCTACCGATCGGTACTGTAGAAGCAATCGTGATTTGCTGCTCCGCCAAACGGGAAGCGGTCTCTGTTAGTTTCCCCTCATCCAATGTGGTCAGGGCGAAGGCGTGGCTGATAGTGACCTTGCCACGCAAAGCAGATGTTTTCTCCACTATATCAATCATGTAGTTGATAGCAGCAACACCCACAGGGCTTATCTCATGCAGATGAATATCCACACCGGCGTTATGATCGAGTGCAATCTGGAACATAGTATCCAGTGATTTTTCCATCGCAGCATCCACGCTAGTAGGGTCCAACCCACCAACGTACTGCACTCCCATTTGCATCGCTTCACGCATTAGCCCCTCCACTTTGGAGTGCAGCAAACCGTGCTGAGGAAAAGCAACGATTTCGCAACTGAAATCATCACGGTAATTCTCTAACGCATACTGCAAATGCTCCAGACTTTTCAAACCACTAACTGGATCAATATTACAGTGGCTACGCGCTACCGTGCTTCCTTTGGATTGCAGCAAAGCGATCAAACCCTCTGCTCGTTGCTGCGAGGTAGGCAGCAATTTGGGGATCAGTGTTTGTTCCTGTGCGATCATATCCATAATAGTTTTACCCTGACGGGGTAACGGTGCCTGCCACGGACCACTGTAGAAAGTCTTATCTAGATGGATGTGCATATCACGGAAAGCGGGCAACAACAACTGTCCCTGCGCTTGATAGCATGACAAATGCGTATTAAGTAGCACACCAGCAGCATGGATAGCAGCGATCCGACCATCTTTGATTTCCAATGTATATAATGCGGTACGTGTGCCCATCACAGTACCGCCATCATATTCAAACCCCTCCTCCAATAGCACATCTTTCAGGTAGTAATGGCTATCAGTAAGGGTGGTCTGCATTAATGATGTATTAGCCGCGGCGGTTGATGATACAGCCTGTACGATCCCGCCGGTCAAGGAAATCGCCGCACAGGCGATAGTGAATTTACCTGTTTGGCTGAGAAAAGATCTTCGGCTTTGCTGTTGAGGTTTGTCCACATTTAAGCCCTATTTGAATCCTCAAAAAAGTTCACTAAATCTGACTCTCTGAAGGATATTTTCCAGAATTTAAAACTACATATAAGCAGATTTTCAACAACATTACCGTATTATCATAGCCTACTCCCACAGAATCGTTGTGTGGAAAGCAAGCATATTGTGATCTTTCGTCAATTTTTGCTATTGATAAGAGAAAGGCCGAATGGAATCGGCCTTTAGAAAAATGTTATAGATAGGGTTCAGTAACATCACCGCATCGTTACTCCTACACCTTAAATCTGGAATTTTTCTGGAAAAGCTGAATTCACCTCACTTGTGAACACTTTCCAGAGTTTTCATTAATTACTGATAAAAGAGCACCTTTTGTAGTTTTTAAGGCGATTTTTCCAGAAAACAGAAGTTAGAAGTTAATAGTGCAAATTGTAAATACCTTTAAGCTGAGGACGTCTGAGAAAATAGTAAGGACTAAAGTTACCTTGTGTGCTTTGTCTGAACTCCGTTTGGATGAGTACACAAAAATTTGTAAACATAGGCAGTTTGTACAATCAGCTAGCAAAGATGACTCAACAATACCAGTACAAATTACCGGACTGAAGTCAAATACAGTGTTCAATATAAAACATCTAGACCAGCGATTTAGCATAGGAAGCAGTAGGACTAGATTTTAACCTACTGAAAGCATTAAATTTGAACTTGTGGAATGATTGATACCCTTGGCTGTATCTCTGTCAGAATATCAGCATAGGATTGCAAAATATCGGTGAATAATTGCTTATGTTTTGGAGCTTCCAAAGTTACAACAAATGCATATTTGATTATCGGTGCTTTGGCGCCATCAATAGCCCCGCCACCATCTCTAGCCATATAATGAAGCTCGAAAGCGGGTTTCTCTAGTTTGTTACCAAATTTAGATTTTTGAGCGTGCAAAACAGATTCCCATTTCGCCGCATCACGCCTTAGCTCTGCTTCTGTCGCAATCTTTACTTGTTGAAAAAAAGACTCCTTCAGCTTTCCACGCTTCGGAATCCAACTAATTTCAACGCCAGCTTTTGTATACATAGAGGAATCTTGAGGATCTACAGGAGTAGAAAAACAGCATGTTGCTTTGATAGCAACTTTTCCATTAATCCCAGAATCTGGAATAGGCAGCGGTACCCGCAAATACTTTCCAGGGCTCAACTCACCTTGATACAAAATACGCGCAACACCATCGGGCGATTCTATTAACTGTTCTATATTATCAGGTGCTTTCCCCCAACCAACTTCTGACACATCATGACCTTGACTATCGGCAGAGTTAACCAAGAGAGCTTTAATAGCTAACGGAGATAACTCATGCCCCATCACGGCTCTTATTCCGACTGCATTGCGAAGAACGTAAGGAGAAGCAAAACTGGTTCCTTGTACTGGAACTGTTCTAGGCTGAGAACTTGAGGCTAATACATGAAAATAATCTTTCGGGGATCCCCCAAAACCCAGTAAATCAGGTTTTACTCTGCCTGGTGCCCTACCTGGCCCAATAGCACTATATGGAGCTCTAGCCCATTCAGGTCGCAATGTATCAGCAGCACCAACAGCTACAGCATTTACACAATCAGAAGGTACTTGGATTCTATTGAGTTGGGTTGCATGATCTGCTTCTCCATTATTACCAGCAGCAACGGTAAAGAAAGTTTCTCCATCAGCAAGGTAGCTGTCTAGCAAGGAAGTCCATGCATGAACTTCATCATCATCAATAGCTAAATCAGGTCCTAAACTTAAGTTTATAAACTCGTATTGTCGGGAAAGAAGAATGTCTTCAATATGCCCAAGTGTCCGATAAAGCTCAAAAGGATCTTCTTTATCAATATATGAATCCAAGATTCTATGATGATCAATATATGAGTATGGTCGTGCAGGAGTTTTACCAGGTTCAATAGGTCCGAAAAGGAAAGCGGACGAAACACCAATTCCATGTTCTGGCCCACCTTCGCAGTCAGATGCTTGAGCGTCAGATAATTTATAATCTCGAACCCAAGGGTGCAGAGGGTGACTTACTGGCAATCCTCCATCTAATATGGCAACTCTTACATCATTTGCTAATGGTGGCTCTGAAGGCAGTTGAACCGGAGAAGGTACGGACATAGAGCGAACCATTGGCTGAAATGCCCTTAGCATAGGCATCGGCCTTACAACACGCACAAATGGATGTTTCGCTAACTGCCTGAGATGTTGTTCTGAGCCCATCATTGGCACAAACCATAAGTTTGATACCATTATTGATATATCTTCATCTGGTACAAAGCCTATTGAACGGGAATAAGTTAGTACAGAAGCCTTAATAAAGTCACTTGAGCTACCAGGAATTAACTGGACACCTACTTCAAACTCTACAGGTTTCTCTACTAGACCTGGTTTAACTTTCGAGTCTGGTTCTATAGTTTCGATACTCCATATTTTCTGCAAATCATCAGAACCAGGAGTTTCATTTGTAAAATCTTTTAGTTTCTGGCCGAATTGTTCAAGCTGCTCACGTTTTCCGGCAATATAAAGAGCCGTCGATGGCGATATTTTAGGTTGACCTTTTTTTGTCCAGCGATCCGGTCTTACTTCAGTAGCACGACTCCCAATAGAGTGTACGCCTATTTCTCTCAACAAACGTTTAGGAAAGTGGCCTTTTGCTATATATGACGGGTGTAAAGTAAGCTTTGTAACAACATAATCTCGCGGACATATCGAGCTTTCATATTGTTTAAGCTCTTCAACCACATGCTCAAATTGTGGTACTAACCGTGTAATTGACTCCTCAATAGTATATAGCCCTCCACTTGAAGGGGGAATTCTAGGAGGTGGCGTCAAACTTGTTAGCTCTTCAGCCTTACCAATAATATAGTTTTTCTTCGGCATTTACTTTCCTTACGAGTCCTTTTAGTTCAATCGCTTCCGGATCGTGTCTCGACTACATCCAAATACTTTTGCTGCTTTTTGCTGTGACATTCCTATTTCTGAAACAGCCTTAACTGCTAGCTCAATCCTTTCTGCTCTAGTTTTCATTTCAATATCCGGAAGAACATAACTCAGTATGTTTTGCTCAAAATCCTTAGGGTTTAGAATCTTCATCTTCCGAAGTTTATAAATGACCCTACGAATATTGCTATATGAAGTTCCAACCAAGCTTAATTGAATTAAATCGATCCAAGGTAAAAACTCATCTTTATCCTGTCCTAGGAACTTATAAATAGCTTCAGTTACAAAGGATTCGCTAGGATTTTCAAAGAAAATCTCAACATCAAATCTTCTCCATAAGGCAAGGTCGACTAACTCTGGGTGATTTGTTGCAGCAATTAAAAGACCACCTGTTGGCCAATCTTCTAATTCTTGTAGCATTACAGTCACTAAACGCTTTAGTTCTCCAACATCACCTTCATCACTTCGACGTTTGGCAATTGCATCAATTTCATCCAACAACAGAACACAGGGGTGTGACTTAGCAAAATCGATAACTTTACGTAAGTTGCTACCAGTTTTACCTAAGTAACTACTCATTACTGCGGTTAAGTCAAGAACATAGAATGGGAGATTTAGTTTTCCTGCTAACCACCTAGCAGTCATGGTCTTACCAACGCCAGGAGGACCTTGAAAAATTATGGAACTTGTAGGAAATAGGCCACTTTCATTTAATAGCTCACTAGATTGTCTTTCTTTAAGTATATTCGTTAAGGTTTGCTTTAACTTTTTATCAAGTAAAGGCTCTTCCCCAGAAATAGAGCAATCAAATGACTTTAGTAAGGGAATAGCATTGTCTATGTTGGGTTCAAACAACCCAGTCTCTTCTTCAGAACGCTGTTTGCGACGAAAAACACTGTTAGACCTAGCAGGTTGAGATTTGAGTAGATCTTCTATTTCAGTGCCTAATTGTGGTTCCGTTTTTCTTAATTTACGTACCAATTTCGCAAGATAAAGCCTTACATCAGACTCTTTGCCGGATAAAGCTAATCTAGACAACGCTACTAGTTCATTTGAACTAATCATTGTTTTTCACCATTATATCAACCAACGCATTGCAGTGACTAAAAAAATAATATTTTAATAATATTAGTCACAGAAAAGCAAAAAGTCCATATTTATAGGTTAATGATCATGACTAATTTTTTGAAAATACTTACCATGTAGTCACCCCCTAAGCCCCCACTCTAAACAGGAGTGAAAATGTTACCTAAAATGGGAAAATTGCTTCATCAAAACGACATCAATCAATTACCTGCTTACTTAGCTATACACTTAAGTCAAGTTCCTACCTAATACTATTACGAACGTCATTTTATTCTAACAATTTGATTTCGCCGTGGTTCTGCTAGCTCTAACTGTTCAAGCAGTTAATTTTCAAATTAAGACTGGTTGATCCAGACTCACCAAAGGTAAATCGACATGACTAAAAGTACTGGAAGAGGCGGCAGATCAGATGATTGCAGACATTATGAACACCTCCGAAACCGAAGATACTGATGAATGACTATAGATTTCCACTTGCAAACAAGGGAGTTCATTATTGGACTCCTTTTTTGATATTTAGCGCTTCCTATACGGCTATAAGACATGTTTTTCCCTCAGATAGTGACAGCTTTCACTTTCCCCCTTTCGTATAATTAAAATACTCGTATTTTCAGATAGTTATGTATCTAGAAAAAACTAGATTACAAAGTGCCGACTAATTCCCTGATTAGCTCATAATCGCAGTTAAGCGGGCGTTTACGCACAGGATTTCAGATAACTTCTGGTAGGGAAAAATCATATGTGCAGAAAATGCATGAGCAATAGGGTCTAACCAATCATGGAGCACTTTCGTGCTTAGAAAAACTACATCGCGAGTCTATCACCGCCATTCTTAAATCAGACTTTATTACTCTATCCGCTGAAAGTAACTCCGATAAAATCTAGGAGGTTGGTGAATGGGCATAAAATAAGGCCAGAACTAATCCTGGCCTAATTCAGCATCTTCCAGAGAATGGAAGGTGTGCAGGTGGAATTCCTACATTAACGTGTCATAGTAACAAACTCTTCCGCTGCGGTGGGATGAATTGCAACCGTGTTATCAAAGTCTTTCTTAGTTGCCCCCATCTTCAATGCAACAGCGAAACCTTGCAGCATTTCATCCATTCCGAAGCCGATACCATGAATGCCAACAATCTTCTCTTCCGGCCCGGCACACACCAATTTCATCCGGCATGGCTGGCGATGTTGAGTAACAGCGGTATACATCGCGGTAAAAGAAGATTGATAAGTTTTCACCTGCCCTTCACCAAATTGCGCTTTCGCCTGAGGTTCAGTCAGCCCCACAGTACCAATAGGCGGATGGCTGAATACGACAGTTGGAATATTGGTGTAATCCAGATGTTCTTCTGGTTTATTGTTAAACAGGCGCTCCGACAAGCGGCGACCTGCCGCAACCGCAACGGGGGTTAATTCCACTGCACCGGTGTTATCACCCACTGCATAAATACCTTTTACATTCGTGTTCTGGTATTTATCAACTCTGATGTAGCCTTTTTCACTCAGCTCAACACCGGTGACAGACAAATTCAGATTATCCGTTGCGGGTTCACGGCCAATAGCCCAGATTAGGGTATCAACGGTCTGCTCTTTACCATTTTGCAGTTGCAAAGTCAGGCTACCATCGGCATTTTTACTCACTGATTTTGGCACCGATTCTGTATGCAAAGTAGGCCCTTCGGTATTGATAATATCCAAGAGTGTTTCAACAATCATCGGATCAAAAGAGCGCAACGGCGCATGTTGACGCACAAACAGATGGGTCTCACTACCAAGCGCATGCAATACACCAGCAATTTCCACGGCAATATAACCTGCGCCAACAACCGCAACCCGTTTTGGCATCTCTTCCAATGCAAAAAAACCATCAGAATCAATACCATACTCTGAACCTGGTATATCAGGCCGCACAGGACGGCCACCCGTCGCAATCAGAATATGATTTGCTGTGATTTTTTCACCATTCACTTCAATAGTGTGTGCATCAACAAAACGGGCAAACCCCTGGATCACATCAACTTTATTGTTACCCAGACCACGTTCATAAGACTGGTGGATACGATCGATATAAGCAGTGCGACTGGCAATCAGTGTTTCCCAGTTAAAGTGGTTGACGGTGGTATCAAAGCCATAATCTGGCCCATATTGGTGGATAGATTCAGCAATTTGCGCCGCATGCCACATCACTTTCTTCGGCACACAGCCCACATTGACGCAAGTTCCACCCAATGCCTTAGCTTCAATCAGGGCGCATTTCTGCCCGTACATAGCCGCACGGTTAATTGATGCCATGCCACCACTGCCACCACCAATTGCTATATACTCGTAATGTTTGCTCATCCGGATTGTTTCCATCTAATCAGTTCAAGGGAGTTAATACCCAAAGCCTATTATGGCAAAAAATATCAAGCAGTCGTGATGGTTCTGGCTCTCGCTGCCATTGTTAAAAGCTATTCTGGAACAACCCATTTAACCACGGTGTGACCAATTCCTTCCGGCACCAAAACCTGATGTAGCCACGGCAACACCGATTTCATCTGCTGTTCCAGTTTCCAAGGTGGGTTAACTACGATCATGCCAGAGGCGGTCATGCCTCGTTGATCGCTATCGGGCCGTACAGCCAGCTCAATTTGTAGAATACGGCGAATGCCAGTTGCTTCCAGCTCTTTCACCAGTCGTTTAATTTGCTGGCGTAACACCACTGGATACCACAATGCATAAACACCGGTTGCAAAACGTTTATAGCCTTCCTGAATGGCCTGTACGACCGCCTGGTAATCCGATTTCAATTCATAAGGTGGATCAATAAGAATGAATCCGCGGCGACTCTGTGGTGGCAATTGTGATTTTAATTGCTGATAACCATCTTCACGCACAACCTTGGCGCGGTTATCACGGGAGAATTCATTACGTATTAGAGGAAAGTCACTCGGATGCAGTTCTGTCAGATTGAACTTATCATTCTGCCGTAACAAATGGCGGGCAATTAAAGGCGATCCTGGATAGTAACGTAAGTTGCCACTCGGATTCAGTGCAGCTACTGCACTCATATAAGCGTTCAACTCCTGCGGTAAATCTTCACGCTGCCAGACACGGGCAATCCCTTCCAGATATTCACTGGTACGTTCAGCATGTTCACTACTGAGTTGATAGCGGCCCGCACCGGCATGTGTATCCAGATAGAGAAAAGGTTTTTCTTTTTCTTTAAGAGATTCAATAATCAAGCTTTGTACCGTGTGTTTCAGCACATCAGCATGGTTACCAGCATGAAAACTGTGACGATAACTTAGCATTAAGTTCAGACCCCAGAGCAGAGAATAGGTTGATTGTCAGACGGAGTGCCTGACAACTAGAAACACATCCCAGTAGGTGATGGGACAGATGGTAAGGCACTATTATAGCCCTATTAACGATAAAAATGGCAGACTGCTGAACTCCCTCCCCTAAAAGCTCTGTTATATTAATAAAAATTTAGGATAAGTAGAAAATTATGCCCGAATGCAATGTGATATTTAAGCAAGTGATGCTATCTATATTTTCACTGACAATCATAAGTAATACTTACGAATAACCCATAAGTAGAAGTTACGAAATTAAAAAAGACATTAAACGATCACTTAGATATAAAAAGCCCTTATGTTGATGTTTACCAAACCACTAATCAGAAAAAAGGCTAAAAAATGTTATTCACCACACTATTCAGATTGAATGATGAAGTTAAAAATGAGAATTTCAATACAATCTCTTAAACTTAAATAACCGGGCTATATTAATTATAGAACCCGGTTCTCATTAAAACTACCGGCTAACTTGTCATATAATGGAAGTAGTTTATTTTCCAATATTAACTATTTTTAGCCACGCTTTCTCAATGCTGAAATCAATTTTTGAATCCCTAATTCAACTTTGCTACGGGGACATCCTGCATTAAAACGGAGAAAACCCTCACCAGCTTCACCATAAATTTTTCCTGGCATAATAGCGACTTTCTCTTCATGGATAAGTATCTGTTGTAATTTATCATCATCAATATTTAGATTACGCAGGTCTATCCAAGCTAAATAAGTTGCCTGTGGTGGTTGCCAGTTTAATTGTGGAAATGCAGCATTTAGTTCCTGTGCCACATAATTCAAGTTATCATTCAGGTAACCGCGCAATTCATCAAGCCAGATATGTCCTTCCCGGTAAGCCGCAATATAGGCTGATATCGCTAAAATAGCAGGAGAAGATAATCCATCACACTGTGTTAGTTGATGAAAATATGCCGCACGGCTATGATCATCATTAATAAAACCATAGGCACCGGTAAGCGCAGGAACATTAAATGACTTGGATGCGGAAGTCATTAACGCCCAATGCGTCGTGGCAACTTCACTCCAGGGAATATGCTTCGTTTCTCCCCAAGTGATATCCATATGAATTTCATCGCTGATAACGTTAACATTATAACGCTCACACAATGTAGACATTGTTTTAAGTTCAGAATGACTCCAGACTTTGCCCGTTGGATTGTGAGGGTTGCACAGCAATAATATTTTAGTTTCTGGTTTGGATAGTAAAGTTTCAAGTTGATTCATATCACACACCCAGTTATTACCTTGTTTTTCAAGCGGGCAAGGCAGCAACCGACGCCTATTCCCCTGAATAACTCTATAAAAACCATCATAAGCAGGGGTATGAACAACGATATTTTCATCAGGTTTAGACCAAATACGGATTAATTGCGAAACCATGTAAATCACGGAAGGGCCATAAACCGCCCAATTTGTATTAATTTCACAATTAAAACGTTGCTGGTACCAATGACGAATAGCACCAAGAAATTCTTCATGCTGCCAACGACTGTAACCAAACACACCATGATTCAGGCGGTTCTGCAATGCCTGAATAACACAGGGAGCAGTAGCAAAATCCATATCAGAGATGGTAAAAGGGAGAAGATCATCAGCACCAAAACGATCTCCAACATAGTCCCATTGGGTACACCAAGTACCACGGCGGTTAACCGGGGTGTCAAAGTCAAACATTGTTTTCTTCCTTAAATTAATGCATCAAGTTCATCTTTTACTGATTATACTTGCGGCCCAATAACAATTTGTAAGTTATGTTGATTGAGGTAAATAATCCCCAAAACTCGTAAGTTCTTTAATTTTTCATCATCAACTAAAGATATGTCTTTAATTGACAAACGAAGACGAGTAACACAGTTATTCAGTGAGATGATATTATCTTCGCCGCCGAAAGTGACAAGCATTGCTGGAATATTATAACCCGATTTATTTGTCACTGTGGAAGGTATCTTCACTTGGTGATCATTATCAAGTTCACACCTTGGTGTTTCGGCTCAGTCGTACCTCCAATCATATAAGTGATAACCTCTCGGCTACTGAGAAAGCTGCCAATTCCGAGCATAATTCCACAAAATGACAGTAATACCACAGGTAACATAAATGTTTTACCGAGGCTCTGGAAAAACTACCATAGGGTAATTCTCTGTTTCTTCTGAGTGAGCAGGATGACTCCAGTGGATATTATTAGATACTATTTAATAAATAGCACTACGGATTATCTGGTGAAAGGGTTCACTATTGATAAATATTTTAGCGGAGGATGGCTGGTTTGGTAGGAACACTGAAAGCTACTCAAATAGTCATTACTATCCTTTAAGTCATTCATATATTAAGCAAAGAACAAGCAGAACCGTAGTATTACTATTCTGCCAAACGAGAAGTATATTTGGTTGAGACTGTTTTTATATTTTGAATAGATATCATTTTCATCTTGTCAGGAAAATTTCTCCAACTCCTATTTACAACGATACCAATAAAGGTACGAAGGTAAAAAGTCAGTCTTTATTCAAACTCTCCTAATAATCCATTTGAGTAATAGTATTAATAATTCAGGTTAATTTATAAGATAAAAAATATAATCATCTGATAATTGCAAATTGATATTAATTATATATAACCAAGTAACGCAGCTTTAGCTATTGCCTGGAATTTATTCTTACAATCCAGTTTTTTAACGATATTCATTAGGTGAAAATCAACTGTACTTTTAGTGACACAAATGGTCGATGCAATTTCACTTGATATCATCCCATCTGCGGTGTATCTTAATACTTCTAATTCTCTATGTGAAAATGAGGTATTATCGATATAGAACGATTGCAAATACTTTGTGTGTGATGTTAAGTATCTTATTATCCTAATATATATTCCTAGAATTTCTCCACTACATTTATACATTGTCTCGTTATCAATAGGCCCATCTTTTCCCGCAACAGAAAATATTCCATAAGTTCCTGAAAATGCAGGGAGCCCAAATGTGATCCCAGAGCGAAACCCATATTTCTGATTCACATACCAAAGCTCTTGCCCATTAGATTTAGAAAAAAAATCTAAATCCCATATTTTTGAAAAAGAAGGGGGCACAGGTCGGAAATTTAGAACGGGATCAATCATCCAATACTTTTTTTCTATATAAATGGCTCTCCAAGATTCATGATAATTATTAAAGAAATGCACTTCTCGGTTAGATATAGGAAAGCGCGCCTTTAATAAAAGGGAGAACAAACTAAACCCCGAAATTTTGTTAATAAGTTCACAAATTTCAGCTACAAAATGGGCGTCCACCTCTAATTTATGAAAATTATAGGGTAAGGTATATGGTCGATAAATATTCATTCAATGTCCTCTTGAAAATTAAGAATATTGATAGTGAATCATAATATTTATTATAGTAGCAGAATTCACATTTAATAAAGAAAATAATTATTTACTGCTATACAGTAAACAAGGTCTGATAAACCACAATGTATTATTGGTAAACAGGAGAAATTATATCAATAGGATTGAAATTTTCATAATCAAGGGAAATAATATATAAAAATACATTATTCCATATGAAGCATATTAAACTATTTTTAAGGCAATATAAATGATTATTTAATGTTTCAATCTAAAATTCTATGTTTTATTTTTCACAACAATAAACTAACTGAAATATTGAACGATATGAAGCAATACCTGATAAATATATGAGTAATTTTCCCATATAAACTATGATTTATACCAGTAGCTGTTTCAACTTTAATAGTTAATTATATAAAAAGAAAGTTATTAGAATAATAATAAGTAAGCAAAATAACCTTTCGATTCCTAATATACCTAATAGATTTCAAGTTGCAGCGAGGCGGCAAGTGAACGAATCCCCAGGAGCATAGATAACTATGTGACTGGGGTGAGTGAAAGCAGCCAACAAAGCAGCAGCTTGAAAGATAACAGGTATAAATAATTTAAATATGTAAAGAGGTGTTATGATGAGTGAAGTCATTCAGGGTAAAGATAATATTACAGCCAGAAACTCTGTCACTGCTGATGTGACCTTTGTTATTGATGTTGACTCAATAATTGAATATCTTCGCGCTAATAATCTTACAAGTTCTCTAGACCCTAAAGATCCAACAATTATCCGTCAACATGTATATATAGCTAATTATACTCCAGAGTTTGGGCTAAAAGTGGCGAGTTCATCTGGTGCCCGTGTAACTGTTCCCATTAATGCAAATATTAGATGGAGGGCTACTACTGTATCTAATAATTTCGACTATACGATTATATTGTATAAATTCAAAAAGCTTAGTACAGGAGACGATGTCATCTCTGTCCCATCACAAATATGGTCACAGAATCCTATGGGCAAGAAAGTTCCAATGGTCCCCTCAGGAGTTAATGCAAATGAGGATGAACCTAAGGTAATTTTTGTTGAATCTCAAGACAATTATTTCCAAGCAATAGCTCATAAACCAGGCGTAGAACAATATACATGGTTCTTTGCTGCTTATGATGGCAAAAAGCTCCTGGGCTATTATCGATATGATCCATATGTTGAAGTAACTAATAGCTAATCATTTGTACATTGTTATTTTCTACTGGAAAATTATTTACATAGTTTTCCAGTATTTGTATTTTCTACTTTACTTAAATATCTGTAACAAACACTCATTTATATAATAATATTATTACCTTATAAAGAAAATCTTCTAACATCCAGGTAAGCTCTATTCCTCTCCATAAATTCAACAATCTTCCGACAATTATTCTGTCATCAATTCAGAAGGTATTATTTCTATTATTTATTTCTTTAGCTAAAATAACTTACAGGAACTATTACATCTGACATTATCGTCTATCAAGCTAAATAAAAGTGAATTAAAATTTAGCTTATTATTACTTGCTTAGATTACGCTTTCCTTTCTTTAAGAATCTTCCTAGTACAACCCACTCTATTATTTAAAAAAACATCACCTATTACTTATTCCACTTAAGTTAATCCATTAATAAGCAATAAAATCATTGCTCTTATTAACTCATTATTATCCAAATAACCAACTAATTAAAATTTATAATAGAAAATCGAGATATAAAAGAAACGTCACTGGTTAATCAGAGCAAGATATAACCCGGAGTGTGCTTTAATAACGAATAATTTAGCCAATATGCATGTCATTACTATCAGGCTACCAACCCATATTTATGTTTTTTGGAATAAAATATCATCCTTATCGGTGAATTAATGATAAAAAGAATATCTATTTTAATATTAGGTTGTATTTCCTTTCAGATAATCGCTTCTCCGGCAGAGATAAATGATGACCTGCCAATAATTGAGGCGAGAAGAACTCTGCAAGATAGTTCCAGGGAAATTAACCAACTGATAGAACAACGCCGATATCAGCAATTAAAGCAACAGGCTAATACTGTCCCTGAACCAACTCCTGCGCCAGAGTTACCGGAATCCAAACAATGTCTGCCGTTAACCGGTGTTTACCTTAAAGGAATCTCTCTGCTCTCAGTTCGGGATTTAAGTACGCTCAGCGCTTTGTCCCCAGAGTGTATCAGTAGTCATGATATCAATCGGCTCAGTCACGAACTGACACATCTTTATATTAGCCAAGGCTATATCACCGCCCGTATTCAGTTTATTGCGCCTAATACCGATGGAGAGTTAGGACTAAATGTTATCGAAGGGTTTATTGAAAAAATCGAAGGCGGTGATCGCTGGGTAAATAGCAGTATGTTATTTCCCGGTCTGGAAAAACAACCGCTCAATATCAAGCAAATCGATCAAGGTTTAGATCAGGCTAACCGGCTACAGTCCAATAAAACTACTCTGGATATTCTGCCGGGAACGGTGAATGGTGGTTCGGTGATTAAACTGCATAATCAGCGCAGTAAGCCTTGGTTATTGAATATCAAAACTGATAATTATGGGCAAAAGAGCACTGGGAAATGGCTGGTCCGCACCAATGCCAGTTTTGACAGCCCATTGGGTTTATCCGATTTCATCAGCCTGAATGCCAGTAGTACGTTAGATAGCCCATCCAACCGGTATAGCCGCGCTTATACCCTACTTTATTCAGTGCCCTATGGCGCAGCAACATTCAGTGGGTTTGGTAGTTATTCCCAATATGCCAGCCGCCCCCATTTACAAATGAGAACGATAAAGATTTATGGCGATACTCAGCAAATCGGCATGCGTTCTGATTTTGCCTTCTATCGTAATCAATCTCAGATTAATAATGTTAGCGGGCAATTAACTTACAAGAATTACAATAATTACATCGACGACGCCAAGATTGGCGTCAGTAGCCAAACATTGAGTGTCTTTGAGCTCGGTGTTAATCATTTACATATCATTCCAACCGGATTAATCACGCTCAATCTGAGTGTTGAACAAGGTTTGCCTTGGTTGGGCGCACAAACCGGAACCTCTTATCTCGATAAACAGTTCACCAAAGGCAAGTTGATGGTCAATCTGCATCAACGTTTTATGTTGTTCAACTCGCCTTATCAGCTCAATAACCTGTTTTATGGGCAATACAACCAGCGCGGTCTGCCCGGCGTCGAATGGCTGAATATCACTGATCAGAATGCAGTCCGGGGGTTTAGCAAAAATACGCTCTCCGGGGATAACGGCTGGTATCTGCAAAATACGCTGTCTCGGACGTTTCCACTCACCAACAGCACATTATCACTGCGTATCGGCATTGATACTGGCCAGGTTCAGGGATATCGCAGCCCACAAGGCTGGCAAAGCAGCGCCGGAATCAGTTCTGGCGCCACACTGAGATACCAACGCATGGTATTCGATATAGAAACCAGCCGAGGAAAGTTACTTTCCAAGCGCCGAGCATCTGATGAACCCATTCAGGTTCTAGTCCGTTTTTCTTACACCTTTTGATGGTTTTAAGCAGTACCCAACGCTGTACACACAGCAATATAACTAAATATATAGAGACTAATGTATGAAAAACAAAAAATTCAGATTATCTCCTACCGGCAAGCTTGCTGCTTCTATGGCAATCATTCTTATCTCTTGTTCTACCAGTTTTGCCAGTGAAATCGTTGGTGGTGGCGATCCAGCACACCATCCCGATATTTTCGCTGCCGAAGGTAAAGCAACGGTTGTGAATATCGTGACCCCCTCCTCTTCCGGGCTGTCACATAACCAATATCTGGATTACAACGTCGGTCAGATGGGCGTCGTGCTAAATAATGCGCTGAAGGAGGGGCAATCACAATTAGCCGGTCAGCTCGCTGCTAACCCTAATTTAAATGGTCAAGCCGCTAGCCTGATTCTGAATGAAGTTATCAGCAGGAACCCTTCTCTGTTATTAGGTCAACAGGAGGTGTTTGGTATCGCAGCAGATTATGTGCTGGCAAACCCAAATGGCATCACCTGTAATGGATGTGGTTTTATCAATACTAACCGCGCTGCTCTGGTCGTTGGTAATCCATTAGTAGAACAGGGTAATTTGCAAAGTTTCAGCACTTTTGATAATCAGAATAGTCTGAAAATTAAATCGGATGGTTTAATCGCCAATGCAATCCTTGATCTTATCGCACCCAAAATTGACAGCCGAGGCCCAGTCACCGCTCAAAAAGAGATTAATGCGATCAGTGGTGAAAATAAAACCTCGGCCACAGGAGAACTCATTGATCCTCAGCAAACATTAACCAATGTGTTGGATAGCTATTATCTCGGTAGTATGCAAGCCGGGCGTATCCGTCTACTCAATACCGCAAAAGGCAGTGGAGTTAATTTGCAAGGTTCTTTCACTGCCAGTGATGAGATTATGGTTAATTCCCACGGCAATCTCAATTTAGAGGCGGCGCACCTGCAAGGTGGAGATGTTGAGCTCACAGGTAATAATATTGAAGTAAAAGGTAAAGTCAGCGAATCAGCATATAACCGTGATGGTAACAATAATTACCAAAGCTATTTCGGCGGTTCTTATGTCAATGATAGTCAAAGCAGTCAGTCACTCGCCCGCACTAAGCTAGCAGGCAAAAATATTTCATTGGTCGCCAACAGTAATAACCGGATTACAGCCACGGATATCGTAGGTGATGATGTGAATCTAAGTGGCGCTAATCTGACTTTAGATGGGCAACAATTAAAGCAATCCACTAAAAATATTGATAACCAACGGGGTTACTCATGGCGCCATGAGGTGACTCAGGAGAGTGAAAAACTGCATCAGGCAGGGAATACGATAACCGCCCGGCAGAATGTAAATTTAAATGCCGTTGAAGGTGACGTTAAGATCCTCGGCAGCCAAATAGAAGCCAACGATAAGCTGGCTATTACAGCGAAAAAAGATGTGCGGATTGCCGGCTTGACTGAAATAGAAACATCATCAGAAAAAGGTTACAAAAAAAATCATACGGCTAAATTGCAGACAGGAAGTTGGGAAGAGCGTCAGCAGACCGAGCGCCTGATTGCCAGTAAATTACAAGCAGGTAGTCATCTTGATATTAAGGCAGGAAATCGAGCCGAGATTTTTGGGGCTAAAGTCCACGCAGGTCAAAATCTGACACTGGAAGCCGGTAAACAACTGCAAATCGATGTTCAGAAAACGGCTAACAGCGATGCTGTACGTGATGATAAAAGATACTGGGGCGGTATTGGGGGCGGTGGGAATAAAGACAATAGTGAGCTGAAAGAAACCAGCCATGCGTCTGAACTGACGGCTAATGGGCGTTTATTGCTATCAGGTTATGAGGGTATAGCAATTACCGGCAGTAAAGTAAAAGCGGCCCAAGGTGCTTTTGTGCATGCTAATAGTGGTGAAGTCACCATCGATAATGCGGTCAGTCATATCAATCAGAAAATTGATGAGCGAACGGGTACAGTACTTAACATCACTAACAGCTCAAAAAGAACCAATAGCCATCAACAGAAATCTCATGGCAGCGAGTTGGTTTCTGAAGCGGATCTCAAATTACTCGGTGATGAAGATATCCATATTATTGGCAGCCAGGTGCAAAGTAGCGGCGCGCTTAGCCTGAACACATCCGGTAATCTCAAGGTGAGCTCTTACGGTGAACAGAAACAGGTTGATAAACAAAATAGTTCTCTGGATCTGCAAAGCCACTTCCAACCAAAGGGGGATAAGCAGTATCGTGCCGGCATAGGCATTGAACATACCAGTAACAGTCAAAAAAATCAGACGATAACACAGCAAGCTTCCACATTGAGTGGAGGTAGCATCACTATCGATGCTGATAAAGATGTCACCTTGCGTGGTTCCAATCTGGTGACGACTACAGGTGATGCTAAGATCACCGGAGCGAATGTTCATCTGTTAGCTGCGGATAATAAAAAATCCGAAGAGAAATCTCAGAGTAAAACTTACGTTGGAGGTTATCTTACCGGAGGAGTTGATAAATTTGGTTCTGGTATTCATGGTAATTATGAAGGTAATAATAACAATCATACCAGTACGACTGCCGTTGTTTCCGGTTCTCAAATCGCAGGTAATTTGAACATTAAAACCAACGGCGAATTGGTTCAGGAAGGGACTAAGCATGAAGTCAATGGCACTTATACCGCTGAGGCAGGCAAGGTCAGCAATCTGGCCGTATCGAATACGACATCAAACACTAACCACAAACTACAGGTTGGCACAGATATTAGCGTCAATGTCGATTATAGCGCTGTTACTCGCCCAATTGAGAAAGTCGTTAAAGAACCGGCTAAGTCTGCGCTGGATGGCACTTTAACCAAAAAAGGCACACCTAATTTCGGCGCAGATATTGCCGCCAACGGCGGTAATATTCAGACCACAAACCAAAAGTCCGAAGCGGTTGTAACTTCTGTTCAGGCCGGCAATATCGTCATGAAAACCAATGGCGAGCTGTATGATCAGGGTACTCAATATCGTGCTGATAGGGGTAACGTCATACTGACTGCCGGTAGCCATAATAGTAAAGCAGCACAGAATCACCACGAAAGCAGCCACAGTGAAACCCGCGGCAATGCTGACTTACGTGTTTATACCACCACCGGTGAAGATATTTCTGCGAATGGCAAAGGCAAAGGTGGCACACAAAGCAGCCATACTGCGACTACCACAGCAGTAACTAGCCAGATTACCGCAGCGGATGACATTAATATCCGTGTCGAAAGGGACGCTGAATATCAAGGCACATCTCTGAATGCTGGCTCAGGCAAAGCCAATATAGATGCTAAAGGTGATATCCGTTTTGATAATGCCACCAATAGCACAACGAAAACAGCAACCGGTTATAACGGAGAAGCATCGGCTAAAGGGGGAAATTCGCCAGAGGGCAAGAATGTTCATATCGGTCTTGGCGGCGGTTACAACACAGATAGCAAAAACAGTACCACAGCTCAGGTCAGTGAGATTGGCGGTAAGCAGGGTGTCAATCTGAGTGCAGGTAGTAACTTGACATTGAAAGGTGCCGAAGTGACCGGTAAACAAATCGACCTGAACGCTAAACAAGGTAATGTCGAACTGGTATCGGCTCAGGATCGCATCAACAACGATAGTTGGGAATTTAACCTGAAAGGCAATGGAGGTAATGCAAGCTCGATCAAGAAAGCAGAGGATGACAGTACAACCACTACCACAAAACAGAACTTTGGCGGGGAAGTTAAAGTAGGTATTGATCGTCTGCAAGCAACAACCCAACGTAATAGCCATATCAAAGGTGAAAATGTCGTTATCAACAGCGGCGGTGATACGACAGTTGCCGGAGCACGGATAGAGGCGGATCAGGTAAAAGGCAGTATCGGTGGTGATCTACGCGTTGAAAGCCGTAAAGATACTGAACATGGGTTAAATGTCGGTGTTGATGCTGGCCTTAATTACACGAAAGAATCCAAAGTAAAAAGTGACGATATCCCTAAAGATGAGACAACTCAAGATGATTCGTCTAAAGACGATGTGTCGAAAGATGATCCATCTAAAAACCCAACCGAAGAGCTACAACCGAAAGGATGGCAGGAAAGATTAACCTCTGCATTTAATAGTCTTAATAATATTAAAGGGATTAATGGAGTTACAGGTAAATTTAAAGGCAATGTTGATATTAAAGAGCGGGAAAATGTCGGCGAACAATCGGTTATTTCCGGTAATCAAGGGGTTAATTTAGATGTAAAAGGAAATACCCATCTGATTGGTGGGCAGATTGGTAGCGAGAAAGGCAATGTCATTCTTAATACCCAAAATGTGGAGCAACAATCTGTTACCGGCTATGACAATAGTAAAGGCGGTAATGTTGCATTACCTGATTCTGTGAGCGGGATTGTTAAGGCAGTTCAGGAAGGTGTATTGTCCGGTAAAATACCTTTGGTGAAAACTTATAGTAATGAAACCGAAAGTAGTACGATTAATGGTGAAATAATTAATCGTAAATCTGATTAATTTGTTCTTTTATAAAAGATCCTTCAAGTGAGGGATCTTTTTATTGCTACATATATTGAATATTTCAATAATTACAATTGACAATAAACAACTTTTCAAAATAGTAAATTTCAGGTTATATATTTTTCCACTTTCATACCATAGTAGAGCCAACATGCCTTTTAAACCATCATAAAATGCCCGCTAACTGTAAAGCAAAACCATAGCGTCTTACACTTCCAACAATATTTTCTATAAAAATAAGCAACTATTCCTTATATAGGTTATTTTTTTCGGATTGATTTTCATTTGAGGGAGATATCTCATAGAACATATTACGCTTACGTTTGCTCGATGTTCCATGATATCTTTTGATAAACAGTTGACTGTTTTCTTTTGTTAAAAAGTAATATTCAGGGAAATTACTCTCTGGATATAGTAAACTGGCAAAATTAGGTACAATTTGATTTTTGTCACGATAATCAGGATAAGGGAAGTATTCTTCAAAATAAACGATTTCTTTGTTTTTGATAAAAATAAATTTCACCCCAACATCAATAAATTGATAATGCATACCAATCGCCTTTTCTATAGATTTAGGACGAGTTCCTGTAGGGAATATATAGGCACGATCCCAATGAAATGGTGTTATTTCATTTAAATCAATTAAGCATTCCTGATTTATTTGGCAATGTTCATTGGTATAATCGGCAATGGCCTCTCTAACATCCCATTTTTTGAAAAAAATAAAATAAACAGAGACAAAAATAGAAAATATGATTAAAATAATAGATAAATTTTTATTCATTAATTTCATCTTCAATTTTCCCCTTATACATAACTAATTTTTATTCATACTTCTTTCTTATATTATAATAAAATGTCACTTATGAGTAATTATTTTTTGAGGATTTTGAATGTCTTTTATATCAGGATAGATATAGTATAAGTTATACATAGTAACCATATGCCATAATTTTTTCTGCTTTTAACACAAAACCTCAGATCTTCATCTGAGGTTTTGTGTTAGCTATTATTTTTCAATAAGTTATACTGTTTTATTTGCCGTTTTCATCAAGGCTTTCAAATACAGACTTCATATAAGCGTATTGTACATCGGAAATTTTTTCTTTAACAACTTCATAACCATGAGCATTCTTAACGGCAACATATAACCCTTCTTTATGAAATTTTTCTAATGCGATGAGCGCTAACATTTTCATTGATGTTGTATTTGAGCTCAACCCAATATGGCGGCCTATTTGGTTATTAAGTAAATCAATAGTCTGATCAGCATCATTGAGAACTACAAATTGCCGGATATTCAGATCAACCCGAGGGTCAACTTCATGTGCATCACCTGCATGTTTAGCAATTTTTTCCCCATATCTGGCTGACAGAGTCGCCTGCCAAATAGTATGTCGAAAAGCATTCACCTGCGTTCCTTCACCCTGCATGTCCTTGAGTTGAGTGAATCCCCCTTTTTTCTCATCACCTTGGGTTGCAAAGCGCACTGCATTGGTGGTGATATTTGTCGAACCCTGACTAAAAAGGCCAATTTCGAATGCTTCTTTCGGGTACAACTTGGCAAAAATTAATTGCTTCACCGAAGGCGGAATTGCTGTGTTTTGACCATCATGAATAGCTTCATTAATTTCTATTCTTGATTTTTCAAGATCTTCTTTAATTCTTTTTAATCGAGCGACTTCTGTAGTGAGCGCTCTACTTAATTTAGCTTTCATTTCCTGATAATACAAAAACAAATTTCTAACAGCTCTTCGATATTTATTTCCAATCTCATGCCAAAAATCATCAGACTTTTTAATCTCACTATTTAAAAAATTATCCAAATTCTTCTGGGAATTAATCACTACCCTAGATGTCAATTCAATTATGCCCACATTTGTCGTATGTTTCTTATCGTAAGGGTACTTATTAGCATCGATTAATGTTAATCCTTCTGGTGTATTGTTAATAATATTAAGCGCTTTATTCACTGATTCAATTGCTTTTTCAGATTTGGATTTTTGAAATTCTGAGATGTAACGTTGATATAAAACCAGTTCTTCAAGAGTCATACCCGCCAAATTTTTTGTCGCTTCTTGAGGGGTTTTATTAGTTAATGCTTTCTGTTCAGTAATAATGCTTTCTAATTTAGCCTTTTGTTCATGCGTAAAACCAGGAATAGCATTGATAATATTGTCAACTCTTATCGAATCGACTTTAATATTAAAATCGCCAAAATTGATGAAAGGAATATCAAAGTTTCTTTCAGCACCAGAAATGGCACCTGCCCCCCAATTAATCGGCACATCTATAAAATCTGCCAATCCTGAGGCAGTTACGTGGCCTTGAGTAATTGAAGTTACACGACCTTCAAAGTGAAATTTATAACCATCACTGCCAGGGATAGTGACATTAATAGGCGGAAAGTTCAGAGGAGAAATTTTCATAATATGTTCCTTATAGAATATAATTGTAAAAATAATTATCTAGATTACACCTAGCGTTTCACGTAATCGTGTCGAGTGAGTTATACATTATTTTCACAAAAATGGTTATGCCGACACAGTGCTATTATAGATTTCATTATCTATTTTAATAGCAAGTGGTCTTGTATCATTACTGTTACAAAACCAGGGCAGTCGTATGAATGGATTAAATATCATCCAGACTCGTTTATGTTTCATCCTCATACTTAATTTTTTGGTTTATTTTTTCAGCTTATTTAGATGTGATTGTATTTTATTACCCCATATATATTAGTAATTTTTGGCAATTAATCAGATCGCAAAAATTGGACTGAGCTCCATTTAATGGAACTATTATTTTGAAAAATTATTCAAATTTCTTGGTAAATGTAACATGTTACATTTTCCTATAAATCGGCTGAAATAAATATCATCAAACCCACGTTTATCATTTAATAATTTGTCTCTTTCATCTTTAGCTATTTCACGTTGTAGAATAATAGCTACTTCACTTTTGTTTAATTTCTCAGAAAGAATTAATGATGTTTGCGCTTTATCGAAATCGATATTATGTCTATCAATACCAAAGTCATTCAAACTATTCGCAGTAAGCTGAGTTGCCCATCCATTTATATCTGAACAATCAGGTCCTGCGGCAATAGCAGATATTGAAAATGATAATATAGCTACCGACAGTAATATTATTCGACCATTAAATCGTGATCGCCACTGATCCATATTTGTTTCCTATATCTAAGCCGCCATCGTCTTGAAGCCAAAGATAAACGGGTATAGCCATACTAATTACCTTCTGAGTTATTGTTTCATTGGTTAATATTATATCAATGACATTAATAAATGGAAGATTAAATTTCACCCAAGGCTATCGCCCGGAAAATCCCGCCTCGCTAGGCTGATGGCATATCACTTTGACAAGTGACCTAGATTTGACAACGGAATAATCTCGTAGAAATATGTCATTATGAGATTACTCATATTCATGCAAGGTAACTATTTGAGGCTATATATGCCAAAGCGTGCAGAAAAACAGGAAACAACCCAACATCAGCCGAAACGGTTATCCAGAACACCTTTGGAGCAAGGCATCCGTCACGGCAAAAAAGCGATTTCTCTGACGGTCAGAGTAGGAAATTATATCCGCACTATTCCCATTATCGCTCACTTTATCCGTGCAACACTGCGCTTTAATGATCGGATGGGTAATCAGTTTGGCGCCGCAATAACGTATTTTTCCTTCTTATCGCTTATCCCAATCCTGATGCTCTCTTTCGCCATTGCCGGTTTTATTCTGGCTTCTAATCCTGATTTATTGGCAAAACTGATTAATGGTATCGCAAATAGCATTAGTGATCCGACTCTTGCTAATACACTGAAAAATAGTGTCGATACAGCAATTAAACAACGTACTACCGTGGGATTAACCGGTTTGGCAATTGCACTTTATTCCGGTGTGAATTGGGTCAGTAATTTACGTCAGGCCATTCTTGCCCAATTCCATCCTGTCTGGGTGCGAAATCAGGAAGATAATGAGAAAATCTATTTTAAATATCTTCGTGATGCTATTTCTCTGATTGGGCTATTATTAGCGCTGGTGATCACGCTGTCATTGACCTCTATCGCAGGCTCCGCCCAAGCAACCATTGTGAAGATGCTAGGGTTAGATGGCATTGAGTGGCTGCGTCCATCTTGGTTCCTGATTGGATTAGCTATTTCTATTTCAGCCAACTATCTGCTTTTCCTATGGCTATTCTGGGTGCTGCCTCGCCACCAGCCAGAACGTAAGGCACTATTGAGAGGGACATTAATGGCAGCAATAGGCTTTGAAGTGATCAAATATATTATGACCATGACGTTACCACGTCTCGCCAATTCCCCTTCCGGCGCCGCGTTTGGATCTGTTATTGGTCTGATGACATTTTTCTACCTATTCGCCCGCTTAACGCTATTCTGCTCTGCCTGGATAGCCACTGCGGATAATAATCATAAAAATACCGAATAAATGTGCCCTGGCAGAGCCAGTCTGCCACAATAATAACCAATGAAAAGGAGCTGTTTATGCCGTTTGTCAATATCAGAATTACCCGTGAAGGTGCTACAGCAGAACAAAAGAAGCAATTAATTGAAGGAGCCACTCAGTTACTGGTCGATGTATTAGGAAAAAATCCGGCGACAACTTTTGTCATTATTGATGAAGTCGATACTGATAACTGGGGAATCGGCGGTAAGAATGTGACTGAGCTTAGAGCTGAGGCTAAAAAGTAACCTCCGATGATGAAGGGCGGGATTATCCGCCCTTTTTGTTGCCTTAAGAGGCTTTTGCCTCGGACTTAGATATCGGTGGTTGTGCCGGAATATCAACCTTATCCTTATGTGACTCCAGCGACATAATCTGATTAAAACCATTTCTTAACTGGTTTACATCCATCTCCGCTTCCCCTTTCGGTTGAATCAGAATAAATGCCACCTCTTGTGAAAGGATCTGTTTCAATTCACGATTAAGCATTTCAGGTGTCAAGGAAGCCAAGAATGCTTGCCTCAAGCGCTGATACTGTTCTGGGGCAATATCCACCACATTGCTCTGTTGGGACAAAAGACGCTGATTAATCAGAATATCCGTGCTGGTATGAGCATACATGGCAAATAACTGGCTAAGTTGTGCTTGTTTTTGCGCATATAACTCATCAAACTGCCCCTTCGGCAATCCTTTATCCCGTAGTGTGACCAATTCAGCCGCCAGATACTCCATTGCAGGTTTCAGATTACCTGCCGTCGTGTTGAGATTCAGAGCACAGCTCGCACGATGATACTGGACTTTACAATCCAGCCCCAATTTCAATGCCTTATCATTTCTTCTTTCCAGCCCAAGTTGCAGATAGCGATAAAGGGCCTCGCGGGTAATATCACTGATCCAATAGTGATTAATCACATGTGAATCATTAATCGGCTGCCAATTGAGATCCCAAATCAAGGATAAAGTATCTTCCTTCTTTTTATCGCTGATAATCCCTATGGTCTCCGGTTTCATGGGTGACAACGCTGCAATAGTGGCCGGGGTATGGCGTTTACCTTTCAATGATGAAAACGCTTGGTTGATATTTTCCGGCAGAGTACGGCTATCTACATGGCCCGCAACGTATAACGTCATCATATCAGGGGTATACCACTGCCGGTAAAATTGCTTAAGCTTATCTAAATCAATAGGTTGAGGCGAATTTTGTGCCGGATCGTGCCCTAACAGCGTTGAACCTTCCAAACGTCTACGCCACACGGGATCTTGTATGTCTGGAGGATAGGTTGCGACGGATGTATCAGCCATTTTCATGGCATGTTGTAGTGTTTCGGGTGTAAATACTGCTTTGCCCGCTGCATCAGCCAACCAATTCAGCGCGTCTTTTAATAATTCAGGCCGATTATGTGGCAAGCTCAAGCTATAAAGTGTGAAATCATATGAAACAATAGCTGGAGGCAGTGGGTATTTGGGATCAATAGCACTGTTCCACAACTGCTCCAATTTGGTAGAAGATAAACTTTTACTACTAAAGAGCACGACTTTCGGAATCAACCAGGTATAACCCGCTTGTTGGGGTTTTTCCGCCAGCGACCCTGTTTTCACTACCAGGCGCAACTGTATTCTGTCGTTAGGACGTTGTGGCGTCTGCAAAATTTGCCAGTTAAAACCATTTTCCAGTTTACCTTGTTTCCAGGCAGGGTCAGGCTGCAAGGCTTCTGCCTGCGTCTGGCCCGCAACTGCCAGCATTATCCCACCAATCAAATAACGAATTTTCGTACCCTGCATGTGAACCCCTATAGATGTCTATCCTTGGTTTTAGCCTTCGAAGGTTTAACCATTGATGACAGAATATGTTCCCTTCGACCAATAATAACGGTAGAAAAAGCAAAAACCTGAATTTTAGCAGGTGAAATCCTGTCAGGATTATAACAGAGGATTAGACCTCAAACCGCCACGGATGGTTTCATGATGACGGAGGTTTATGCTTATCAAATTGACGATTATATCCCCTGATCAGCATACCCAATTCATCATCCTGATGGTATTTAGGGCAAGCCATTGGCTCTGATGATTGATCGTTATTAAGATCCCGTGCAATGTCACGTAATGGGTGCACAATAATCCGGTTAATACACCAGCTTATCGACACCGTAAGGATAAGGGCCAATAATAAATAAGTTGTCAGCATCAGTGCCAACGTATTAATGACAAAACGATATACTCGGTTGGAATCCACTTGCAAAATCAGATGCCCTAGCGGTTTAGCATCCGTCGATACTGAACCATAAACATGAAGAGGAATACTCACTTCCACAGGGATCCCAAAAACACGTTTAGCCAGTTCGGGGATTGGGCGATGGGTAGCGAAGCTCAATCGTATCACCCGGATATCTTCCGGTAACACCACATCTGCCCGTCCTAAAATACCTACAGTGCGCAGCCCTATCAGCAACTCTTTTGCTTTACTGAGATCGGAATTAAGTAGTGCTTCCGTTAAAGGTGCCTGTACCTGAACTGCCGCATTATTAAGCTGGCTGATATAATCATCTTTACGTTGCTGTATAAAATGACACAATTGAATCGTAATAAAAATAGCAATGGTCACCAGCGTGACGCCGGTCACTGCGGCCATCTGTTTAATGGTTAACGAACGTTTGACGCGCAATTTCATTTTCACTTAAACCAATGCCTGTGGATATCGCAGTTATAACACGTGATCAATGGAATTGAGTATACTTGATTTTATCGCTAACGATCCTGTTTCACTTATCCAAGTCGTTATTTTCCTAAAATAATTGCCTTTAATAGCTATCTGTAACTATTAGAAAAACATATAAATATTCAACTTGCCTATTTAAAAGTGCCTACTTTGACCACAATGTGTAACACTGATGAAATCAAGCCACCAATCAGAAACTTAAATTTAGTCACTCTTTTCGCATTACACGAAGAAAAGTATCAGGCCAAGCTACTTGTTTTTTCCTGGCAATCCACCCTTAATGACTCTGTCCAAGACACATTCCTAATAGTGATGTCGTCGTGATTTAACTAACTGCATACACAACATCATTAAGCAAAACGTAATGAAAGTTTGAATTTATACTATATTCTATTGTATGCACCTAATTTCAGAGAAGCATATATTAACCACAGTCATTCACTGTATGTCCTGACTCCTCAGCATGACACTATTAACCTTGTGTGAAAGGATGATGTGTATGAGTGATCTTGAAGATTTATACCCCTATCGTTTTTCAGCACTTTCCTATTCTAAAGCTGAACGGTTTGATGCTTGGCGAGAAGAGCATCAGCATCATAGTATTTCGCTAAAAATGCGTGAAATTATTATCTTAGATGCTAATTTCTGCGGGATGCATATAGGCGAGCTGATGCTTGGACGTTGGCGTTTCCTTAGCAAACGCGAGAGTACAATCAATAACTTTGCTTATCGCTCATTAGACAAGATTCGCAAGGATAATCTTGACCATTATTATTTTCGCCTTAGCCTTTCTGATTCGTGGATTTATAATGACACTAGCCACCAAACTAAAGTAAGACCTTCACAATTGGCTGTTATCGATTTGGGTCAACCCTATAATTTAAGCATCGCCGAAGGTGAGGTCATCATGTTGATGGTTCCTCGAGATCTTCTCCCGACAACAACGACTAATTTCCATGGAGCAGTCTTAAATCACAGCCTAGGACAGCTTTTTGCAGAACATATTAGAGCACTATTTCTGCATACTCCCCATTTGCCTAAGAACGATATGCCACAGGTTATGCAAGCTACTTTGGGCTTCCTGAATGCAACGCTTTCTGCAACCCCAGATAATATTATTCAGGCACAAACCGCAATTGACTCGACTTTATTCAACAGGATCAGACACTATATTGATCAAAATCTTAATTCAAATAAACTAAACGTTAACCAGATTTGTGAACAAATCGGTATCTCCAGGAGTCATTTATATCGGCTCTTCGAAACGGTAGGCGGTGTGGCAAGTTACATTTGTTCACGACGTTTATCTAAAGTTCATTCCATTCTGAGTTCCCAAATTACCCCGCGTCAACGTATTGCTGACTTAGCTTATCAGTATGGGTTCAGTAGCCCTGTTCAATTTGCGCGTGCCTATAAGAGGAAGTTTAGCTATTCTCCAAGCGAGACAAAAAGCATCGTTCTTCCTAGCGATGAAGATTCATCTGTCTTGAAGCCTGGTAGCGATTTTTGGCTACGGTCTCGTTGATTAATGTTTGTCTGTGCTCTGCCCCACTGTGGGTGAATGGGTGCTTAACATGATGCTACAAAGAGCATCTCCTGCAATCATCCCGCCCGCGAAAGACTCCAATCCGTGGGAAGGCTGGTTGCGATACTTTCGTTTTACCCATAAACGACAAATCAGCCCAAGGAGAACCATCCAGCCAACAGCAGGTTTAGCTATCAATAGTCCTGTTGCAAGCATGATACCTAATTGACCTCGAGTGCCACCAATAACTTGTAGTAGTGCGCCCAGTATTACCCAACCGGCGAAATTCATTAAGTTGCTTTGATCTATACTGGTTTTAATAGCCGCAGCATAAGCCAAATTGACTGGGGCAAACAGGTTACGAGCGAACAAATCATGCCAGGTCAGTAGAACAGCTATAATCGCTATGCCAAAACCTAACATGCCTGCGATCATTTGCTCTCGCCGTCCTCTTTGCTCAAATATGGGATCACGATTATCACCTCTCAATATGTATCCTGCTTTAAGGTCGTAGCCCATATCAGCAAATGCAGGCCCAGTTGCCGATGTAAACGCCGTTAATACGACTAAAGCCTTTACTGGAAAGCCGATCCAGATACCAATTACCAATGATAGTAATGCTACACCAAACGCAGGCATCCACCCGGTGTTCATGGCTGCGATTCCTACGATGAGCTCGTGAAGTAGCGCTGAGATCGTGCCAAATACAACAAATCCAATCAACATAGGTAAACTAAGTTGTTCAAACAACCCCGTCCCTACAGCAAGTATCATAGCCAAAAGCAGATAGCCCAAGCTACCGATACCGAGTAAAGCCCGAAAAGATGAGGTACCAGGCTGATCAATCTGGTGTCGATGACAACCGGCGGGGATAGTGATATGTGTCTTCTTCCGTTTGTACATGGAAAGGCCAATTTGCAAAGCTGCTACCATACCAGCACCAACCAAAATCCCTTCCGGCATTCTCAGCGTACTGATATCCAATGCAAACACAAAATAGAGACAGGGAGCCAATAGCAGTCCAGCCGCGAATGACAGCATAGCCGCAAAGCCCCCGATAAAAGCAATACCAGCCGCCGACATTGGCAAACCTAAAAGACTGCCGATAAACCCACTTATCACCCCACAAATTAATGTGATCGTCCGATAGCCACCGCGATCAGTGGTTTTGATCACTTCAGCGGTAGCCATCCCTAGGGGCCAAGCACCCGATGCTGGAAATACCGGAGAGTCAAACATACGATACAGCAGGAAAGCATCCCACAACATAGCCAAACTTACCCCTACCAGTATCGGTATAATGAGTTCAGGCATCTCCATGACGTGCGCGATACCAAGCGGGGCAAGAAGGCTGATGGCTGCCCCAAAAGTGGCAGAGGACATACTGGTTTGCACTAAATTTTGTGCATGAACAGAACGGAAAAGTGTGAATCGATAGATTGGGAGCCGTGCAATAGCCATAGCAACCAGAGCACCAATGATAGACGTGCTTGGTGTGACACCCAGAGTGACAAGTGTTTGGATACCAATTATCGATCCGAGAAAACTTACCAGAATCAATACAACTAACATTAATGGAGAAAACACCCGAGGATGAGATGATGAAACATGCGTCATACGTTGATGGCTTTGTTCTTTCCTCACGGTGCTATTCTCCTAATTTTCAAAGTTGGTAATAGTCTCTGTCTCTCTGTAATGCCTATTTTTTCGACTGCTGCCGTTTCAATGTCATCCAAAGGACACTCAAAACTGTGAGGGAGATGACTAACAACAACCACATTGCCGCATGGTATCCTTCAATAAAGAACGTATGAAAAACATTCAATGCATCCGCCAAGTCAAGACCCGCATGCTGATGCAAAGCTGAAAGAGCCCCGTCCGGTTCAGCGATAACTTTCTCCACCCATTGGCCTGGAGCCACGCCAAACGTGCCTAGCTTGAGTAATAAGCTACTGGTAGCAACTTCCTGATAAAGTAGCAGACCAAAAGCAAGCCCTACGGCCCCGCCAATATTATGCACCGTCCACGACGACCCCATAGCAACCGCTCCCATACGTTCCGGCACAGATGAAAGTGCGGCCACTGTAGATGGCCCCAATACACAAGCCCAACCAATACCCATAAACGTAAACGCAATAGCAATACTGAATAGACTGCTGTATTCGGAAAAGAGTGTCTGAAGGAACGCTGAAATAGCAAAAAATAAAAAGCCGCTGACGAGTATTATTTTGACTCCCATTCGATCAGTAAGCCGTCCAACAATCGGTGAAAGAAGAGCAACCATTGCTGTAGTAGGCAGCAACATCATGCCTATCTGATATCCCTGGAGAGACTTTATCGTGTATAGGTACAAAGGCATCAGGAAAAAAGCCAAACAGTAAAAAAAGGCCAAGGCAGCATTGGCTATAGCCGCACCGATGAAAGTCCGGTTTTTAAACAGATGGAGCTGAATGATCGGCGAAGAGACCCGTTGCTCAATATAATAAAATATGACCAACGCTATGGCCGATATTATTAAAAGACTTAGCGTGGGGAATGACAGCCAACCCCATTCACTACCTAAGCTTAATACAGCAATGCAAGCCGACAGGCCCGTGATCAAAAAAATCAATCCCCCCCAGTCTAACGTGGTCCCTTGTTCCTTATTTCTGGATTCTTTGACGCTAACCGCACAGATTAATAGGCTTAAAACAATCAATGGAACGTTTATCAGGAAAATCCAACGCCAACCCAGAGTGCTGACAATGATTCCTCCTATTACTGGACCAATTGCCAGTCCAAGTCCATTAACCCCAAAGAGTAAACCGATACCTTTCCCACGCTCCTCCTCAGGGAAAGCATTAGAAACTATGGCACCAGAGGCTGTGTATAAGACCGCGCAAGATACCCCCTGAGCAAATCGAAAAGCGATAAGCCAGTTTATACTTGTAACGAGCCCGGCACCGAGTGATGCGAGTCCGAAGCATATGGCACCAAGGTAGAGTATGCGTCGACGACCATAGATATCAGCCATACGCCCCATCACAACCATGAAAGCCGATAGTGCCAAGAGAAAAATATTGATAATCCACTGGAGCTCAGCCACTGTAGCATGAAGATCAGCTCTTATTGCGGGCATAGCCGTGTTGACGATAGTAAAGTCAATACAACCAAGAAAACTCGCAATACTCACACCAGTCAAAACCCACCACTTTCTGTGATTCTCTGAGAAAAAAATCATCAAATAGCCTCCACTCTATTCAGTAGTTCATCTAAAAAATTCCCGGAACCTCATTGAAACAAGCTTGAATATTAGCTTAGCATTAGCATGTGCCGGGAATTTCCTGGAATGACAGACTATGACCTTATCTTCCTTAGTTATTTCATATCTATCAGGTTACTGATGTTTCATGTCTTTTTGATTTATTCCACCATACAATGAATCGCGTCTTCCTGAAGGAATGCATTATTAAGAAAATTTGGTATAGACCGCTTCTTAAAGCGTAGAGATAACCAGCGTTCTTTTCCAGGATATTTTTCAACAACGCAACGCTCGCATGTCGCATTCATAGCCACAGTCATTGGTTGTGGGTAAATGACGAAATCGTAGCCTTTAGCTGCCCAAATCGGCATGATTATGGGACATTCTTCCATAAGATAATTGAAACAACGTATGAATGCCTGGGCGGTATCAATACTTGGGTCCCGCTTTACCATTCGATCAATGAATATGCCTATAGTTTCGTTAATTGCCTCTTTATAGGCCGGATCATTGGCATATAATCCTTCTATATCTTCTCGAAATGCCAAATATGACATATCGTTTAAAGCCTCATCCCAGCGGAGAATATTGTTGGGAATCGAGAGGGCGGCGAGCACTTCAGAATTTCGAGCGATCCAGGAAGTACCCAATTCATATGTAAAACGATAGGCTGCTTCATAACTCATTCCCAGATAATTATGCCGCTGTAAGGTATCAGCTACCGCGATTGTGCATGAAGAAAACCCACTCTTATTAATCAGATCAATGGTTGCTGCGAGTTTATCGCCTTCGTGATATTTTTGGCCGACACTGATAAGTAAGATGACCTTGCTACCCAACAAGGCCGTTTTTTCTTTATCAAAATTGAATGCAGCTTTTGAAAAGAATGTGTAACTAGCCATATTCTTGCCTCCAAATTGAAGCTTTATTATTCCCTAAGCACCAATAGTGTAATTTGACTTTATTCTCGTCATAAGATGATCTGCATACTCAATACGAGGATATTTTGCCGGATTATCCGCCTCCCTAAATATATCTAATGGTGCGATTTGAGCGTGCATACTTGGCTCAAAAAAGAAAGGGATAGCATATCGTTTCTTTCCAGAACGATTTATTACCCGATGGGGAGTAGAAATAAAGTTATCGTTAGTCATCCATTTGATCATATCTCCGCTATTTAGGATAAAAGAACCCGGTTCAGGTGGAACATCAATCCATTCTCCCTCTTGATTTTTGACTTGCAGTCCCCCAATTGTATCTTGTGCTAATAAGGTCAAAAATCCATAATCCGTATGCGGGGCAATGCCATACTGGTCTTCAGGAATGATGTTTGGCTGTTCCGGGTAATATTGAAGCCTCAAGAAAATAGTCGGTTCCCTGAAATAATTATCTAATGCATTGAGGCTCAGGCCGAACGCCATTGCAAAAACTTGTACCATCCGTTTAGCCAAAGCCTGCATAGATTGATAGTATGTCGTGATCGTCTCCTTGAACTCCGGCATATCTTCAGGCCATTGATTTGGGCCAGCTAAGTTTTGTTCTAGTTTAAAGTCTTCACTTTCCTCCGATACTTCATTAGCAATAATAAATGCCTCACTTTGATTTGGCTTACTTGCTTTTTCCAAAGTAGATAATTCAAATCGAGATGTGCTCCTAGGCATATAGCCCCGAAAGAACTTATTTTGACGAATTTTTAATTTTTTATTCAGTGGTAGATTGTGGAAATCTCTTGCTGCCTGAAAAGTAGCTTGTACTAAATCTTCTGATATGCCGTGATTAACAAGGTAAGCAAACCCCACATTTGTATATATTTGGCGAACTTGATCAGCAACTGACAATAATCCCGTATCTGTATGGGTAAATATTGGCGCAAGGTCAATATGAGGTATTTTCTCAAAACTTTTCATACATGACTCTCCCCGATGACTTAATGTCAAATAATGATGAATTCTCTTCTTTAGAATATAAATCATAAGAATATTTACAGGGTAAGCATTCCATCCCATAAAATGGACATTTCATCCCATAAGGGATTTTTATACGTGTAATGAATGAGTTGCCGCAGTTCGCGTTTGAAAGGAGAAATCAGAAAGAAAATAGCGTTTATACAAACGCTATTATAGGAAATTAAAGATGGTGCAACCTACCCACCATCCTTAAAAGTTATTAGCTTAACCAATTATTCCACTGCAACATTTTCATCCTGATCAACCGCAAAACAAGCAATCAGTTGATTACCATATTGATTCAGTTTTGGCTGAAACTGAGTACAAACGCTAAGTGCCCGGCGGCAACGCGCCGCAAATGCACAACCGGGTGGTGGATTCATTGGGCTTGGCAATTCGCCGGTCAATTTTATCCGTTCACGGCGTAATTCAGGATTCAGCCTGGGTGTTGCTGATAATAACGCCTGTGTATAGGGATGACGTGGGTTACGAAAAATCATCTCCTTACTGCCTTGTTCCACACAACGACCGAGGTACATCACCATCACTTCATCAGCAATATGTTCAACCACGGACAAGTCATGGGAAATAAAGACATAAGAGAGCCCCAACTCTTGTTGTAAATCCATCATCAGGTTCAACACCTGTGCCCGCACCGAGACATCCAACGCGGAAACCGGTTCATCCGCAATGACCACATCCGGGTCCAACATTAAGCCACGGGCAATCGCAATCCGCTGACGTTGACCACCGGAGAACATATGCGGATAACGGCTGTAGTGTTCAATTTTTAGCCCCACTTTTTCCATCATCTGCAACACTTTTTCTTTACGTTCCTGTGCGCTCAACTTGGTATTGATCCGCAGAGGTTCCTCTAGGATCTGCCCAACTTTTTTACGCGGATTCAGTGAACCATAAGGATTTTGAAACACAATCTGGATTTTCTGACGACGTAGCTTTTCAGCGTCTTTATTTGGCACCAGCAGATCTTGTCCCTGATAATAAAGCTCCCCGTCGGTTGGCTTTTCAATCATCGTCAGCAATCGCCCCAGCGTGGATTTACCACACCCCGATTCACCAACAACCGCCAGCGTTTTTCCCTTTTCCAATTCGAAAGAGACGCCATCCAACGCTTTTACCGTTCTAGCAGGTGAAAAGAGCCCCCCTTTAATCGGATAATATTTTTTCAGATCCGTCGCTTTTAATAACGGCACAGTGGATATTTGCCGCGCCGGATAAAGATACTCACTCATACTGTCGGCCTCCCCGCATCATCCAACGGTATATGGCATTTCACCTGACGTTCCCCTACTGTTCTTAATTCCGGTTCCACCTGACGACAATGGTCATTTGCATATGGACAACGTGGATTCAGTAAACACCCGATCGGCCGGTCATATTTCCCCGGCACAACACCCGGTAAAGAGGCAAGACGGGATTTATCCGTAGCAAATTCAGGTAATGCCCGGAGCAACGCCTGAGTATACGGATGACGTGGCGCCCGGAAGATTTCCGATGCCTTGGCGGATTCCACCACCTGCCCGGCATACATCACGATAATATGATGAGCGGCTTCTGCCACTAATGCCAAGTCATGGGTGATTAATATTAGCGCCATATTTTCCCGTTGTTGCAACTCCAACAACAGTTCAATAACCTGCGCCTGAATGGTGACATCCAAAGCGGTTGTCGGTTCATCGGCAATCAGTAATTTTGGTCGGCAGGCAATCGCCATTGCGATCATTACCCGTTGACTCATACCACCCGATAATTGGTGCGGATACACATCCAAACGTGATGCAGGATCAGGGATACCAACCAAGGTCAATAGATCAATCGACCGTTGGCGGCGAGTACGACGATTGCCACCTTGATGCACTTTCAGCGCTTCCATAATCTGAAACCCAACGGTATAACAGGGATTCAAGCTGGTCATAGGATCTTGGAAGATCATTGCCACTTCCGCACCAACCAGTTGGCGACGTTCTTGTTCGGAAATTTTGGTCAGATCACGCTGGTTAAATTCCAGTTTGTCAGCCATCACTCTACCCGGATAATCAATCAATCCCATTATAGCCAATGAACTGACCGATTTACCTGAACCAGATTCTCCAACAATACCAACAACCTGTCCCTGCTCCACCCGGTAACTGATGCGATCAACAGCGCGGAATGGTGCCTCGTCGTCTCCGAAGTGAACCGATAATTTTTCTACATTCAACAGTGCCATTTCGCCACCTCACTACTGCTTGAGCTTAGGATCAAGCGCATCACGCAAACCATCACCCATCAGGTTAAACGCCAACACTGTCAGCAGAATCGCCACCCCCGGGAATGTCACCACCCACCAGGCACTTTGTGCAAACTGCAATACATCAGACAGCATTGTTCCCCATTCCGGCGTAGGTGGCTGCGCCCCCATCCCCAGAAACCCCAAAGCAGCCATATCAAGAATGGCATTGGAAAAACCCAGAGAAGCCTGCACAATCAGTGGCGCCAGACAGTTAGGCAGGATATTGATAAACATCTGGCGCACGGAACCCGCCCCAGCCACTTGTGAAGCCGTGACATAATCGCGGTTAACTTCCACCAACACCGCAGCACGAGTTAAACGGATGTAATGTGGCAGAGATACAAAGGTCAACGCCAGTGAAGCATTGACAATGGATGGCCCAAATATCGCCACCAGCACCAAAGCCAGCAGCAGGCTTGGCAATGCCAGCATAATATCAACGATACGCATGATGATAATATCCACCACACCACCGAAATAACCCGCCAGCACTCCCAGCACAACCCCCATCAACAGGGATAGTACCACCACCAGACAACCTACCAGCAGTGACAGCCGGGCGCCGTACATCAGACGTGAAAGTAAATCACGCCCAACATCATCAGTACCCAGAATAAACTGCCAACTTCCCCCTTCCTGCCATACTGGTGGCGTCAGTAAAGAATCACGGAACTGTTCAGCCGCGCTGTGTGGGGCAAGTACCCCCGCCAACAGAGCAACTAACAACATCAGCACAATATAAACCAGACCAATCACAGCCCCTTTATTGCGCTTAAAGTAATACCAGAACTCCTGCATCGGCGTCATAATCTTAGGCACACTGTTTGCAGGCTCAGTCACTTGAGACATAATGTGCTCCCTATTTTTTATGCCGGATACGCGGGTTAACGATGCCGTATAGCAAGTCAACTATCAGGTTAACCAAGATGATCATAATCGCCACCAATAATACGCCGCCCTGAACCACCGGATAATCTCGGCGTTGAAGGGCATCGATCAGCCAGCGTCCAAGCCCCGGCCAAGAGAAGATAGTTTCAGTCAGGATCGCCCCCGCCAGCATAATGCCCACCTGCAAGCCGATAACGGTCACAACCGGCAACAGCGCATTGCGCAACGCATGAACCACTATCACACGGATGCGGCTCAAACCTTTTGCGCGGGCAGTACGGATATAATCTTCACCCAATACTTCCAACATAGAAGAGCGGGTCATACGGACAATCACAGCCAGAGGAATCGTTCCCAGAACAATGGCAGGTAAGATCATATGCATCACGGCATCTTTGAAATTACCTTCTTCACCCCAGAACAGGGTGTCGAGCAGCATAAAACCCGTCAACGGATGACTGTCATCAAGGAAAACACTATCACTTATCCGCCCGGACACCGGCGTCAGATCCAACTGGACAGAAACCAGCATGATCAACATGATCCCCCACCAGAAGATCGGCATGGAGTATCCGGTCAGGGAAAGACCTATCGAAGTATGATCAAAAACCGATCCACGCTTTACTGCCGCCAGGACGCCAACCGGAATACCGACCGCAATAGCGAACAACATAGCGCATATCCCCAGTTCAAGAGTTGCCTTGAAACGGGGAACAAATTCTTCCCACACAGAGATACGACTTTTCATGGAGACACCAAGATCACCATGTAACACATTACTTACATAATGAAAGTATTGCTGCCAGAGTGGCTTATCCAGCCCCATTTCAGCCATTAACTGAGCATACCGCTCAGCAGATATTCCACGTTCCCCGGCCATAATGGTCACCGGGTCTCCGGGGATCATATGGACAAAAGCAAAAGTCAGTAAAGTAATGCCAATAAACGTTGGGATTACCAACCCCAGACGTCGGAGTATGAACTGCAACATATCCCGAACTCTCTTTTTTTAAATGCCGGTTACAGCTCTCAGGCCGTTTGGCTTGATAAGGGGGAGGACTTTCCCCCTTTGGCTTACAATTTAATAAACACCTTAAGTAAGAACAGGATTATTCGAGAGACACGTTATCGAAAAGATGTCTACCCAGAGGATCAACGACATAACCTTTAACTTCTTTACGGATCGGTTCATAAACCGTGGAGTGAGCTATAATCAGTGCCGGGACCTGTTCATGCATCACAACTTGAGCCTGTTTGTAAAGCTCGACACGTTTGGCATGATCAGCAACGATTCGGGCTGGCTGAATGGCATCTTCAAACGGTTTGTAGCACCATTTAGAGTAGTTGGAACCTCGCTCTTTGGCTGCGCAGCTAAACAAGGTTGCGAAGAAGTTATCTGGATCACCATTGTCTCCCGTCCAACCCATCATCACAATTTGATGCTCGCCATCTTTAGCTCGCTTCAAATATTCGCCCCATTCATAGCTGACAATTTTGGCCTTCACACCAATTTTTGCCCAATCAGCCTGGACCATTTCAGCCATACGACGGGCATTTGGGTTATACGGACGCTGTACCGGCATTGCCCATAGATCAATAGTAAAGCCACTTTCCATCCCTGCTTCTTTTAGTAGCTGTTTCGCCTTTTCCGGATCATATGAATAATCTTTAATATCATTGTTATAACCCCACATAGTTGGCGGAATCAGATTCTTAGCCATCTGGCCCGCTCCTTGATAAACCGCATCGATGATAGCTTTTTTATTAACCGCTATAGCCAACGCCTGGCGAACCTTGACATTATCCAGTGGTTTTTTGGTGACATTGAACGAAACATAGCCAACATTCATACCAGGCTGTTCCAGCAAAACGATATCTTTATCCTGTTTCATGCGGGCAATATCCGCCGGATTTGGATATGGCATGATCTGACATTCGTTTTTCTGTAATTTTGCATAACGAACGGATGCATCAGGAGTAATAGAGAAAACTAGCCGGTCAACTTTGGCTTTATCCCCCCAATATTCTTTGAAGGCTTTATACAGAATGCGAGAATCTTTCTGATATTGCACCAACTGGAACGGGCCTGTACCAATTGGATTCAGATCGACTTTCTCCGGTGTACCGGCTTTCATCATCTTATCTGCATATTCTGCTGACAAAATAGAGGCGAAATCCATCCCCAAATCAGCCAAGAATGGGGCTTCTGGGCGACTCAGTTCAATTCGGACCGTATAATCGTCTATTTTTTCAACCTTATTGATCATCTCACTCATACCCATGCCGATGAAATATTCATAGCTGCCGCCTGAAACTTTATAGTACGGGTGGTTTGCATCTTTTTGGCGCATGAAAGTATAGATCACATCATCCGCATTGAAGTCACGGGTAGGTTTAAATTCTTTATTACTGTGCCACTTAACCCCTTTACGCAAATGAAAAATGTAAACTTTAGCGTCATCACTAATATCCCATTTTTCCGCCAGACTCGGGGTAATTTCTGTCGCACCTGTTTTGAACTCAACCAAGCGGTTATACAACGGTCTGGAGCTAGCGTCATACGTTGTGCCAGCAGTGAACAGTTGCGGATTAAAGCCTTCCGGTGAGCCTTCGGAACAGTAAACCAATGTTTTTGCCTGAACGCTGGCGGTTACTGCCAATGCAACTAAGCTGACCCCTAGCTTCAATAACTTCGCTCCTTTAGAGAAAGTTGTCATTTTCTTGCACTCCATTTGTGATGTTGTTGTATACAGCCAGAACCTGCACTTCCTGTCAGAAACTGCGCTGTTTAGGTTTTGTTTATTATTTTCAGCTTATCAATTAAACAACTGTTGTCTCTTGCGTCAATAAGATCTCAACAGATGTCATAAACAACAGGAAAACACAAAGGAAACTAATAATTAACATAGTTAGCACAAAAATATGACAATGCGCACATTTTATAGACAAAAAGACCATAAAAAGCACATAGCAACAGTATTAATCACTATTAATCCGTGGGGCAAAATTTGTGGTTGTTTGATTAATTAGTAAACGATTATTTCACTAGAAAAGATGATAACTGGTATAAAATGCTGTGTGCCGAATAAAATCGGCACCTGAAAAGTTAATCAAATAAGTATAACATTAATAATATAAATACATACAAAAACCTGTTACTAGTTTATCTACGTTTACATCACTTCTGGTTTCATTAATTACTCCAATTTCATCACATAAAAAACAACTTCATAGAAAGAAGGTAATTTTCTTAATTCCGCTATAAAATTATTATCGGTGAATAAACCAAGACGGTGATTAATTAGACATACATTATAGACGTGCTTAATGAGTTTATAAGCCTCTCTCTTTATAGCCTTGTAAAAATTCCCCAGTTCAATAATAGACATAACGGTATCACTAATTTTACCTAAATCTATTGTTAATTTAGCTATTATCGGTCGTAGTATTCCATCTATTTATACCTCATTATACCCTTCATCCTTCAAGCTGCTGCTTTGTTGGCTGCTTTCACTCACCCCAGTCACATCGTTATCTATGCTCCTGGGGATTCATTCACTTGCCGCCGCGCTGCAACTCGAAATCTATTAGGTATATACCCTTTTGTCTTTTCTTATCTTACTTAAACCAAGAATAGTTAACAAAGAAACTATAACCGAAGCTGCAATCAAACTTTCAATAGAAAACGCTATACGTGAATCAAGATATTGAAAAAGAATCGTAAATACAGGTATTAGCAGAAATAACAAAGAAACATGAAGGGGGGTAATGGCATTAATTGTCTTCAGTACAAGATAGATTGGAAGTAAGTGTCCAACAGCAACAAGAATAAACATTGGAAGAATCATATCGATATTCAGTGTAAGAGAAACATCGGATAGTGAAATATAACAAAATGAAAGTATCACCATTAAAATACTTCTAACAGACAATATCTCATATGTTTGCCATTTCTCCTTGAATAATTTCTTAGAAAAAATCGTGTATAATACCGTTCCTACAGCACCGATTATCACACTCACAATGCCAATAATCCTATCCTGAATTGAGGTTGATGATAATCCACTATTTCCTAAAAATGCATTTACCAGCATCACACCTACCCCAATGAGAACTAACCAAGATATGACAACTTCCAATTTTTCTGTTTTTGCCTCGTCTTTATCGATAAAAGACGAGAGGAGGATTGTTATCGCCGGGCCGCAAGCCACTGAAGCGACACCCACTATTGCAGGCTCAAGAAAACGCAGCGAAATGATTAATCCTCCCCAATTTAATAGAATTGAGACATTAACAATTAACACCAATAAGGTGTTCTTGCGAACCTTCACAATTAATTGATCAATCCCTTTGAAAATACTTATCGTCATAAATAATAAAGTAGATGATATAAAGCAATAAAAGATAACAATAGCTGAATTTATCGATTGCGTTAAATACGCAACAAACACATCAAATGCTGCACTGATGAGGCAAAAAATAACCCCATATATTACGCCATTATATGAAGACATATATCACCTATTATTTTCTTATTCCAAAAATTAGATTTCCGATATTGAACTGATTTTATTATTGCAAATTTATCTTTAATCTCCGCACTTCCTGTACTTAACGTATCATCAATAATAGAGACGCAATCATCCAACTTAATACCATTGAGATCCATTTTTCCTTCAAAATGTTCAGAACTGATCTGTACAACAGTATTATTCATCTCATTCAAACAATAAGGATACCATCCAGCCATTGCTAATAGTATTCCTGTAAAGAGAGAGATAGCTTTTTCCAGTGATATTCACACTCCGAAAATACTCTATTACCGTTTATTCTAAACTTATTAATTTCGAGTAAAATTGTGTTACCTATGTCATTTAATTTCACATTTACATTCCATTCAATGTTCATAGAAGATAATATTCATACACCATTCTTATCTTTTTTCAAACAAGTCATTCAATGAATGAGATATATTTCTCAGATGGATGAATTAAATGTCATTGATAGTAATTAAATGTTATTTTTTACTATGATATTATTAGTCGAATCCACCTTTTTTAATGATTTGTTTTTTAAGTATTTAATTTATCTACCAAAGCCTATAAGTTTACGGACGAAAAATAGTTACAAGCTCTTGCCATTGATTTAGCCATATAAACAGAATATCTGTCGATATACTCAAATAAAATCGCCACCTGACTAATATGGCGAAGCATGTTGATGTAAAGTTAAAAATACAGCATTAAGCGTTGTTATCTGAACAACCTTCTTATTAGAGAATGCTATCTATTCCCAAGGGGGACAATGCATTTTTATACCCGATTTTCGTCTCACTTTTTTAACAGTCGCCAAAATGGGTAAAGACTCATTTAACATCAATTCATCTATCGGTTCGAAATGCGGTTTATCTAACTCTGACTTTCGATAGTTTTTGACATTTTTACGAGATTAAGTTAGATCAAATTTATGTATAAATATTTTAATGGATATGTAATAAATCTATACAAAAATTAAAAAATTTATATCAGGCTTATGCAGATTTAGATTAAAAAATGGAAAGTCAATAGAAATGTTATCTACTGAAAAAAAATGCTTAAAAGAAACGAATAATCAAATATTATCAGTCCATTCAACATTGCTACACGAGAATTCAGTATCATTTACTGTCCAAGGTGAAACCTCTCGTTGTGACCAAATTATTCAGAGAGGTGATCATGCACTAGTAGGGATAAGCCCCTTCAACTCGCGTTTTTCAAAGGACTATGTTGTGGATCTTATTCAGTGGTCAAATCATTATTTCCGACAAGTCGACATATTGTTACCTTGTGAACGTGAAGCTTCACGCCTTTTAGTCGCTAGTGGAATTGATGATGCTAAAGCTATCAAGAAAACACATCGTGAAATTAGACGTCATTTACGTAACCTTGATTATGTTATTTCCATAGCAACGTCAAAAAGTAAGCCAATCAGAGTTATTCAATTTAGTGACTTTGCACTAAACCATGATTATCAATCTCTTAAAACGCAAATTGAAAATGCTTTCAATGAATCAGAATCTTTTAAAAAAATCTGCCTTGATATGTCTTTTCAAGCCATAAAAGGGCGACTAAAAGGTACTGGGCAATATTTTGGTCAAATTGACCTACAATTAGTATATAAAGCATTACCATATATTTTTGCTGAAATTCCCTTTTACCTCGATACCCCTCGATTACTTGGGGTAAAGTATTCTACGTTGCTCTATCACCGCCCTTGGCCAATCGGAAAAGGATTATTTAACGGTAGCTATCCTATACAAGTAGGAGATAAACAAAGTTACGGAATCGTCACTCAATTATAAAAGACAAAGAGCCTGATGAGATAATCACTGTGTTTAAAGTTAATAGGCTCTTAGTACTAAATATCCTTAGAAAGGAAGCAAAATAATGGCTAAATTAAGTTCTTTCAGCATTCAAGATCCAAAATTTATAAAAAACCCTTACGATTTTTACGACATCTTGCATAAGCAAGATTTAGTTTATTTTGATCAATCTCGAAACGGCTATTTTATTGGCAAATATGAGGATGTTGAAGCTATTTTAAAATCCTCAATTTTCAAGACGAAGCCATTAACTGAACCGGAATCTGTTATGGGGGATCGCGTTCTTATTCAAATGGAAGGTGAAGAACATGCGTGTAAACGAAAACTCATGATTCAAGGGCTTTTAAGAGATTATTTTAATAGTCACTACGAACCCATGATTCGAAAGATTACAGAAGATCTCTTACGACCTCATATAGAAAAAGGAAATATAGATATTGTTAATGACTTTGGCAGAGATTACGCGGTATTAGTGACATTAGGTATTCTTGGATTGCCAAGTGATAACTATCATGACATAGCTGAATGGCACAAGGGTATCACCAATTTTGTTACCCATTTTGACCAAACAGAGCCAGAAAAAATACACAGTCTTGAATGTGGCCAGAAATTGATTCGCTTACTAAATCCTATTGTAAATCAAAGACGGTGTAATCCCGGTAAGGATATTATATCTATATTTTGTCAAGATACAGAGATGTCCATAAGTGAAATTACAGCATTGAGTTTAAACATTCTATTAGCGGCGATAGAACCTGCTGACAAAATATTAGCAATGACGCTTAATCACTTAATATCTAATCCGAATATGCTTGAGGCAGTGATTAAAGATCGCGGTCTAGTTCGAGACGCATTTGAAGAAACCTTGCGTCTGACGCCACCAGTACAGTTAATTCCAAGAGAAGCAAATAAAGATATCACTATTTCTGGTATCAATATTCCCAAAGGCACCTCAGTATTTTGTATGATTGGTGCAGCTAATCGTGATCCATCGGTTTTTCACAAACCAAATGAATTTGATCTATATCGAAGAAAGAATGCAACTTCTCAACATAAAGCAAATCGAAAGAGACATTTAGCTTTTGGTGCAGGTACACATGCTTGTATTGCGGCTGCATTTTCATTCAGTCAATTGGAAGTTTCATCCAATATTATTTTGGATTGCCTGCACAATTTACGTTTTGCTGATAACTATCATTATCAAGAAATAGGCGTATATACACGAGGGCCTTCCAAACTCCTTTTGAGTTTTGATCCAATAATATCGTCTACTTCAGGGAATAGTTGCTCTGATCTGAAAATCACTGTGGGGACAATGGAATAGGAACATAAATTTCATGCCGTGGTGCAATGATGAACACTATCACCTAACAGTACAGGACATAATAATGGTGAGTATGTGGCAGTTCTGGAAAAACATCAGACTGGTGTGAAATAGTTCAGAATATCCATCTGAAATACTGTTCAAAGGGATGCCGGAAGTGGGCATCCCTTGAAATAGTCAGCAATGACGGTTTTTTTTGACTTAATACATTGTACATCTATGCATTGATCGGGAATATGAGAATCTATTGTAAATCTGGCGCCAAAATTACCGAAACGTAATATCAGCCTGCTGATGATTTAATTCAAAGGAGATAAATATGAATGAACAATCATTTAAACAGAGGATTGAAGAAGTACAACATTATTATGGCAAAACCCTGTCGAGTAGAGAGGATCTTGCTATAAATATATGCACTGTGGACAACACCACTTCAGACAGAATCAAAGAAGTTCTTAAGCTTATCCATCCTGATGTACAGAGCCGTTTTTATGGTTGTGGTACGCCTTTTCCTCCCTTGCTAGAAGGAACGACAGTATTAGACTTGGGATGTGGAAGTGGGCGGGACTGTTTTATTCTATCTCACCTCGTAGGTACTGAAGGTAAAGTTATTGGTATTGATGCAACGGTAGAACAAATCGAGTTTGCCCAGAGTTTTGTGGATTATCATCGTCAAATCTTTAACTATCCATCCACCAATGTGCATTTTCAACAAGGCTATATCGAGTCACTAGAGGAACTTGATTTACCACCTGAAAGTATAGACGTTATCGTCTCAAACTGTGTCATCAACCTATCTATATCCAAAGCAAGCGTGTTGGCAGGTATGGCTCGTTTACTCAAATCTGGCGGTGAAATCTATTTTTCTGACATTTTTTTAGATAGAAGGCTGGAGCAATCACTGAAAAATGACTCACAAATTGTTTGTGAGTGTATCGGTGACGCGATGTACTTTGAAGATTTCATACGGCTGGCAAGAACAGCCGGGTTTCATGATGTTCGTGTCATTAATAGCAGTTTGAAATCTATGAATAATAAGGAGATCGAAGCGAAGCTAGGCGGTGCAAAACTGTATTCAATGACGTTAAGGCTGTTCAAATTAGACTTGGAAGATCGCTGCGAGGACTATGGCCAAGTTGCAATTTATAAAGGCAATTTACCAGATGCACCTGATCAATTTGTGCTTGATCGAGAACATATTTTTGAGACCGGCAGAGCTGTCCCCGTATGCCGCAATACTGCCAAGATGATGACCAAAAGCCGTTACCATATATTGTTTGATTTAATTGGTGATGGGGAAAAGCATTATGGTCTTTTCAACTGTGGAACACCGCAGCAATTTGATACTGATACTAAAGTTATGCAAACCAATGTACCAAACAACTGTGGTTGTTGAGTAAATGCTTCCGGATAGCAAAAAGCCTTACAGAAAAGACTGTAAGGCTTCAAGCCGCTGACAAGCCTCGTTTAAAAGAACATGGTTTGTTTCTTTCATGATGAAAAATGTTGTGGCCCATTTTCCCCATTAGACCAATGTGACACCCACTGATGCGATATTTTTGCCCTTGCCGCACCGAATGCCCCTTTATCCAGCAATAAAAATAACAAAACGTTGCGATCGTCAACGCTATCTTATTGATACTTTAGGCTATTTCTGACAGCTAGCATTGCATCTAAACTCTCATCAATCCCCTGAACCGAGCATAGCAATGCCCACGGTAGTGCTTAGCATCGGCAAAACTGTGTTCTACCGTTTCCTTAACGGCGGGCATAAATTTTTTTGCTTCACGGCATCAACTTGGTCAAGAACCCTTTTCTGATAGCCTGCTCCACGATATTTGCTAGAAAATGTCACTGCCATAAAAATAGCAACAGCGATTCCGGCTAAAAGCAGAGGTATCAGGCTATTTTTCTGTCAGCCCTAGGCCAGGGCAAGATTATCAACATCCGTCTATTGGTTTATTTTTGTGCAAAATAGAATCCCGCCCCTGGCCCTAGACGAAGCCATATTGACCTGAACCTCCTGCATTAGTGACGCTCATTATTGAGAATGCCAAATAAATAACTCAGCCGCATCATCCTAATAGTATCACTGGATCCAATAGCAGGGCGACCATTGTTACAACAGTAACACAACCTCTCGCGGATGAATTCAAAATCAATGGCTGAATCGATCTGAAGAACTAAAATACTTTTCAAGCACCAGCACTTCAAGAGAGCTCTTTTCTGGAAGAAAAGTTTATAGTGGAGGTATTTTAACATAGCGATAAGCACCGTTTTTTGAACAGACTTTTATTAAAAAAAGCGCTGAATAAAAATCCAACACTTTGTCAATAACCTGACAATCAGTACTAACCAAAACGGAACAGAATATAGCGATTTTTTTCCTACCACCAGTATGGATAAGGGAAAATCAAGAGACTACTACTATGTGTACACTCCGGTTTCTCCGCACTATCTGTGTTCACTATTCACTCACAGGAATGGCCTGCAAAATTACGCCTACTGAGATAGATTTTAATCATGAGTTGCATATATTTTCCAACCTAAAGAACCAAGCTTTAATTTGACATTCTCTGAGATTGGATGTGAAGAACCTGAGATTATTCAGTTTTATTAATGGTACACTTAAAGCTCTATACGTTTATCAATAAAATGAATACCTTTTGAATCAATACAAGAATAGTTTGGGCCCTCACATATCCACTCTTCCAAACGTTCACACAGTTCTCGCCTAGTTAATTTATTTTTTCCTTTTAGCGAACACTCCCAAATGATTAAAACTCTCCAGTTTTCTTTCAATAAACTGGAGATATTTCTTCTATCTCTTAAGATATTATTGTTTATTTTTATTTTCCAAAAATCTCTATGTGTTTTAGGTAAATTAGCTTTCTTGCAATTATGATGATGCCAGAAACATCCATGAACAAATATCACGGCATGATAATCATTTAACACAAAGTCAGGTTTCCCGAATAATTCAGAAACCTGAACTTCATAAACAAGTTCTAATGAACACAATAGATCACTAACTATTTGTTCTATATCTGTATTTTCTTTTCTTACAGCTCGCATATTTTTACTGCGGGCTTCTTTATTTCTATATTCAGACATAATAGTTTGTTTTATAAATAATTATCAAAAAGATATATAACCCAATCCTATACGGCTATAATATTCACCAACACTACGTAAATAATTTAGCGCATATTCATACCTAAGTTGAGCGACTACTCTGCCTTCCACTTGTTGGCTAACAGGAATACCTTCCAGATCTATCCTAGTTCTAAATAATAGTAATTTAGTATTTATATCATCAAATTTACCTTGATTAGATACATAAAATTTTTCCACTACCGGACTCTGATTAGATGAATATATATCAGAAACTACTCCTAATGAAGTAATCTTATTATCACCTAATTCTTTTATAAAAACCACCTTCTTATCATTTATCTTTTTTAGCATCTTTTCCATTTTCTTAGATGTAGAACAATCAACAGAATGAAGCTTCATTAATCTAATTTTTATAGGTTGATTTTTAGATAAATCATCATTAGTCTTTCTATCAGGCACGAGATCGCAGGCAGGTGTCGTGCACAACCAATAATCATTATCAATTTTAATTATATGTCCTGTGATTAAATGTTGCCCTTCTACAGATTTAGAACAATTAAAACAGTTTACATGTAAAATAATTTCATGCTTATTTTTATCATAATCATCCAACTCAAATTGTTCTTTTAAACTTGGTTCCTTTATATTTATAATCTCAATCATCTTGCGAGTATAGTTAGAAAGATCTTCCTTAGTAATATAAGATAATTCCTCCAAATGATTATTTATTAATGTCCATATTTTACTCGGCAGTATATCTTCATCACTTGAAAAAACATCTCTAAACCAATGAGCTTGTAAATATTTCTTATCAATTATTTTATTAATAATAGAAGATCCTTCATTATCTAATATCATTTTCAGTCTATTTAATAATAAATAATGTGGATGAGGCATCCAATCCATTAATGCCTCACAAAGTTTATTTGGTAATTCTTCCACATCATCTCTTTTATGGACAACGGTAATAAATACACTATCTGTTTTTATCCAATTAGTTTCTACTTTCTTTTCCCATTCTAAATTCATCGCAGACTCCGTTGAGAAGAATCCGTCGCTTATCATCTTTTCATTTTTTTTTGAAAAAATCCAGCCAAGTAAAAGAAGGTAATTAATTTCAACATCTTTAGGCTTTGATCTATAAATATAGTTAAATTCCTGAAGCTCTAAAATGCTATTATCAATGCTATATTCTCTATAATCCCTACCATATTCTCTAATAATCTTCAAAAAACTAAAATTATCTAAGGACGCAATTAGTCTATCAATTATATCATTATCTTCATCCATCCACTCATCTAATGCTTCATCAATAATTTTACTATCAGATTCTGACATATTATTTATTTCAGGAGCTTTCTGTAAACAGCAAATTATATCTAATATGACACTATCTAGATTACCACTATGACCATTAGTATGCACCAAAATCATATTAAAATGTAGGTTAGATGAAAGTTCATTAATGATCTTTAACGTCTTTTCACAGCGTCCTTCACTATCATTTCCATCTAAATGATAATCTAATATCAGTAAATCACTCTGATGAAAATGTCTTACCGGAATATTACCTTTTTCTTGTCCATCATATACATCTAATTGCCAATTATTATTTTCATTTCTACATAAGCTAATAACCTTTTGTAATCTCTGAATATCAACAGGTTTTTTATCATTTTTATTTTGCAAGAGTGAATCAAACGTTGGATATTCATCATCAATGACAGTAACTGTTCTAATCGGCTCCAAAAAAGAAGCCTTAACAAGATCCTCGTAGTTTGTATATTTATCAAATACAGACATTAATTTATCCCTTTGAATAAAATGGCAAAATTAGCACCAGTCAAGATCTTGTTTTCACTATTAGTCTCATAACGAATAGCATGACCAGATGCTTGTAAATTAACTTTACATAAATATAATCCTATACCTCTCCCTCCTCTTGGTTTACGTGAGAAAAAAAGAGTAAATAGAGAATCAATATCTGACAAATCAACACCAGGGCCAGAATCTGCAACAAAAACCTCATTATTTTTTACATCTAAGATAATTTTACGTTTATTTTCTTCATATTGGCAGACCCAAAAGCGTGCATTATTAATAAGGTTAATAAACACAGGATAAATACGAGATGGCTGATCATATATTGTGAATTTACTGAACTGCTCAGTTTGACTAAAAATAATTCCTTTACTCTCAAAAGAGTCGCCAAAGAACTTACTAACATATTGGTAAATATCATCACCACTAATCAGTCTTCGAACCTTTTCACCAGACAATTTCAAAGGACTCAAAAAACGAAGTCTCTCACTTAATCCCTTTTGGGCATAAACAACCTCATCATAAGATTTTCGTTGGAAATCTGTAAAAGAAGATTGCCGGAGAGCTTTTAAACCTCGTTCCATTGTCATATCAAGCCCCTCAATTTCATGCCCAATAATTTCAACTGTAATACCTAATTGAGCTAATCCATTTAATCTCTCAACTTCCTCTTTTAGTCTAGTTGTTTCATTTAGTGAATGAATTGCCAACCCTTCTAAATCAATTTGTTCACGAATATTTTCCAACGCAGTAATATATGGCAATAAACGTTGACGATTCTCTACTTCAATAATCTCATATTCAGCATCAATCTTAGTTAAAACCTGACTTAATGTTAATTGGTTAAGATGTAAATCCTCTAAAGTTTCAGAAAGGCTAGAATCAAAAGCCTTGTTTCTTTCATCAACCAAATCATTAAATTTTTTTAATTCACTCTCTAATAACTCCCTTCCATGTACAGACCATTTTCTTATTTGAGAGTGAATCCTAGCACGTTTACTCCTAAAAACAGACAGAGCGATATCAATATCTTTTTTATCAACTAATTTATCAAGAAGCTCATTAATACTAGCATCCAAACGTTTAATATAATCCTTGGCAGCAATTTCTACATTACGATATTCACGATATTTATCATCAATTGAACCTAAGTTTTTTGGTACAGGACTCAATGAAAAAGTAGTTAATAATGAAGACATATAACTAATTTCTTCTTTTATTTTTGTTGCACTATCTATATCATTAATATTATTTTTAATGGACAGTATCTCTAATATTTCTTCCAATTTATTCAGAAGAGATTTTAACTTGGTAAAATTTTCGTTAATTGCCTCTTTAATCCTCCTTCGTTCTTTTTTAATTAATTTCTTCTTATCTTCTTCTACTTTTTCCTTTTCTTTTCTTTTCCTAATATCGTTTATTATTGGCATTCGTATATCAGATTCACCGCCTATAAAACGATCAGCAGTATCTTGTAGTATTTTTTCTACTATTTCTTTAAATATCTTTGCTGCCTTATTATCCAGCAGTCCCTCTCTACCTGCTTTATCTCTCAAATTAGGATTATTATCTCGACTAATTAATATACGCCCGAACAAACGGCGATTGGACCAAAAATGACGCCCTGCATGGTATGACCTACGTTTTTCAATTTCAAAGTAATCATTGTCCTCTCGACCATAAGGCATTACCCGTAAGTAATCACGATAAATTCTTAAACCAGCATATTTCTCACACCAAGCCTTAAAATTACTGTGCTGTTCTTTTGATAAAGTGGAACTGTTAATCTGTTGCTCAAATGTCCCTAAACGTATACTAAATGGACCAACTTTAGTATCTACCCGTGTTTTATAAGCTATTTTAGGTTTGATTATAACATTTTCAAACCACTGCCCGAATGCCTTCACTCGACCATGAAAGTAACCATCTTCATTAACAACACCTTCAACAATATGTTCAAGTTCTTCTAAATCATGAATATCAAATTCTCTAACTTCATCAATAACAGGATATCTAATATGACCAAGCCAAGCGATAACTGAGGTAACAAAATTAATATTATTATCCACTTCATTATCTCTTAAAAATGGATCAGTAAAATTAGATAATGTTTGAATAAACCGTTCCCTAGCCCTTCTAGTAGGTCCGTCATCATCTTCAATAGAGCTTGTGGTTAGTTGAGCGATAAGATCGTCATGCAACCCACTAAGTAGCATTACCGTTCCTCTATCGGACTCCCCATTCCAAACTGACCAACGAATTAAATGATCATCAGTAAAAACACTATGAATAACCGTATTTAGAACTGCCGATTTAGTTGATGTTTTACCTTCACTTAGTTCCTGCTGTTCATATTTTTCCCAAGAATCAAGGATTCTTTTATTACGATGCTTATCATAACTTTCATCATCTTTATTAGAATCACCAATGATGTTATTTACTAATATATTGAATAAAGATGGCAACAGATCATAAAGTTCCTCTTTTTTCGTGAATTCAATAACAGGAATTCTAATATCGTGTAAATAGAGATAAGGGTTTTCAAATAAACGCCAATCTATTAATGCTGCAACAAAAGGCGAATCTTTTCTTTTTGAAATGAGAAGCAATAAACTACCGAGAGCTGCACAAGATAAGCGGCCTATCCCTTTTTGCCCTTGCTTAACTCTCGATGGTAAGCCATTCATATCCCCCTTAGGCGTTTCTTTCTTAGATGCTTTTGATTCAGTTCCAACAGTTAACCATTTTGTCTCAAATTCCTCACGATTCATACCATGACCATCATCAACTAATGCGGCAACGGAAATTTTTTCATTAAAGATATGCAATTCAACTTTCCTTGCATATGCGTCAAAAGCATTTTTCCAGAGTTCAGAAATAGCTGTTGGGCAATCAGCTATTTGCTCTCTTCCTAGATGATCAATTGTTCTCGCTCGAGTCTGAAAAATAACAGAATTAACCATATGACCTCTCCTAATCTATTCACTTTATATCCAAACAATCTAATGCAGCTCGGATTACAGCTTCACCAAGTATGACCGGCACAGCATTACCAACTTGACGGGACTGACTAATTATTCCCCCTGAGAATAGATAGTCATCTGGAAAAGTTTGGAAACGTGCTGCATGCCTAATAGTAATACCATGATTAAGCCAAGGGTGAAGAAACCGTCCTTTTGATGGATTTATACAACCAGTAGTAATAGTCGGCCCTGGCTGTGCTAATCGAATCCTCCCATATACATCTTTATGACCTTTATATCCATTAGAATGACAGGGTAGAGTAAAGTCTATATCTTCTCTACTACCATTAATAGGGGTCGTTGAAAAACGTCTAATTAGATCTTCGGAATGAATCATATGGATAGCAGAGAGATCTTGAGTTGGAACCTGAATAGTCTCACCAAAAGATAATTTACTTGTAATTTCTTCTCCCAACACTCTATTTATTTTACGCATTATCGATTGAGAAGGCTTTTCAAAAACTTCAGATGCACTTTTCCATAACGGCGTTTTGTCTTTAAAATGAGTCGGATTTGGGGGCCATGAGTCACCTTGGACTTTTATTTCTTGGCGAACGCCAACTATAAAAACCCTACTCCTATTCTGAGGAACACCAAAATCCTTAGCATTAATTCTTTCCGGCTCAAACAGATGATACCCGTGTTCTTCGGCTAGAAACTTAAATTTCTCTAAATAAGATTTATGCCTATCCCAAAGTAGTCCCGGTACATTCTCCAAAAGAAATATTTTTGGTTTCAAAGTACTTACAAAGTCAAAATAACTAATAAGTAAAGCATTTCTGGGGTCATCAACACCTGAATTTTTGATCCTATGAGATGAGAAACCTTGGCATGGGGGTCCTCCCATCAAGATATCCAGTTCCTTCGTTTTGAGTCCCACATCTTTCATAAATTCATTAGGGTCAACGTTTAAAATATCTTTATTGATAAGATGAGTTCCCAAACACCTATTTCTAATAAGATTATTTCTATATGTCTCACATGCTAAGGCATCAATTTCAATCGCAGCAACTATCTGAATTCCAAGATTAAAGGCAGCAAGAGAGAAACCGCCAGCGCCAGCAAACAGGTCAATAGCTTTCATCTTTTCAAAATTCAACACAAGTTTTTAGCCCGATACATATAAGTTATCCCAATAAATCCCCAAATTTTACCATTATAAACATATTCTTGTCCTAACATTTCACCACAAAAAATATGCTTTTTCCAAATTAAAATCAATTGGTTACCATAACCATTATAATCAATCATTCAAAAATTTGAAAAACTAAATATATAACTACTCCAAGAGTTAACCTCATTTATCCATTGATATCAAGAACGTAAAACAAACTCAAATCACGTAATAATATTTACTATCATAAGCAATTAGCGTAAAGAACTTAATACTCAGCAATGACAAGGAATTAGGCAGGTTTCTTATAGAAAAAAAGCAACAAGTCGTAATGACTTGCTGCTTTTGTACTTATTTCTGGCCTTGTTCGGATACCTATAAACAAAGCTTTTAGTGAATTTGGTCGGCGAGAGAGGATTCGAACCTCCGACCCACTGGTCCCAAACCAGTTGCGCTACCAAGCTGCGCTACTCGCCGAAAACGATGCGCATCTTACTGCGCTCGTTGTAGGCCGTCAATACCTTTTTGATAATCAGGGATTAGTTGCTGTTAAAAACAACGGGAATGCAGCTATATTGCACTCTCTCACAATTTTTGCAAAAAAAACCTTTATCCGTAGAAGTAAAAACTAAGGTTCCAATCATTGCATTCCACAACAGCCGGAACTGGCTATTTCAAATCACTATTGCAATAACGAAATATCAGCAACTCTCAGGAACAGATCACGCAATTCACTTAACAAAGTTAAGCGGTTCACACGCACCTGCTGGTCTTCATCCATTACCATCACATTGTCAAAGAAAGCATCGACAACTTCACGCAGAGATGCCAATTCAACCAACGCTTCCTGATAGCGTCCCTCAGCAAATAAAGGTGCCAGCTTATCCTGTAAAACCACCAGATACGTTGCCAGTTTCACCTCTTCCGGTGCTTTCAGCACAGAAGCACTCACTTTCTCATTCAGTGTCTCTTCAGACTTAGCCAGAATGTTAGAAACGCGCTTATTCGCGGCGGCCAGCGCTGTCGCTTCATCCAATGTACGGAAGTGAGTCACCGCTTTAACACGGGCATCGAAATCAGCCGGTTGCGTTGGACGACGCGCCAACACAGCCTGAATGGTATCAATGCTGTAACCCTGCTCCTGATACCAGGCACGGAAACGGCCAAGCATAAACTCAACCACATCATCAGTGACTTTGGCATTGGTCAGCTTGTCGCCATACAGACGAACCGCTTCTTCTGTCAATGCCTGCAAATCCAGTGGCAATTTCTTCTCAACGATAATACGCAAAGCACCCAGCGCGGCACGACGCAGTGCAAACGGATCTTTATCACCTTTCGGATGCTGACCAATGCCAAAAATACCCGCCAGAGTATCCATTTTGTCCGCAATCGCTAACGCACAAGAAACACCGGTAGAAGGCAGCTCATCACCGGCAAAACGCGGTTGATACTGCTCATTCAATGCCAGAGCAACATCCTCTGCTTCACCGTCATGACGGGCGTAATGCATTCCCATCACACCTTGCGTATCAGTGAACTCAAATACCATGTTGGTCATCAAGTCACATTTAGACAACAAACCAGCACGGGTAGCATGATTCACATCAGCGCCGATCTTCTCTGCAATCCAACCAGCCAACGCCTGAATACGATCGGTTTTATCACGCAAAGTACCAAGTTGTTTCTGGAACAAAACTGTTTCCAGACGAGGTAGCTTATCTTCCAGACGCTGTTTACGATCCGTCTTAAAGAAGAACTCCGCGTCAGCCAAGCGTGGACGAACCACCTTTTCATTACCGGCAATGATTTGCTGTGGATCAGAAGATTCAATGTTAGCAACAAAGATAAAGTTCGCCATCAACTTGCCGGCATTGTCATAAACCGGGAAGTATTTTTGGTCACCTTTCATGGTGTAAACCAATGCTTCGGCTGGCACTTCAAGGAATTTCTCTTCAAATTTCGCCGTCAGCACAACCGGCCATTCAACCAATGAAGTGACTTCTTCCAGCAGGCTGTCACTGATATCAGCAATGCCGCCCAACTTAATCGCGGCCTGTTCTACATCTTGCTTAATGAGTGCCTTACGGGTTGTATAATTCGCAAGCACTTTACCGCGTTGCTGCAAAATCGCTGGATATTGTTCCGCGTTATCAATCGTAAACTCAGATTCACCCATAAAGCGGTGACCACGAATAACACGTGCAGATTTAATACCCAGAATTTCGCCTTCAATCAGTTCATCACCAAACAACATGGTAACGGTATGAACTGGGCGAACAAACTGAGTCTCTTTATCGCTCCAACGCATCAGTTTAGGAATTGGCAACTTATTTAGCGCATTGTTGACCATACCCGCCAACAACTCTTTGACACTACGGCCTTTAACCAGAGCGCGATACAATAGCCATTCGCCTTTATCCGTCACTAAACGTTCAGCCTGAGCAGCCGTAATACCACAACCGCGAGCCCAACCCTCAGCCGCTTTTGTCGGTTTACCCTCAGCATCAAATGCCTGAGCAATCGCTGGACCGCGTTTTTCTACTTCACGATCAGCTTGCGCCTCATCCAAATTAGCAACTTTCAGTGCCAGACGGCGCGGAGAGGCAAACCAGCTCACTTCACCATGAGCCAGATTAGCGTTATCCAGTTCTGCCGCAAAATTAGCCGCAAATGCTTCAGCCAGTGAACGAAGAGCCTTCGGCGGCAACTCTTCGGTGCCGATTTCCACCAGGAAAGTCTGTTGAGTCATGACAGCCTCTTAGTTCTGATTCTTTTTACACATAGGGAAGCCTAACGCCTCGCGGGAGGCATAGTAAGCTTCGGCAACAGCTTTGGTCAGGGTGCGAATACGCAGGATATAACGCTGACGTTCAGTCACCGAGATAGCTTTACGAGCATCCAACAGATTGAATGTATGACCCGCTTTGAGAATACGTTCATAAGCTGGCAGCGGCAGCGGCGTTTCTAGCGCCAGCAGGTTCTGAGCCTCTTTTTCATATTGTTCGAAACAGGTAAACAGGAAATTGACATCTGCATGTTCAAAATTATAAGTGGATTGTTCCACTTCATTTTGATGATAAATATCGCCATAAGTGGTTTTGCCCAGTGGGCCATCACACCAAACCAGATCATAAACACTGTCCACGCCCTGGATATACATTGCCAGACGCTCAAGACCATAAGTAATTTCACCCGTGACTGGTTTACACTCAAGGCCACCTACCTGTTGGAAGTAAGTAAACTGAGTCACTTCCATGCCGTTAAGCCACACTTCCCAACCCAATCCCCAAGCGCCTAACGTTGGGTTTTCCCAGTTATCTTCAACAAAACGGATGTCATGAACCGTTGGGTCTAACCCTAGCTCCTTCAGAGAATCCAGATATAATTCCTGAATATTGTCTGGGGATGGTTTAATAATGACCTGAAACTGATAGTAATGTTGTAAGCGATTCGGGTTTTCACCGTATCGGCCATCCGTAGGACGACGGGAAGGTTGCACATAAGCAGCGGCAATGGGCTCTGGGCCAAGTGCTCGCAGACAAGTTATTGGATGAGAAGTACCAGCACCGACTTCCATGTCCAGTGGTTGGACAATGGTACAGCCCTGGCGTGCCCAATAATCCTGTAATGTCAGGATCAGCCCCTGAAAGGTCTTGGTATCAAACTTTTGCATGTTGGATCCGCACGCGATACATATGAATTTGAAAGGAAGTGGGTCAGTATACCCTTTGACCTTAAGATATACAGCCCTGAATTCGCTCTCAATTCCACCCTGAAATAAAAAAATCTTAATCTGGCTATTTTACTTGTATGTATATACAGTTAAAGTGCAGTCAATTATTAACCATCAACATCGGGAATAATCATCATGGAATTAACACGCTGTCATTGGGTTACTTCTGACCCGGAATATCTGGCCTACCATGATAATGAATGGGGGAAGCCGCTAAAAGATAACCAGAAGTTATTTGAAATGATTTGTCTGGAAGGACAACAATCTGGGCTGTCATGGCTGACTATTCTGAAAAAACGTGAAGGCTATCGTAAATGTTTTCATCAGTTTGACCCGGCAAAAATTGCCGTCATGGATGAAAATGATGTAGAACGGCTGATGCTTGATCTCGCTATTGTCCGCAATCGCGCCAAAATTAACGCCATTATCAACAATGCGCGGGCATATCTTAAAATGCAACAACAGGGTGAGGAATTTAGCGGCTTTATCTGGCGTTTTGTTGATAACAAACCCATTATTAATCATTGGGAAACGTCTACAGAGATGCCGGTAAAAACAGATCTTTCAGATGAGTTATCACAAGCACTCAAAAAAAGAGGGTTCAAATTTATCGGCAGCACCACTTGCTATGCATTTATGCAAGCTACCGGTTTGGTCAATGACCATATAATAAACTGTTTATGTAGAAAATAAATTCAGTGAATTACTATCGCACTTAAGATTAATATGAATAATAAAGCTGGATGTTAACCAAACATTTAGTTCTTTATTTTAAATGCTAAATTAAACGCAATATTAAATAACCAATAGTCATAATTTTCCAGATTGCACCCCAATAGTGCGCGGAGTATGGTGTTATGTCTCTTAAATCCAAACAACACTCCAACAACGAACGTGGCTATGATTTTTTCTCAATTTGGTAACAAATTCACACAAGATGCAGGCATAACTCGCCTGATGAATGACCTTAATCAAGGGTTGAGGACGCCTGGCGCAATTATGCTAGGCGGTGGCAACCCGGCACATATCCCGGAAATGGATGACTATTTTCAGCAACTACTGACAGAAATGGCCGCAAACGGTCAACTCACGGATACGCTATGCAACTATGATGGACCTCAAGGAAAGGATACATTGATTCAAGCATTGGCAGAGATGTTGCGCGAAAAATTGGGTTGGGAGATTGGTACACAAAATATTGCCCTGACCAATGGCAGCCAAAGTGCATTCTTTTATCTATTTAACCTGCTAGCTGGACGCGGAGAAGATGGTTCTGTCCGCAAGGTACTGTTTCCACTAGCACCGGAATATATTGGTTATTCCGACTCAGGGCTGGATGAAGGCTTATTTGTCGCCAATAAACCCAATATTGAATTATTGCCAGAAGGCCAATTCAAATATCATGTTGATTTTGACCATCTCAATATTACCGAAGATATTGGCCTGATCTGTGTTTCTCGCCCAACCAACCCAACGGGTAACGTTATCACTGATGAAGAGTTACAACGGCTAGATTGTCTGGCCCAACAACACCAAATTCCATTACTCATTGATAATGCTTATGGCGTGCCATTCCCAGGTATTATTTTCAGCGAAGCTACACCATTGTGGAATCGCAATACTATTCTGTGCATGAGTCTATCCAAATTAGGGCTGCCCGGTTCACGCTGCGGAATCATTATCGCTAACGATAAAATCATCAATGCCGTCAGTAATATGAATGGCATCATCAGCCTTGCGCCGGGCGGTGTGGGCCCCGCAATGGCATTAGAAATGATCCGCCGCAATGACCTGCTTCGTTTGTCACAGGACGTTATCCGCCCGTTCTATCAACAACGGGTTCAGGACGTGATTCAGATTATCCGTCGTTATCTGCCGGCAGAACTTTGCCTTATCCATAAACCAGAAGGCGCCATTTTTCTGTGGCTGTGGTTTAAAAACCTGCCAATAACCACAGAAACGCTTTATCAAAGACTGAAAAAACGTGGTGTGTTAATGGTTCCAGGTCACTATTTCTTCCCCGGACTGGAGCAAAACTGGCCGCATGCTCATGAATGCATGCGTATGAATTATGTTCCTGATCCAGAAAGTATTGCCAAAGGGATTGCGATTCTGGCAGAAGAAATTGAGCGGGCACATCAGCAAGCAGCCTGAAATCAATAGTAAATAAAATAATAAATAGTAAATAAAATAATAAATAGTAAATAAATAGTAAAAAAGCTCCTGCTCGGAAATGCAGGAGCTAAATGACAACGAGGACTTTACATGATTATTTTCAGAATTTGTAGAATGCTTTATGCATAAAGAAGAGAAAGAAACACTCCTTGTTTGCCTACTCTCCTTAAGCAGCCTCTATTCAATCAGAAATTTTTAAATCCAATGCCTCGAATAGGCGGGTTTCTGTGCGTTTACTGATGGCTAATGCAAGAGTGGATTACGCATTAATGAGACTTTCAGCCGATATGCCAAACTGTTTATTCAGTTTCCGAATCATTGGTAGTGTTAAATTGCGCTTACCGTTTAGCACTTCATAAACACGATTAACTCGACCTATTGCTGGTTCAAGGTCTTTCGCTGTGAGGCCCATCTGCTCCATACGGAATTTTATAGCTTCAATAGGATTTGGCGGATCAACCTGACCTTCTAACCCCCATCGGCAGCACTTTTAGGTCTTTTACTATAAAGCCCAAAAAAGAACCGCTAATAACTGCGGTGATATAATTCTCAAAAACATTGCCAGCGGGTACACAGTCACATAAGAGAGCGCGGCGGCCCCATTAGTACTGTGAATAGCATTAGCAAAAGCCAAATCGTTTTAGCCTGAAAAATTACTTAATTTATAGACTGTTCGAATTATTATGATAACTCACATTATTTTTTATTAATTAGAAAACAGAAAAAAATCCTGTTACATAAAAAATTTACGACTTTTTGGTATCAGTACTATGGTCAATGTTGCATGACGTGATTATAGTGATTGATGTCAAAGCTCTTCGTTAAGGGATTTTGGGAAATAAAGATCACTCAACAAGCTCACACAAGGGCGAACTATTTCAGCGAATTAGCCATACGAGATCGATAAAACCGATGAAGAGTAGTAAATTAATTCTATTTTGCGTCACATTAGGATGGTTGTTAATCAGCGGGTGTACCAGCATCATGACACATTCAGGGCCTAGCCGCGGTTATTATCCCGGCGCTAAAGCTAACATTGAAATGTTAAAAGACAAAGATACAGGTTGGGTAATGAAACCATTACTTGCGGTTGATCTGCCTTTTTCTGCGCTATTAGATACTCTCTTATTACCTTATGACTATATAAAATCTAACGAAGATCAATCAGCAAGTTCACCAAAAAAGCGAATTGAAAAAATAGAAAAAGCACAACGTCAAACCAAAACCAATTAATTGATAATCCGTTCCGGTTTATTTATTGCCACCAGTGGATAACCAACTGGTAGCAAATGTATTTATTTTATCCCGGTTTCTACCAGGAAAATTTGCATATCACCATCGACTTCACGCATAAATACAACATGATGGCTATCCGGTGAAATCACCACCGCTTCCGCCGCAGGCGCTTTTTCTGTACGTCTTGTTAAACGCTGCATTTGACCATTTTGTACATTGCATAGCATCACGCTGTTATCACAAATAAAAGCAACAAACTGACCGCTACTTTCCCAACTAAAAGCAGATTGAATGCCACAATAACTCTGGGTTATCTGACGCGGTTCTCCACCATTTGGCGATATTGTCCACAGTTGCACAATACCATCATCATCTCTCATCAGAAAACCAATCTGCTCACCATCCGGTGAAGCACGTAACCAATGACGTGGATTATTGACTACCCCCGGCCAACGCTTATGGCTGGTAAATGTCAGACGACGCTGCATGATATTAGCAGGCGGTGCAGGTAATGTCGTTTCCGTACCTGCCAGTGGTTTTTCCCCTGCTATTGAATAATCAGCATCCTGTTCGGGTAAATCAACAATATAGACTTCCGGTACTTTTTCCCCTGTTGCAGAAATAGTATCGCCAATAAATGCCAATGCCCAACGCTGCCAATGACCATCCGCTTTACAATATCCTGCTTGACCTACCCAACACTCTTCATAGGCGCGGTTAATATCATCACTGCCCGGCTCCGGTTGAGGCGTTGTACTACTGACGACAACGGAGAAATAGCTACCATCATGTTCACGAGGATGGTGTTTAGGTGGTTCAACTGGTTTGAGGGGCACAGCAACGGCGATATTGCGCAAATCAAGCGCTGAATCAAGCTCATGCATAACATGGTCGTTATAAGTAAAACTCAGACGGCTACCATCCGGACTAAATACATGAACATGACTACCTCCGCGCAACGCTCCCGGGGTATAAGGGACGGTAATATCCATGGCATCCAGCGTAACTGCTTTTCCCAGAGAATCCTCACTGACAATTACCCCCCGACGGTGATGAAAGTCATAATACCATTGCTCATCTGGGCATTCTGGCCCATGAATAAACGCATATCGGGCAGGTTCTGTTGGGCTGACTGTCACCACGCCAACATGAGCCCCCTCTTTAGCCTGATAGATAATTTCTGTTTTTCCACTCTGTACATGAATTTTTTCTATCGTTAAACCGGTAAAAGAAGCACTATGAGGACGAACATCATAAACTAACCACTGACTGTCAGGTGTCCAAACATTAATATTGGTAAGCTGGTGGCTGCGATTATCAAACGTGATTTGTCGTTCCTGAAAGGCCATTTTATTATCCTTATATCAGGTTTTTTCGGATAAATAATATTAATCCGAAATGGATGGAACTAAAAAATTTCAGTCGAGACTTTACCACTTCGACATTACTCTTACTTTTTTATGCCACGTACATTTCATTATCTATGTTACTAAGTGTTCTTTATATCATTGGAATTACCGCTGAAGCGATGACCGGCGCTTTAGCCGCGGGCCGCCGTAAAATGGATATGTTCGGCGTGATTATTATTGCTTCCGTAACAGCGATTGGCGGCGGCTCCGTTCGGGATATACTACTAGGGCATTATCCCCTCGGTTGGGTTAAAGACCCTGAATATATCGTCACCGTTGCCTGTGCCGCCGTAATCACCACTTGGGTTGCTCCCATGATGAAGCATTTACGTCGTCTATTTCTTATCCTCGATGCCATTGGCTTGATTGTTTTCTCCATTATCGGTGCGCAGATTGCACTAGATATGAACTACGGCCCAATCATTGCTTCCATTGCTGCGGTTATCACCGGTGTTTTCGGTGGCGTGTTACGCGATATGTTGTGTAATACCATTCCGTTGGTTTTCCAGAAAGAGATTTATGCGGGTGTCTCTTTTACCTCCGCTTGGTTATATATTGGCTTACAGCACACGCCGTTACCGCAAAACGGCATTGTACTGATTACCCTGATCGTAGGTCTGACAGCAAGATTGGTTGCTATTCGCTACCGCCTTGGATTACCTGTCTTTAATTATGAGCACTCCGATCACTGAACCATACCCACGGGGTTAACCACGACCCCGTTTTACCGGTCAAAACCCGTCATCCCTGCCACTGACAGTTTCTCTGCAATCGCTTTAATCTGTGTGTCACTGACAAAATCAGACAACTTTTTCAATTGCCCGACAGTGAGCTGTTGCTTTAACTCTGCTGCGGCTAATTTCTGCTCCAGTTGCTGCCAGTGATCAATATCATCAGACAGCTTATCCATATAAGGCACCCCAATGCCTTTCATCCAATAGGAAAAAGGCTGATTTTTTGCCTTACTGAATTGTGAATAAATAGCCTGTGCCCGTTTATCTCCGATTCCCGGTAAGGCCGCAATTTGTTGAGCTGAAAGCGCTAACCAACCGGTTAAATCAGTGACTAACTTCTGTTCGGTCAAAATTGTCCAACTACCGCTACTGACACCTGTCATTTGCAAATTTTCACCAAGCCATTTAAGTCGAGCATTAAACTGTTGTTCACAACCCGCCGTTAACGTCAGGCAACTTAGTGAATGATAACGCTGCTTATCTGGTGGCTGAATATCCTGCCGCTCTTTAATCCGCCACACCACCTGATCCAATTTCGGGATACCATGACCTGCCAGTATAAGTGTCACCTGATCCCCCGGTAACACATCCAACTGTCGCCAACGACGGACTGAACCAATATTGACTCGGCTGACTTGTCGGTCATCCAGTTTTACCTTATCCAGCCCAAGCACTACTGAGATTTTGCCCGTTCTGCCAATGGTAAAATTAACTTCCCTGACTTGTGTAACCTGATGGCGTAAAGGATGCTTCCACGCCACAGCCCAACTGTTAGATCCAGACCGCCACTGATTTCCTCTGGGTTCAATTTCCTGTTTCAGCACGACACCGTCTGTGGCGAAAGGCATGGGTTGTTCAAAATAGTGCATCCGCAGTTTTTGTACCTGTTCTGGTATCTCTATTTTATGGCTATGGCGAAGCGCTAATGGAAAACCGATATTCGCCAGTTTCTGCAATTTACTTTCCATATCTACAGGGCCATCCGGCCAGCTCCAGATAAACACACCGACCTGCTTTAATTCTAACGAATGTTCCTTACGCATCATCAAACCGGCGACACGACTACGAGCCCCATCACTGCCAGATGATTGTTGTATATGCCCATCCTTATGCAGAAAAAGCTCCCCTTGCAATATCATATAAGACGGTGCATTTTCTATCTCTTGGGGAATATCCGGAATATGTTGGCTTTTTGCTGTCCAGTTTATTCCTTCGGAGCCATTGCCCCGGCTGATTAATGAAACCAATTTCCCCTGCTGGTAAACCAATGTTACCGCCACACCATCAATCTTTGGCTGTAACCAAACAGGTAATCTGCTACGCAACCATCGGTTAATTTCTTGCTCGTCTTTCAGTTTACTTAATCCGGTATGAGCAACCGGATGACCAAGTTTATTATCGTTGGCAACTTCTACCGGAAAACGTGAATAAGGTATTTGTTTCAAGCAGAGCTGCCAATGCGTCAGCTCCGTCATTAATTGATCATAAACTTCATCATTGATCTCACTGATCCCTTTCTGACGATAGAGCTGATCCCAGTGCACCATCTGCCGTGCCAGACTTTCTGTTTCACGCTGTAACTTATCCTGCGGCCATTCAGGGCAATCTTTCTCTGTATCTGAAACAAATATTTCAGCCGCAACTATCGGTGTACTGAAAACAATAAACAGAATCAATATTAATAAATTAAGCATCCGTGCTCCCTAGCTATCCATGCAATAACGGCAAAATAGAAGATAAAGAAATACTATCCAAGGCAGAGATAATAACTTTGCGAAGCGGTTCGAAGAATAAATGCCTAAAATCCCCAAATAACGAATTATCTCTATTCAACTACCAGATAACCCTCAGCAATTCGAAATACAATGTTAACCTTTATGATTGCTTTTTATTTATCAATTACGATTTTTTTAATTTCTGTGCAGAAATGATTTCGTTACTGGCTACACGCCTAAACCATTCAGGTAAATAACTAGCTAATTGCTTCACTCTGTCGCGATCTCTAGCCAATAATAGCTGTCTGCGCTTATTGCTGTTATCAAAAACCCAGACCCTATCTGATATATTCATAGCTAACGGCAGGTTAGTTATAGAACGATCATAGCGCCTGAATATATCGACAACGGGCACATTATGCCCTCCCGTTCTTACACGAAGTGCCACTCGTGCGGCAGACAAACCCACATCATGAACACCGATGAAAATAAAATTAACCTTGTAACCGGCATTAACGGCCAGCTCCATCAGCTTAATTTCGCCTTTACCCGTGAGGGTCGTCTCAACAGCAAACGAGCGGCATTCTTGAAGAAAAGCCGCTCGTTGTTTAATAGCTAACCTACCCGCATCCGCATTTTTCAGTGATGGGTTATGCGGACTGAGTTCTCTTGCTATATCATCGGGATTAATTACGGGAACCTTACCGGTTAGATGACGTCGAACCAATGTCGATTTTCCCGCTCCATTAGGTCCCGCAATAACCCAGAGCTGAGGCCGATGCATCATGCTTCCAGAACCTCAACTACCTGCTCTGTACCACTCATAAAACTAACCAGTTCTCTACGGCCACCTGGGTATTCCTTAATAACCATTCCTGCTGGAGTGTCAAACTCTGCATAATAAATTGGTTCACCCGCATTGAGGTGAGCACGCGCCTCTGAACCATCGTCATTTGCCAGTTGAGCATCAAAGATAGCCATAAAAGCACGCTCTTGCGCCGGTGACATTTCATCTAAATTTTGCAGTTCAAGCCTCATCACTGTAACCCCTATAATTTGCACCACAAACTTATAACAGAATAAAACTGACTAATAATATCAAGGCAATAACTGTCGATAAATTATACACCATAGCATGCAGTGTAAATCCCATCCTTACCCCGGGCAACCCTTATCAATAAATTAAGCATCCGTGCTCCCTAGCTATCCATGCAATAACGGCAAGATAGAGGATAAAGAGATTCCATCCAAGGCAGAGATAATAACTTTGCGAAGCGGTTCGAAGAATAACTATCTGCAATCCCAAGGTAACAGACTTTTTTATACACTGCACAGAGCGGATATTATGGTGAAAATCTGATGTATTAATATTTGGTTCAGGGCGGCCATCAACGATCATTTCCCGTCGGTTTTCATCGAAAACAGAGGTTTGACAATTTCCAGGCTTGAAAAAGGAAATGGAAACCCAACACTTAAAACACTATTGAACTACGCCAAAGCTTGCAATTGTGAACTGCATTTTGGCTTCAAAACAACTTAATCCAAGTAGTTAATCAATCTATTAAGTATTATTTCGTTATTGTGAACCATTAACCAATGGTTGAACCAAATATAATAACTCAGCCTATCGAATATTCATTCGAAATATTAGCGCACCTGACATCAGTTATTACCAACATCAACTTTCTGCGGAATATAAAAAGACAATAACTTTACGAAATAGTTTGAAACATAAATCCTATAAAAACCAAAAATAACTGAATTTTCATAAACCACATAGAATTGGCATTACGATAAAAACTTAACAATTCCTTATTTCCTACTTTACAATTAATGATTAGTAAATTAAGTTACTCGTTCACGTAATAATAGTCATAAAGATGTATATTCGCTATAAATTCTTCCGTTCAAACCTCATTATTATCACTCTTTTCATTTATTTGTGGAAAATAATCCAAGAACGACTACCAACAATCAGATTTAGTGTTAACCTGAAGTTATCAGTTGATAACTTTTTTCTATTATCTTTTTAAAAAAAAGATTGCTACTCTTATTTATGTCTTCATAGCAATAAAAAGTCAGCTTACACCGCAAGGGATAAGTTTTATGACATAGACTCCCTGTGGGTAAAGGTATATATGAAATAATTCGATATAACCTTATTAGGAGAGTAATATGAATCAAAATGACAATTTCTCCCCAGATGTGAATCACAACGATAGTTTTATAAATCAATATCGGGCATCTGGAAGAAATAATACTTCTAGTAGCAATACCTCCATTGTATCTAACGGTGGAGCGACCGCTCTGCTATTACAAAATGGCAGTGTGATCGCTTGGGGGGATGAGCTTTATGGCGGCTTGGTTCCGCCAGAAATTGCCGCACTAAAGGATATCGTCAGCCTGCATGCAACAGGTATGGCTTTCGTGGCACTACGGGCGAATCGTAGCGTAGTCGCTTGGGGGGATCGGGAATATGGTGGCCTAATTCCGCCAGAAATTGCCGCATTAAAGGATATTGTCAGCCTGAGTTTAGCAAGTACTGCTGTCACCGCCCTAAGGGCAGATCACAGCGTAGTCGCTTGGGGAACTCACGGTTGGGGCGGACAAATCCCACCAGAAATTGCCAAATTGAAAGATATCGTCAGCATAAGTGCAACAAATTTTGCTTTCTCAGCCCTACGGGCAGATCGCAGCCTAGTCGCTTGGGGATATTCTGATGCTGGTGGCAAGTTACCACCTGAGATCGCCAAATTACAAGACATTGTCAGTCTAAGTACAACAAGCCTTGCTTTCGCAGCCCTACGGGCAAACCACAGCGTGGTCACTTGGGGGAATCAAGGTCAAGAAAAAGAACAGCTTCCCCCTGAAATCGCTAAATTGCAGGATATTGTCAAGCTGAGTTCAACAGGTATGTCTTTCTTAGCACAGAGAGCTGACCGCAGTCTGGTAGCCTGGGGAAATCCAGATGCAGGTGGCCTACTCCCACCTGAAATTGCCAAATTACAGGATATTGTCAGTTGGAGTACAACGGGAAATTCATTTGCTGTTCTGCGGGCAAACCATAGTGTGGTCGCATGGGGCGATGAAAAATCAGGCGGTCTACTCCCACCTGAAATTGCCAAATTGCAAGATATCGTCAGTCTGAATTCATCAGTATCCTCATTTTCAGCTCTGCGGGCAGATCGCAGCGTAGTGGCGTGGGGAAATCCGGATTCCGGCGGCCAAGTCCCACCCGAAATTGCCAAATTACAGGATATCATCGCCATTGAAGCAACAATATCTGCATTCGCGGCCCTACGAGCAGATCGCAGCATAGTTGCTTGGGGTGATCCAGATTCAGGTGGCCTCATCCCACCTGAAATTGCCAAATTGCAGGATATCGTCAGCTTAGATTCTGCCGGAAAAACATTTATGGCCTTACGAGCGAATGGTCAAATAGTTGCTTGGGATACTAAAGTGCATAGTGAATATGATTAGCTCACATCCATTGCATTGTTCGTTTATGTGTAGACCCAAAAAATATGCCAGTGGCAAATATACCTGAACGGTATACCGTCAAACGGGCTATTAAAGGTGAAAAGGGAAAATACATCGGACAGTCAATACAAGGTGTTGTTTAACTTTTGGCAACACCGCCAACAGACAGAGCTGGAGTCCAATGAAGCAACCCAATGAAACCTGTCGTTAAAACGGGTAACGCGTAATGATGACCAACACGCTATCTAACTAACCGGAAAAGAGGAATCCCTGAAAGGTAAGATGTCATTTAACCAGGACGGGATTACAGCAACAAATGAAAATTTCTAACCTGGCAACTGGGGAATAACTCCCCATTGGAGTATCCAATGTATGCAGATAACACTCTCATCAACAAAATGAAGCAAAATTTCGGCCAAATGACAACTTACTACCGCCGCTGGCTAATATCGGCGGGTGGTGTCTGTCTGTCGGTAAGTGCGCTTTTTTCCACCTCAGCGTTTGCAGACGACTGGATGAACTGGAATTCCACTCATGCCATCAAAGCCCTTGGGCATCCGGTAGTTCATGGAAAAGACAACAACGGTAAGCCGGTTCGTTATCCACCCGTTGGTACTAGTAATTTGCTCGGTGTATTACCGTCAGTAGTAGAGAAAAGTTTTCCACAAACAGGCAAACCTAATCAGTTAAAAGACGTCATATTCTGGGTCAAAGCGAAACATAACATCTTCATAGTCCCACACGTGGTCACAGGTAAATACACTTGTAAGATGAGTACCCAACGTAAAGATGGGAGCGGGGGACAGGCTACGCTAACCCTTAGTACGGATGCAGTCGTTGAAAATCAAGATTATGCGTCCTTCAAAGGGGACACCAAAGTCATGGAATCTTATCTGACTGACCTGGTTTATTCTGTACGATGCAACGGAACAGGGTTTTCATGGGAACGACAACCTAACGAGAAAGTTCGATTCGAAAAAACTTGGGAAAATCCAGTTCCGTCAATTGAAATGCAAGACAAACAAATCTGGATTCATAATGTTGCTTTCTGGAGTCCACCAGATAACGTTAGCAAACAGCCCAATGGTGAGTTTTTTAACGATCCTGCCATCCTTGCTACCCAAGAGAAGGTGAAACCCTGACCGATGGATATCATTTATCCGGGACGTAGCGGTAGTAACAAATATAAATCTTTAACAAGACAATCGGGAAGCAATTCCCGGTTGAATATCCAATGAATAGTGATATAACACTTAATTATAATTCACTCTGTCTTTTATTAATCTTAAATATCAGCATAATTAATTGCAGTTGTTACATCGGCTTTCTACGGTTAATTATGCCACTACAGTAAAAGCTGAATTAATCACCTATAAAAAGAAAATTGCAGGCACAAAAGATGAGGGTTTTTCATTGATCAGTTTTTGTAAATCTCATCATTTTCCCCGTTTCCTGCCTCGTATTTAAACTTTCCCATTTCCATTAAATTGACATTCGGACTTTTTCGCTTTTACTTTTCATCTATTTGATCTTTAAGGCTTAAATCCAGAAAAGGTAAAAGAAATACCAATAATATTAAAATAAAAGCCTATTTTTCAATGCTGTTAAATACAATTGTTCTTTCTTCGCTATACGGTTAACCTTGTTAAATGTTTTAATATAATCCCATGTTTTTGTTATTTGGTTAACCTTATCACCTTAATTAATCAATTTAAAATCCGTTTTTCCTGATGCTTTCTCTTCCAATGTCAGTATAACATCGAATCTTTTATCCGCTTTAAAAAATCCTCAATCACGGTTTTTTACCTTTGATGATTAAATTTTTTATCTGCTTTATAAATATAAAAAATAATAACTTTACGAAATAGTTCAGAGAACAAATCCTAAAAACCCCAAAATAACTCACTTTTTTATAAACATAAAAGATATTATCCCCCCTGGTGATTTTTATTCTTTGCTTTACAGCTAATCATTACAAAATTACGTTACATTACATGTTTACGTATTAATAAGAGTAGCCATAAAGATGTACATCCCCCCTAAATTCTGTCGCTCAAGCCTCATAATTTTAATTTTTACTCTTTATCGATAAAAATAATCTGAAATCAACTACCAAAAAATAACTTTAGCATTAACCTAAAGTTATCAGCTGATAACTTTTTTCTATTATCTTATTCACAAAAGAATAGCTATTATTAAATTGCAGTAGAAATTCAGCTTAATCCGCAAAGGATAGGTTTTATGGCATAGACTCCCGTGTGGGTAAAAAGGTCAATCCGATATAACCATCATTATGAGAATAATATGAATCAAAATAACGATTCCTCACTAAACATGGATACCAGCGGTAGTCCTATAAAGCGATATTGTCAACCCAGCAGAAGTAGTCACGCTGATAATAATACTTCTATCGTATCTACTAACGAGTCAACCACCATGTTATTGACAAATGGCAGTGTAATCACTTGGGGGAATGACTATCGTAACCAAGTTCCACCCGAAATTGCCCAATTACAGGATATCGTCGGCATAAGTACAACAGACAATGCTTTCGCGGCTCTGCGGAAAAACCGTAGTGTGGTCACTTGGGGAGCGCCATACAGTGGCGCTTATATTCCACTCGAAATTGCCAAACTGGAGGATATCGTCAGCTTATATGCAACAAACAATGCTTTCGTAGCCTTGCGGGCAAATTGCAACATAGTCGCCTGGGGTCAAAAACCTTGGGGTGGCCAGCTTCCTCCCGAAATTGCTCAATTGCAGGATATTGTCAGTCTGAGTACAACACAATCCGCATTTGCCGCTCTGCGGGCTGACCGCAGCGTGGTCGCTTGGGGAAATGAAGATTTTGGCGGCCTGATCCCTCCAGAAGTTGCTAAACTACAAGATATTGTCATCCTGAAGGCAACAGATTCTGCTTTCACTGCCCTACGGGAAGACCACAGCGTCGTCTCTTGGGGGCCAGCCATTAACGGGGGCACAATTCCAACCGACATTGCCCAATTACAGGATATCACCAGCCTAACTGTGACAAGTGGCGCTTTTGCAGCCCTACGGGCAGATCGCAACGTAGTTGCCTGGGGAAATTCAGATACTGGAGGTCAGATACCATCCGAAGTTGCTCAATTGCAGGATATTGTCAGTCTGAGTGCAACAATTAATGCTTTCGCAGCCCTACGGGCAGACCGCAGCGTGGTCGCTTGGGGGAACAAGGATTGGGGTGGACAAATTCCGCCCGATATTGCCAAATTACAGGATATCATCAGCCTAGCCTCAACAAACCAGGCATTTTCAGCCTTGCGGGCAGACTATAGCGTAGTTGCTTGGGGGGATAAGAATTCGGGAGGCCAAATTCCGCCTGATATTGCTCAACTAAACGATATAGCCAGTTTAAGTACAACAGAGGGGGCTTTCGCCGCCTTACGAGCAGACCGCAGTGTGGTTGCCTGGGGAGATAGCTGTTATGGTGGTCAAATTCCACCCGAAATTGCTAAATTGAGGGATATCATTAGCTTGAACTCATCAAGATACGCATTTACAGCCTTGCGAGCAGATGGACGAAGGGTAGGTTGGGGAGGAAAGGATACCAAAGCTCATGGTGAATACGATTAATCAGTAAATGTGTTTTGATGCGTTCATATAGAACAATATGAATCAAAATGACAATTTCTCACCAAACATGAACGTCAACAATAATTTCATAAAGTTATACCGGGAATATGCAATGAATAGTAGTGACCAAAGTAGCAATACCGTCATAATTTCTATTTCCAGTAATTACAAGACTACAATGACAACCGCCATGTTATTACAAAATGGCAGTGTGATCACTTGGGGGGATGAGCTTTATGACGGCTTGGTTCCACCAGAAATTGCCGCGTTAAGGGATATTGTCAACCTAAGTGCATCATGGCTCTCATTCGCGGCCCTACGGGCGAATCACAGCGTGGTCTCCTGGGGAGAGCCGTATACAGGCGGCCAAATCCCGTCTGACATTGCCAAATTGCAAGACATTGTCAGCCTGAGTGCAACAAGTTATGCTTTCGCGGCCCTGCGTGCAAACCGCAGCGTCGTCGCCTGGGGAAATTCGAATAACGGCGGCCAAATCCCGTCTGACATTGCCAAATTGCAAGACATTGTCAGCCTGAGTGCAACAAGTTCTGCTTTCGCGGCCCTGCGTGCAAACCGCAGCGTCGTCGCCTGGGGAAACCCGGATAACGGCGGCCAAATCCCGTCTGACATTGCAAAATTGCAAGACATTGTCAGCCTGAGTGCAACAAGTTCTACTTTCGCGGCTCTACGAGCAGACCACAGTGTGGTCACTTGGAGCAAGGATCAGGGAGCACAAATTCCATCCATTATTGCTCAACTGGATGATATCACCAGCTTAAGTACAATATATGGAGTTGGAGTTTTCGCAGCCTTACGGGAAAACCGCAGGGTAATTTCTTGGGGAGATAAAAGTCATGGTGGTCTAATTCCACTCAAAATTGCTAAATTAAAAGATATCGTTAGCCTAAGTGCAACAAGTTCTGCTTTCGCGGCCTTGCGTGCAAACCGCAGCGTGGTCGCCTGGGGAGATCCGGATAACGGCGGCCAAATCCCGTCTGACATTGCCAAATTACAGGACATTATCAGACTGAGTGCAACAAATTCTGCTTTCGCAGCCCTACGGTCAGATCGCAGCGTCGTTACTTGGGGGCAACTAAATTCAGGGGGTTCGCTTCCACCTGAGTTTACTCAACTTAGCGATATCGTTAGCCTAAGTGCAACAGATTCTGCTTTCGCAGCCTTGCGGGTAGATGGCAGCGTAGTTGCTTGGGGGCAACCAAGTGAAGGTGGTTATGTTCCACCTGAAATTGCTAAATTAAAGGATATTGTCAGTTTAAACTCATCAGAAATCGCATTTGCAGCCTTACGAGCAAATGGCCAAAGAGTCGGTTGGGGAGGAAGAGATATTAAAGCGCATGGTGAATACGATTAATCAGTGAGTAAGGCTTAACACATTAAAGAGTGGGGTTTTACGGCACAAACTTCCTACGGATAAATCCGATACAACCTTAATCAGGAGAGAAAATGAATCAACATAACGAGTTCTCACCCAACACAGAGACCAACGACGATTTTATCACGCAACTTTATAAATCTAGAAAAAGAGATAGTGACTATGATAAATACGATAACAATGACTTCATAACCTCCTTCGACAATGCAACCACCATGTTATTACAGAATGGTCATGTGGTTAGCTGGGGGAACATTGAGCTCCCACCGGAAATTGCTCAACTGGACGATATCGTCAGCCTGATTTCACAACCACAGATTGGTTTCGCTGCCTTGAGGGCAAACCGCAGCGTGGTCGCCTGGGGAGGGAGATATGGCACCAAAATCCCACCTGAAATTGCCAAATTACAGGATCTCGTCAGCCTGAGTGCAACAAGTTCTGCTTTCGCGGCCCTGCGTGCAAACCGCAGCGTTGTCGCCTGGGGAGGTGGATATTCAGGCAACCGGGTCCCACCTGAAATTGCTCAACTGAGCGATATAGTCAGTCTGAATGCAACAAATTTTGCTTTCGTGGCCCTACGGGCAAACCGCAGTGTGATCGCCTGGAGGGATCAGGACGATAGTCAGGCCCCGCCTGAAATTGCCAAACTACAGGATATCGTCAGCCTGACTACAACAAAGAATTCTTTCGCTGCCCTGCGGGCAAACCGTAGTGTGATCACTTGGGATGATGGACCTACAGCCAACATTGCCAAATTACAGGATATCGTCAGCCTGAGTACCGCATCGCAAGCTTTCGCTGCCCTGCGAGCAGACCGCAGCGTCGTCGCCTGGGGAGTTAAGGAACAAGGAGGTGAGGTACCACTCGAAATCGCCAAATTGCAGGATATTGTCAGCCTAAGCGCAGCAACGGATGCTTTCGCGGCCCTACGAGCAAACCGCAGCATTGTTGCTTGGGGAGAAACATTTTATAACAATAGCGGTCAAATTCCGCCTGAAATTGCTCAACTGAGTGATATAGTTAGTCTGAATGCAGCAAGTGCTGCTTTCGCGGCCCTGAGGGCAAACCGTAGTGTAGTTGCCTGGGGAGATCTAGATCAGGGTGGCCTACTCCCTTACAAGATTGCTCAACTAAATGATATTGTCAGCTTGAGTGCAACAAAGGAGGCTTTCGCGGCCTTGAGGACAAACCGCAGTGTGGTTGCTTGGGGAGCACCAAGTAGCGGCGGCCAGGTCCCACCCGAAATTGCTAAATTGAAGGATATTATCAGCTTAAGCTCATCAAGAACCTCATTTACGGCATTGAGGACAAATGGCAAACGAGTCGGTTGGGGAGGTGGTGATACTAAAGCACACGGTGAATACGATTAATCAATCTATTAAGTATTATTTTGTTATTGTGAACCATTAACCAATGGCTGAGCCAAATATAATAACTCGGCCTATCGTGCATTCATTTTAAACATTAGCTTTCCCGCCCCTGTTATTACCAGAACTACTTTTCAAATAAATATCAAGAAAATAACTGATTTATTATAATCCATATACAACGGAAATCACGATAAAAACCCCAATAGTTTCTCATTCCCTGCTTCGCAATTAATTATTGGCAAATTAAGTTACTCGTTTACGTAATAATAGTCATAAAGATGTATACCCGTTCTAAATTACTCTGCTCAAACCTCATTGTTATCACTCTTTTAATTTATTTGTGGAAAATAATCTAAAAACCACTACCAACAATCAGATTTAGTGTTAACCTTAAGTTATCAATTGATAACTTTTTATTTAAATAATCGCGAATATTATTCATGTCAGTAGAAATTTAGCTTAACCCGCAAGCATACTTTTTTAACACTTATTGAATAAGTAACAATTACATGATCTAATGTTATTCAGTGGCAATGTAAATCTAGTTTAGCTCACAAGAACTTGGTTTTACCCTGTGGGTAGAAATATCGCCAGTAAGGACTGACGCCAGATTAAGAGTTAAAGTCCAATGAAGCAACTAAACTGAACCCCATTTCCATTAAGAAAAATCATGTGTAGTGATGACCTGCACGAATATCCGATGCAGAAAATAATAACCTGAAAAGGAGAATCTCTGAAAGGTCAATGTAATTTGACCGGGACGGGATTACAGCAATAAATGAAAATTTATTATACAGATGACACTCCAATTGTTGCATTTCAAACCATAGACTGGATTCCCAAGAGGGCCATTATAGCTCTCGGACGTCCGAAGATATATGGGAAAGACAACAATGGTAAGCCAGTTCGTTATCCGGCAAAAGGAACGAGGGACTTAATAATCTTTCCAACAAAATACTATCTTGATTTTCCAGAAGTATATTACTACCCCTATTTTTTAAAAGATATTATGTTCCGGATTAAAGCAAAAAACCAAATCTTTATCGTTCCACATGTCATGACAGGAACGTACACCTGTGAGATAACAGCCTCCTGCAAAAATAGCCTACCAGGACAAGCCAAGATGACACTTTATACGGATGCAATCGTTGAAAATAATGAGCCCCAATGGTTCAAAGGGGACAGTAATGTGATGGAATCTGATGTAAGTGATCTGCTTTACTCTGTATCCTGCAGGGCAACGGGTTTTTCATGGCAGAGGAATCCTGAAGAGAAAGTCGAATTCGAAAATAACTGGGAGAGTGGAGTACCGTTAATTACAATGCAAAACAGCACAGATCCCCATAGTCTTATCTATAGCCTTGTGCTCTGGACTGCACCAGGTGATTTAGATCCCCATTTTAAAGATCCAGCTGTCTTGATACCCAATGAGGAAAATGATAACCAAAAGAAAGTGAGCCCTTAAGAGTAAAAGTAATTTACCTGGGATGGGGTGATATACCCTATAGATTTCAAGATGCATCGCGACGGCAAGGGAGCGAATCCCTGGGAGCATAGATAACTATGTGACCGGGGTGAGTGAGTGCAGCCAACAAAGAGGCAACTTGAAAGATAACGGGTATAGCAACACAATGAAAATCCTTAACAAGGCAACCGGGGAACAATCTCCGGTTGAATATTCAATGAACACGGATAATATTACTTAGTTATCATTCATTCTGTATTTTATTAATTTTAAATATCAATATACTTAATTTAAGTTACTATATCCATTTTCTATTAAAAATTAAAAAATAATAACTCCGCATATCAAATGAGAAGCAAATAACCAATTTATGTAACTTTTATTCTTTACATAAATCATCTAATATCGTCACTCAGCCTTTAATCCACTCGAGCCACATGATTCACTCTTAACCATATTATCAACTTACTTATTCCTGTTACTGTTTTAATATTTTATTCGTATAACATCTCAATTTATGTGATATTTACTTTACTGCAAAATATCAGAAAAATTATCAAGATAATGAATTTTTTCTATTATCTTTTCATTCAAATAACAGGTAATGTTATTCAGTAGAAATATAAATCCAGTTTAACTCGCAAGGAATCGATTTCACCTCAGTGGATAAAAGTAAATCCGATATTAATCTTATTTAGGAGAGCCAATATGAATCAAAATGACCATCTCTCACCAAACATGGCTACCAACGATAGTTCTATCAAGCAAAACCTGAGATCAGGAAGAAATAATAACGCGGGTGGCAATACTTCCATCATCTCTGATTCCGATAAAACCGTCATGTTATTGAAAAATGGCAGTGTGATCTCTTGGAAAAAAAATTCAGATGATAATCAAGTCCCGCCAGAAATTGCCAAATTGCAGGGTATTGTCAGCCTAAGTGCAACATATTTAGCTTACGCTGGTGTGCGGGCAGATGGTAGCGTGGTTGCTTGGGGCAAGCCGAACAGTGGCGGCCTAATCCCGCCAAGAATTGCTAAGATAAATAATATTGTCAGCCTGAGTTCAACAAGCGATATTTTCACGGCTCTACGGGCGGACGGTAGCATAGCCTCCTGGGGCAACAAGCTTAATTTAGGCTGGCTTCTACCCTCAATAAACGGATTATCACTACACAATATCATTAGCCTGAATGTAGCATATGATACTTTCGCAGGCCTGCGGGCAGATGGCAGCGTGGTTGCCTGGGGATTGGATAGTGCTCTTAATTTCAAAACAGCCCCACCCGAAATTACCGCATTACAGGATATCGTCAGCCTAAAACCAGTAAATTATTCTTTCTTAGCCCTGCGAGCAAACGGTAGCGTGGTTGCTTGGGGTAATCTAAGTCCCCTCCCGCCAGAAATCGCCAAATTACAAGATATCGTCAGTCTGTATACAGGTTTTGATGATTTCGCAGTCCTACGGGCAGACCACAGCGTCGTTACCTGGGGGGGACCTCCACCCGAAATTGCCGCATTAAAGGATATTGTCAGCCTGAGTTTAACAGTTGGTGCTTTCGCAGCCCTACGGGAAAACCGCAGCGTCGTTGCCTGGGGGACAGCCAATTATGGTGGTCAGGTTCCACCCGAAATTGCCGCATTAAAGGATATTGTCAGCCTGAGTTCAACAGGTAGTGCTTTCGCAGCCCTACGGGAAAACCGCAGTGTGGTTGTCTGGGGAAGTATAGATACTGGCGGAGCGTTACCACTTAGGATTGCTCAATTAAGCGACATTACCAGCCTGAGTGCAACACGTAGAGCTTTCGCAGCCCTACGGGCAGATGGCAGCGTGGTTGCCTGGGGAAAACCAAGCGCGGGTGGTTATGTGCCACCGGAGATTGCTAAATTGAAGGATATCGTTGGTCTAAGCACATCAAACTATGCATTTGCAGCCTTGCGAGCAGATGGCCGAAGGGTAGGTTGGGGAAGCGGGGATCCCAAAGCGCATGGTGAATACGATTAATCAGTAAATGTGTTTTTTCACGCAGGAGAGACGCTGGCCTGAAAATTGGGTTAATCCCCCACAATCTTTTAACCTGTATAAGGAGAGCAATATGAATCAACATAACGAGTCCTCACTCAGCACAAAGACCAACAACAATGTTATCAAACAACATCACACATCTGGGAGAGAAACGATTGACTATAATAGCAATAACGTCATAGCCTCTAATAACTCTGGTACCGCCATATTATTACAGAATGGTCATATAGTTACTTGGGAGAGTACGGACTGTGATGAAACAATCCCACCTGAAATTACACAACTGGACGATATCGTCAGCCTAAGTGCAACAAGTAAGGCTTTCACAGCCCTACGAGCCAATCATAACGTCGTTGCTTGGGGAGATGAAAATTATGGTGGTCAAATCCCATCTGAGATTGCTCAACTGAACGATATTGTCAGTTTAAGTACAACAAATCGCGCGTTCGCAGCCCTACGGGCAAACCACAGCGTCGTTGCTTGGGGAGATGAAAATTATGGTGGTCAAATCCCACCTGAGGTTGCTCAACTGAACGATATTGTGAGTTTAAGTACAACAAATCGCGCGTTCGCAGCCCTACGGGCAAACCACAGCGTCGTTGCTTGGGGAAATGGAAATTCTGGTGGTCAAATTCCACCTGAGATTGCCCAACTGAGCGATATTGTCAGTTTAAGTACAACAAGTGAAGCTTTCGCAGCCCTGCAAGTAGACCACAGCATCGTTACCTGGGGATATGAAAATTATGGTGGTCAAATCCTACCTGTAATTGCTCAAATGAATGATATTGTCAGTTTAAATGCAACAAGTGAAGCTTTCGCAGCCCTGCGAACCAATCACAGCGTCGTTGCTTGGGGATGGGAAGATTTCCAACCAATCCCATTCCCACTTGAAATTGCCCAATTAAGAGATATTGTCAGCTTGAGTGCAACAAGTAAGGCTTTCGCAGTCATACGGGCAAACCACAGCATCGCTACCTGGGGAAGTGTAAATTATGGTGGTCAAACTCCACCTGAAATTGCTCAACTAAGCGATATTGTCAGCCTGAGTGTAACAGATAGTGCTTTCGCAGCCCTACGTGTAGACCGCAGTGTCGTTGTCTGGGGAGATATGGATAACGGTGGTGTACTCCCACCCGATATTGCTCAATTGGATGATATCGTCAGCCTGAGTGCAACAAGTGGTGCTTTCGCGGCCCTGCGGGCAGACCGCAGTGTCGTTGCCTGGGGGACACCAAGTTGCGGCGGTCTGGTTCCACCCGAGATTGCCAAATTGAAGGATATTGTCAGCTTAGACTCGTCGGGATACGCATTTATAGCCTTGCGGGTAAATGGCAAACGAGTTGGTTGGGGAGGCGGGAATATTAAAGCACATGGTGAATACGATTAGTTGCCGATAGAGCCATATTCTTTCATTGTAAGCCGCTAAAAAACACCAAAACTACGGCTGAACTGGAATATTTTTGTTCAGCCTATCTCTGGTTAAATTTGCAATATCAATGCTCCTGATCTCAGTTGTTATCAACATTGATTTCAAGCGAATATCAAAAGGCAACAACGTTACGAAACGGTTTTGCTAAAAATCCTATTCTACGAACATTGAGAAGTCTTGATTTGCCAAAAATCAACAGTCATTATGCACCTGCTACGAATAGTGTATGGTTTCGTGAATAAGTTCAGGCCGCTATTAATGTCCCCTCCCCAAGAAAATTTCTACGGAAATGCATCGGTAACGCGACACGTATGAGCAGGTACGTGTATACTGTTACAAGAATTTTATTCTGCTTTTATTTATACCCAATAAATTTCAAGTTGCAGCGCAGCAGTATAAAGCAACAACCTGAAAGATGAAGGGTATACATTATTATCCAATCAACCAAGATATCATCATGATCCAAGGCACATTATATATTGTCTCTGCGCCAAGCGGGGCGGGTAAATCAAGTCTGATTCAGGCTTTATTAAAAACACAACCTTTGTACGATACTCAGGTTTCTGTTTCCCATACCACGCGCGCAATGCGTCCCGGTGAAAATCATGGTGAACACTATTTCTTTATCACTGAAGAAGCCTTTTGCCAAATGATCGATAATCACGAATTTCTGGAACACGCCTGTGTTTTCGGTAATTATTACGGCACATCCCAGAAAGTGATTGAAGAAACCCTTGCCAGTGGCGTTGATGTCTTTCTTGATATCGATTGGCAAGGCGCGCAGCAGATCCGCAAAAAAATGCCCTCTGCTCGCAGTATTTTTATCCTGCCACCGTCAAAAGAAGAGCTTTGCCGCCGTCTGCGCGGTCGGGGTCAGGACAGTGAAGACATTATTGAAAAACGCATGGAGCAGGCTGTTGCAGAAATGGTTCACTATAACGAGTATGATTATTTAATCGTTAATGATGCTTTTAATACTGCATTGGCCGATCTGCACACCATTATCCGTTCAGAACGCCTGCATCGGGAGCGCCAGGCACAACGGCATGATGCTTTAATCAGCAAATTATTGGCAGACTGAACCCAATTTCAGTATTATGCCCAGTCATTTCTTTACCTGTGGAGTCGCACACATATGGCACGCGTAACTGTTCAAGACGCTGTAGAAAAAATTGGTAACCGTTTTGACCTGGTGTTGGTCGCTGCTCGTCGAGCACGTCAACTGCAAACAGGCGGTAAAGACCCGCTGGTTGCTGAAGAGAACGATAAAGTGACCGTTATCGCTCTGCGTGAAGTGGAAGAGGGTCTGATTAACGGTAAAATCCTGGATGTACGTGAGCGCCAGGAACAACAAGAGCAGGAAGCAGCAGAAATGCAGGCGGTTTCCGCTATCGCAGAAAGTCGTCGTTAATCTACGGTAGGTCTGCCTTGTATCTGTTCGAAAGCCTGAATCTGCTGATCCAAAAATACCTGCCTGGGAGTCAGATTGAACTCCTCAAGCAGGCTTATTCTGTTGCACGGGATGCCCATGAAGGGCAAACCCGTACCAGTGGTGAACCCTATATTACGCACCCTGTCGCGGTTGCCTGTATTCTGGCCGAGATGCGTCTCGACCATGAGACACTGATGGCCGCTTTGTTGCATGATGTTATTGAAGACACACCCGCCACCTTTCAGGATATCGCACAACCTTTTGGCCCTGTGGTCGCTGGGTTGGTTGAGGGAGTTTCCAAGCTTGATAAGCTGAATTTCCGCGATAAAAAAGAGGCACAAGCAGAAAACTTCCGCAAAATGATCATGGCGATGGTGCAAGATATCCGCGTCATTTTGATCAAACTGGCAGACCGTACCCATAATATGCGTACTCTCGGGGCGTTACGTCCAGATAAACGCCGTCGTATCGCCCGGGAAACGTTAGAGATCTACAGCCCCTTAGCCCACCGTCTGGGGATTCATCATCTGAAAACGGAGTTAGAGGAATTAGGGTTTGAGGCCCTTCACCCTAACCGCTACCGGGTTATCAAAGAGGTGGTAAAAGCGGCCCGTGGTAACCGTAAGGAGATGATCCAGAAAATTCTGTCTGAAATTGCAGGCCGGCTGGCCGAAGCCAGTATTGAGTGCAAAGTCAGTGGCAGGGAAAAACATCTCTATTCTATCTACCGGAAAATGCACCTCAAAGAGCAACGGTTCCATTCTATTATGGATATCTATGCATTTCGGGTCATCGTTAATAACGTTGATATCTGCTATCGGGTTTTGGGGCAGATGCACAGCCTGTATAAACCCCGCCCGGGCAGAGTAAAAGATTACATTGCCATCCCCAAGGCCAACGGCTATCAATCTTTGCACACATCCCTGATTGGCCCGCACGGCGTGCCCGTTGAAGTCCAGATCCGCACCGAAGATATGGATCAAATGGCTGAAATGGGCGTCGCAGCACACTGGGCTTACAAAGAACAAGGTGAATCCGGTACAGCCGCGCAAGTTCGTGCTCAGCGCTGGATGCAAAGTTTGTTGGAGCTACAGCAGAGTGCCGGCAGCTCTTTTGAATTTATCGAAAGCGTTAAATCTGATCTGTTTCCTGATGAGATTTACGTTTTTACCCCGAAAGGGCGCATTGTGGAATTACCCGCCGGTGCCACCCCAGTTGACTTTGCTTATGCCGTACACACCGATATTGGTCACGCCTGCGTGGGTTCGCGAGTGGATCGTCAGCCATATCCATTGTCTCAATCGCTGACCAGCGGCCAAACCGTTGAAATTATCACCGCGCCGGGCGCTCGTCCAAATGCTGCCTGGCTGAACTTTGTCGTCAGTTCAAAAGCCCGCGCTAAAATCCGTCAGTTGCTGAAAAACCTTAAACGGGAAGACTCCATTGGGCTGGGCCGCCGCCTGTTAAATCACGCATTAGGTAATGGGAAAAAACTGGTTGATATTCCACAGGAAAATATCAATAAAGAGTTGACGAGAATGAAACTCTCAACAATAGATGATCTACTGGCTGAAATCGGGCTTGGCAATACCATGAGTATCGTCGTCGCCCGCAACCTGTTAAGCGAACAGGAAAATACCGCAAGCACCCGTAGCCATAACAGCGGAGCACGTAAATTGCCCATCAAAGGCGCTGACGGGGTGCTTATTACGTTTGCCAAATGTTGCCGACCCATCCCCGGTGACCCGATTATCGCCCATATCAGCCCCGGCAAAGGGTTGGTTATCCACCATGAATCCTGCCGTAATATTCGCGGCTATCAGAAAGAACCCGAAAAATTTATGGCTGTTGAATGGGATAAAGAGATCAATAACGATTTCACCGCCGAAATAAAAGTGGATATGTTTAACCACCAGGGGGCTTTGGCAAATCTGACTGCCGCCATTAACGCAGCCAATTCCAGTATTCAAGGTATGAATACAGAAGAGAAAGATGGTCGTGTTTACTGCGCTTTTATCCGGCTGACCACCAAAGACCGTATTCAGTTAGCGAATATTATGCGCAAAATCCGAATTATGCCGGATGTGATGCGAGTCAGCCGTAACAGAAACTAAACCGGATAGCCCGTGCAAATCAGCAGGTGAACAGCCAACAGCGCTATCCACCGCCGACCCACAAGACACGACCGGCAATGACGGCACCAGCAGCACGTCATCCCGGTTATCAAAGAACAGACCAATCAATGCTGAATCAATCTCATCCAGTATGCGGCCTAACCAACCCTCTTCACCCACACCAAACATCAATACTAACCCGATAGCGATAAACAACAGTGGCAAGATCCATGTTCGGCACCAATACGCTAACAGCATACGGGGATACAGCGAGTAGCGAATTTTGTTGCCCAATAAGAATCCACAAACAGTCAACAATACAATACTGATAACCAGTACCACCCGGCTTATCAGCATCCCATAAGGCATCACACACAGAATCGATAAAAACTCATCTTCCATCATGACCCACCAGACAGCCACATGTGTGATACGACTCAGGAGATAAACGGACCACAAGCCCGCTGCAAAAACCAAGTGCGTATGTGATTAGCTTGTGATGATGTCCGGGAGCGCGTCGACTTCACCGTTTTCGTTACCGGTGACTGCCCCTTCTGGGGTATAGGTTCAACGACTGCCGTAACAATCAGCATCAGCCGGCGACTTCCCTGCTTCTCACGAAAGAAGACTTTTTCACAGGCAATCACATCACGTCTCTCATTGTAGATATAATTCATCACATCTGTCGCCCGGCGTTCCGTCACTCGGAACACCTGGCTGATTTCACTTTTGGTAAATCCGCTCCCCTTCAATAACCCCCAATACGCGACCGCCATGTACAACGGTGTATCATTCAAATGAGACAAGCAGGCAGGCAGACGAAAATTTCCATGATTACTTTGTTTACCCGTAATAGTCTGACTTCCAAGCAAATCGGTCTGGCTGCCGCTTATCTGAAGCAGCATTGAATCATTAACATTGATTGTCATTTTACTCTCCCCGATGACTAACTGGTCTACCTGTTACCACATGAGAAATGAAATACTGTGATTTATCTGAAATGAAATACCTATAGGCTAATCTGCCCACCCTATTTAATGATTTGTGTAAAAATAACTTCCATAGTGGGATTATTTCACTACCAAAGTCACGTCCATAGACGTCTCAAAAGGACCATAATCCTTAGCTTGTATCGCACCGGTCTGTATAAGAGCCACAGTAAAGTCGTTGGTGGATCTAGTCGTCTGTGGCTGGTTCTGCACACTAAAGTTCAGAATATCTTTAGCCTCACGGCTGAATGGTATTGACTTGCCGATTGCAATACCTGATGCCAAAGTCGTCGACTGACCTATACTTCGTAGTTTCAGTTCTACCCTCAGCGGTTTACCAGGCACAGATATACCGTCGCCATCTGGATACGGAGTAGACAACGTCAAAATAACGTTCCCGCCTGTAGCATTTTTCTTATCGCTTACAGTGCAATCAATAATTAGCCTTAAGCCAAACCTCTCGGAGCCATCTCCATTATAAATCGTAGCCGGGTATGGTCCGTACGACTGGCGAACCTCGCCAAAGGGAAAAACACTCCGCCAACTACCTGAATTTGCTGAGGCGAGACTACAAACTGGAAGCGCCAGTATTGTTGCAGGATCGCTAAGGCTCTTATTGGAACTCAAATCTTTATGAAGGCCTGATGTCGACCCCCATCCTACAAAATCCACGCCATTAATTAAAAATTCCACTGGTGTGTCACGGCTAGTCTCGAATTCAATGTCCTTGCTAAGTTCTCTCTCCCATGAAAATCCGGTCCCACTACAAGACATATCAAAAAGGAGCTCACTTAGTGCAGCATTTTCTATGTCTTCAGAGTCTGACCTAAGGAAATCCTCAGTACCATAATTATTACCCACAGCAGCTTCCGCTTCATATTTATGCGAAGCTGTCCCTGGGCGACCGTCTTTAAAGCGGGCATTGATTGTACATTCGTACTTACCTGAAATAACTTTTGGGGTCATAAAAAAATGTGTATTCCCCGCTCTAATATTGAATTTGGTGTCTTTCAGTTTTGCGCCAGGAGTCGCCGTAGTTGTTACTTTTATATCCCTCATTATGGGAAAAACCCCATCAAGGTTAGCAGTACCATTTGCCGGATAGCGGATCATCGTGTTGTCCATCGGCCGTACCCTCTGAGGCGGCCCAAGAGCCTGAATAATCTTCTCGGCGCTCCACTGTCCAACGGCTTCCCCCGCAAGCGCCAAAGGAGCAGAAAAGATACTCATAGACAAACAGATTCCCCCTGCCCATATCGGCCACCAGCGACAACGAACCGCTCTCCGCCCGAAACCCCATTTCATCCTGTTCATAAGCGTTTTATCGGTATTCATTGGATGCTCAACCGGAAATTACTCTCCAGTTGTCCTGTTAGAAATTTTCATTGGTTACCCTCTCCCCATCCCGGATAAATCACCTATTATCCCCAGGGGCTGACTTTCTTCTGGTTATCGTTTTCTGTATCGGGTCGCCCGTACAGATCGTCACTATTATTCCCCCATTTCAGCGACAGGTTTCGTTCAGCTGCTTCATTGGACTCCAGCTCTTATCCGCCTTCTTCATCGGCGGCTCACCCAAGTTAAATGCCACCTCGCACTGACTGTCTGGCGCATTGCCCCATTTCACTTTCAATACCCCATTTAACGGCATACCGCTCAGGTACACTTGTCCACCCTCTCCCACTATCGCCGCCAAACCTTGGTTTGTATCCCCTTTCAGCATTGCCATGGCCCCAAACGGTACGGGTTTACCATTGTGGGTTAGATTCATCATCAATTGCTGCCCGATACGCACGGGATAATCCACCATCACCACGGCACCTTGAGTTGGGAATACGTTCTTACTACCCTGCATCATGCTCGCCCCTTCCGGCAACGATGATGGGTCCAGGCTGATACTGTTACGGTTGTACGTCCGAGCATACGGCACAACCGCATACCCCCAGCGATTAGTCGTAACCTGGCTGGAATTCATCACACGAATGCCTTCAACCCCTGCGGTCCGAACTAATACAGCAGCATCTCCAATACGTGATGCTAAGGTGATACCATGCTGATGAGCTAACAGCCCGCCACTAAATCCGTAGTTCACACCACGCCCGCCTTGTGAATCGTAGTTGTACCCCAAGCTGGCCTGCCCAAAGGCGTCTCTGTATCCCATCGACACTGACCCGCTGTTTCCCTGACCTTGATTAGCCTGGCTTTGTGATACGTTCCAGGACAAACTATTATCATCCAATATTGAACCGCCTACGCCCAGTTGGTTACTACTACGTCCTGTACTATCATGGGACAAACTGTAGTTGGCATATGCATTATTTAGAACCGCATAGGAGCCAAACAAACTCAGCGGAACATTCAGGTTCAATGATACTTGTCGGTTCTCAGGCCAGTCGCCGTTACCGCGCGTGCGATCAATACTGTAATTAAGCCCCCAACTTACTTTGGAAAAAGAACCACTCAATCCCATTGACAACGTGGTGTTGGTTTTAGAACTGCCCCAGTAGTTATCCCGTTGACCACTGAGCCACAGAGAATAGTTACCGGGCAACGACTGACTCAGGCTCATCTGCCAGCTACTGCGACGTCGCTCAGAAATCCAAGGAGGGAGCCCCTCCCAAGAACTGTAGCCTTGGGTGTTGGCATCCGAGAAACTCAGGTAGTTACGGGTAGAATAGCGGTAGGCGGTTAAATCTACCGTTGTACCGGTCGTCATCATATTTTTCGAATATTTCGCGCGGTAAGACTCTCCCCGCAGGGTGTCAGTCGTATTTTGCAACCGGGTTCGGGAGGTCGTGACATCTGTGGATAACGCCCCCATCATACCAAGGGATAGCCCTGCCCCCAGTGCCGCAGACTGATAAGATTGCGCTACCAAACCACCGCCATATACAGTGACGTTGCCCGGCAGACCGTAAATAAGCGAAGCCATACCAAATACTGGTTCACGTATTCCACGGCTATATCTGCCACTCTGATGATAGCGCCCGGCGGCTACTTCATACTTGAATCGTCCTTGACGTAGCATAATGGGCAAACTGGAATATGCCTGACTGAATCCATGATGAGTACCATCCGCCTCAGTTATTGTGACCTGCAAGTCGCCACTGGTACTGCTGCCCACCAGATCCGTGATACGAAATGGGCCTGGTGCCACGTTAGTTTGGTAAATCACATTACCGTTCTGCGTCACGGTAATTTGAGCATTGGATTTAGCTATCCCACTGATAATTGGAGAAAAATAACTCTGCCCGCCCGACATCATCGGGTCGCTGGTAGCAAGCCCAACACCACGATAAGGAAAACCATCAAATACCTGACCAGCCACACTACCCGTCGAAGTATCCCCTATCGTCAGATCACTACGTAACGCTACTACATCCCGCTGCAAGTAGGTTTGCAGGAAATTCCATCTTTGCTGAGACTGAGTCGTTTTCTTCACTGCATCATTAAGTGAGTCATACCGATTATAAGTCTGAGCACTATAAGAATAGGTGGCAGTATTACGAAGACGCCAAGCGCCTAAATTCAACCCAGAATTGAAACTACCGAACAGACTCTGCCCAGTCTGTTTATTGCCAAATTGTGAACGTCGGTTCTGACTACCATTGATGTTATAGTTCAACAGAAAAGCCGGAATGCCCTCCTGCCACAACTTCGGATCAACCTGCTCACCCGTTGAAGGTTTCATCGCTATTTGGGGTACACCCAGATTCAACCGCATCTGGGAAAAATTTAGACGAGCCGTAGCCTGAGGAATGAATTTACTCAATGGACCATCTATCGGCTTATCCATCGGCAACACTTTCAGTGCCGGTGTACTACTGATATTAACACCCGCCGCTGCCAACAAATCTGGGGTAAGTACCGGAACCAACTCCCCATTGCCACCACTGCCAAGCTGGAAAATAATGTCACGTGAGTCAAAAAAAGTGCCATTCATGTAAATGTCAACACGGTAAGTCCCCGGTGCCTGACCTCCAGCCGTTTCAAACTGTGATAAGTCCACCGCTTGCCCTGAATTTGAGCCAAAGTCCAGTAAGGCCGGATCAAAATAGTCACGCGCTGCCGCTTGAACACTCCAGCCAGCCAGCAACACCAACATCACTCGACAAAAAACTGGAGAAAAACGCAACCCAACTCCGCGCTTTGATACCGTCAGAGAAGTAGAAATACCTTGATTTATACGACAAGCAGACGGCCGTTCTGAACGACGGCTCATTGCCGAAATTAACTCTTTCATTCTTAATTGCCATCTCTTATTTAATAAAAGATCCATTGCTTATATCTATCTTGGTACCTGCAATACTGCTATTCGCTACCAGATACGACAATGGACTTGCTCTCTTCATCGGTATTCAATCCGAACTCATTGATAGCTCGCCACGATACCGTAACCTTACTGCCAAGCGACACGTTGCCCGTTGGCAGCGACCAGCTCTGCTGACCAAATGGCGGCACCATCTTAAACAAGTCCTTATCCGGTACAGCAAACGCATTAACATGCAAAGTCTGCAACGTTATCCAAAATGGTGATAAGTTACTCAGCGTTACCGTATCCTTTTTGACCGACACCCGTAATTGTTTTACCGCACCAGTCACCCCTTCTTTTGGCAATCCTTCAGGGCGATAAAACATCTTTATCATCAGGACCATCACTATTTTCACCCGGCCAATACCATTTTCTGTGGACACTGACAATGGCTTCTCAGAAGGCAACAGACGCACATTCAGAAAGAACGCCGATTCCCGATCTCTTGGAAAATCTCCACCAGTACGCAGGATTTTCAGTACCTGCCTGCTATGTGCATTTACCTTAGCCAGAGGCGGAATCACCAGAAATGGTGCGTTAACCGCTACCGGTAACCCAGTCTTTGAGTCTAGTTCCCTCACCATTGACTGAATGAGATAGTTGTTACTACTGTTATTATTGAAAGTCGAAATAACACCATTTCTAGATGACTCAGGGTAGATCACACGCATGTCATCCATATATACCCCTTCTAAGCTCTTTTCTTCCGCCCTCAGTGGCAATGCAAGCAAAAGTGATATCATTGCCAGAACGCTCAATACAGCCGTAACTATCTGCTTCATTTGCGTATTACGCCCTACCATGTGATGTTCTTCTATTCCTGAAAACGTTGCTCAATGAGTGTGCAACATGCCACTCTGTAGTTCACTTACCCCCCCGGCATCAGTTATCATTGACCATGTCACCTTGCCATCAGAATTACCTGCTAAACCTGTCAAGGAAAAAGTTGCCTGAGCAAAAGGTGCCAGCATTGATGGGTTTTTGTTCAAATTCACCTTCTCACCATCCAGTTTCAACTGGGCAAATGTCTGGTAATACGGTGTCGGATTGGTCACCACAACGGTATTACCCGTTCGTGTAAACGTCAGCCGGGCATACGCCTGCTTCGGTGTCACTGACAAGCCATCTGGCCGATAAATAAATTTAATATTCATACCCAGTGAGATAGACAGAGATGCAGCAACCCCCTCCTGTTGCTTATTGGCCTCGCCCTCACCGGTAGGCATTCCTCTCGCAGGAATTGCGTTGATGCGAAAACTATACAGAGATTCACGATCAGTCGGGAAATCGCCACCGGTACGTATAATACGCATTACATTCGAGCTATTACCCTCTATACGAAACAACGGGGGCAATACAATAAACACTGATGAATGGCTAGTAGAGCTACCCCATGGGGTCACAGCAGCCTGTATCAAATACACATCACTACCTGAATTCTGTAACGAGATGTTTTGCACCCTGTCACTTTGATGATAAATGATACGTGTCTTCCCCAGTACCAGACCGGCATGCGCTGGTGACACTATCATTACCCATAACCCGAGCATGACTACGACCATCATTTTTATGTTCATACTCTTCCACTATCACTGATACGCAAACTCAAAATGTATTGCGAGCGCCATCGATCCTCCGCACAATACATGCATGTTTTTACTATCACTATTACACTCTGCTTGATTACCTATACCCGCGCCACCTACACCCCCTATATACGCCGTAAACGTCCTCTCCACCCCATTCAGATACCGCTTACCATCTTTATCAGTAGGGATAGATAGATCAATCCTATACGGGTTCCCCTGCGGCCTTGCATCGACAAACTGATTGGCACCGAGAGTATCGTCGCGCAACCTAACCCCTACTCCTTTAGTGGAGTTAATGACCGATATGCGACTAGACATAAAAAGTTTTCCATCCGTGTTGGTGCCAGCATCAGGGACCTCACCCCATATGTATAAAACTGGTGGCCTTTGGTTTTCAGCTAGTGGATCACAATTACTCAATCGCAATTTCAGCTCTTGCCCAGAACTTTCCACATATTTGTTATTTTTGAGTTCACCGGCCTGAACACCATCAAACGTCACGTTATAGCTATTGTCTATCCCCCCATCAGAATCATGAGGCTTCGGTTGCCCGTTGACACTCAACTCGCAAGTCTGAGGTATAATAGTGCCCTTAAAAGAAATCGTTTCCGCCTGCACCGGAAACGACACACAACCTCCCGCCCATCCCATCAATATCATAATAAGTAGCAGATATTTTGCCCGGCTGTTATATGTCATTAAGCCACTGTTTATAAGATTTTTATTTCCGGTTTTCATTTAACCCCCATCCTATTCTGACCATCCGTGATGAATTACCCCTCATGGATAAGTGAATATAAATCTGACTTTCGCAACCAGCGAGCCAGGCTGGATACCCTCATTACCTTTACGTGTAATCGCCACCGTCATAGGAATACTCACACCACTTGCCACCTCAATATCGTCGCTTAAAATAGTGGGAACATCATTCATTAACCAGTTGTCTTCCTGCTCTATTTCCTGCTGATCACCCACGGCAAAAACAAACCCCAGTCCCTTAGAGGTTCCACCAGGAGAATCATCAGAGCCAGGATCACGAAACACCGTGCTTGTACCATTGATGGTGTTACCCACTACAGTAATATTAGGTTGAACACCGAGCACGCTTGGATCGCCACAATCGGTTAACTTCAGCACAAATGTCTGAGGATCTAATATATCCCCTGGATTCTTAAACTTTGCCGCAGGTAGTGAGCCAAAATCCAACGTTGAACCGTCCATATGACTATCGCCACCGGAGCCGATATCTACACCACAAGGATCAGGATAAATATCAGCGTTAAAAGTCACACTCACCCCATTCGTTTGCGTACCCATGGGGCCCTTAGCCATGACACCACCGGCCAGAAACGGTAAAGCCAATATGACCCCCCAACAGAAACGGCGCATCACAATACACAACATTGAGTATCCGCCCTTAGTCAGAAAAGTCGGCTGGTCATCCAACCTATGTTTTTCTCGCCTTGCCATTTCGTGTTCACCTCAAGCTTACTTTCTCACCGCTATTTCGCGGACGTAACGTCCTGTAACGCCGATAACATCAACGATAATCAAACGTAAATGTCATCGTTGCGCTGATTTTGCCTGCCTTTTTGCAGTCTGCTATCGTCTGCCCAACGGCTGGCGCACATACCAGAGAAAAATTTACCGGCACAACCACCGGAGGAGACAGATCGCTTATAATCGTGCCTGGATTAGCTAACTTAAACGGATCACCGTCACTTACCTTCGAAGACCAATCCTTATCACCAAACTTCTTCAATTGCACAGTGATGCCCATTGCCGTTGAAACTTGGCTTCCTTCTTTATTACTGTTACGAAACAACGTTTTATCAGAAGTGCCGTCATGATTTCCGGTAACCGTTATCGTGGGAACAAGACTGTTTTTATTTACCACACTCGTGCAATTTCCTAGCTCCAGCTTAGCTTCTCTATTGACTTGCCCTGACACTACATCGCCAAATTGCACAGTGCCAAGTTCGATATTATTGCTGCTTCCAATAAGAGTGATATCACACGTCCCTTGGGTGATTTCTGCCTTGAATGTGGCTATATCGCAGTTTTTGCCACACTTTCCCGCCCACAAAGGACCAGAAAAAAGCCACAAAACCCCCGCCATACCGATGTAACTCAGGTACCTGCGTACATACAGGACCATTGAGATACCGGTTTTATTGGATTGTGCCATTGAAGTTATCTCCTCCACCGAGATCGTTGATCACCGCCCATTCCACTTTCTTTTTATTCTGACTATTCTGAGCGGGATAAACGTGGATACTGAAAGGTGCCAGCATTTGTGGATGATTCGCGGAAAACGTCACGGGAATCCCATCAACTTTGATCTGCGTAAAACTGATGTGATAAGGCGAACTGTTGCTGACTTGAACGCCCCCGGGAGCATGGGTAAAGCGCAGCGCTTTGTATGCCAGCTCTGGTGTACCCACCAATCCCGTTGGCCGATAAAATAGTTTGATGGTATTGCCGATGGCATAGACCAGCCCACCCGAAATCTTAGCGCTTTCAAAGCGCTGGCCCGGAGCATTACTACCGGGAATGGCAGAAGCATTAAAATAAAAGACGCTCTCCCGGTCAGTCTGCAACTGGCGGGTATCACCCAGGATGCGCAACGTATTGGTCCCTTGAGGGTCCAGACGGAATAAAGGAGGCGAGACATAAAATGGTGTTTTACCCTTGCCATCAACGGTGGAGCTGATTTTAGCCGTCACCAAGTAAGGGATATTAGTTGTCGTATTACGCACCGAGACTATTGCTTCAGCTTTATCCTGTAAAAAAATAATGCGTGTAGCGTTGATGCCAAATCCGCCTTCAGCCCAGCTCTGTGACGCAAACAAAAATATGCCCAAGAAGAGGCTTTTTACTATGATGTTGGGAAGTCGGAGTTTACTGATCATTATTTTTTCTCTTTTCGCCTCGTTACTCAGCCAATAGCGGTTTATAAAACGCCGTTTCAATCATCCAGAACTTGCAATCTAAAGAAGCCTGAAGAGAGGCTCCTCAGGCTGGTTATCGAATTAACAATTACTCATATGCTATGGAAAAGTTAAGAGGAGCATGAATCTGCTGAGGAGATGGTTTTTCATCCACTGATGCCATATAAGCGTTAAAGGTTACAGACTTATTATTAAGATCTTCCACTTTAGGATCTTTATCACTTGATGAAGCCAATACGATCCTGCTGTCTTTCTTAAGAAGCTCTTCCGTTGCAGTAGTGGAATTACCAACCTTATAGGTTAATGCAACACCCGCATTTGGAACGAAACCCTGCGTATTACCCTGACCATCACTAAATACGTCAGTTGTTGATGCTATCGTAGCCCCTGTCACCAGTAGCTTAAGTGATTTCTTTGCGGCAACAGTCCCATCACAGCCACCAACACCGACAGAAAAAGTTTCATAGTATCCAGGAATAACAAACTTTCCCTTCAATAAGCTATTCGTAACAGCCCCAGGCTTGAAGTCATCTGGCTTATGGTTACCCAAACTCACATCACCATTTTTTACGCCACTGGTAATGTCACATGACACATCCGAAACAGTACCGGTAATGGTCACTTGAGCATTATTTTTCGCATTAGCAGACGAAGCTGCCCCTAAAACCAACGCCGCCACGACGCTTATCTTTAATATCTTTTTCATTTGATTAACCTTATTTAAGTATCGTACAAAAATCATACTTAACTTTACATGCCATTTGCTGATAAACAGCAACATTTAGCTGTACATAAATTTGTCACTTAGGACCATTTTGACAATCAAGATAGACTGTGATATTTTTGTATGAAAACACAGCATTATCGAAACAACTTAACGACAATCGTCAAAATTTAAGGATATTTTATTGTTGAGTCCGAAAAATAAGATCAACAATTTCAAGCAAGGGGCCTGAGAGATTGGGATTTGCATGTGTTAAAAGTAGACGAATTGAGTTATTTTTGTTCGGTCGGGGTAGATACATAATGCTTTACAAAGATATACAATTTTGTATCTTTTTTTATTAGAAAATTTTCAGTATAGTTCTATGGCAAGTCTATCTTGATTGTCAAAATGGTCCTAAATGTAACGATCAACGCTTACCTTTCACATCCCAAACTCCTTGAAAACGTTCAGCATTACTCGCTGTATAACGTACAGTGTGACGAATGTTTTTATGTCCAAGGTAATCTTGTATCAGCCGGGTATCCACTCCCCGGTCTGCAAGGGCAAAACCACAGGCATGGCGCAACATATGCGGGTGCGAAACGACAGCAATATTCGCCAATTGCCCTAATCGACTAATAATCTGGTAAATCCGCTGACGCGTAAGCGGCTTCCCAGAACGTGACAAGAACAACCAATCACTCTCTGCCCCCAAGAAAGTTTTGCGCACTTTGAGCCATGCCTTAATCGCCCGGACCTCACGGAGCAACAGAGGATGGTTAGTGCAAAATCCTCCTTTTAGCCGCCGGATATACAGGCATCGCTCTTTCAATTCCATATCAGATAACCGTAGATGTCTGGCTTCGCTGACGCGAAAGCCGTGGATAAAACTCATGTACACCAAACAGTAGTTCCGCTCTGGATTAGCGCCGACTTTCGCCATTTCCAACAGGCTTTCCACTTCTGACTGCGTCAGATATTTTCTTTGGCCCATGCTTATTTCTCCCAAATATATTGATAGCACAACCCAGCTATTATCCCCTGACAGACCCGCCCTCAATTCCGAGACACAAACCAAGAACAGACAAAACCTGGGGATAAAATACACACCATTAATTTGCCCAAATGGCATGTTGTTCACTGGGGCTACAGAGGGTTATACAGATGAGAGGTAGAATTTAAACACCTTTTTTTGATTATTTTTTTATCACTATGAGATCACGCTGTTGAATTTGGTGGATATATAAGAGTATGTGATCTTGACTGTTACAGGAGGTTAGCGCGGTGTATCAGTATAATTTTCAACCCGTTATTAGGGGGAAGATTACGTTGATTACGTTAAACCCGTCTGTATTATTATGGGTGATAAACCATGCCCGATCCTGCCCGGTAAAACATGATGGACTGCCACACAATCAATGGAGAAAAAAATCGTATGAAAGGCCAACTGCTTGATACCATCCCTTTGACTTCCCTGCATGGCGTTGGGGCAAGTCAAGCGGCTAAACTGGCAAAAATGGGGCTGATTAATTTGCAGGATCTGCTGCTGCACTTTCCTCTTCGTTATGAAGACCAAACACGCCTTTATACGATTAATGATCTTTTACCGGGTATCCATGCCACAGTCACCGGCGAAATCCTCCATACCAATGTTATTTTTGGCCGCCGCCGGATGATGACCTGCCAAATCAGTGATGGTACCGGTGTGCTCACACTGCGCTTTTTTAACTTCACCGCCGCAATGAAAAGCAATCTGGCAAAAGGGAAACAGGTTGTTGCCTATGGTGAAATCAGAAAAGGGAATTATGGCGCGGAAATTATCCATCCTGAGTATAAGATTCAGAATTATGCCGGGAATGTGCATCTCCAAGAGACATTAACCCCTATTTACCCGACAACAGAAGGTGTTCGTCAGGCGGCGCTGCGTAAACTGATTGAGCAGGCACTGGCATTGCTTGATACCTGTGCTATTAATGAACTCCTGCCGGAAGCGTTAAGCCGTTCTATCATCAGTTTGCCACAAGCATTGCATACCCTACACCGCCCACCGCCAGATATTGCACTGGCAGAGCTGGAAACAGGCAAACACCCGGCTCATCACCGTCTCATTCTGGAAGAACTTCTCGCTCACCATTTGAGTATGTTAGACGTCAGAGCGGGCGCACAACGCCATCACGCTCAGTCGCTACCGGCTGAAAACGAGTTAAAACAGCAATTCCTCAACCGTCTGCCATTTACGCCAACTAACGCGCAACAACGGGTTATAGCGGAAATTGAGCAAGATCTGGTAAAAGATGTTCCGATGATGCGATTGATTCAAGGAGATGTGGGTTCAGGAAAAACACTGGTTGCCGCGCTGGCTGCGTTGCGAGTTATTGCGCATGGCAAACAGGTTGCCCTAATGGCACCGACTGAATTGCTGGCAGAGCAGCATGCAAATACATTCCGGCAATGGCTGGAACCTTTGGGTATTCAGATCGGCTGGCTGGCGGGTAAGCAAAAGGGGAAAGCACGTCAGAAACAACAAGAAGCCATTGCCAGCGGGCAGGTCGCCATGATTGTTGGTACGCATGCCATGTTTCAGGAACAGGTGAAGTTTTCCGGTCTGGCACTGGTGATTATTGATGAGCAACATCGGTTTGGTGTGCATCAACGTCTGGCTTTGTGGGAAAAAGGGCGTGAGCAGGGTTTTCATCCACATCAATTGATTATGACCGCAACACCTATCCCCCGAACCTTAGCGATGACTGCTTATGCCGATCTCGATACTTCTATTATTGATGAGCTGCCACCGGGGAGAACGCCGGTCACAACGGTTGCTATCCCGGATACACGCCGTGAAGAGGTGATCAAACGGATCAGAAATGCCTGTCTTGATGAAAACAGACAAGCCTATTGGGTCTGTACGCTGATTGAAGATTCTGATGTGCTGGAAGCTCAGGCTGCGCAAGTCACCAGTGAAGAGCTCACTCTTGCTTTACCGGAATTAAAAGTTGGGTTGGTACATGGCCGAATGAAAGCCGCAGAAAAGCTGGAAGTGATGGAGGCTTTCAAACGTGGAGAGCTACAGCTTCTGGTTGCCACGACGGTTATCGAAGTTGGTGTGGATGTGCCGAATGCCAGTTTGATGGTTATTGATAATCCAGAACGACTTGGATTGGCGCAACTTCATCAATTACGTGGACGAGTTGGCCGTGGGGCTATCGCTTCTCATTGTGTTTTACTTTACAAAACTCCCTTAAGCAGTACCGCCAGAATACGTCTGCAAGTACTTAGAGACAGTAATGATGGTTTTGTTATCGCACAAAAAGATCTGGAAATTCGTGGTCCCGGGGAGCTATTAGGAACACGCCAAACAGGGAATGCAGAATTTAAGGTTGCTGATTTGTTGAGAGATCAGAGAATGTTGCCGGAAGTACAACGTATTGCCCGGCATATTCACCAACACTATCCAAAACATGCTCGAGCCCTGATTGAACGCTGGTTACCGGAACGGACACATTATGGTAATGCGTGATTGAGAATATGTCGGCACGGACTTTTCGTTTCTCAACGCCGCCAAAAATACGGATATCTGGTTTTATCCCATAACTAAGATGCTCTGCTACAGAGCTTTCTTTTAATTATTCCGTTTAATTGGCAATGTATTATTTCCAAAGGAATACAAAATATAATTACAATTATTCCTAAATTAGCACCAGCGTTAAAAAACATCCCCAGAAAATATAAATGGTTGGTAGATTCACATAATAAGCAACTGACCACCCTTCTGAAAAACTGTACTTATTAGTCGAATCCGCCATTTTTTATCAAATTCAGTTGATGGTGTGTACGGTATTAGCGCAACGTTATGCTCGAAGGTTAAAACGGGAATAGATATCAATCTATGATAGGAAATTGTCATTAATATATATTAATGACAATTATTATATTTACAACAATGCAATATTGAATTGCTAAGTTTAGATAGTAAATGTTTCTATTAACTCAATGAATGTAATTTTAAATATTTTCTTTTTGAAGTATAAAACCTTGATGGAGGTCACGCAAATAATAGTAGTTTTGTTGGTTTTTTTATCTATACTTATATTTCATTATGGTACATATTAGGGTGTTTTTAAATTAGAGCTAAATAAATCTACGTTGATATAATGGAGAGTTTAATATGATTTATGTCAAAAGTCTTTCAGAGACTGTGGTTAAAGTTGCAATTAGTAAATGGAGTAGTGAAGAAGGTAATGACGAATATATTGAAATTAATAAAGGAGAGGTGGCTCAATGGGATAGATCAGATCAGCGCGGTTTTTTAATGTCATTAGCACGCAAAGATAGTGCTACATTGTTATATTCAATAAGATCAAATGGCTACATAATTATTTATGATAGCTCAGTTGTAAATAACGGCAACCGGATAGATTCTTTATATTCGATACCATCTGTCTAAAAAAGTTTATTATCGCGCTAGTTTTTTTAATTTAATTTTTGTTCACATACCATTGAATTAAATGAAAATATTTATTATTGATATAGTGGAGGATTTATGATTTATGTTAAAAATCTCTCAACTGAACCGGTTAAAGTTTCGGTTAATAAATGTGGAGAGGAAGGTAGAGAGGAATATTTAGATCTTGATTGTGAAGATGTAAAGGTGTGGGATCTATCCGATACGCATGGTTTTATATTTTCAGTAATACAGCGAGGTATTGAAAAATCATATTCTGCTTCGCAGAACAGTTTTATTATTATTTTTGATGATCATGTACAAGATAGCGGCACTAATATATCTCATTTAGATAAATAAATGAGAGTTTGTCATCTGATTTAATTGAGTGTTAGACCCTATTAAATCACCATCATCAGGAATGGAATCTCCATTCCTGTACTATTTGTATTCAACGGTTTGCTACTTTTGCCTGTAATGCTTGTTTTCCTGCTTCACTGATAAAGATATTTCCAGCCTATTTATGATTAATCAGTTGCTTTATCAGCTTCCGCTGCCAGTGTTTACAAAATAGGTGTTTAGCCCCAACATTTGATGAATAATATAATAGAAAAAATTTATCGGATGATAACTTTAGGTTAATGCTAAATTGATTTTTTGGTAGTTGATTTCAGATTATTTTTATCGATAAAGAGTAAAAATTAAAATTATAAGGTTTGAACCACAGAATTTAGGGGGATGTACATCTTTATTGCTATTTTTATTAATATATAAGCATGTAACTTAATCTACCAAGTATTAAATGTAAAACAAAGAATAAAAATCACCAAGGTGTTTACTGTAATATCTATTCTGTTTATAAAAAAATGAGTTGTTTTGGTTTTTTTAGGATTTACGCTCAAAATTATTTCATAAAGTTATTGTCTTTTAATTTTTATTTGAAAATTAGTTTTGTCAATAATAAGAACGTGAGAGTTAATATTTAAAATTGAATAAACGATAGGCTGAACCGAGGTATTATGGCTCAGCCTTGGTTTTAGTGTTTTTTAGTCATTCATAATGACAATGGATTAATCATCATATTCACAGTGTACTGTATTTATATCCTGATCCCAATAATCCCAAGCTAATCTTTGACCATTAGCCCGTAAGACTGCGAATGCATTTCTTGATGCACTTAGGCTGATTATATCTTGTAGTCGGGCTATTCCAGGTGGGACTTGCAAATTAAAACCTCTGAGTCCCCAAGAAACTACACTACCATTCGCTCGCAGAGCTGCGAAACCGAGATAAGATGCTGCACTCAAGCTAACAATATCCTTTAATTTAGCAATCTCGGGTGGGACACTGATATTACCCCAGGAGACTATGCTGCGATCTGCCCGTAGGGCTATAATCGTACTTCCTGTTGAATATAGGCTGACGATATCTTTTAATGCGGCAATTTCTGGTGGAATTACATTCCCCCCAGAACTATTCCCCCAGGAGATTACGCTGCGATCTGCCCGCAAGACCACGAAAGCATTAGATATTTTAACTAGTCTGACAATATCCCGTAATGTGGCAATTTCTGGTGGGACTTGGCCGCCATTGTCCCGATTACCCCAGGCTACCACGCTACGGTCTGCCCGAAGGGCTGCGAAAGCACCAGTTGTTTTACTCAAGCTGACAATATCTTGCAATCTTGCAATTTCAGGGGGTATAGAAGGTCCACTTTCCCAGGTGACTATGCGGAGGTTTGCCCGCCGGGCGATGAAAGTACCATCTATTGAACTCAGGCTGATAATATCCTTTAATTTAGCAATGTCTGGCGGGACTGTAGTGTTTCCCCAAGAGAACACGCTACCGTTCGCCCGAAGGGCTGCGAATGTATAATATGTTGCGCTCAAACTGACAATATCCTGTAAGGATGAGAAGCCACTACCAGTAGGGCCCCTATCTCCCCAAGAGACCACGCTACCGTCCGCTCGCAGGGCTGCGAATGCAGAATATGTTGCGCTCAGGCTGACAATATCCCGTAATGTGGCAATTTCTGGTGGGACTTTGCCGCCATAGTCCCTATCATGCCAATTATCTCCCATCCAAGCTACCACGCTACAGTCTGCCCTCAGGGCAGCGAATGCATGCTCTGTTGAACTCAGGCTGACGATATCCCGTAATTTGGCAATTTCTGGCGGTACAAGGCTTGCCCCCCAGCCGATCACCCTGCCATTTTGCAATAACATGGCGGTTGCGGTGACAGTAGAGGTGATGGAGATCTTGTTGTCAGAGTTACTATGTATTCCAATCCCAGATTGCTGGAATAGGTTGCTTGGTGAGAACTCGTTATTTTGGTTCATATTATTCTCCTAATAAGGTTATATCGGATTTACCTTACTCACAGGGAGTCTGTACCGTAAAACCTTCGCTCAATGGATTAATTAATTGTCATATTCATTATGCAATTTATTATCATCAGCCGAGCCCCAGCCCACTCTCTGACCATCGGCTCTTAATACTGTGAATGAGTTTCTTGATGCACTTAGGCTAACGATATCTTGTAATCGAGCTATCCCGAGTGGGACTTGATTGCCTTGGTTGCCGTGATCATTGTCTGAATAATCGCCATATCCCCAAGCGACTACGCTACCGTCCATCCGTAGAGCTGCAAATGCGGTTTCTGTTGCACTTATACTGACAATATCCTGCAATGCGGCAACTTCTGGTGGGGTTGTGATATCATTACCTCCCCAAACGACCACACTGCGGTTTGCCCGTAGGGCTGCAAAAGCCCCCGATGTTGTACACAGACTGACAATATCTTGTAATTGGGCAATTTCCGGCGGAATACTGCTACCCGAAGATGGGTTACCCCAAGCGACCACACTGTAATTTGCCCGTAGGGCAGCAAAAGCAAAATTTGTTGCACTTAGACTGACAATATCCCGTAATTGAGCAATTTCTGGTGGGATTTGAGTACCTGAGTTCTTGAACCCCCAAGCGACGACACTGCGGTCCGATCGTAGGGCTGCGAAAGCAGAAACTATTGCACTGATACTGACAATATCCTGCAATTTAGCTATTTCTGGCGGGACCTGACCACCCCAATCTTTAATTCCCCAAGCGACCACGCTGCGATTTGCCCGTAGGGCAGTAAATGCGTGTATTGTTGAACTCAGGCTGGTAATATCCTGCAATTGGGCAATTTCATCAGGTATTTTACCGCCATAAAATTCATCTCCCCAGGCAACTATGCTACCGTTTGTCCTCAGGGCCACGAAAGCAGAGCTTGTTGCCTTCAGGCTGACAATATCCGTCAATTGGGCAATTTCATCAGGTATTTGACCACCATTACCTTCGTTTTCATTTCCCCAGGCGACCACGCTACGGTTTTTCCGCAAAGCCGCGAAAGCATCATCTGTTGCACTTAGGCTAACGATATCTTGTAATTGGGCAATATCGGTTGGGATTTGGCTACTAGGGTCATTTCCCCAAGCTATCGCTCTGCCATTTGGTAATAACATGGCAGTTGCCCCTTTGGTAGAGGCGATAGAAGTATTATCATCAGAATGACTACCCCTGTCCGGTTGCCAATATTGCTTGATAGGATTACCTACGGTATCCATGTTTGGTGAAGAATCATTATTTTGATCCATATTATTCTCCTAATGATGGTTATATCGGATTGACCTTTTTACCCACAGGGGAATCTATGCCATAAAACCTATCCCTTGCGGGTTAAGCTGAATTTCTACTGCAATATTAATACTAGCTGTTCTTTTATGAATAAGATAATAGAAAAAAGTTATCGGCTGATAACTTTAGGTTAATGCTAAATTGATTTTTTGGTAGTTGATTTCAGATTATTTTTATCGATAAAGAGTAAAAATTAAAATTATGAGGCTTGAACCACAGAATTTAGGGGGGAGGTACATCTTTATGGCTACTCTTATTAATACATGAATATGTAACTTAATATACTAAGTATTAACTGTAAAGCAAAGAATAAAAATCACCAAGGATGGCGCAATATATTTTCCGTTTATAAAAAAGTGAGTTATTTTTTTAGGATTTACATTCGAAACTATTTCGTAGAAAGCGGGAGTGATGAGATTCCAAATGAATAATCGATAGGTTGAATTATTATATTTTTCTCAACCATTGGTTAATGGCCTGAAATAACAAAATAATACTTAATAGATTAACTAATCATATTCACCGTACTCTTTAATCCTGAATGACGAGGTTTCTCGGAGACTAATTGATAATCATTGCGGAACCGAATAGCGCGGGTAAATTGACGCTCATTTATGTTGTTGAGACACTCCTCATCGGTAAAGGCGAAAGTAAGCGGATGACGATAAAAACAAAATGACTTTTTTATCGTAAAGCAAAGGTAAAGAAGAGCCAGAAACCATACAACTCATTGAATTACTTTACTTTACTTTACTTTATTGTAATATCATCACGCTGGATGCTCTGATCCAGTTTGTACCACTCTTTCAGGGCTCGTTCGTCGAAGTCGATATTAAATATCATCAAGGTTTACCCTGATACGTCTAGCGGGATTTTTAAGGCGGTCACGTACCACTGCTAAGATGTCTGCATCTTCATCATGATCTGCCACCATAACGGAAACTTCAGCGAACGGCAGCTTTTCATTCTCTACAACATAGCGTAGAAAGAGACGCAGCGCATCGGATGGCGATAAGTTCAGTTTCTCAAATGTCTGATACGCACTTTTTTTAAGTTCTTCATCAACTCTGATCTGAATAGTACTCATAACGTTATCTCCTGTAATGACATTTGTAATGCAATAAAAATTTTTTGCTATAAGTGGAGTATAGAATCGCTGGTAAATGAATTACATGGCAGGGTAAACAAAGTGGAATCCCACTATGAGCTCATACCAGAGACCATTCGATAATCATTTAAAAAAACCGGGATTTGCCACTTTATCCGGATGACAATCCACAAGAAACGCCATCATTTCAGTGGCATCTTTGCTCAGGTAGAAGCGCACCATCTTTTCATTGAACTCATGTATTTTCGCCGCAGGCACGCTGATAGCATCTATGCCATTTGACATCAAAATACCGTTCATCATGAAACGGGAAGTACGTTTATTACCGTCAAAGAAGAATTGCTGTAGCGCACCGAAAAGGAAGAATGCGGCCCCCTTTTCGAAAGGCTGACACTCATCCAGCAAGGCAACACCTTCTTGAAAAACACGGTTCAATTCTGGCGCGCCGGGTACAGTAGGTAACGGAGTATGCCGACCATACTCACCCAAACTAACATCTGGAGTGTAATTCTCTTCTTGCCCTTCTCCACGGAACTGTCCCCATTCCAAGGCTTCGTTGCGGGCAACTATGCTATGAAGTTCAGTAAATGTAGCTTTGGTCAACTCAAATTGACCTTTTTTCACCATAAATAACAATTGCTTGGAACTTTCTGCGAGATTCAGGACTTGTTCCTGGTCGGAAACCTTCCTACCACCGACGGTTACACCGTCCAATAATGTCTTCACTTCTGGGAAAGTAAAAGGATTGCCTTCAAGCACGCTGGCATCCCAAACGAATTCTGCTAGCATCCGGTGAAAACGGAAACATACCCGCTCAATAGAATGAATCGGAACAATAAGAGGAACCGCAGACCGGTCCCAACGAAACCCCAAAGCGTTGAAAAGCTTCATCGTTGCTAACCCTATTTTACGATTTTGAATGTACGGAACTATAAGCGAAACACAACGACAATGCTGCACCAAATAAATAGCTGGTGCAGTACTCTAATTTACCCCTGCACTGCCGGGAATACTGGCAACAGTAAATAAAGTTTAATCACAATCGCGTTAACGATATCGATAAAGAACGCACCTACCATCGGCACCACCAGAAATGCCACATGAGAGGGACCGAAGCGATCGGTAATCGCCTGCATGTTTGCAATGGCAGTGGGTGTCGCCCCCAAGCCAAAACCACAATGGCCCGCAGCCAAAACCGCTGCATCGTAGTTTTTACCCATCACACGATAGGTAACAAAAATTGCGTACAACGCCATGACGATGGCCTGGATGGTGAGAATGACCAGCATGGGTAATGCCAGCGATGCCATCTGCCACAATTTCAGGCTCATTAAGGCCATTGCCAGGAACAGGGAAAGACTCACGTTACCCAGTACAGACACCGCCCGGTCAAATACCCGGTAAAAACCTAACACCGACAGACTGTTACTGAGGATAACCCCGATAAATAACACACAGACAAATGTCGGTAATTCAAACCATGTCCCTTGCATAAGCTCAGACACAAAATTACCTGCCATCAGACAGATAGCGATCAAAGCGATCGTTTCCAACATGACCAATGCGGTGATCATCCGACCGGTATAAGGTTTTTCAAATGCCGTTGGCACTTCCGTATCATCTGACCTCAAACCTGGGGTTTGGGTATTTCTCACCAGAAAACGAGCAACCGGACCACCAATCAAACCACCCAGTACTAAGCCAAAAGTCGCACAGGCCATTGCCACTTCTGTTGCATTTTCAAAACCATAACGCTCACTAAACAGTTTACCCCAAGCGGCACCGGTACCATGACCACCAGACAACGTAACAGAACCCGCCAGTAAGCCCATTAAGGGGTCCAGCCCTAACAGTTCAGCCAGAGCGATACCCACCGTGTTCTGAACCAACAACAAGCCAACAACGGCGAAAACAAACGTGAAAAGTACCTTACCTCCCGCTTTCAGGCTGGCAATATTCGCATTCAGGCCGATAGTGGCGAAAAAAGTTAACATCAAAGGGTCTTTAAGAGATAAATCAAAACTGATTTCCCAGCCAGTCGTTTGCTTAAGTACTAAAAGACTCAAAGCAACTAACAAGCCACCCGCGACTGGTTCAGGAATGGTGTATTTTTCAAGAAATGGAACTGATTGTACAAGTTTACGCCCAAGTAATAGTACTAATGCGGACGCAACAAGCGTGCCATAAACATCAAGATGATACATCTATGTACCCCAGCTATATTGTTAAAATTATGTAAGTTATTACGACGTTATACTCATCCTTTAGAAAACGCCAAAAGCAGGCAACGCTGGATTAGAAAAAAAATCTGCAACAAACACAAGTTAAAACATATAAAAATGTGACCAGAGCGAATCATGACAAATGACAAAATTTCTACGCAACCGATTGCTTTTACACGACTGATCATTAAAATGCGTTCTTTGTCAGTCCGGGATTTCACACCATGTTCACCTCATCCTCCGAACAAGCCGCAACAATACCGCCTAATTTTACAATTCGCTCCTGACTGGCTGAAAACTTTGCTCTCTTCCGGTATTGCTGCTGGTGGTCTGACAGCCATCACTCTTAATCTGGTGTTTCCTCAGGAGAAATAATCTTTCTACAAATCTGATATCGGGTTACACATAATCAACTCATCACGCACGTATATTCCATCATCGCGCGTGATGATGATTTATCTCTTAGCGGTTGGAAGGCCAAATAAAATCGTTACCAACCCAACCATCAAGATCGTATTCACTCATACACTGCTCAGCAAATCCTTTCAATTGATCCACTAAGCCCGTGGCTTGGGAAGCCAATAATACATCGACTCTGATAGCTTCATGGTTGCCGGAGTAATTGCGCTCGTATAATTCATGCCTGCCCGCGAATTCCGTACCGATAGAGTCCCAAATCAGTTTCATAAGCTTGACTCGCTCAACTGCACTGTAACCATTGGAACCACGCATGTATTTATCAAGATAAGGAGACAGTTCCGGGTTGGAAAAATCGCGGGCATGGGAGTTAATATAAATCAAGGCACTGCCCAGATCCTGTTCGATAATTTCTTTTACCCGCGGGTAACCCAACGTCATAAACCAACGATAAGCTATCCCATACTCGTACCGAGGTAATAGAGCATCTCCACTCCAAGGCTCCGGAGATTTAACCATCGCATCACTGAGCGCCCAAAACATATTACGCCATGACAATACTTCACCAACCCGTGCTTGCACGCCACGAAAATCCTTCGTACCCGTAGCTTCAACACCCTTAATAAGCAACCCAGAAAGAAAATCAAGTTTAACAGCCAGTCGAGTCACACCATGCAACATCGCCCGATGAAAATAACCCGATTCAGCAAAAAATAACGAAACTTTATCTACATCTCCATAGATAAATATGTTTTCCCAAGGAACCTTCACTTTATCCAGAATCATTATCGTATCGTTCTCATCAAATCGGGACGAGAGCGGATAATCAAAAGGACTGCCCATTTTATCAGCCGCCATTGCGTAAGAAGGACGACAAATTAATTTCACTCCCGGGGTATTCATCGGCAAGGTAAAGACCAACGCAAATTCCCGTTTCTTTATTGGTAAACCGTAATGACCAATAAAGTTGTAGTGACTAATCGCCGATCCTGTGGCAACAACTTTAGCGCCGCTGACAATCAATCCATCATCACACTCTTTTTCAACATGAATACAAATATCCCCAATTTCATCAGGTGATAAATGACGATCTATTGGCGGATTAATAATCGAGTGATTCCAGTAATACACGTTTTCCTGCGAACGGATATACCAGTTTTTTGCATTATCAGCAAACTCACCATAAATTTCCGGCTTTACGCCGAGCGAGGTAAGAAACGAAGCCTTATAATCAGGGCTTCTGCCCAACCAGCCATAACTCATGCGAGCCCACGTGGCAATAGCATCACGATCAGCAATTAAATCCTGCTGCGAGCGCGGTATACGGAAAAAAGGATGTGTTACACCACAACTACCCGTATCTGTAGCCGTGGTCAGTACGTCACGATAAGCAGGATCGTGCAAAGCATCGTAGAGTTTCGCAATAGCTCGGGCCGGATTTTGAAAAGCAGGATGGTTGACAACATCGTTAATGCGTTCACCATAAGCCCAGACTTCCCGACCATCGTTTAGCCCATCCAGAAATTCCTTTCCAGTAAGTGGACGGGTTGTGCGGATATTACCTTCATTCGACGATTTTTGTTTCATGTTTTCTGACATAGTAGATTCCTTACATTATTTATTTGCCGGAAGATGGGTGAAAATAAACTATGCAGTGTTATTTCAAGCATCAATCAAACTGAGAAAGGAATAGAAAGGAATGACGAAAAAACATCATTATTCCATTTATAGCCATCCATTAATACATTAATTCATTCGGATGTCATTGGCTATATTGTCATGCAATAAAATATAGATTTAATAATTATATTAATCACACAATATAATTATTAACAAATTCACACAAAAACGCCAAGTTATTAATAAAAACTTAGCACAAAAAACAAAAATACAATTAATCAAAGATTAATCTCTGAAATTTATTTTAATAGAATAAAACGATAACGAATAATTCATTATTTTTTCATTTCATACCCTGAAATTATTATAAATAACAACTAATATAGTGACTTATTGGTATTTGTATTGTTAAATTATACAAATGTTACAAATAATAATTTCTCCTCGCTCATAACTTTTATCCACCATCTCTTGAGTGAACACGAAAATTACGGCATATACCTAATAGATTTCGAGTTGCAGCGCGGCGGCAAGTGAACGAATCCCCAGGAGCATGGATAACGATGTGACTGGGGTGAGTGAAAGTAGCCAACAAAGCAGCAGCTTGAAAGATGAAGGGTATAAAAGGAAACTATAAGCCGATTAAAGGGGAGTCCGATGATGAGATGGTTAGGAAAATCGCTGGTTACTCTGTTATTACTGGGAATACTGGCAGTAATCACTGTTTATGTCGTGGTACAGACAAACTGGGGAGCGCATCAGCTTAGCCAATGGCTGAGTCATCACAGCCGTTATCAGGTTCAAATCGGCAATATTGAACATAACTGGTCACAACCAGGTACTCTGGCCTTTTCCAATATTGTCATTAGCAATCAGCAACAGACTTTCATTTTAGCGGCTCAAGTTGTCGCATTCGATTTCAACTGGCAGCAACTCACTTCCCCGCGTCATTTTCATCGTCTGTTATTGCAACAGGGCCAATTAACAATCAAAGGCCAGCAACAATCCTTACCGTTTAGCACCAATATTCTGCAACTTAATCAAATGGCTATTCAGGCAGAAAATGCAAACTGGCAAATTCAAGGACAAAACATCACCGGCGGTATCACCCCCTGGAACCCACAATCAAATAAGTTGGCAGGGAATGGGGAATTTCAATTCAGCGCTGATAAACTGAATTTCAATGATATTTCTCTTGAAAAAGTCATTATGCGAGGAAATAACCAGCAGAATACGCTGACTATCCGTTCATTTGGTGCAACATTGGCACAGGGTTCGATATCAGGCAATGGGCAGCGTCTGCCTGATGGTCGCTGGCAGTGGGATAATTTACTTATCAGCAATATTCGTTGGCAAACGTCAATGACACTTGAAGAGTTATTGCTAAAAACGAACAAATTACCCGCCGTCAGCATCAAAGATCTGAGTCTCACTAATGCCAAGCTGGAAGGTAAAAACTGGTCTGCTAACTATTTGGATGTCTCAGTAAAAAATGTCGGTTTGACTAACGGGAGCTGGCAGGCAAAAGAGGGCATCATTGATTTCAACGTTATGGATACTACGCTGAATGATCTTCATTTCACCGATGTTATTGGTCACCTTCTTATCGCCGGCAATGAACTCACTATTTCCAATCTCACTTCCCGTTGGGAAAAGGGGTTATTTCACGTCAAAGCGCAATGGAATCACCAAACAAAGCAATTCAGCATCACCAATGCAACGGTTGCCAGTTTAACTTATACCTTGCCACAAAACTGGTATCAGTTGCTGAAAAAATCATTGCCTGAATGGATATCTGGATTTTCCATTAACGAGCTGACAATTAACAACAGCTTATTGATTGATATTAACCCCGATTTTCCATTCCAGCTTACCGCCCTCAGTGGTTATATCCATGACATGGAGTTACTGAAAGAAGGAAAATGGGGGATCTGGCGTGGCTCTTCGAACCTAAGTGCCACCAGCGGAACATTTAACAAAATTGAATTACGTCGCCCTTACCTTAAATTACATACAGAGGGAAATAAACTGATCCTCGACCAATTAAATGCTTCTGTTGATGATGGATTGCTGAAAATAAAAGGCACAGTAGATCAACAGGTACAGAAGCCATTCACTTTAGATTTCCGGGGAATAGATGCAGATTTAGCGATTTTGCCTCAATGGCGGTGGGCGCCGTTGAAATTACAGGGTAAAGGCAATTTCACGCTGTTAATACAGGGAGATCTTACTGCTGATGATATTAAAAGTACTATCGATGGTACATTGACTGCCACGGATAAACAATCAGGCAACGAAACTCAAACCATCGATAAGGGGCAAATATCCACACCAAACTGTGAAACCTGTCCGGTTGTTAAGCTATAGTAATGAATGTTCGGGTACATATGTGCTGTGCCCGATTCAGTCTTATAATAGTTATTTTCTATTTCAATCCATTAATAAAATATCCGATCAGTATCAGCCAAAAAGCCGTATTAATATCAATACGTTAAAAATGCAATTAAATTTTACCCATTTTTCCGTACTAAACTTGATGACTTTATGTGGCGGGTACTCAACGAAGTTTAATCTTATAAAAGCGACTTTTATTATTTTCTTCTGCTGATGATATGAAAAATATCCCCAGTGGCATATTTAATGCCACTGTGAAATGAAATCTAAGCGATGGCCGTATAAGCATTTGGCAATACCATATAGGTGCCAGTAAATACCGCACCGATGCCCTGATCACCGCTGACAATCACATCCAATTTCACTCTTGCTTTACTGCCTTGTGCCAAACGAGCCAAATCGCCGCTCATATTTTTAAGATCCGCAACAGATTTTGGCCTGCCAACAACCGGTTTTTTGTAACGAATATCGGCATCAGCCAAAATGATATCACCACCTAGTTGACGTTCCTGTAACAACAGCCAGATTAACCCCCAACCGGTCAATGTCGCCAGTGAGAATAGACTGCCAGCAAAGATAGTTTGGTGAGGATTCTGATTCCCGGCTTCCGGCATGGTGGTAATAAAGCTCTGACCGGTATATTGAGAAATTCGTACCCCCATTTTTTCACTGAGGGGAATATGTTTGTACCAAGCTTGTTGCAGTTCGCTGCACCAATCTGGCCGGTGGAGAATATCATCCAGTGTTGCGACCGGCTTTATCATCAGAAAATGGCGAACGGGTGTCGTTTGCGGGCTAGTAATTGGCCCACGGTTTTCAAACCCCAGCTTACTGAAAAACGCCACTGCATGTTCACGAGCACTGCATACTACCCGTTTAACACCCTCCTGACGGGCAACAGATTCCAGGGCCATTGCGATTAATTTTCCCAACCCTCTGCCTTGCACGTTGGGATGCACTGCCAGAAAGCGGATTGCCCCCTCACTATCCGCATTGATATATAAACGCCCTACCGCCACCGGGTTCCCTTTCTCATCCACCACCATCTGGTGATGAGCCGTAGTGTCGTAACCATCTTTCTCAGAGCCTACAGGCTGATGCAGTGGTTTCCGCAACATTTCCCAACGAAATCGGTAATATGCTTCCAGTTCTTGTTCTGTTTCAGGTACTCGCAGATGATACATAGAAACTGCCCCTTTCTTTTGCTCATGATGTTTAATCGGGGATGGTTGCGTTCTACTGGCTATTGTTTGGTTGCTAGACCTGCAACCAGAAAGTGACTGGCCCATCGTTTGTCAGGCTGACTTTCATATCGGCAGCAAACCGCCCGATTTCTGTTTTTACACCACTTTGGCGGCATTGTTCAACAAAATAGCGATATAATTCATCGGCCTTATCTGGGGCAGCGCCACCAGAAAAGCTGGGTCGCATGCCCTTTTGAGTATCGGCAGCCAGTGTAAACTGGGAGACAACCAGCAAACTGCCTCCGATTTGTTGGATGTTCAAGTTCATTTTGTCCTGTTCATCACTGAATATCCGATACCCTATCACCTTCTCACACAACCGTTTTGCCTTCTGTTGATCATCTCCTTTCTCAACGCCTAGCAACACCAGCAGGCCGTGACCAATTTCCCCAACCACTTCGTTCTTAACAACAACATTTGCCTGTGTTACCCGCTGGATTAACGCGATCATATTTTTCCTTTACTCAAATAGTAGCATCAGCACACTATCCTCTATTATCCGTTCAATCCCTCATTTTGTTCAGAAAAACCGATTGCTTCGAAATAATCTGGCACTGTCTGCCTATCAACAACATGAACGCTATTGATCCCTAACGCCCTGGCTGCTTCCACATTTTCCAGCACATCGTCAAAAAATACCGCCTGATCCGGTGAAAAACCTTCTGTCTCAAGCACATATTTGAAAATATCAGGCTCAGGTTTACGCATTGCCAAATCCTGCGACAAATAGAGGTAATCAGCGGATGCCGCAATCTCTGGATAATTATGTGGCCAGTAATCCAGGTGCAAACGGTTTGTGTTGGATAACACTACAGCCCGGTGTCCCGCCTCACGTAATTTCTTCATTATCTGAATGATTTCAGGCCGAATATTAATAAAGATAGCATGCCATCCAGCAGCAAACTGCTCAAAACTGAGTGAAATATTCATTTCCTGACATAAAGTATCAGCGAATTCCAGATCAGTAATTTGACCACGCTCATGTTTTTCAAACGTTTCTCCCATAGAGAAATTTTTAGTCAAAGTCGCAAGAGGTGTCCCGCTCAAATTACTCCATACCGCTAAAACTCTTTTAAAATCAATCTCAATAATCACATTACCCATATCGAAGATATATAACATAATTACCTCCTGGCTAATTAATAACTTTTTACTTTAATCGTATTTTCAATTAGAAAACAGTACAGACAAGTAAAAAGCGAATCACTTCACGGTATTTTTCTTACGAAACGATAAAGTAGCATCCAGATTAAAAAAGTCGAGTAAGGTGTTATATTTATGTTGTGGTTCCTCCTCTGTATCGGCCTTCTTCTGGTTGGATATTTCATATATGGCAAAATTGTCGAAAAGATATTCACTATTCAACCAGAAAGAAAAACCCCCGCGCTTTCTATGGCTGATGGTGTTGATTACGTTGCTATGTCCACCCCAAAAGTTTGGTTAATTCAGCTACTGAATATTGCCGGTGTCGGTCCTATTTTCGGCCCAATTCTTGGTGCCCTCTATGGCCCGCTTGCCATGCTGTGGATTGTATTCGGCTGTATCTTTGCCGGCGCAGTACACGATTACTTCTCCGGTATGCTCAGTGTGCGTGCCCGCGGTGCATCCGTGCCCGTTATCGTTGGTAACGAACTGGGCAAAACCATGAAGCATTTCATGAATATATTTGCTGTTATTCTGCTGATGCTAGTTGGAGTCGTCTTTGTTTTGAGTCCAGCCGGTTTACTGAATAACTTGCTGAAAGAGGCAATGGGTTGGGATAACATTGCTATCTGGGTCGGTGTTATCTTCGCTTACTATATTCTCGCAACGTTGGTGCCTATTGATAAAATCATCGGGCGCCTCTACCCACTGTTTGGTGCATTGCTGCTGTTTATGTCTGTCGCGCTGATGGTCGGTTTAGCGATGAGCGATAAACCTTTCTATTCACAAGGGTTGGATTTCACCACTAACTTTAACCCGAAAGATCTGCCTGTCTGGCCATTGCTGTTTGTCACGATTGCCTGTGGTGCTATTTCTGGTTTCCACGCTACTCAGTCTCCGCTGATGGCACGTTGTATGCAAAATGAAAAAAATGGCCGTTTCGTTTTCTACGGCGCAATGATTGGTGAAGGTATTATCGCGCTAATCTGGTGTACATTGGGCCTGAGCTTCTATGAAGATACTAACGCATTACAGGCCGTGATTGATCAAGGTACGGCCTCTCTGGTTGTTCACGAAGTATCCACCTCTCTGTTAGGAACTGTCGGCGGTATTCTGGCAATCCTCGGTGTGGTAATTTTGCCAATTACTTCTGGCGACACCGCATTCCGTTCCGCCCGGCTGATTATTGCTGAATTCTTGAATATTCCTCAGCAGCAAATGGCTAAACGCCTATTATTAAGTGTGCCAATGTTTATTGTCGGTTATCTGATTACCAAAACTGACTTCAACATTATCTGGCGTTATTTCGGTTGGGCGAACCAAACCACAGCAATGGTCATGTTATGGGCGGCTTCCGCATGGCTGCTGCGCCGTAATAAATTCCATTGGATTACTACCCTGCCAGCCATGTTTATGACCGCGGTGTGTTTCACCTATCTGGCATTTGCCCCAGAAGGTTTTGCGCTAAACTGGAACATCTCTGTTGTTATCGGCCTGGCAGCAATGGCGATTGTCACCATTGCTTTCTTTGCAAAAGTCCGCTCTCAATCAGCTTCCGATAATATAAAAGCCGAAGCATTAAATGAGTAAAAACCCAAGCAGCGATTAAATATCACAACAACCCCTCACGATAAAAAGTTGAGGGGTTTTAATTGCCGGCCTCCTTTATCGTGATAAGAAACATTTATTCCTCCTGCAAATATCAGGCGGGATATCACATGGATATTGATAATTTAAGCGTTACGGCCAGAACAATTAGTGTCTACATATTGCAAGTTATGCCAGAAGCTCACGGCCCATTATAGTGACAAACAATGAAAAAGAATTCATCTGGGTAGAAGGTTAATTGTAGAAAATTGGATAGATTAGGCCATTTAAAAGCAAACCTACGAATAGTCGTTACACTGGGAAGTTTCCAGGCAAAGATACGATTTGTCGTTTTTAATCGTTTCCTGCTTAACTATTAAATAAAAAACAACTCATTGAAACTCTTGCCAAATGATAATCACACTGATCCTGCTGAATAGTGGCAGACATAAACAAGATTGACTACAATTGTTATTAGCAGCACACTACGAATAGTGTGTTAAATCATACACCATTCGAATACTAAAACTTTGCTTTAATAAATGTAGGTTTGTACGTTTTCAAATGCGATACCCAAAGAGAGTGACTCCCATTAATGGCACCAAAGCGTTTCTTTTAATGGACAACTTGTGTTTGGATAATTGATCGCTTGTATCGAAGTAAACGATCCTAAACTGAGTTCGATGAATTCCCTACCCTGAAGAAAGCAATCTACTACAGGGAAAGGTCTTAAATGTTTTTAGAAAACAGGAGAATCAACCATGTATATGTTTTTACCTTTTTTACTCGCATTATTTGCGGTTCTCACCACCCTATATGGCAAGTATAAAACCAGTTATACCCTGTGGGGTCTTCTTTTGGTGACGACTGTAGCTTGGTTTATCCATCATGCAACTGATTCGTTAAATCTATCTTTTTAACGGGAGACAATCTGATGAATCAGGTATTAGCAACAAAACAACAGATCAGCTACGGCATGATATTTAACCTCATTGGGTTATTTGCTATCAGTGCTGCTCTAACCATTGCCTTCTATTATCAATTGGCACTTTCGGAACTCCCTTGTCCATTATGTCTGCTACAGCGAGCAGGCATGATCATGATAGGGTTTGGTTTCCTGTTTAATCTACGTTTTGGTATCAAAAGTGCGCACTATGGCTTATCACTTATCGGCTGCATCGTGACTGGCATTGTTGCGATTCGACAAGTGTTTTTACATATCACCCCCGGTGATCTCGGTTATGGTTCCGCGCTTTTTGGTATACATTTCTATACTTGGGCCCTTATCTGCTCAGTTATTGCGATTATCGGCATATCGGCCATGCTGATATTGAAAAGCCTGGAAAAAACAACCGAAGAAAAGCAAAAAACGTCTACTATCGGTCAGATTATTATCGGATTATTTGTCATATTAATTACCGCAAATTTAATCTCCACCATTTTGGAGTGTGGCGGTGGGCAGTGTGATGACAACCCAACGTTCTATCAATTGCTGGGTAAATAAATCCCAAAAAACTCAGGGCGCCATTGGCGCCCTAAGCATGGATATTGCAGGAAAGATTATGCTTCTTTACTGCGATACGCACGACGGCGTTCGTTTTCCGTCAGATGGCGTTTACGCAGGCGAATAGACACCGGGGTCACTTCCACCAGCTCGTCATCATCAATAAACTCCAGAGCCTGCTCCAGGGTTTTCTTAATATGTGGAGACAGGGTTGTCGCTTCGTCGGTACCAGATGCACGGACGTTAGTCAGTTTCTTACCTGTCAGACAGTTAACTGTCAGGTCATTAGAACGAGAATGAATACCGATAACCTGGCCTTCATACACTTCCGCGCCATGACCAAGGAACAACTTACCGCGATCCTGTAAGCTGTAAAGTGCATAAGCAACCGCTTTGCCCTGACCATTGGAAATCATCACGCCGTTCTGACGGCGACCGATTTCACCCGGACGAATATCATCATAGTGGCTGAATGTTGCATACAGCAGACCGGTACCGGAGGTCATGGTCATGAACTCAGTACGGAAGCCAATCAGACCACGGCTTGGAATAACATAATCAAGGCGCACACGGCCTTTACCGTCTGGTAACATATCGCGCAGATCTGCTTTACGCTCACCCAAGCCCTGCATCACATCTCCCTGATGCTGCTCTTCAATATCCAGCGTCACTTGCTCGAAAGGTTCTTGCTTACGGCCATCGATCTCACGGAAGATAACTTTCGGACGGGATACCGCCAGTTCAAAACCTTCACGGCGCATGTTCTCAATCAGAACAGATAAGTGCAATTCACCACGGCCAGAAACACGGAACGCATCCGGATCTTCTGTTTCTTCGACACGCAGGGCGACATTGTGAACCAACTCTTTCTTTAGACGCTCAAGGATTTGACGTGAGGTGACATATTTGCCTTCACGTCCACAGAAAGGGGAGGTGTTAACACAGAAATACATGCTTACTGTCGGCTCATCAACAGCCAACGGGGGCAGCGCTTCAACAGCATTAGTATCACACAGCGTATCGGAAATATTCAGCTCACCCAGGCCGGTAATCGCAACGATGTCGCCCGCTTCCGCTTGCTCACTCTCAATACGCTCCAGCCCCAGATGGCCCAGAACCTTACCGATTTTGCCGTTCCGGGTTTTACCTTCACTATCAATAACTGTAACGTTCTGGTTTGGCTTAACAGTACCGCGCTTAATACGACCAATCCCGATAACACCAACATAATTGTTATAGTCCAGCTGAGAAATCTGCATCTGGAATGAACCATTAAGGTCAACTTTCGGTGGCTCTACATGATCGACAATCGCCTGATACAACGGCGTCATATCTTCCGCCATATCTTCATGATCAGTACCGGCAATTCCCATCAATGCCGATGCATAGATAATGGGGAAGTCCAGTTGCTCATCAGTCGCTCCCAAGTTAACAAACAGGTCAAACACCTGATCCACAACCCAATCAGGGCGTGCGCCAGGACGGTCAACTTTGTTAATGACCACAATCGGTTTCAAACCATGAGCGAACGCTTTCTGTGTCACAAAACGGGTCTGAGGCATTGGCCCGTCCATAGCATCGACCAGCAATAGTACACTGTCAACCATAGACATAACACGTTCTACTTCACCGCCGAAATCGGCATGTCCCGGAGTGTCTACGATATTAATACGGTAGTCATTCCATTTAATGGCGGTATTTTTTGCGAGAATAGTAATTCCACGCTCTTTTTCCAAATCATTGGAGTCCATCACACGCTCTGTCGCTGTCGAACGGTCACCGAAAGTACCGGATTGTTGCAGCAGCTTGTCAACCAGGGTAGTTTTACCATGGTCAACGTGCGCGATGATGGCGATATTACGCAATTTTTCGATCACAAACTTTGCCTCAGGCATTTTATAAATGGCGCGCTATTGTACACACATTGGTCGAAGGACTAAACAGGATCACAATAATCTATGCTTAACAACTTGATAACAATGAAATTGTGATCCCTTTCACGCCTATAAACAGACGCACTTTCGGCACAAATGCACTCATATTGTGCTTCGCAGTAACATAATTGCACCAATTTAGTGCAATTTTCCCGAATATCAAGGTATCCCCTTACGGGAATACTCACAACACAGTATATGGCAAGGCGTTAAAAAGTTGGCACGCTTTTCGCAAATGCTTTCGTGATTGAATTGATTTTCACAACTATTCGACTTTCAAAACTATTATTCGACTTTCAAAACTATAAGTTTGCAAACGTGTAAATAGCCTTGTTAAGGTAAAACGATGTGACTGTGTTTTCTTTAGTCTTAACCACGACCATTTTATCAAGACCGACACAAACCAGGAGAAACCGAGTATGTCCGTTGAACATGTTTTAACCATGATTGAAGAGCATCAGGTGAAGTTTATTGATTTGCGTTTCACTGATACCAAAGGCAAAGAACAACATATGACCATTCCTGCTCATCAGGTTAATGCAGACTTCTTTGAAGATGGCAAAATGTTTGACGGATCTTCAATCAGCGGTTGGAAAGGGATTAACGAATCTGACATGGTGCTGATGCCAGATCCAAGCACAGCCATGCTTGATCCCTTCTTTGACGATGCCACACTCACTCTACGTTGTGACATTCTGGAGCCAGGCACCATGCAAGGCTATGACCGTGATCCCCGTTCCATCTCCAAACGTGCTGAAAACTTCCTACGTTCAAGCGGAATTGCCGATACTGTCCTGTGTGGACCAGAACCAGAGTTTTTCCTGTTTGATGACGTGCGCTTCGGCAGTGCCATGTCCCACTCTTACTATCACATCGATGATATCGAAGCGGCATGGAATTCCGGGACGCAATATGAAGGCGGTAACAAAGGTCACCGGCCTGCGGTAAAAGGCGGTTATGCTCCGCTGCCTCCTGTTGATTCTTCGCAGGATTTACGTTCAGCGATGTGCCTGACGATGGAAGAGATGGGGTTGGTTGTGGAGGCTCACCATCATGAAGTGGGAACAGCAGGCCAAAATGAAATCGCTACCCGCTTTAACACCATGACCAAAAAAGCGGACGAAACCCAGATTTACAAATACGTCGTACATAATGTCGCGCACAATTTCGGTAAAACCGCAACCTTTATGCCAAAACCACTGGTTGGTGATAATGGTTCCGGTATGCACTGCCATATGTCTCTGTCTAAAAACGGGACTAACTTGTTTGCCGGTGACAAATACGGCGGTCTATCTGAACTGGCGCTATTCTACATTGGCGGTATTATCAAACATGCTCGTGCGCTGAACGCGTTTACCAACCCAACAACCAACTCTTATAAACGTTTGGTTCCGGGCTATGAAGCACCAGTTATGCTGGCCTACTCTGCCCGTAACCGTTCGGCATCCATCCGTATTCCCGTTGTTGCCAGCACTAAAGCTCGCCGTATTGAAATACGTTTCCCTGATCCGGCGGCTAACCCTTATCTGGCATTCGCCGCTCAGTTGATGGCAGGTCTTGACGGCATCATCAACAAAATTCATCCCGGTGATGCGATGGATAAAAATCTGTATGACCTGCCACCGGAAGAAGCCAAAGAGATCCCAACTGTCGCCCCTTCTCTGGATGAAGCGCTGGCAGCATTGGATGCCGACCGCGAATTCTTGACCCGTGGCGATGTATTCACCGATGACGCCATTGATGCTTATATTGACTTGAAAAACAGTGAAATAGAGCGTGTCCGTCTGACACCCCATCCACTGGAGTTTGAACTCTATTACAGTGTGTAATTAACAGCGCCGTTTCCGCTGATCATTTTTTGTTGCCGTGAAACCTTTAGCCCATCTTCGGATGGGCCCTTTTCCTGTTCTCTAAATTTCAGGCTTTGACTGGGTTTTACGCTCGAACATGATACAGTGCACCAAAAAAGTGCAGGGGTGTGGATGAAAACGGAAAATCTGCCCGATAGCGGGCAAATATTAAATTCGCTGATTAACAGTGTGCTGGTACTGGATACTGATCTCGTCATCCGCTATGCCAACCATGCAGCACTACAACTATTCGCTCAGAGTGCCCGTAAATTATTCGGTACACCTCTTCCAGTGCTGTTCAGTTATTTTTCACTGGATACAGAATTGATGCACTCCAGTCTGATCAGCGGCCAGAGTTTTACTGATAACGAAGTCACATTAGTGGTTGAGAACCGCTTTCACATTATGTCGCTCAGTGCCCAACCAATTTCCGAGCAGTTCATCTTGCTGGAACTGGCGCCTATGGATAGTCAACGCCGGTTAAGTCAAGAGCAGGTACAACAAGCTCAGCAGATAGCCGCACGGGAATTGGTTCGGGGGCTGGCGCATGAAATCAAAAACCCCCTTGGTGGGCTGAGAGGAGCCGCGCAATTACTGTCAAAAGCACTGCCTGATCCTGCCTTGCAGGAATACACCCAGGTAATTATTGAACAAGCCGACCGATTGCGCCATCTGGTAGACCGATTGCTTGGCCCACAACATCCGGGTGAACAAATTAAGCAAAGCATTCATTATGTTGTTGAACGGGTCTCCCAGTTAGTCTCGCTGGAAATGCCGGATAACGTCATACTGGTAAAAGATTACGATCCCAGTTTGCCAGAACTGGCCCACTATCCTGATCAAATTGAACAAGTATTGCTAAATATCACCCGTAATGCCTTGCAAGCGCTAGGAAAACAGGGAGGAACCATTAGCCTCCGCACTCGTACTGCTTTTCAGATTACCTTGCATGGTAAGCGCTATCGTCTGGCGGCCAGAATTGACGTGGAAGATAACGGGCCAGGTATCCCGCCACACATTCAGGACACTTTGTTTTACCCAATGGTCAGTGCGCATGAAGGTGGAACAGGTCTTGGTCTATCCATTGCGCGCAATTTAATCGACCAACACTCCGGCAAAATAGAATTTACCAGTTGGCCGGGGCACACAGAATTTTCTATCTACTTACCAATTAAGAAATAGAGGATAACGATGCAACAGGGAAAAATTTGGATCGTCGATGATGACAGTTCAATCCGTTGGGTACTGGAACGGGCGTTAAGTAACGCGGGGATGGAATGTACCAGTTTTGCAGACGCGGATAGCGCACTGACCGCGCTGGCCCAAAACACACCTGATGTACTGATTTCGGATATCCGAATGCCGGGGATGAATGGACTAAACCTGCTGAATAATATCAAACAGAGCAACCCGTTGCTGCCAGTCATCATTATGACCGCTCACTCTGATCTGGATGCCGCAGTTAGTGCTTATCAGCAAGGCGCTTTTGATTACTTACCAAAACCCTTTGATATTGATGAAGCCGTTGCCTTGCTGGAACGGGCACTTAGCCACTCCCGCGATCAGAACCAATCAATCAAAAGTCCACAGGTCGTCACATCCGTTTCTGACATGATAGGAGAAGCGCCTGCCATGCAGGACGTTTACCGTATTATCGGCCGCCTTTCCCGCTCCTCTATCAGCGTCCTGATCAATGGCGAATCCGGTACCGGGAAAGAGCTAGTGGCCCATGCGCTGCACCGTCACAGCCCACGGGCCAATGAGCCATTTATTGCCCTTAACATGGCAGCCATTCCTAAAGATTTAATTGAGTCAGAGTTGTTTGGTCATGAGAAAGGCGCTTTCACCGGCGCTAATCAGGTACGTCATGGGCGGTTTGAACAGGCTAATCACGGCTCACTGTTTCTTGATGAAATTGGTGATATGCCTCTGGACATTCAGACCCGTCTGTTACGGGTATTGGCGGAAGGTCAGTTCTACCGAGTTGGCGGTTATGCTCCCGTGAAAGTGGATGTAAGAATTATCGCGGCAACCCATCAGGATCTAGAACGTTTGGTAGAGAAAGACAAATTCCGTGAAGATCTCTATCACCGCCTCAATGTGATTCGTATGCAATTACCGCCCTTACGTGACAGAGTAGAGGATATTCCTCGCCTGACTCGCCATTTCTTGCAACAGACCGCTAAAGAGCTGGGCGTGGAAACAAAGATTCTCCATCCTGACGCAGAAATAGCCTTAATGCGTTTACCTTGGCCAGGCAATGTTCGGCAGTTGGAAAACATCTGCCGCTGGCTGACAGTCATGGCCGCAAGCCAGGAAGTGTTGGTACAAGATTTGCCGCCTGAATTATTTGAACTTCATCATACCGAAAGCAGCCCAACAACATCTGTAAATACAGTACCTACAAATACAATACCTATAAATACAATACCTATAAATCCAACAGCGGAAGACTGGCCGCAGCGACTTGCCCAATGGGCAACAAGTGCCTTGGAAAACGGTCAGCAGGATCTGCTATCTGAAGCATTACCGTTATTGGAGCGTACCTTACTTGATTGTGCACTTAAGCATACCAAAGGCCATAAACAAGAGGCTGCACGATTGCTAGGTTGGGGACGCAATACGATTACACGGAAGTTAAAAGAACTCGGGCTGGAGTGTTGAAACAGGGCTATAATCGCCCCGTTTCTATCTCTCTTACCAGTGCTGATATATCTACACCGTAATTCATTGACGTTTCCGACTCTGGTCCGCATGCCTGCTCAGGAATCCGTTGACAGTGAAGATTCTTGCTCTTCTGAAAGCCCTTAGTAAACAGTATTTCAGCTCGCAATGCTTCAAAACTGTAACCACGACCAACACGGTTCACCACGCTCATCAGGTTGTTCAGACTCTCTATATAAGCATTGGTGCTCGGGTGGTCGAAGTAAGCAAAAACATCGTCGTACCAGTTATCCATAGCTTTAACGAGTGGGTCAAAATGCACCTTCATTTCAGGTGTTATCTGTCTAAGCCAAACATCGTAAGCTTGCTGTGCCTCGTACCTATTTTTGAAGTCCCAGATGCCGAAAAATGACTCTTTCAACTCGTAAGCATAACCCAGTTCAGGATAGTTAAGTATCCAGTCAGAGAATCGCATATATTCGGCATCCGTCTGCTCATGGCGACGTTTCAGCAACACAAAGTGATCCTTCCGCTGCTGAGCTGTCAAGCCGCTTCTGATGGCCTTTAGTGCTCTTTCTAGTGACTCATTCGCCATACGGACAACATGAAACTTATCGATGATAATCGTAGCGTCAGGGATCATAGTAGCCACTGCATCTCTGTATGGTTGCCACATATTCATAGCTACATAGCGCACCTGATAGCGATCTTTTCGTTTAGTTAGGTAGCGCATAACAGTAGCGCTGTTATTGCTATCGAGCATATCAACAATGGTTTGCAGCTCGATATTGGCGATAACGCACCGGGGTTTTATGATATGAATTTCGTCAATACCCAGCCATTTAGGCATTTCAACATTGAGGGTCTTTTCCAGTCGCTCGCAGGAGTCGTGAAATATATTACGAACAGTCTTTTCGTCCACTCCTACGTCCTCTGCTACGCTGGAGAAGGTGCGCCGTAGACTCTCGCGCTCAATGTATTGGAGCAGGCGGTGAGTCATTTGCCGCTTACCATCCTTGTGCGGTACTGGTTCCATAAACGTCTTACAACATACTTGGCAGCGGTAGCGGCGGCGATTCAGTATAAGCCCTGTCCGCTTGCCATTAACAGGAGTATCCATGATCACTTCATCACGACGGCCAAAACCTACGATTTCAGGATGCTTGCAGTGGATGCAGTGAGTAGGTGGGTTGGCAGTCCCTACATGTACCTGGTAATCATGCTCCAGTTCGGAGACAGACAGGACGACATAATCAGGCCAGTTAAGGATGTTTGCCATAATCGCCAACTCATCTTTGTCAGTTATTCTACGAGCGTTACACCCCAGGCGATCAAAACATTCTCCGCGACCGATTTTATTCTCTTGATAATTTTCTGGCGTTCTGTTTTGTCGTGACACTGGTGAGCCTCCTCAACAAGCTCTGCAAGGTTAGTGTGCATCGTGTTGGTAATATCAAAATTAGGTAATGATAGATGTTTGAATATATCCGCAACTTGAATGGATACATTGTGACTGTTAATCCATTCTTGGACAGTTAATGAATTCAATAATCCGCACAAATAATATGCTGTTTCTTTGTTATCAAAGGACGCAAAGTATACTTTGTGATCTGGAATATAAACACGTTCACCAACAACAGGTACGTTCTGAAAGCTTGCAACCGCTGCATAAAACGATGAAGACATTTCAGGCCATATCACTTTCCATGGTTTGAAGGTGTAATCACCAACATTATAAACAGCATGGTAAGGAGCGCCTTTCATTTGGCGACGATAGGTAGAACGTTCCAGTAACAGCCTCTCGAACCCCTTAAACCATGCTAAGGTTTTTTTCATCTTAGGGGAATTCAGCTGTACATCCGCACTCTCGTACTCTGCATTTGAAATACCTGTGTTTGGTACGAACGTAAACAATCTTTGCTCAACATCATCGTAATCTGGAGCATCAAGTTTCAAATAGCACTCATCAAAATCACCCGCTCCCTTAATTAAAGGATAAAGCATATTGGGCTCTACCCATTGAGTCTTCTGTGGCCCAATGTCTTTCCGTCCAGCCTCGGGGCGGCTTTGAATCTGAACGAGAGTGCCGTTGTTTTGCAAGATTGGAACAAAATAAACTCCGTTAAGATCCGTGGTGATCCCCTTTCGTCCTTTAGTCCATTCACACTGTGATGATAGATATTTAATCGCGTTGAAGCGTCCAGGAGCGAGAATTGCCCACGGAGAACCTTCATCACCAACCGGAAACGCTTCTTTTATCGTATGAGAAATAGCTTTCAGCACGTCATTAAGCGGTGTGCAGGGCCTAATAGCTTTCCTGTGACCAGGATTAGCTGACCATACCTTGTAAGCTACAGGGTATTGTGCAGTGACAATGGATTTCCGAAACAACGCAACAGACGTGTGGTTGCTTGCATCCTCAAATGGTTTTAATTCCTTCATGTCATCAACAGACAATGGTTGAAGATAAAGCGAATCCTCTCGCTGTGAATCTAGTTTAAATGTTCTAAAACCTGCTGATGATGGGTTCTTAAAAAGTGTGCCAGTGATGACAAACGCTAGTTTGCCACCTATATCCAGCCATTTATCGGAGACCGTGTAGGTTATCATGGCGGATATATCGAGTTCATTCCCACCATGGCGTTTGGTCTTAGAAAAAATACCATAGTCTTCACATGTTGGTTTAACACGTTCACGATAAAGGTCAGGTAGCTTTGACCATCTAACCCAAGGAGGATTGCCAATAACTAAATCAAATTTACCTGCTGCCGCTGACCAGAAGAAGTTCCTAACAATCCGGAACCAAATACCGTTCCATTGCTTTCTGTGTAGATTTAACACTTGATCATAGGTGTGTCGGAGTGGTTTGTCCCAGTTCGATAACTCTTCTTGGGTGACTATCCTTGCTGCTGTCAGTTTTTGGCTGGATTTGTCGAACTCTAATCCCTGCTCAACATCTTTGCCCATGCGTTCAAAAACAAAATCGAGACGTTCCCTGTTTAAGGCTAACTCAACAGGCAGGTGAATATTCAGTTTGGCTACCTGACTGCCGATGTTGTATTCAACAATTCTATTTTTTCCAGAGGGGATCTCCGCAGGTGAATAAATAGCATCAGCCATTAGTACAGGCACCTCAATATCCATTCCTGGGCATGCCGCGAGAAGGTCTGCAATTTCCATCAGGAAATTTACACGAGCAGTCTGAACAGCAAGCGGGTTCAAATCAAAACCCCATACACTATCACATAGGTTTTTGATAACTTTAGATACACTCCATCCTTGCATTACCGCCAGCTCACGCTTTTTACGGATCACCGCCAGTAAGAATGCCCCGGATCCACAAGTAGGATCTAACACACGCTTCTCTAATAATGTGTCGTTAGCCGCTCTCTGAAGCGTAAAATCAACCAACCAGTCTGGGGTGTAGAATTCACCAAGGCTCTGCCGGAGTTTGCCTGGAACAAGACCTTGGTATAGATCTCGCAAAACATCCCTTGTCCTAGATAAATGATCAAGCCGATATAGCGATAGAACCGATAGCAACCGCCTCAAGGAAGGCAGTAACGCCGGAACAACCTTGTTTCTAGCAAGACCAATATACCAGCTAAAAATAGCCTCTTCGACAAAACCGTTAATACCCGCTTCCCTGAAAATGGCCGATTTCTCGACAGAATAGTCCAAATAATTAACCAGCTCATCATCATCTTTTTGCGCCGACATACTCTGAGCAGGGTGAGTCGACGATGTTAATCCGTGTGCTGACACAATCTCGGCAGCTAACAGTTTGATGAGAATCGAATTGTAAGTATGAATGACAAATAGTCGTGCCGATGTAGAATCTTCCCGAAAACCATTCCAGATAAATGCAATCTCCTTGTTAATAGCCTCTGTTTGTGAAATTGACATATCAGCAACTTGGCCGTACAAAGTTCTCCACTCCTCAAAAAGCATTTTAATTTTGTTATTGCCTTGCTGTTTTAAGTAGTAAAGCAGGCCATCAGACATAGCTTGCATAAATTCACGAGCATTTGCTGACCCATGTCCAAAATCGGCCAATAGGTTTTCAGTTGTTAAGGCTTTTCGCGTATCGGAGACAAAAGCGTCAATCACTAAATCGACCGCATAGGTTGAAAAGGGAATTAAGTGTTGAGTATGAATCTGATCACCACGGACCTGAGCAAAACAAATGTGCTCACCGTCAATAGCTATTCCAATGAAATCAGATTCGGGAATTCCTGTTTTCGCTGACTCACACTGTATATATGGCAGAAGTCGTTCTTCTGTAGCATTTTTGAAGACCGGGCTGTCCTTCTTGCCACGAAACAAACCTGGCGCTTTGAATTCAATGATTACGTGATTATGGCTTGAGTCTTTACGCCCTCGCTCAGCATTCAAATGAAGGCCAGTAGCACCCTCTATCACCTTCATCCAAATGTATCGAACTTCCTCTTCACCTTTCCAAGGCTTTAGGCGCTTTTCCTGAATAGCTTCGTATGCGTCTTGACTCATTACGTACCACCTTGTAAACCGGCGTAAAAATTCTCCCAATTATGAACCTGAACAATAATAGCATCAACCGTATAATCCGATTTTAAAAAATTTAAAAAGCCAGCATCTGATCAAGCAGCGGTAGCTTTGGTACTGACTTCGTGCCGGTTATTGGAGATATCAGAGGCCAAAAGTGCATAAACTAAATGCATTTATCAGAGGTTATACCTCAGTTAATGTTACATTTACCTAGCCTGCCATAACCACTTAAAAGCATGAACACAGAGAGATTAAAACTTTTATTTAAGATTTCGATTTAACCATAAGTTAATTTTTTAAAATAACAGTTAGTTTCATTTAATCGAAGCCCACTAATCGTTAACAAAGAGTTGAAAATAAATCAGCAAGAAAAATAAAACAGTTAAAACAGTTAAAACAGTTAAAACAGTTAAAACAGTTAAAACAGTTAAAACAGTTAAAACAGTTAAAACAGTTAAAACAGTTAAAACAGTTAAAACAGTTAAAACAGTTAAAACAGTTAAAACAGTTAAAACAGTTAATTTTGCAGGATTTAAGCCCTGAAAAAAAGGGAATTATCCAAAAAAGTATAAAGGGGGGTATTTTGATATCATCAGGCGATTTACCGATTGATTTATAAAGATAAATAAAGGTAGTGACTTATTAAAACTACTCAGGATTGCCGGTAAAACCGCATCAGTAAAGATAAAAAGTAAGTCTGATTAAAGCTAGTTAAATGTAAAATAAAAAGATTTTAAAGAGGTTAAAACCTTTTCATTTAAAATATGCTCTAACAATCAAATCACCCTTGAAAACTGACGCTGGCTAACTTCCCGACGTAAATAAATATCAAAACACATACAGATATTACGAATCAGTAACCGGCCTCGTGGCGTTGCCCAGATCTGTTTTTCATTCACTTCAACCAGCCCATCGTCAACCAATGGTGCTAATAATTGCAAATCTTCCGCGAAATAGCGGATAAAACTCAGCCCATATTGCTGCTCAATATCGGCAAAATTTAGACGGAAATTACAGATAAGCGCTTTAATAACATCACGGCGAATACAATCATCTTGGGACAGAGTTAAACCACGCCATAAGGCATGCCCCTGTTTTTCTAATTCCGCATAATAGGTTTTTAACTCTTTTTGATTTTGGCAATAGCTATCGCCCAACATACTAATAGCAGAAACTCCCAAGCCTAACAGGTCACACTCTTCCTGAGTGGTATAACCCTGAAAATTGCGATGTAATTTCCCTTCCCGCTGAGCGACCGCCAGTTCGTCATCCGGGCGAGCAAAATGGTCCATACCAATAAACTGATAGCCATTGCTTGTCAGCATCGCGATTGTTTCTTGCAATATATCCAGCTTTTGCTCGGCACTCGGTAAATCATGCGCTTTGATTTTACGTTGAGCAGCAAATAAATTCGGCAAATGAGCATAATTGAAAATACTCATTCTGTCCGGTGATAATGCTAATACGCGCTCCAGAGTGAATGCAAAGCTTTCTGGTGTTTGTTTCGGCAAGCCATAGATCAAGTCAATACTGGTGGAATTAAAACCCGTTTCGCGGGCACGTGCTACCAAAGCAAAAATAAACTCTTCATCCTGTTCACGGTTAACCAGACGCTGTACTTCTTTATTGAAATCCTGCACGCCCATGCTCAAACGGTTAAAACCTTCACTACGCAGGTGATCAATCATATCCAGTTCAATTTCACGTGGGTCAATTTCAACAGAAATTTCAGCATCTGGCAGAAAATCAAAATGGTTACGCAACACTCCCGTCAATTTACTGATTTGGTCTTTATCAAGATAGGTTGGTGTACCACCGCCCCAATGCATCTGGCTCACTTTACGGCCAGAAAACAACTTTGCTCGGTCACGAATTTCCCGTTCAAGCCATTGCAGGTATTCATCCGCTTTATGCTTCTGGCGGGTGACCAATTTATTACAACCACAGAAATAACAGAGCTTATGGCAAAATGGGATATGGAGGTAGAGAGAAAGCGGTCGTTCAGGGTAACAGGTAGCAGCCTCGATAAATGCTGTATTATCATACTGTTGATTGAATTCTAGCGCCGTTGGATATGAAGTATAACGGGGGCCGGAATAATTGTATTTTTGGATCAAAGGCAGATCCCAAATGATGGCTTGCTCAGACATGCTTATTCCTTCCGATGTTTTTGCCCATCAAAACGTAACGCTTTCATATGGTTAATATGTTGCTGTGTAGTGACTCTGCGCAACCGGGCTTTACGCCGCGACAATCGCCATAGTTTACCCAATAACCATAGCAAATAACATACTAATGGTATGGTTATTAGGATCAATCCGCCTTTAATCATGAGAGATTAAATTATTTACCTTTCAGCAGTTGCATAATGTCATCCTGCTTCTCTTCTTCACTCTCTTCCTCATCCAGTTTAATCCCCAACGCTTCCATCAGAGCATCAATCCGATCCAGCGTGGTGCCAACATAGTCATGCTCTTCTTTAGACAGACTTTCGCCATTTTCCAGACGTTCTAGCAATGCATCCAGACGATCGTCGTTTTCCAGCATTGCCAACTCTTCCTGTGGCAACAGACGTGGTTTTGTCTCAACTTTATTAGCAACGACAGGTTTTATCGGTTGTTCTCCAACGATCAGCGGAACAGGTACTTTACTGCCAAGACGTGGATCACGTTGCTGCTTGCCTGACTGATGTTTATCGCCGCTTTGCTCCTGATAGCGGTTACCGGACGGATTGCCGCGATGTTTTTTCTCACGCTTACGTGCACGCCCTTCCGCATTCAATTCTTCGCGGTTTTTTCTTTTCTGTTTACCAGCAGATGCTTTGGCCGGTGTTTTTTTCTTTAACGGGTTCATAGCCTGTTACTCAGTTTGGTTTATCAGGGTATTGCTGCGCCGGAATCTAGCAGAAACCGCACGTATAGAAAAGCGCCGCGAATAATTCTTTATCTTTTAACAAATATAGCCAAAATCTCTTATCATTCATGCATGGTTTAACCATCAACGAATATCCTATTACTCTTAGCTTTCAATAAATGATAAATCGATATGCCTATTTTTGATACTTCTTGCTATAAATCCGTTTACTTGTGGGTAGTTGGTTATGCTTTGTTATGGATGATAGTGAGTTATTCATTCGACCCGACCGTCCCTTATGATGCCGTCGAAGCATTGAACTGGGGGAAAAACGGCGAATGGGGTTCACCTAAAAATCCGTGGTTAGTTGGTGTAATGATGCTGCCTGCTATCCATATAAGCGGTGTTTCATTGAGTTTTTACTGGTATTTCATTCACTTTATTGCTATCGCGATTGGCATGCTCGGTGTATGGCATCTGGCATTTCGGCTGACAGGGAAAAAAGAGCTGGCATGGCTCGCCATGCTGACATTGAACCTGTCTGGTATTATTAACTTCGATATTATCCCTTATAACGATAATTATCTGCTAATTATGTTGTGGCCGTGGGCCATGCTGTTCTTTTTGCGCGCAGTGTACGACAACCCGCGCTGGTGGCTGGCATTTGCTCTCAGTTCCGGGCTGGCAACAATGGGAAAATATTCCACATTGGCATTGGTTGGTTCAGTTTTTCTGTTGACCCTGTTTGTGCCTAAAGTTCGCCAATGTTACCGCCAACCCGCGCTTTATATCGCCCTGGCTATCTGGTTCATGCTGGTCCTGCCTAACTTCTGGTGGCTGTGGAACAATGATTTTGCCGCCTTCAAATGGGTAGATTCACAAATAGATAGCGGATTTAATCTACACACCACCCGATCGTTATTATCGGTATTTTATCCACTGATTATTGTTGGCATGATTATCCATCAGCTTGGCGGCCGTATTAGCTGGCCGAAGGCACAACCGAACCGATTGGTAAACATTATTATTCTATTGCCATTACTGATTATTTACTGCTGGTTTTCATTCAATAAGGGGGGAAGAATGACAGAATGGCTGCACCCTTTTATGTCTGTTTCATCAGCGCTGTTGGTCGGTTCTATTACCCAATTTCCACAAAAATCATTACGCAGCACTCTGCGAGGGTTGATTGTTGTTGCGGTATTGATTTTGATAGGATATGTACTGATTATGGCAGCCAATGTTCGCGGTGCTGGTCATAAATTCGAAGGTATCAAAGACTTTTCCTGGCAACTGGAACAACGCTGGCATCAACTCTACCCAACTCCGCTCCATTATGTCGGGGGCGAATACTTGCATCAGTGGTTAACTTTCTACGCACCAAGTCAACCGGAAACGATCCAACCCTGGACGTTGGAAGGGCAAACGCCAAATGTCTATAACCGCCATGTTAAAGCAAGCGATATTGTACGTGACGGCGCTATTTTGATCGGAGGAAAAGGTAAAACCTGTGAACAGGAAGATTTTCACCGCGTTTTACAAGACTGGCCCAAACTGAAAATAAACAGCACTGAGGAGTTTCTTTTCCAGCCTGAACCTGAAACGAAACCAATACCAATCTGCGTAGGTTTTGTGTCACCGGAAAAATATCAGTAGTTTTCTCTGAAATTTGAAAGCCTGATTTAACAGGCTTTCAACTCTTCATACGCCTTTAACATAATGGCAATATACAGTATTGTCTACAGAGTTATATGTAATGTTGTTCTTTGTCGGAAAACCTTACTCAACACAGCTGTCTGTAAGAATACCGAATCGTTGTTGAAGTATTGGCCCAATCTCTTTAAGCGGGCCTTCGCTTAACATACTATCGTGGGAACAATTAATATCATACAAGGCGATGTTTCCTTCAATATACTCCCCCCATAAGTGCGGATCATAATTAACATTATCGGCTTCGCTATGGCTTTGTAGTGCCCTAAAGAATACGAGGTCACCTTGGAACCGGCTGGGTGAAAATTCGCTGAGCAAATGCGGTGCATCTCGGAACTCGGCAAGAATACGTTCGAAAATATTCTGATCGAGGTTTGCTAATGGATGCTCGATCTCAGACAACCGTTTTTTCAAGCCAACCACGCTAAACTGCCGCTCGTTTTCAGGTGCCGAACCGGTAAATGCCTCAAACATTGCACGCAGGCTTTCCCGATCGGTACGTACCATGTCTCTATAAGTCTTCCACAATGGATAACCATCCATAAAGATCAGGACATTGACCACTTTATTATCCTTTTGCAGCAAGGTGGCTATTTCATGCGCGAGATGGCAGCCGAAAGACCAGCCCAGCAATGAATAAGGCCCCTCTGGCTGGATCTTATAAATATCTGCCAGATAATTTTTCGCCATGTCATAAATCGATGTTGGTACAAGGCCGGTGCTCAACCTGCGTGCCTGAATGCCATAAAGAGGCTGCTGCTCGCCCAGATACGGGATCAACCCCGCATAAGACCAACTCAATCCTCCCCCGGGGTGTAAACAGAACAGCGGCGTTTTTTCGCCAGCCGGTTGCAATGGCAGCATGACATCCAGAATATTGCCACACAGATTGCTTTCAAGACGCAGTGCCAGCAGTGCAACGGTGGGCGATTCAAACAGGTCACGAATAGTCAGTTTCTCATCCAATTCTTTTTCGATACGCGCAATCAGCCGTGCTGCCAGCAGTGAATGCCCTCCCAGTACGAAGAAGCTGTCATCAATGCTGATGTGTCCAACACTCAATAGCTCGCAGAACTGCGCGTAAAGCCATTTCTCGCTTTCAGTCTGTGGTTGGCGTCCTTGCCGCGAACCCAAGTTTAGGTGTGGCAACGCGACAACATCCAACTTGCCGTTGGCGTTTAATGGCAGTTCTGGCAGCAGCATGACCACAGCAGGCACCATAAAATCAGGTAAATGCTCACGCGCATGCTGTTGCAGTAACACCGGTAGATTTTCGGGGCTTGCAAAGGGCACCACATAGGCGACCAATTGTTTATTGCCCGAATGATCCTCACGCGGAATGACCGCCACTTGCTGCACGGCGGTATGCTGCTTCAGCACGACTTCGATTTCCCCCGGTTCAATACGAAAACCACGAATTTTCACCTGCTGATCGCTGCGGCCAACAAAGTTGAGCACGCCATCACGCCGCCATTTCACCACGTCCCCGGTGCGGTACATGCGGCTGCCCGCAGGCCCGAAGGGATCGGCGATAAAGTGTGCCGCACTTTGCCCCGGACGCTTAAAATAGCCACGCGCCAGGCCGCGGCCGGCAATGTATAGTTCCCCTGGTGCACCAACTGGTACCGGCTGTAAAAATTCATCTAATACATAGAGGCTGGTATTATCCAAAGCAGCGCCAATAGGGACGTCTAGATAAGGGGCATCTGTTTTGGTGATGGGGTAATCCGTGGCGTAGGTGGTGGTTTCCGTTGGGCCATAGATATTCATCAATTCAAGATTGGGCCAATGTTCCCGCACCGCCTGCACCGCGCTGGCGGATATCTTTTCACCACCGGTGAATACCTTCTGCAAAAAACCTAGGCATTGCGGATGTTCTTCCGCAATCAGCCTGAATAACCCTGATGTCAGAAATGCGGCGGTTACCTGTTGCTCAACGATGGTCGATGTCAACAGATCCAGATCGAGATCGTCGCCCGGTACGATGACGGCCTGATGGCCGTTAAGCAGAGTGGCCCACAGCTCATAGGTTGAGGCATCAAATGCGTAGGGGGAATGCAATAGAACGCGCTGATGATGCTCGCTGCGCCAGCGCCGATCGAGAGTCAGGGTAATGACGTTATCTTGCGTGGTGGCGATCCCTTTGGGCTGCCCCGTGGAACCTGAGGTAAACATCACGTAGGCCAGATTCTGGGCGCTTACCGGCTCGCTGGCCCACGCAACAGTGTTCTGGCTACTGGCGTTGCCTACAGTTTCCACCTGTAAACCCGCTGGCAAAACCACATGGCTATGTGCATCATCCACCAACGCAACCTGCACCCCGACTTCATCCACTATATGCTGCCAACGTTCCAATGGATCGCTGGTACGCAGCGGCACATAGAACCCTCCGGCCTTAATTACCGCCAATATGGCGATCACGAGCGACGGCGAGCGCTCCATCAGCAATGCAACGCCATGTTCCGCTTTCACGCCAATCTGTTGCAGGCGTTGTGCCAAATCATTTGCGCACTCGTTCAGTTGTGCATAGGTAAGTTGCTTATCACCACAACTCAGAGCAATGTGTTCTGGTGCCGCCGCCGCCTGTTTTTCAAACAGGCTGGCCAGCGACGCCATCGGCACTTTCTGTTCCGTGGCATTCCACTCGATTACCATTTTGCATTGCTGCTCGTCTGTTAACAGTGGAATGTTCGCCACTGGTGTGTCTGGTTTTTCTGCAATGAACGACAGCAATCGAACAAGGTACTGCGCGAGCGCCGCCACCGTATCGCAATCAAACAGATCGACGGCATACTCAATCTGGGCATTGAGTGCACACACCTCGCCATCATCGCTATAGACTTCATCAAAATTGAACGTCAGATCGAATTTGGCAGGGACAAAACCAACCGGCTGCGGCTTCGCCTGCACATTAGCAAATTGCAGGGTGTTATCGCCGTTATTTTGCAATACCAACATTACCTGGAACAACGGATGTCGTGAGGCAGAACGCTCAGGGTTAAGCGCTTCTACCACCCGATCAAAGGGCACATCCTGATTTGCATAGGCAGAAAGCATGAACTCACGCACGCTGGCAAGCAACTGATTAAATTCAGGGTTACCCGCGCAATTTACTCTCAGCACCAGAGTATTGACAAAGAAGCCAATCAAATTGGCCATGGCCTCGTCGGCTCGCCCGGCAACGCCTGTGCCCAGCGTAATATCATCACCTGCCCCCATCCGGCTAAGCATGACGGCGACCCCAGTTTGCAGCAACATAAATAGCGTTACGCCCTCATCACGCGCCAGTTTTTCCAGGCGGCCATAAAGCGCTTGGTCAATCGCATAGCTGATCCGGGCACCTTGTTGGCTCAGTACGGATGGACGCGGGCGATCGGTCGGTAGATACGTTTCCTGAGGCGATCCTGCCAGCGCGCTACGCCAGAATTCGATTTGCTGTGCGCCTCGTGTGGAGGCATCCTGCACATCCTCCAATAGTTGGCGCTGCCATAACGCATAGTCGGCATATTGCACGGTTAATGGCGCCCACTTCACTTCCTGGCCCGCGCAGCGCGCCTGATAGGCCAAAGACAGATCGTTCAGCATTGGCCCTAACGAACCGCCGTCACAGGCAATGTGGTGAATAACCAGCAGCAGCACATGTTCGTTCTGGACCGGTAAGTGGAACAGCCACCCACGCAGCGGCAAATCATTTGCCAGATCGAACCGCCAGGCGGCAGCCTTGTCGATGCTTTCCAGCAGCTCCTCCTGCGTCACATTGCCGATGATCAGAGATGGCACCACGCTATCAGGCGCTAGAATATGCTGATAAGGCTGATCAAGATGCAGAGGATATAGCGTGCGCAGAACTTCATGGCGCTGTACCAGATCGCCCAATGCCTGGCGCAATGCTTCATCATTGAGCGACCCATTCAGCTTCAGGGCAAGCGGCATATTATACGCTGCATGATCGTTGCCAATGTTATCCAACAGCCACATTCGCTGCTGGGCAAAGGAAAGGGGTAAATACGCCTCACGGGCTTGGCGCGTGAGCGTTTCACGGCGTTGAGTGCCCTTTATCGCCAACTGCTCGGCAAACTGTGCCACGGTTGGGTAATCAAACAGTGTGCGGATCGGCAACTCAATGGCTAATACGCTGGATACACGGCTAATCAGGCGCATCACTAACAGCGAGTGGCCGCCCAACGCAAAGAAGTTGTCGTCCATGCTTACCGTTTCCAGCCCTAGCACCTCGGCAAACAACCCTGCCAGAATTTCTTCCTGCGCCGTGCGCGGCTGGCGCCGTCTGCCACCATGGTTGAAGTCTGGTGCCGGTAATGCCCGTTTATCCAGTTTCCCATTGACCGTTAAAGGGAAACGTTCAATCTGAAGGATGGCCGTAGGCACCATATAGTCAGGGAGTTTTGCCGCCACGCGGTGGTACAGTGCCGCCGTGTCAATAGCGGCGTCACTATCGCTGGTGATATACCCCACCAATTGTGGATTGCCAGGCTGATCTTTACGCATCAGCACCACGGCTTGGGTGACCTGCTGGTCATCCACCAGAGCCGCTTCAATTTCCCCCAGCTCAATGCGGAAACCACGTAGTTTCACCTGCTGATCGGCTCGGCCTATATAAATCAGTCCACCTTCTGGTGATCTGAAGGCCAAATCTCCTGAACGGTACATACGGGAACCCGGTTCACCATACGGGTCGGCGACAAAGCGCTCGGCGCTTAACCCCGCGCGGTTCAAGTAACCGCGCGCTAGCCCGGCACCAGCAATGTACATTTCCCCTTCAACACCTATAGGCACGTAGCGTAAAGCGTCATCCAACACATAGATACGCAGATCGGGGATCCCAACACCAATCGGGCTACCCGACTGGCTGCGCATCATTGTCGGAGTCAGAGCTTGATAGCTGACGTGCACGGTTGTTTCGGTAATGCCATACATGTTGATTAATTCAGGCGCTGCCGAATCGTGGCGTTGGTACCAACGTTCAAGCTGGCTGAGATCCAGCGCTTCCCCACCGAATACCACTTTGCGCAGCGTCAGTGGATATTTCTTCTCGCGATCGCTTTGATCCGCTTCTATCAATTGATAGAAGGCAGAGGGCGTCTGGTTTAATACCGTGACTTTCTCTTCGCTCAGTAGCTTGAGGAATGCCTGAGGATCGCGGCTCACCATAAACGGTACGATGACCAGCCGCCCGCCATATAACAATGGCCCCCAGATTTCCCACACTGAAAAATCAAAAGCATACGAATGGAACAGGGTCCAGACGTCATTACGGCCAAAATCGAACCACGATTGCGTTGCTGTAAAGAGCCGTAACACGTTTTCGTGCGGGATCAGCCCCCCTTTCGGGTTCCCCGTAGAGCCAGAGGTGTAAATGATATAGGCCAGGTTTGCCGTACTAACTGGGCGTAAAAGTTCATCGGGTTGAAGATCCCGTTTGCTGAACGGTGCCAGGCGCTGCTGATATTCAGGAATATCAACCACCAAATCAGACGTGGAGCCGCTTAACGTGCCGGCATTTTCTGCGTTGGTGATGATAAGCGTCGGTTTGGCATCTGACACGATAAAACTAAGCCGTTCAGCAGGGTTATGGAGATCCAGTGGTAGATATGCAGCGCCGGCTTTTAATACGGCTAACAACGCAATCAGTGTCTCCATCGAACGTGGCAACGCCAATGCCACGACATCCTCAGCGCCAATGCCGCGGTTCACCAGATAACGAGCCAACTGATTGGCCCGCTGATTAAGTTCGCCATAGCTCAGGCGATCGTTGCCCAAGCTCAGCGCAATCGCATCTGGCATTTCGCTCGCGCGTTTTTCAAACATTCCGTGAAGTGTATCGGCTGGCAATGACGCCAGCACAGGGTAAGGTTGAACCATGGCCTGAACTTCTTGCGCCAACAGCAGCGGTACGCTGCCAATAATCGTCTGCGGATCGTCAATCATGGCATGCAGTATCAGCATAAAGCGTTCGGCCAAGTTTGCCACCGTTTGATCGTCAAACAGGTCTGGCAATGAGCTGAAGCGCAGGGCTAGCGTTTCACCCGGAACCGCCACCAACCCAAGCGGGTAATGCGAGGCATCCCCGCCATGGTGCACCGTTAGCGAGATGTTCAGCGCGGTATCAGATTGCCCACTGCTGCCTTTTATGAGCGGGTAGTTCTCGAACACCATCAAGGTATCAAACAGCTCGCCGTAACCAGCATCCGCCTGGATGGTCGTCAGGTCAAGATATTGGTAATCAAGCAGCCGGGTTTGCTCTGCCTGTAGGCGTTGCAAAAGCGTAGTAAACGTCTCCGCCAGGCTGAACGTCAGGCGTAATGGCACTGTATTGATTAGCAGCCCAACGATGCTTTCCACACCGGGCAATTCACCCGGCCGGCCGGAAACTGTGACGCCGAACACCACATCGCTACGCCCCGTCATCCCCCCCAGCAGCACGCCCCATGCGGCCTGGATCAGTGTATTTGCCGTCACGCCAAGCTGTTTGACGCGTAAGTTCAGCCGCTGCGTGTATACCGCATCCAGATGCTTATGCAACAGATTCGGTTGCAGATTTTCCGTAGTGCGCCCCTTTGCCAAGCAAGTTGGCGCCACCAGGCCACTTAGCGTTTCGCGCCATACGGCGCGCATTTCGTCAACATCACGCGCCGCAATCCATTGCAGATAGTTGCGATAGGGAGTGTCGCCGGCAAGGTACTGCCTTGCACATCGCCCAGATACAGAGTGCATAACTCTTGCAGCAGAATAGGAATTGACCAGCCATCCAGCAACAGGTGATGGTTGGTAAAGACCAGATAATGCTGCTGCGCTGCCAGTTTGACCAGGGTGAATCGCAGCAACGGCGGATCGTGCGGATCAAAGCGCTCATCATAATCGGCCTGTAACAGCGCGGCGAATGCCGGCTGTTGCTGCTCTGGTGATAGATGACTCACATCTACCTCATGCCACGGCAACGGTAACCCCGCTAGGATCAGTTGTACCGGCGTTTCTACGTCTTCGTACTCAAACCCCGCGCACAAGTGCGGGTGACGTTGCAGTAAGGTTGTGACGGCCTGTTTCAGCTTTTGGCTATCTAAAACGCCAGCCAGCTGGAAAACCTGCTGCACCTGATATGCATCGCTGCCTTGGGTATCGTACAGCATATGGAACAACAGACCTTTCTGTAATGGCGATAACGGTAGTATCTCTTTAATTTCCATATTTATTTTTTCTTCTTCCACTTGGCTTGAAGTTTTTCCAAGCTATTCTGTTTAAGCGATAGCATCGTGATGTCCGATGGTGTGAATCCCCCCGCGTCAGGCACCGTAGAAAGCTGTGACATTGCTTTTAGCCAACGGAACCAATGGTTACCCAACACGCTAATGCGCTCTTCAGTGTGCAGCGCTCTGGCCCATGACCAGTTGGAGACCAGAACCGGCCCTTCCGACCGCTCTTCTACCAACGCATTGAGTGAAAGCGCATGAGGGAGCGCAAAATTGTCGTCAGCCGTTGTATCCAGCAGATTCGCCTCTGCGGCCACCTGCCAGTCGCGATCGCCGCCCACAGCCATGCGGCCCAGATAGTTGAAGCCAATCTGGGCCTGCTGTGGCTGTGACAAGACCCGCTGTGTTTGCGGATTCAGATAGCGTAGCAACCCATATCCAAGGCCGTTCGCAGGCACCTGGCGCAACTGCTCTTTAATGCGTTTTAGCGCATGACCTAATGAATAAGGGTCTGCCAGCTGCGTAACGCCCGGTTCGAGCCGCACAGGATACATGTTGGTAAACCAGCCAACAGTGCGCGACAGCTCCGTGCCGGGAAGTTCTTCACGCCCGTGCCCTTCAAGATCCAGCAGGACATCCGTCTGTGAAGTTTGCCGCCAGTCATTAACGGCCAGAGCAAAGGCGCAGAGTAGCACGTCGTTGATACCTGCATGGAAGAGCGCCGGTATCGTCCCCAGCAACGGTTGGGTAAACGCCGCCGGTAACTCGAGCCGCAGTGAGTCGCTGGCCGCAACGGTGTCTTGCATCCCGTCTAACGGGCGGGAAGTCAGCAGCGTATCCGGCTTCGCCAGCACCGTTAGCCAGTGATTCAGTTCGTTACGCCGCGCATTGGCCTCTTGCTGCAATTGATACGCCCACGCACGGAAAGAGGTACCAACCGGCAACAGATCCGGCGTTTTCCCCGCACTCATGGCTGCCCAGATGTTTTGCAAATCCAGCGCTAAAATACGCCAAGAGACACCGTCCACCACCAAGTGGTGAAATACCAACATCAGCCGACCAGGCTGCCCGGCTGATGCGCGGAACCAAACCGCCTGTAGCATTTTGCCCGCCGCCGGATCGAGGCGCTGTTTTGCACGTTGGCTTTCTGCCTTGATGCAGCGTTGCAGTTCCGCCAGCGTGAACGCCTGGCAATCCACAATGCTCAATGCGCCATCCACGATGTCTGACATCATTGGCGGAATGGTCAGCAGGACATCACTGCTCGTGGAGCGATTTGCCACCAAGCGCAAGGCATCGTGCTGCTCTAACAACAGCGTCAGCATCTGCCTGAGTTGTTTCTCATCCAGATGCTCCGGCGTTTGCAGCAACGTTGCCTGGCTGAACCCGTTGATGTTACCGGGGTTTTCCATCAACCAATGAATAATTGGTGTAACGGGTAATTCACCTACCGCGCCAACCCGCGTTTCAGCAACCGTGGTAATGTTCGCCTGCATTTTTCTGGCCAAGGAAGCAACGGTTTTGTGCTCAAAGACTTGGCGTGGTGTGAATATCCAACCCGCCTGGCGCGCACGCGCGACCAGCTGTATCGCGGTAATACTATCACCCCCCATTTCGAAGAAGCTGCCGTCAACATCAACCTGTTCCACGCCCAATAAATCGGCAAAGAGCGTGCAGAGCAGTTGCTCTTGCGTATTGTGCGGGCCACGGTGATGGGGCTGATGGAAATCAGGCGGCGGCAATGCGCGCCGATCGACTTTACCGTTCGGCGTAACCGGAATTGCCGGCAGCATGACGATGGCCACAGGCACCATATATTCCGGCAGGTGGCTACGCAGATATTCGCGTAGTTCTGCGGTATTAACGTCTCCTTCATTCACCACGGCGTAAGCAACCAGTTGGCGAAGCCCCGGCTTATCTTCACGCACGATCACCGTGGCCTGGCTCAGTTGAGGATGCCTCAGCAACAGGGATTCAATTTCACCCAATTCAATACGGAAACCCCTAATCTTGACCTGATGATCCACACGCCCAGCAAACATCAGCTCACCGTTGGTTTGCCAATAGGCGACATCGCCGGTGCGATACATTCGGCTACCTGCCACGCCAAACGGGTTCGCCACAAAGCGTTCCGCTGTTAAATCCGGGCGCCGCACGTAGCCACGGGCTAGGCTTTCACCTGCGATATACAGCTCGCCTTTTACCCCTGGCGCGACCGGTTGCAAACGCTCATCCAGAACATAGACCTGCATGTTGACGATCGGCGTACCGATAGGCGGCGCTTTTCCAGCCACCAACGGTTGGCTCATGGTGACGCAGACCGTGGATTCACTAGGCCCGTAAGCATTGATCATCCGGCGCCCTTGGCCCCAATAGTCGATCAGCTCCGGCTGGCAGGCTTCGCCTGCCACTACCAACGTTTCCAACGCAGGCAATGGCTTACGCGGCATAACCGCCAACCCCACCGGCGGCAACGTGGCATGCGTCACGCCCTGGGCCAGCATCAGTTCATACAGCGGCTCCCCCGGTAACAGCGCATCACGGCCTGCAACGACCAGCGCCGCACCGCTTAACAGTCCCATATTGATATCCCAGAACGAGGCATCGAAGCTCGGTGAAGCAAACTGCAACACGCGGCTTTGCTGCGTGACATGTAATCGCTCGACCATGCTGGCAACCAGGTTGCTGATACCCCGGTGCGTCACCAGAACGCCTTTAGGCAAACCGGTAGAACCAGAGGTATAGATAATGTAGGCCGCATTATCGATGCTCAACTTCCTTGGCAAAGTGATGCTTTCCGCTTGCTGCCGGGCCAATTGTGTATGTAGCGCCGGTTGGTCAATCTGCAAGCTGGAATACTTCGCCCCCAGTTTTTGCACGAACGCAGAATCCGTGATGACCAGCGCAGGCTGCGAGTGTTCCAACATATAATTCAGGCGTTCCTGAGGATAATCAGGATCAAGCGGTAAATATGCTGCGCCAGTTTTCAGCGTAGCAATCAGCGCGATGATAAGATCAACCGAGATCGGGAGTGCGATGGCAATGATGTTTTCTGTGCCAATGCCCCTTTCCATCATCAGATTCGCCAACCGGTTAGCCCGTTGATCCAACTGGCCGTAGGTCAGCCGTTCGCTTTCCCCCAGCAGGGCAGGCGCATCCGGCGTTGCTTTGGCAAGGGCTTCGAATTGCTCGGCAAACGTCTTGGCTGGCAATTGCCGGGTGGTGTTATTCCATTCGTTGACAATCTGCTGGTATTCACGCGCGCTAAATAACTCCAGCTCGTTGATATTACAGCATGTATTGCAACTGATAGCCGCCAGCATATTGGCGAAATAGCCCGCCAGGCGTTCAGCAGTTTCGCCGTCAAACAGGTCGGTAGCATATTCACAGATGCCGTTTAATGAGGTTGGCGTTTCTTCAAAGTTGAAGGTCAAATCAAACTTCGCCACCGGTAGCAACGGTGTGCCAACGCGGGTGTTCAGTCCATCAAAATGGACCTCGCCACAAGCGTTGTTTTGCAATACCAACATCACCTGGAACAGCGGATGGCGCGCCAAGGAACGCTCTGGGTTCAGCGTTTCCACTAGGTTTTCAAACGGCAGATCTTGATGTTCATATGCCTGCAATGCGCTATCGCGCACGCGCGCCAGCAATTGATCAAAGGTCGGATTTCCAGAAACATCGGTGCGCAGCACCAATGTATTGGTGAAAAAGCCGATTAGAGGTTCCAACGCTTCATCGGTACGGCCAGCAATAGCCACACCCAGTGGAATGTCATGACCAGCGCCTAACCGGCTCAGCAGCACCGCCAAGGCCGCCTGCAACACCATAAACAGGCTCGCATTCTGCTGCCTTGCTAGCTCAAGCAAGCGTGCATAGACCTCTGGATCAACTTCAAAACGCCATTGCCCACCTTGATAGCTTGAGCTTTGTGGCCGTGGCCTGTCGGTTGGCAACTGCAACTCTTCCGGCAGTCCATGCAGCACTTCGCTCCAATACGCCAATTGGTGACTTTGCAGGCTGCCCGTATCACGGGGATCGCCCAACAGTTCGTGTTGCCACAGAGTGTAATCGGCATACTGCACCTGAAGTGGCGCCCAGTTCGGCGCTTGCCCCTGCAACCGAGCATGATACGCCAGCGCCAGATCACGCAGCAGAGGAACAAGCGATGCCCCGTCGCTGGCGATATGGTGCATCAGGAATAAAAGCACATGATGATGCGGTTCAACATGGAACAGCAAAGCCCGGCAGGGGTTTTCATTCGCTAAATCAAAGATATATCCTGATGCTGCCAACACCTCTTCATCTAAATTCTCAGCAAGGACGTGGTGCAGTGTCAGTTCGCACTGCGCGTCTTCCCCGCACGCAATCTGCTGATAAACGTTACCATCCGACAGCTCCTGAAAGCGTGTGCGCAGGCTTTCATGGCGTTCCACCACATCATTCAACGCTGCTGCCATGGCAGGAACGCTCAATTCCCCCTGCAACTCCAGCGTCAACGGCATGTTATAAAGGGATTTACCCCCTTCAATGCGGTCAACCATCCATAGCCGGCACTGGGCCGCAGACAACGGCAAGCGTTCTGGCCTTGGTTTCACCTGCAACGCTGGGCGCAGTGTGCTCCCTTGCCCCAAGCGCTGCACAAACTGCGCTACCGTTGGTGCTTCAAACAGATCGCGGATGCTGAGGTTCACTTTTAGCGCTTTGCGAACATGGCTGACAAAGCGCGATGCCAGCAGGGAATGACCACCCAGATCGAAGAAATTATCGTCGATGCCAACTTGGAGCAAACCGAGGACCTCGGCAAACAAATGGCACAGTTTGCTTTCCTGCTCATTGCGTGCGGTTCGTCCGTAGCCAACGTTGAATTCTGGAACGGGTAACACGCGCATATCGACTTTCCCGTTGGCAGTCAGCGGGAATCTCTCTACTACGCTCACAACTGCCGGCACCATAAAGTCTGGCAACCGGGCGCTCAGCGTTTGTCGCAGCAATGTTGGTTCACACTGTCCAGTTTTTTCGGCAATGACATACGCAGCCAGCTGTTTATTTCCTTTTTGCGGTTCGAAAATGCACACAAGCGCCTGGGCAACGCCTTCCAGCTCCAGCAATGCCGCCTCTATCTCGGCAAGCTCGATGCGGAAACCGCGTATTTTGACCTGCTGATCGCCGCGGTTTAGGTACTCCAGAACCCCTTCCTGCCGCCAACGAACCCAATCGCCAGAACGGTACATGCGATCGCCACTGCTGCCGAAAGGATTAGCAATAAAGTGTGATGCCGTCAGGCCAGGCTGGTTAAGATAGCCGTGCGCAAGCCCAGTACCGGCAATATACAACTCGCCTGAAACGCCGACAGGCACGGGTTGCAGGTAGGTATCAAGCACATACACTTGCATATTGTCCAACGGCATACCGATAGGCACCGAAGCGCTGCCCGGTACGCTATGCATAGCATAAGTTGTTGCAAAGGTGGTGGTTTCGGTTGGCCCGTAGCCATTCATCATTACCAGCCCAGGGCAGTGCCGCATAACGGTTTCGATAGAGGATTTTGGCAATACATCGCCACCGGCAAGTAACAGGCGCACACTGGCCAGGGAAGAGGCATGGTCTTCCGCCATCAGCCGGAACAGACCAACCGTTAGCCACAGAGCAGTTATTTTTTCATTGGCGATGGTCTGCGCCAGCACATCGATATCCAGCTCACCCTTTGGCACCACCACTAATTGCCCACCGCACAATAGCGGCACCCAAAACTCGTAGGTCGAGGCATCAAACGCAGCGGGGGAATGCAGCAGCACACGCTGATGATCTTCCGGCAACCATCGGCGATCGCAGGCTAGCGCTATAACGCTTTCTTGGTTTACCGCAATGCCTTTCGGTTTACCAGTCGACCCAGAGGTATACATAATGTAAGCAAGGCTGGAAGGTCCGGCGTTGGTTGCAGGGTTGATTTTTGGCCAGCGTTTCCCAGCGGAATCGGCCACGTTGCATATCACAAAGCGCGCCGTTGGCAGATGGTGATCGACATCGGTAATCAATACCGCTGCACCTGCGTCATCCAGCATCATTTGCTGCCGTTCCAGAGGATCGCTGGCACGCAATGGCAGATAGGCCGCCCCAGCCTTGATCACCGCCAACGTGGCAATGACCTGATCGATCGAATGCGCCATGAGCAACCCGACGCAAAACGCTTCCTCCCCAGTAAGTTCGCGTAACCGGTGTGCAAGGCGATTGGCCGCGATGTTTAACTGAGCATAGGTTAACGTTTTACTGCCTTCGCTAACAGCGATAGCGTTTGGTGAACGGGCAGCCTGCTGTTCAAACAATACACCCAACGACAGGTTTGGCAATTCTACGAGCGTATTGTTCCAAGTTTTGAGCAGTTGTTGACGTTCAAACGTATTTAACAGGCAAATTTCACTCATTTTTTCAGTGGGCCTGTTTGCCATGATGTTCAATACACTGAATAAGCGGTCTACAAATCCCGCAACGGTTTGCGCATCGTATAGGTCCGTCGCAAATTCAATATGTCCTTTTAAAAGGCTTTGTTGTGCATCCTCTTTGAAAACAAACAGGAGATCAAACTTTGCCGTTTTAGTCAATAATTCCTGTTGCTCAATACGTAACGGCAAAAAGATATTGCCCAACGAAAATTCCTCTTCCAGTACCATCATAACTTGAAATAATGGGTGCTTAGACGCGGAACGATGTGGGGTTAAAAATTCGACAATTTGCTCAAAAGGCAAATCCTGATACATATAAGCATCAAGTACTGTTCTACGAACCTGTGCTATCAGGGAGACAAAATCAGGATTATCAGAAAGATTGGTACGTAATACCAATGTATTGGAAAAAAGGCCAATTAGTGGCATTTGAGCTTCATCTGTACGGCCCAAAACGGGAGTGCCTACCGATATATCATCACCGGCCCCCATTCGATGAAGCAGCACAGCAAGAGCCGTTTTTAGAACCATGAACAGACTGGCTTCCGCTTGTAAAGCCAGGCGTTTTAGACCCTGATATATATCCGGAGGAACTGAGAATTTATAGCAATCACCTTTGTTACTTGGCTTCGTGGGCCTGGGTTGCACACTAGCTATTGTTACCTCTTCTGGCAATAATGCTAGCTGGTTACACCAGTAATGCTTTTGTTTCGCATACAAACCTACCGATTTTTGCTCATCAGATAGTAATATATGTTGCCATAATGTGTAATCTGCATATTGCACTGGCAAAGGCGGCAGTGAAGAATTTTCTCCTTTCAAGTGAGCCTGATAGTAATGGCTCAAATCATGTAGTAGGGGGGAGATAGAACCACCATCTCCCGCAGTGTGATGGATTAATAGCAAGAATATATGCTGCTCGGGTTTTATCCGATACAACCAAGCTTTAATAGGCAATTCTTTATCAAGCCTGAAGATATAACCAGCCTGCTGAGTTAACTCTCTTGTAATTTGAGACTCATCCAACTCGTGAGCATGCAATGAGAACGAGATTTCTTCCGTCGATACAATATATTGGCATGGTATATCATCCTGTAGGGTCAGATAAGTACGCAAACTTTCGTGCCGTTTCACTACATCAGACAGCGCTGCTGAAAGTGCGATGGTATCCAATTCACCATAGATGCGTAATGCCATAGGCATATTATATGCACTGCTCTCATTAATCTGTCCCTGTAACCACAGACGTTGTTGGGCAAATGACATTGGCAAGATATTGGGTCGCGACTGGGGGGTCAGTTTTTCTCGTAGAGAATATTTTTTGTCTGTGTCAGCTATAACCTTGGAAAGCTCTTTAACCGTTGGAGATTCAAAAATAGCTTTTAGAGGTAATTCAATATCTAACTGAATGCGTAAACGAATAAGTAACTGTATTGCTAGTAGAGAATTTCCACCAAGATTGAAGAAGCTATCATTAATACCTATCGACTCAAATCCTAAAACCTCCTCAAAGATTTTGCATAAGATTTTTTCCTGGGATGATTCTGGTAAAACTCGCTCACCTGACTTGAATATTGGTTCTAGCAAAGCGTGGCGGTCTATTTTACCATTCGGCATCAGTGGAAAACTATCCACTATCATAATAACTGCCGGCAGCATATAGTCAGGTAGATGTTTTTTCAACCATTTATTTAATTCTTCCGACGAGCAAGAATTGGGTTTGCGCAAAACAATATAGGCTACCAAATATTTGTTGCTGATACTTTCTTTTCCGTAAGCAATGACTAGCGCATTCTTTATTAATGGTGATTTCAGGAATGTATTTTCAATTTCTCCCAACTCAATTCGATAACCACGAATTTTTACTTGATTATCGACACGCCCCAAGAAATTGACATTCATATCACTTCCCCAGCAAGCCAGATCGCCGGTACGATACATACGCTGCCCAGCGGTTCCAAAAGGATTTGCGACAAATCGCTCGCTGGTCATAGCGGGGAGGTCTAAATAGCCAAGAGCCAATCCATCACCTGCTATATATAGTTCTCCGGGATATCCTACTGGCACAGGCTGAAGAGCCGTATCAAGGATATAGATCTGTGTATTTAGTATTGGTAAACCAATAGAATTTGGCTGCACAGACTTTGCCGTCAGTTCATGTAAAGTAGACCAAATGGTGGTTTCAGTAGGACCATAAACTTGAATGACTCTATGTGCTAGAGACACCATACGTTCAGCCAGATTCTTAGGCAACGAATCACCACCAACGATTGCGGTGAGGTTACTCAATGAGTTTGGCTGATACTCAACCAATCCTTGCCACAAAGCGGGCGTGCCTTGCAAATGAGTTATGTTATTTCGGACGATTTCCGATGCCAATAGATTAGGATCCCGTGTAGTGTCATGAGACGCTAACGCTATTGAAGCTCCATTAACTAATGGTAAGAATATTTCCAAACCTGCGATGTCAAAACCAATCGTTGTAACAGCGAGTATTCGGTTGCTAGGTTTTATTTGCAGTGACATTTGCATTGCGTAAAGAAAATTAGTAAGCGAATGGTGTGTAATCACTACTCCCTTAGGATTCCCTGTCGATCCTGATGTAAACAAGATATACGCAGCTTGATTAGCAGTAGTGACTACTCTAATAGGGTTGTGAATTGATTGAGAATTGATTAATAAGGAGATATTGATATCATCTAATTGTATCTGAAGAGCATCTAAACAAAAGTTAAAATTAACATTAATTGACGTCAATACAATTTTCGGTTTTGCGGTTTCAATAATATATTTCAAACGCTCTTCAGGATAATCAGGATCTAACGGTATATATGTTGCACCTATCTTCGATATAGCTAACAATGCTACAATTAAATCAACGGTCCGAGGTAATAGTAACGCTACGGTGTCATTAGGGAGAAAATGTTGACTTAATAAATAATGACCCAGCTTGTTTGATCTTTCATTAAGTTGAGCGTAAGTTAAAGAAATATCCCCACAATATAACGCTGATTTATTTGGGGATTTTTTTACTTGATCTTCAAAACGATCAGCAAGTGTTAACGAAGGGATTGATGCCAGAGTTTTATTATTAATAATTTCTAAATTTCTATATTCATTATCATTTAGCAATAACAACGAACCAATGGTAGCATCTTGATTTGTTAACAAATCATAAAAAACTTTCAACATCCGAGAGGTATGTTCAGACAACTGTTCTGGAGAATACAACTCACTATTTGCATCAAATCCAAGGGTCAAAGGAACTTCTTTATTATAATCAAAGAAAAAAATGTTGAGATCAGAAACAGGTCCATTTGCAATATTGCAAGGTAGTATTTTACTTTGATGAAAATATCCACCATTATCAAAGCTTTCAACGTTTATACTTATTCGATATAATGATTCACCACTATTAATTATTTTTAAATCACGACACAGATCTTCATATCTATATTTTTGATGACGTAAGACCGTCATGATTTGTCTTGCTGCTCTGGCTAAAACCGTCTTCAAATTCAAATCTGGCGAGAGTATTAATCGCATTGGAAGTATATTTGCCATCAATCCTGGTATAATACGTTCTTTCCTTCCAAGCCTTCCTGTTACTGGTAAACCGACTATGACTTCAGAAAGTCCTGTCATGCGATGCAAGTAAACGCAAGTTATGGCAATAAGCAAGTTAGGTAATGTGCAATTCATTTCTTTTGATTTTTTATGCAGCAGGTCAGTTAATTCATAACCCAAACTCACACGATGACGTATTATAGTTCTTAAAGGAGGAGCTATTCGATTCGCTAGGCTAGGCTAGCAGGGGCAGGAATATCAGCAAATAGATTTAACCAGTAATCACGGTCACAAATAAATCTGGAAGAATTATGATAATCAATATCACCATCAATAAGTTCCTTAAATTTACCGAATGGTGAAGGAGGAGGAGAACCATCAATAAAAGAAGCATTATATAAACTTATGACACGTTGAATAATGAGTGATGCCCCCAAACCATCCATAACTATATGATGATAACAGTGGAAATACAAAAATTTATTTTCTGCTATTTTTATTAGTAATATTTCGAATGGAAGCTTCTCACAAATATCAAAAGATTGCTCCGTTCTTGCCATTAAGAAATTTTTAGCTTTCTGGAGTGCAATTTCCTCTCGAAAATCGCTGTAATCAATAATTTTTGGTTCATAGTTATTTATAGAAAAAAACTTCTGTTTAATACAATTATCAAATTTATAAAAACGAGAGTGTAAAGCCTCAGCTTCTTCTACTGTTTTTCTAACCGCCTCAGAAAAATATTCAACATTTATATAACCATCAATTATAAAATATTCGCTTATATTATTTATTGACTTATTTTCTATAATTTCGTTGAATGACCAAATTCCGAACTGCGCAGATGTTAAATTACAATACCCATCCTTATTCATATATAGTTCTGCCTTAGCTACAAATGTTATAGGGATAATGTTTTTGTTTGGTGGTTTCGCATAGTAAGCGCAACATAATTAAGCTACGAGTAAACAAGTTCGTATCCCTTTAAATAGTCCATTTGGGGTTTTGTCACCATGAGTCTTTCGGGGACGATTATTTAGTTCTAAACCGTTATCAAACGTCATTGTTTTAACCATTTGTTTTAACGGGTATAAAGCCCTCACTGTGTCTTCAGCTACTTCTGATGCTTGTTTTCCGTTCAGTTTGATAATGATTATATAGAGTGTCTTACGTTCAACCAGCGTTGATAATACACTTTTTTTATCTTTTCCTATTATCACATCACCTTCCCAATCACCAATTCATGCTTTTTTATCAACGATTTCTGGGCGTTCATTAATACTGACTTTGTTTTTAATTTTTCCCCTTCTTTCATAACAGCCATACCGTTTACGATACGGTTTACTGGCAATTCTGAGATATTGCCATAAGTCACCTCTATCCATTTGATCTTTATAAATCAATCTATAAATGGTCTCATGATGCAAGGATATCCCTTCATACTTCCTTAGATAGTCAACCACTTGTTCAGGACTTAAATCTTGACAAATTAGCTGCTTTATCCATTCTTTTATTTCTTTGGTCACTTTTGTGACTTTCTTGGCAAAATAACGGCAAGATCCCCTGAAGATGAGCCTGTTTCGGACAATATTCTTTTACTTTCTGATTTTTTTCAACTCTCTGCTACTGGTTGATAAGTTTCGATTAAGTGATTGAGCAATGAAACGTTGTGAAAGACCCGCTTTTTTTAAACTAAAAATCGGGTATCTTTCTGCTTCGGTCAGCTGTTTATAGGTCATAGTGCATTTTCCTGTGGCGGGAAATATGCCTACTATAGTAACTGACCACCCTTCTGAAAAATTGCACTTATTAGTCGAATCCGCCTTTTCTAATTTATTTCACTGCAAACTTTTCAGCCTCATATCTTTCCAATTACTCTCTACAAAACCCAAACAATTCTCACGTTTTTCTGGTCCGTAGATAACTTGCCAACCAGCAGGTACTGCGATGAATACAGGCCATAACGAGTGTTGATTTTCATCATTTATTAATACAAAGAAATCAAGAAATTCATTTTCAAATGGATTGCTCAAAACATAAATCCTCAGCTTAGTTCATGATTTAAAAAATATTATGTATTAACTTTGACAAGTCAATAAAAAATATTTGTTTCGTGACAAAAGCCACATTTATGATTATTTTATATTTTAAAAAAGTTGAAGTACACAATGAAATAACACACTCACTGTAAAGACAAATATTGAATAAGATATTATTCGCATCATATAATCTAGTGATTAATTTTATTTTTTATGATTAATTGGATTAAGGAGAGCATAAAAAACGTTGGGTATTATTCTATACTGTAATCGCTTCGGTTAGATGGTTTTTTGTTTCTTCTCCCAATTTTACTCCCGGATACCAACGCTCAAATTGAGCCTCTAGCTCACCGTTTAATACGGCCGTTCGCGTTTGCAATAAATAATGAGCGCCTTATTAACTCCATTGCATTTGTTGCTGATAAAGCCTCTTTTTATCTCTCTATACTTTGATCAGTTGATCTGACTCTGATGTAGGAATAACACATGTTTCCCTTGGCAATTAACTTTTGGTCGGTTAAATCTAACTGCACCGAGAGCATCTATGAAAGGACGGATATCTCTGGTTGTCGTAGTCTCATCGGCATTCATTATGGCACCAAGGTTTTATTCCTTTCATCTGCTAATGTGGCACCGGGCATTCCATCACCGGCTAAACAAAATGGGGATTTGGTGACAGGCGTGTTGAATCGGTTATTTTATTGCCAATCGGTAAAGTGCCCCACACTTTTTTAGGTTCATCAGGTGCAGAACTCATGGAGGTGCGGGCATCCTTGCCCATAGAGACTCCGGATAGATTTAAGCAAACCCACCATTAATCAAAATCAGGGTTGCAAAAATGGGGTATTTTATGCCCTCGATTTAATCATGATCGATAACAATCAACTAAAATATCGAATATTTCTGTAAATCCAGAATGTGTAAATCTAACAAGCAATAATAAGATGCCGAATTTATTATAACATTTTATAAGTTATATCATCGCCATATTATCTAAAAAGATTATTATTCTGTCATTTCAACAGATTTTTATTATTTTCACAAAACTCTTTATTTTTATTAATAATTTCATCATTGTTTACATTTCAGAATAAAAATATATTTCAATAATACAAAATCGGAAAAATAAATTAACATTAAAAATCTCCCTATAATTAAAATAGGGAGATTATGCCGTAAATACAAATCATTAAATAAAGAAAAAATTAACACTGAGGAGCAAAAATTAATTTTTCCTTCCGCCAAAAGCGGAAAAGAGATATTTTCCTACGTTGCAGAGTGAAGCGGCGAACAAGATAGTTTGCTGTCAATTCCAGTGCCAAACACATTACGAAATAAATTAACGCGACAAATAAAAAGACTTCTGTCGGATAAACCATGCTGCGGTTATTAACCTGAGTCGCCAAAGATGTATCTTTTATCAGCACAAACTACAGTGGTAATTTTTAGAATTGCACGGAAAAAGCCCAATACTGCGACAGGCTTCACTCCCTTTTCCAATTTCAGCAAAGTTTGACACCGCCTCAACCAAGCTAAGAGATCACTTTGGCTGTCGGATAATTGCACAATTGCCAAGTTGAGGACGCAATACGATTACACGGAAGTTAAAAGAACTTGGGTTGCAGTAAGGAGATAATATCTCCACCCCTATCGCCACTTTGCGGAATTTAATATATCAGATTCCCCATTAACAAGATTAAATAACCGATCAAGATCACATTTCACACTATCCATTCAGACAAGAAAATAATTCCACATTAGAATAGTTTATTAATGTTATTATTAGACTATCAGGATTATTTATGAGAAGACGCTTTCTTTATCACCGAAGCCTGACAGGACTTATCCTGCTGGTAATTTCCGAACTGGTCTATGCCTCAGCATCCATCAGCCCTGCGGATCAAGAAGCCATTACTCAGCAACAAAAAGCATTACTACAACAAGCCGAGCAACAACGGGAAACGCTGCATAACAACATCATATTATCTCCATCACCCGATGTAGCGCCGAGTACAGAAAAGTCTGTTTGCCACACCATTCGCCGGATTGAATTTGACGGTGCGGAAAGTCTGTCTGGATCAGTCAAAAAGAACTTAATTCACCCTTATTTATCCCACTGCTTATCTTTGCAGGATATTAATGTATTGGTACGAAAAACCACTAATGCCTATATTGAACGGGGTTATGTGACTTCTCACGCCGGACTCAGAGCACAAGATTTATCCTCTGGCATTCTTATTATTACGGTCAGTGAAGGCAAAGTTGAATCAGTCAGTCTGGACGGTGAAACACCTTTCTCGTTGAAAATGGCTTTTCCGAGAATAATGGGTAAGACGCTTAATCTGCGGGACATTGAACAAGGCATGGAACGCCTGAACCGCCTGCCTTCCCAACAAATGACCATTGATATTCAGCCGGGAAAACAACCGGGTTATTCCGCGATTATCTTAAAGCGAACATCAACTCGCTTACCCGTTAGTGCCAGCTTGAGTGCAGATAATAGTGGTCAAAAAAGTACTGGCACCGGGCAAATCAATACCAGCGTGAGCCTGGATAATCCATTACACCTTGCTGACCAGTGGGCATTGTCTGCCAGCCGTAACAATGATTTCCGCAATAGCCATCAAAGCCGCAGCCTCTCTGCCAATGTGACGGTTCCTTATGGTTACTGGTTATTCAGTTATCAATATGCCTGGAATGATTCCTTTCAGAATATCCCGACAGGTTCACAAACCTATCGCTACACAGGTGACAGCCAGACTCACCGGCTGGCAGTAAACCAGACGTTATATCGTGATGGAGAACAGAAACTGGCATTGGATATGGGGCTGACACGCCGTCGGACCACCAATTTACTGGCAGGGGAAACATTATCCATCAGCAGTCCGACACTAAGCAGCATCAGCTTTGGCGTTAATTACAGTACCGTACTGTCGGGTAGCTATATCACTTTTAACCCGACGGTGAGCCACGGTTTACAGGCGTTTGGCGCCACCAAAGATGATCTGCGTTTCTCAGATGCGCCACGTAGTCAATTTCGCAAATTCAGTTTAAGTGCCAGCTATTTTATGCCGGTCACAGACTCCGTTTATTACCTGTCATCGATTTACGGTCAGACCACGCCGGACAACCTTTACGCCAGCGAACGTCTCTCACTGGGGGGACAATATTCCGTTCGGGGATTCAAAGAACAATATCTCACCGGCAACCGCGGCGGATATTGGCGCAACGAGCTGAACTGGCGGGTATCAGAACTTCCTATCCCAGGCGAACTCACTTTAACCGGAGCGCTGGATACTGGCTGGTTACAGGAAAAAACCGGACAAATCGAGGGCGGCAATGTTACCGGAGCGGCTCTGGGCTTATCACTGGCTCACCGTAAATTCAATCAGACCATCACCGTTGGGACGCCCCTCATTCACCCTGATCACCTAAAACCGGATCACTGGGTCATTTATTGGTCAGCCTCACTGACTTTGTAACACTTAAAGTAAACAAAAGGGAAAGTACGATGAGTAAACGCAACAACTCTGTGGCGAGCGGCACGAGTTATCTTTTAATTTACCTGACGGCAATTCAGCCACTCCACCCGGCGATTGCCGCCGGAATAACACCGGACAATCACCATACTCAGGTACAAAACCGGGGCAATATCCCGGTGGTGAATATTGCCACGCCGAATGACGCGGGGATATCCCACAACACCTATAAAGAGTTCAATGTCGCCACTCAGGGTGCTGTATTAAATAACGCCACTCAGGCAGCTCAATCGCAACTGGCCGGGCAACTTAACGCTAACCCTAACCTGCATGGAAAACCGGCGGAACTGATTATTAATGAAGTGACCGGCAGCGGACAATCTAACCTGCAAGGCCAATTGGAAATTTTCGGCAATAAAGCCAACGTGATGATTGCCAACCCTAATGGCATTACCTGTGATGGCTGTGGTTTTATTAATACGGCCAGTGCCACACTGACCACGGGTAAACCCCAATTTGATAAACAGGGCGCGTTGGAAGCACTGGAGGTTAAAAAAGGCCAGATTACTATTGGCGGTAAAGGGCTGGAGGGCAAGGCGACGGATTATGTCGATATTATCAGTCGAGCGACGGAATTAAATGGCAAAATTCAGGCGAATAATTTATCCCTTACACAAGGGGCTAACCGGATTGATTTTAACGATGGCACAGTGAAAAAAATCACCGGAGAAGGCGCTAAGCCTCAATTAGCGATTGACACCAAAGCATTAGGGGGCATGTATGCCAATAAAATCCGCTTAATTGCCACAGAAGATGGCGTGGGCGTGAATTTAAAAGAGTTAACCAGTCACCAGCGTGATATGACTTTAAACGCCAATGGCAAAATTGAACTGGAAAATATCACAGCTAAAACGGACCTGAATATTGTTGGCAAAGAAACCCATATTGCGCCCAATATTACAGTGCAAGCGGGACGGGATATTACTCTGGAAAACACCACACTGGATAATAAAGGCAGTATAACTGCTGGCCGAGATATGCGAATATTTGGCGACACGGTGAAAAATACAGGCAACAAAGCTCTGCTACAAGCCAATGATAATCTGTGGATACAGAAAAATGCACAAGGAGATAAAAGTCATCTTATTGAGAATAGATCTGCTACCATAAAGACTAATAAAGGCGATTTAGTTGCCAGATCTGATAAAATGCTCAATATAAGAGATCTTTATCTCCTTTCTAATATTAAACCTGAAAAACACTCCTTTCTTGACTTTAGTAATGCTGATGATCTCAATGACATGAGAAATTGGTTCTTTATAGAAAATTATGATAGCAGTTTAATTTCATCCGGAGGGAATTTATATATAAATAGTAATAGTTTATTAAATATAAACAGTGAAATACATGGAAAAAACGATGTATTTTTAACCGGGAGTGATTTTACAAGCACTAAATTTATAAATACTAAAGGTATATACAATGGAAATACTTATCAACATTTTATAATAAATAGTTCACATCCTATATTTAATAATCCATACTATAAATACAAAAATTGGCAGGAAGACTCTAGCGCAATACATGTATTAGATAGAAATAACACAGATATAAAACAGCAAGATTGGGATCTTATTCGAAATAATCCTGCTAATGAAACAAAAATTGACCCATTTACAGATAAAACAATGCTATCTTCTGGAAAGAATTTAGTTATTGATTTTATTGGCAAGGTTAAAATCACATCAAACAAGGCACTTGTTAATGAAAATGACTTGAATACGCCGATTATGCCTGGCTGGAAAGAAAAAACATTAAATTTATTAAATTCAGAAACTGATGATATCAAAGTTAAAAATAATCTTATATTGAATGCAAATGGATTTACATTAAAATCAGCACGATTAAATGCCGAAAAAGATATAAACATTATCTCATCAGATGCTAATTCTGTCGATCTTACCGATTCTAAAATCATATCTAAATCAGGTGATTTGTCTATACTTTCAACCTATTATAAAGCACCGTATAAATTTTGGGATACACTATCATTTCCCTCTGCCATTAATATTTTATCAACTGTATTAAAAGGACATAATGTTTCATTAATAAGCAAAAATTCAGGAATATCCACTCATAAATCTACAAGATTTAGCGTTGGGCCTGATATTGATGATCGAAGTAATATAATAAACTCCTCAGGGGATTTAACACTTTCTTCAGGAACAAATTTAGATTTAAATTTCGTTAATTATTTCACAAAAAACAAGAACACGACTTTAACTGCGGCCAGAGATATTAAAATAAATATAAGTAAAACCAGTATAGACTCATCCGAGTCCATATCCATTAATGGTGGTATAAATCTAGATATTGGTGGTTTAGAACTAACAGCAGGAAAAGACGTTATATTAAATTCTTCTCAAGATTCTAAATTATGGGGAGTTCCTATTACAGCTAAGAGTATCTCTATATTTACGGGGAAAGATTTAAATATAACCAACTCTTCATTAAATGCAACAGAAAATATATTAATGAATTCTGGTGGAGATTTAAATTTATCTGCTGCTTATGGTTATGCAGGCAGTCTGATAAAAGAAGGTAAAATAAGCCATATTACTTCTGTTAATGCAGGGAATAAATTAAATTTAATCGCTAATAATAATATAAAATTAGAAGGTTCAAGTTTAATTTCTAAAGGTGATATGACCCTCACTTCTGGTGGGTATACATACCTTAAATCCGCAGTAGATACTGAAAATACAGATTCCAGATCGTCTATTACACATAAAGAAGCCAAATTAACTAGCGGTAATAATTTAACAATTCTTACCGGAGAAGGTCTTTTATTTCAAGCAACTAAACTTTTAGCTAAAGGTGTAATGAATATTGCTGCTAAAGGTGGTTATCTTTATGCACAAGCACAAGAAGATGTTACTGAATATACAACCTCCAGTACTAAACGTAAGTGGTATGGTAAAAAGAAGACTTCAACTACCACTCATCATTCAGTAACCAATAAAGTGACTGAATTTATTGCTGATGGAGATATTAATTTACTCAGCCGAGATGACAGTACTTATGAAGCCAGCAAAATTGAAACAAATAAAAATGCCAGACTGACCAGTACACATGGAAAAATAAACTTTAAAGCCGTTAAAAATAGTTCTTTTGAACAAACCATTAGCCAGTCTAAAGGATTTTTCATTAAGAACAGAGATAGTGGTCATCGGGCAGAAACATGGGTGCTGCCTTCGGTTCACATTGGTGGAAAATTAACGATTGATGCCGCAAATGGAATCAATGCTGATATCAAAACACAGAAAGGCCAATCCTTACAGGCGGTATTGGCTGCTCTTGGTAACACTTCTGAAACAACCTGGTTAAAAGAGTTAAGCCAACGTCAAGATGTAAACTGGAATGAAGTTCAGGATGCTTATGAAAATTGGGATCATAAGAGCCAGCATTTAAATCCTGTAGTTTCTGCTGTTATCGCTATCTCCGTTGCTGTAGTCACGGCTGGGGCCGGGGTAACTGTAGCTGCTGCTAATGGTGCCGCTGGTGCAGCCAGTGGTGCCGCTACCGCAGCCGGAGCCAGTGCTGCAACAGCAGCAACAGTGAGTACCGCCACATATGGCGCAGTTTCTGCGGGTATCTCATCTCTAGCGGCTACGGCGGCGGTTAAGCTTATTAATCATGAAGGAAACCTATCGAAAACCCTTAAGGATATGGGAAACAGTGAGACAGTAAAATCAACTGTCACTTCAATGGCGATAGGTGGCGCTCTGGCTGGCTTTGATAACGTCATGGGATGGGATAAAGCCGCCAATGGCACGCAAATTAACCCGGCAAAAACGACATTGCCTAAACTGAGCAATGGCGACTGGAGTAAAGTCGCTCAACGGGTAGCCGGTCAATCCATTATCAGTTCCAGCCTGGGTACAGCCATCAATGGCGGCAGTTTTAAAGATAATTTGACTACGGCTCTGTTGGCTAATATTGGCAGCCAGATTAACGCCGAAGGGGCCGGGTTGATTGGCAAGAACGGTCAGGTGTTAGGTTTACCCGGAAAAGCCATCAGCCATGCGGCGGTTTCTGCCCTTGCGGCGGAAATTGGCGGCGGTGATGCCAAAGGGGCGGCTGCCGGGGCATTAGCCGCAGAACTGGCAGCAATAACATTGGATAAAACATTCAGCGATCCAATGAAAATTCAGGCGGGTGGCAAAATCATTGGCAGCGTTGCAGGGGCCATTGCGACCAACAGTGCCAAAGGCGCTAACAGTGGGGCGAATGCCGGAGAAATTGTTATTCTCTTTAACCACCTGAACTCCATGAATGCCTACAATCTGGTCAGAGAACTCCAGGAAGCCAATAAGCAGGGAACGCCTACCGAAGCAATCTGGAACAAATACAACAAACTGAGCGCAGCACAACGGGCAGACATGTTATCTGACTGTGCCGGGAGCGGTGGGTTATGTACATTGACCTATCAGGCCGAAATGGACGGCGGGATAAAAACAGCAGATGCCATCAGTGGCTTAAGATGGATGTTTGACTTATCGGCTGAGGATGCCCATCGTATCAGCCAGTTTGTGACGACAGAAAACCAGAACGATTTAGGGCTGTTGTATAACTCGCTGCCTGCCTGGGAAAAAGGTGCATTAATAGCCAAAGAAGCGGTAGAATCTGCCGGTATTGGTGGCGCTATCGGCGGTAAAGCTTCCGTTGCTTCGATTGTTGGGAAGAATAAACAACCTTATCAACCGAATCAGGGTGCTGTTGGTAATATGAATGAATTCTTAAAACAATCCGGTTTTGGGAGCCAGATTAAAGGAAATACTCAAAAAACTAGTAAAATGTATGATGGGCAAAGTATTTATTCTGCAAAAAGTGACATTGATAAATATATCAAAAAAGGCGACCAGATTTACTTAGATGGTGATCATAAGAATCATCTTGAAATTTTTGATAAAAGAGGAAATTTTAGAGTTGTGCTTAACTTGGATGGTTCAATTAATGATGCTAAAACGAAAGCTGCGGAAGGGAGAAAATTAAAATGATGAAAACTCTAAACAAACTTAGCTATTGTATTAATTTACTCTCACTTAGGAAAAATATCCAAGCTGAGTTAAACCTGAATTTTAATATTACCGAAAAATACAAGGAATATATTTATGATTTTGAACAGGCAGTGATGTTACTTAATAGAACTATTGAAGAAAATGATCAAATAGCTATTCAATGTGCGCTGACAAGAGTTCGGATTACATCATTGAATCTGTCTAATCTATATGCAGACATTATCGACGATGTTGTATCAATAAACAGTCAGGACTTGTGGCCTGAAATTCCAGAAGATTACAAAATACCTGATCATTATAACTATCCTCAAAACAAATAACTCATACCCCCAGCCACGGCTGGGGCTTATTTATCGGCCAATTACTACTTACTTATCAGAGAAAAGTATTTAAAAAGAGGAGTGGGACAAAAACAGCGGATGCTATTAGTCGCTTAAGATGGATGGTTTAAAATGATTGCTCCTAATGCAAGTAAATCACAACAATTTTTATTGGATAAACAAAGCGGTCAACAACTACCTGAAATTAAGAATATTACCATTGTTGATATAAAATGAGGATATTAAATGAATATACATGACTTTGATAAAAATATAAAACCTCTTTTAAGAAATTATTCTTTTGAATATTCATTTTTTGCTGATGGTGAATTTGGTAATCTTGAGCGAATTGAATTTGAGGGCTGTGGAAAACTAGGGACTATTGATATATGGTCTAAGGGTTGGCTAAGTATAGACATATATGATTGTATTTTAGATAGGCAGGTAATGAATGTTATATATTCACCCGAAGAAAAACAATCTTGCAAAACTGGAGTAGAGGTGTTTTTAAGGATATTACTAAATGAAAAATAAAGTGGAAATTATATTAGGTGATATAACAAAAGTTGCTGTTGATGCTATCGTTAATGCAGCTAATACATCTTTACTTGGTGGTGGTGGAGTTGATGGAGCAATACATAGAATAGGTGGAAAAATTATTTTAGAAGAATGTCAAAAAATTAGAGCTAAACAGGGTGGCTGCAAAGTTGGTGAAGCAGTGATTACAAGTGCGGGTAATTTGCCCGCTAAATACGTGATCCATACTGTAGGTCCACGTTGGAATGGCGGTAGTAATAATGAATTTTCATTATTAGAAAAATCTTATTTAAGTTGTTTTGAATTATCTAAGATCTACAATGTCAAAAGACTTTCTTTTCCTAATATTAGTACTGGAACCTATAAATTCCCTAAAGAACTGGCAGCTAAAATTGCTTTAGATACAATTTCCTCATATTTAAATAAGGCTACTCACATTTCTAAAGTCAATATTATATGTTATGAGAAAGATAATTATGATATATATATTGATTTGATGAACAATCAGTCTTATAAAAACAAATTTTAAATTTCTTGTCGTTCCCTTTCTAAAAAGGGAACGACCACTTACCCAGAAGGGATCCATTTTAATATTAACCAGAAAAATCACTTAACTAGCTTTGATGGAATTACTCAAAAAGCAGGAATCAAAGGAACACATAATGCTGAAGCCTTCAATAATACAGTCAATACAAACGGGATAAAAATTATTAGCTCAACGCCAACAAGTGTGAATGGAATTACCGAAATAAAATATCAAATTCCTGCATACGACAGAGCCGGAAATGTCATTGGTTATAAAGAAAAACCATTCACAAAAACTGTCTATGATCCAAAGATCATCAGTGATCAAAAGATGATTGAACTTGGACAACAAGCAGCATCATCGGGGTATAAAGAAGCTATAGCTAAAGGGCTTTCTTCATATGATGGTAAGGCTGGAGGGATCACATTTAGAATATACATAGACAAAGACACTGGCTCTATCAATAACTTCCATCCTCAATAAGGAAATAACAGTGAAACAAGAATTATTTGGTCAACCATATGATGAAAGTAATCCTGAGTGGATTCTGAAAGGCTATTTTGATGTGATGTACCAAAAGGGAAAAAATTATTTTTACGATGTTATAGAAAATATTATAAAAAGGCATGGTTTTTCTACAGATGGTGCTTACTGTAGCTTTCCAGATATGAATAGCTTTTTTGAAGAAGAACATTTTGAAGGGGTTGAGTTTACATGGGGCTATCCACCGGAACAAGCACCAACAATAATTGTAAGCGAAGCAACCTGTTTCAAATATGTAAAACTAGCCTGTGACAAATATCTTCAATTACACCCAGAAGATACAGAGCAAGTAAAATCCTTACTTGCTCAACTCCCTTAACCAGAAAGATCCCAGTACTAAAAGCTGGGATCTTTTCTTAACGCTTGAACAATCATATAACTCACTGCCTGCCTAGAATAAAGGTCAGCAATCTTCATATGGCTATATGCTAAAACAAAAATGGTCAAATGATAGTTGCAAATGGAGTTCAAGTGCCGAGTAAAACAATTTGGAAAAGAGTAGGTAAAGAACGTATTGATGTGGAAAATCCAAATCCTGATCAACGAGCAGGACAATTACACAATCTTTCCATAAAGAAAATCATGGGGTTATACATATTAATGACAATAGTATTCCTTCAGGCATAAATAGGTGTAAAAATGAATAACGATTTAGATAAAATTATCAATGAGTTAAAACTTCTATCTGGTGGAGAAAAAAGCAACACAGATCTACCAGACGATGAATTGCTAGCACAATATGAGCGTGAGATTGGTTTTACTTTTCCTAATAACTATAAAAAAGTTTTAAAGGAAATAGGGAATGTTTTCTATGGCTCCATAGAATTATTATCTGTAACTAAAGATAAACAAAATTATGGTGAGTTATCACAATCTCTTAAAGATGCAAGAAAGTTAGGAGTACCTAAAGACTGGTTACCTATTTGTGAAGATAACGGAAACTACTATTGTCTCCTTCCTAGCGGCCAAGTTAGATACTGGTCCCATGATGGCTATAGTGATGAGATGTGGTCAGATATCACTGATTGGCTCCAACAAGTATGTATAAATGGCAATTAATAAATACTCTGCCAAGAGTTTGTAAATAGATTTACGTAATTTCTCGTTAATAAAATGACCACTCCCCCTGCGTTAGCTGTACGCTAACACAGGGGATTTATAGCCCGTCACATTACAGGGTGAGATCTCATATTTTTAGAATGAGTATTTTATTTAAAAATAAATCGCACTTAATTCAAAAAACATACTGAATAGTTATCAAAAACTATTAATAACGCCGTATTGAACGGGAGAGATTATCAACATCTATCTTTATTTTAAAGGCTAATTATCACCATATTATCTAAAAAGATTATTTATTTTGTTATTTTAATATTTTTCCTTATTCCCATAAAGTTGCTGATTTAAATTAATAATCTCCCTATCGTTAAAATAGGGAGATTATTCCTTAGATAATTAAATAAAGAGAAAAGCTAATATTGGGGCGCCAACACTAATTTTTCTTTCCGCCAAAAATGGAAAAGAGATATTTTTCTACGTTGCAAAGTGAAGCGGCGAACAAGATAATTTGCAGTTAATTCCAGTGCCAAACACATCACGAAATAAATTAACGCGACAAATAAAAAGACTTCTGTCGGGTAAACCATGCTGCGATTATTAACCTGAGTTGCCAGGAATGACAGTTCCGCCACGCCAACGATATAAGCCAGAGAGGTATCTTTTATCAGCGCAATCCACTGATTAATAAAGGAAGGTACCATCATCCGCAACGCTTGTGGCAAAACAATGTACCAAAGTACCTGCCAACGGTTAAAACCTAATGATAATCCTGCCTGCCACTGACCAGCACCAATCGCCATAATCCCCGCTTTTACCCCATGCGCTAAATAGGCCGAGGTGATCAACGCCAAAGCGCAAACTACTGTCGTAATTTCTGGAATTTCTATACCAAGCATCACAGGCAATAGGAAGTAAGTCCAGAAAATCAGCATAATGACTGGAATTGCACGGAAAAAGCCCAATACTGCGGCTAACAGGTTAACCCAGAAGCCTTTCAGCATTGCCAAAGCAATACCAGCAACCGTACCCAATACAATAGAAATCGCCCCGGCCATCAGGCTAATCATCAATGTCAACGCGGCCCCTTCAAGAGGACCATCAGGAAATGTACCTAACAGTAGATAGCGCCAGTTTTCTGCAATGACTGAAAAATCCATTTTAATGTCCTCTCGCTATAGCTTGTTGTTGACGCCATTGCCCCCAACCTTCCATGACGGCAATAGTAGCGATATACAGCACCGTCGCCACACCGAATGCTTCAAACGTTTTCAATGTTTCGGTTTCTACTTGACGCGAAGCATATGACAACTCAGCCACGCCAATTGCCATTGTCAGTGATGAGTTTTTCACAATATTCATATATTGCCCTAGTAACGGCGGCGTTGCGATCTTCAACGCTTGTGGTAACACGACATAACGCATTGCCTGCCAACCGGTGAGCCCCAGTGCATGAGCGGCATATTTTTGCCCGCGCCCTACACCCTGGATACCAGCACGTAGCTCCTCCGCCACAAATGGTGCTGAATAGAGGGTTAAACCAATAAATCCAGCCAGGAATTCGAATGAAGGCCAGGCCAATGATAGACCTAACAAATTGATTTCATGAGGTGTGTTCAGCCAAAGCATCACCGCTTGCGGTAGTATTTGCCCTGAGGCGAAATACCAGAAAAACAGTTGTATCAGCAAAGGCGTGTTGCGAAATAGCGTGGTGTAAGCGGTTACCGGCCAACGGAGAATTTTCAGTTGGCTGTCACGGGCAGCAGCCAGTACAAACCCTAGAACGGTGGAAGCCAGAACGGTACAAGCGGATATCCACAGCGTAATCAGGAAACCTTGCCAAAGCCACCCCAAATATTGGGGAGCAAGCAACTGTTCTGTAACAAATAACTCAAACATATCTTACGATTACCAGGTATTACCAATGACAAAGCCCCGCAACAACAGGCGAGGCTAGTTACCAAGGGTTTATTACTTATTAGGACTCAGTTTGCTGCTCCAAAGGCGCAAACTTAAAGTCCCCTCGCGGTTGAGCCGATTTGGTTTCCGGGCCAAACCAGCGGTTATAAATTTCCGCGGCTTCACCCTCTTTTTCCAGTTTCAGCAAAGTTTGGTTCACCGCTTCAACCAAGCGCTCTTGTCCTTTCGCCGCAGCCACTGCCTGATATTCACGGGTGATGCTAAAAGGAGAGATCTCAAACTCAGCTTTTTGGGCCGCCGGTACATTAGCCAGCAGACCGACCAATTTAGCATCATCCTGCGTGATGGCTTGCACATTGCCGTTACGTAACGCAGCAAATGCCAGAGGTGTGTCGTCATAAGAGATCACTTTGGCTGTCGGATAATGCTCGCGCAGCGTAATTTCCTGTACTGTCCCCTTATCAGCACCAATACGTAAATTTTTAATGTCTTCGGGAGATTTCAGAACACCTTTACGGGCAATAAATTTTTGCCCAGTGGCAAAGTAAGGGATTGAAAAATCAACTTGTTTAGCACGCTCATTAGTGACGGTAAAGTTGGCAGCAATCAAGTCAACTTTCTTTGATGCCAACAGAGGTAAACGGTTTGCCGGGTTAGTCGGACGCAGTTCCAATTTAACACCCAAGTCATTTGCAATCGCGTTTGCGATATCTACATCATAACCCGCCAGTTTTTTGGTTTGCGGGTCAATAAAACCAAACGGTGGATTACTGTCGAAAACAGCGATCCGCACTGTGCCGGTTTTTTTAATATCATCCAGCTTATCTGCCTTCGCAGCACCAGTAACCAGTGTTAACCCGGCCAATAACGCCGTAATAAGAACGCGAGATTTCATTAAACTCTCCTGACAATAATTAATTCTTTGTTAATCACAAGCTATCAACTTCACTATAGTGCATAAAATAATATAAATAACTATATTTATAACTATCAGCAATTATAAGGTAAAAAAATGCTGGTAAAAATACCAGCATTTCAGATGATTGACAAAGGGGTCAGCGAGCTACTCGTTATCTTTCGTCAACAGCTTTTCCAGTTCATCACCACCTACGTGCCGGAAATCCTGCCCTTTAACATAGTAGAAAATGAATTCACAGATGTTTTGACAACGATCGCCAATTCGTTCAATAGAACGGGCACAAAGCAGGACGGTTAGCACACTGGGGATGGTTCGAGGATCTTCCATCATATAAGTCATCAACTGGCGGACAATACCTTCATACTCTTTATCCACCTTTTTATCTTCATGGTAGATACGAATTGCTTCTTCCAAATCCATGCGGGCAAAAGCATCTAAAACATCATGCAGCATCTGGATGGTATGACGGCCAAGGGATTCCAAGCTAACCAACAGAGGTTGATGCTGATGTGAGAATTTCTCAAGTGCCGTTTGGCAAATTTTATTTGCGACATCACCAATTCTTTCCAGCTCAGCGATGGTTTTCGAAATTGACATAATCAGCCGCAGATCACTGGCCGTTGGCTGGCGCTTAGCAATGATGCGAACACACGCTTCATCAATCGCCACTTCCATCATATTAACCTTATGATCATCCTCAATCACTTCACGCGCCAATGCGGCATCCTGATTATGCATCGCGGTAATGGCTTTGGAGAGTTGTTCTTCTACCAGCCCCCCCATTGCCATCAGTTCAGTACGGACATGTGCCAGTTCAGCGTTAAACTGACCAGAAATATGTTTATTGAGATTCAGATTGTCCATGTTACGCCCCGTAATCAACCATAACGACCGGTAATATAGTCTTCAGTTTGTTTCATTTTTGGTGTGGTAAACAATGTGTCTGTATCACTGAATTCAATCAATTCACCAAGGTACATAAACGCAGTGTGGTCTGAACAACGCGCCGCCTGCTGCATATTATGAGTCACAATCACCACGGTATATTCCGATTTCAATTCGCTGATTAACTCTTCAATTCGACCAGTAGAAATCGGGTCGAGAGCTGAACAAGGTTCATCCAGCAGTAAAACTTCTGGTCGGATCGCAATGCCACGCGCAATACACAAACGTTGCTGTTGCCCGCCAGATAGACTGTATCCGCTCTGATACAGCTTATCCCGGGTTTCATTCCATAATGCCGCTTTCGTCAAAGCCCACTGAACACGTTCATCCATTTCTGCTCTGGAGAGTTTTTCAAACAGACGGACACCAAACGCGATATTGTCGTAAATAGACATCGGAAATGGCGTTGGTTTTTGGAATACCATGCCAACTTTAGCCCGTAGCAGCGCCACATCCTGTTTATCAGTCAGGATATTATTGCCATCCAACAGAATTTCACCTTCCGCCCGCTGTTCACCATACAGTTCATACATTTTGTTGAAAGTTCGTAGTAACGTAGACTTACCGCAACCCGACGGACCGATAAAAGCGGTGACTTTATTCTTTGCAATATTCAACGTTATGTTTTTCAGCGCGTGAAATTTACCATAGTAAAAGTTCAGATTGTGAACCTGAATTTTGCTGCTAGCGATATCATTAACTATGCTCATTTACTTCTCTCTGTTGAAAATATCGGTCAGTGCTTTTTCTTGGCAAACAACACACGCGCCACAATGTTAATCAGCAATACACACAGGGTTATCAATAATACGCCGGCCCACGCCAGTTGCTGCCATTCAGAAAATGGACTCATGGCAAATTTAAAGATGGTGACCGGTAAGTTAGCAATTGGCTGGCTCAAATCAGTACTCCAGAACTGATTGGAAAGAGAGGTGAACAGCAATGGCGCTGTTTCTCCGGCAATTCGGGCAATGGCCAGCAGCACACCGGTGATAATGCCGGATACCGATGCTTTCAGCGTAATGGCTGAAATCATTTTCCACTTCGGTGTACCTAAGGCATAAGCGGCTTCGCGCAGGCTATCAGGAACCAGTTTCAGCATGTTTTCCGTGGTCCTGATCACAATCGGCACCTGTAACAACGACAAAGCAATCACCCCTGCCCAACCAGAGAAGTGCTGCATTTTCGTCACAACAACCATGTAAACAAATAAACCGACAACAATAGAAGGGGCTGACAGCAAAATATCGTTTATAAAGCGGATCACCTCTGCCAGCCATGACCGGCGGCCATATTCCGCCAAATAGATACCCGCCATGATCCCCAGAGGCGTACCGATAACCGTCGCCCACAGGATCAGTAATCCACTGCCAACAATGGCATTTGCCAAACCACCACCTTCCGTATTCGGTGGTGGTGTCATTTCGGTGAACAACGCCAGTGACATGCCGTCGAAACCTTTGGTGACGGTGGAAAACAGAATCCACACCAGCCAAAACAGACCAAACAACATAGTCGCCATTGATAACAGCAGAGCGAAGCGATTTTTTTGACGACGCCATGCCTGTTTACGGCTACGTACATCGGCATCAATAGGCTTTTGTCTATCTATGGTTGCCATATCAACGCCCCTCATTCTTCGCCAAACGCATAATCATCAATTTTGATAGCGCCAGCACAATGAAGGTGATCACAAATAGAATCAGACCAAGCTCCATCAATGATGCGGTATGCAAGCCAGATTCTGCTTCCGCGAATTCGTTCGCTAGCGCAGAAGTGATGCTGTTACCGGGCATAAACAGTGAGAAACTGTCGAGCTGGTAGGTGTTACCGATGATAAAAGTCACCGCCATCGTTTCCCCCAACGCACGACCAAGCCCCAACATGACGCCACCAATCACGCCATTTCGGGTGTAAGGCAACACGATGTGCCAGATAACCTCCCAAGTGGTGCAACCGATACCATAAGCGGATTCTTTCATCATCACCGGTGTTTGTTCGAAGACGTCACGCATCACCGAGGCGATATAAGGGATAATCATGATAGCGAGAATAACACCTGCCGCCAGAATACCGATGCCAAAGGCAGGGCCGGAGAACAATTCACCCACAATCGGCAGACTAGAAAGGACATTACCGACGGGCTGTTGGAAATAGGTGGCAAACAGCGGCGAAAAAACAAACAACCCCCACATGCCATATACAATACTTGGGATGGCGGCCAGTAACTCAATGGCGATACCGAGCGGACGTTTCAGCCAGTTAGGCGCCAATTCGGTTAGAAACAGGGCAATCCCAAAACTGACTGGCACTGCGATAATCAACGCAATCAGCGAAGTCACCAATGTACCGTAAATCGGTATCAAGGCACCAAATTGCTCCGCCGGGGCATCCCACGTTTTCTGCCAGAAGAAAGAGATGCCGAACTGCTGAATACTAGGCCAGGAGGCAATAATCAGCGAGATAATGATGCCTCCTAACAAAAATAAAGTTATCAGCGCAGCTAGCCTAACCAGTGCGCTGAAAATAATATCGCCATTTTTACTGGGTGCTTTCATTGCCGTTTTTTGTTCGGCCATAGAGCTTATTCTCATTCGGGGTTAACTCCCCCTTAAGCCGAGGGAGAAATTAAAACGACAAATTTAATCGATATTTAAAGCAATCGATATTTAAAACAATCACTATCAACACGACTTAATATAGCGCCTTACCATTGCTATCCTTTATCTGGGTTTTCCAAGTCGCGCGAACTTGTTCAATCACCGCTTTGGGCAGGGTTGCATAATCCAGATCGTTTGCCTGCTTACTGCCTTTCTCATAAGCCCAGTCAAAGAATTTCAATACTTCCGCCCCTTTCACTGCATTTTTCTGCTGTTTATGAACCAGAACAAATGTGGTGGAAGTCATCGGCCACGCATTTTCACCTTGTTGGTTTGTCAAATCCTGAGCAAATGTTTTATGCCATTCCGCTTTCTTCGCTGCGGCACTGAAACTCTCTTCTGTCGGGTTAACAATGTTGCCATTAGCAGATACCAGTTTGGTATAAGCCAGATGATTCTGTTTAGCGTAAGCATATTCAACATAACCAATGGAACCTGCCAGACGCTGAACAAATGCGGCAACCCCATCATTGCCTTTACCGCCTAAACCAATAGGCCAGCTTACGGTGGAACCCACACCAACTTTTTCTTGCCACGCTTTATTCACTTTAGAGAGGTAGCTAGTAAACACAAAGGAGGTTCCGGAACCGTCAGCACGACGTATCACGGCAATATCTTGCTCCGGCAGTTTGACTCCCGGATTCAATTGAGTAATTGCTGGATCATTCCACTTTTTCACTTTACCTAAATAAATATCGCCTAAAGTTTTACCATCCAATGTCAATTCACCGGATTTAATCCCTGGGATATTAACCGCCAGTACCACCCCACCGATGACTGTCGGGAACTGAAACAAGCCATCAGCCGCTAACTTTTCATCCGATAAAGGGGCATCGGAAGCCCCGAAATCAACGGTATTTGCCAGAATTTGTTTTACGCCACCGGAGGAACCGATGCCTTGGTAATTGACTTTATTACCTGTCTCTTTTTGATAAGAATCCGCCCACTTGGCATACACCGGTGCGGGAAATGTCGCACCTGCCCCGGTTAAGCTAGTAGCAGCAAATACCGACAGGGTTGTCAAAGAAAACGTCACTGCCATTATACCGGTTACGGTGGTACGCATCAGTTTCATAATCCCTCCTAATGGGATATTGAGAATCAATAAAGAAATGTATTCGTCAAATCAAAAAAGGTGCAAGAGAGAAAATAGGTCAATTTAATTACAGCAAAATGTCTTAATTATGACATTTTTATGACAGCGCAATGGACGCTTAACCTGTGACTGACATAAAACTGTCATCTCCACACACCATAAAAATCAAATATAGGAGATGATTATCAAGCCGTTAAAAATTATCTTCCACGACAGGAATACAGACACGGATAGATAATCCCCCTCTGGGGCTGGTGCTCATTTCAATTTTCCCATCATGAGCATCAATAATTCGCTGAACAATCGCCAGACCTAACCCTGTTCCACTGCTGCTGCGCGCTCTCTCGCCGCGGACGAATGGCTGAAATAACCGTGGCAAATCTTCCTGTTTGATGCCAGCGCCATTATCTTCTACCTGAAACCAGGCAAATTTATTTGTCTGACCACTACTCACTTTAATCCAGCCATTACCATAACGATTGGCATTAACCAACATATTAGCCAATGCCCGTTTAATAGAAATCGGATTGGCGTTAACCATTATTGGGTGAAGAGACAGATGGTTTTCAATATCCTGCTCATAGCCATTCTCGGCGGAAATCACCTCTTTGAGAATAGAATTCAGTTCACAAAACTCCATTGGCATTTCTTGTCCGGTACGGAGATAGTCAATAAATTGCTCAATAATAGCGTTACACTCTTCAATATCTTTATTGATAGATTCAGACAGATAAGCATCTTCCTTGCTCATCATTTCTGTTGCTAGTCGGATACGTGTCAACGGCGTACGCAAATCATGGCTTACGCCAGCAATTAATATCGTACGGTCACTTTCCAATAACTTTATCCCAGCGGACATTTGGTTAAATGCGCGAATGGCTGCACGAACTTCCATAGAACCCGCTTCCCCCACCGCTGGCATCATAATACCTTTACCTGTTTGCCTGGCGGCATACTCCATTTCCAGTAAAGGCCGGTTCTGAAAACGGATATAAAGCCAGATACAACCGAATACCAATAATAGAATTGCCAGTGTATAGCGGAAAATAGGAGAGAATTGATTTTGTTCGATCTCAGTCAGAGGAACCCTGACCCAAATATCGGGGGACAAATAAGAATTAAGCCAAAGTATAGGGCTATCTGTGTTTATCTCCAGACGAAGATCAGCCTTGCCACCAAGGTATTCGCCCATCTTCTCACTCAAGAAATCATAACGCCTGGCCCAACGTAAACCTTGTAGCTCCGCGTCAGATTCAGAATAGAGTGTAATACCCAACTCCTGGTAAATCTCCCGGCGAACTACCGGCGATATCACCAGAAAAGAGCCATCCTCTAGCTTCAACTTTTCAGCCATTAGGGTACGAACTTCATACGCTAATACCTTATTGAACTGCTGCAAACTTGGCATGATAACGAAATTCACAACAACCAAGTAACTGGTTACCAGACTGATAAACAGCATAGCCATAATCAGGAATAAAGTATGGGTAAACGTGCTGCGAGGGGAGAACCGCAATAATTTCATACACGAATTCCGTCTGGCACAAAGACATAGCCCAGACCCCAGATAGTCTGGATATAGCGAGGATGTGTAGGATCTTCTTCAATTACACGGCGCAGACGTGAAACCAAGACATCAATCGATCGCTTCATCGTGCTATATTCCCGGCCACGAGCTAAACTCATCAGCTTATTACGGGACAGTGGCACGCCAGGATAAGACACCAGTACTTTCAATACGGCAAATTCTCCACTGGTTAATTGAATATGTTCATCTCCCTGAAACATTTCCCGCGTACTCAAATTGAGGCTAAACTTACCAAAATTAATAATTGCATCATCCTCAGCCGGTAGGCCCAATAACTTATTCGCCTGACGACGTAATACTGCCCGGATACGCGCCAATAACTCACGGGGATTAAATGGCTTCGGAATATAATCATCAGCGCCAATTTCCAACCCAACAATACGATCTACCTCCTCTCCCCTCGCCGTCACCATAATAATTGGCACCGGATTATTTTGGTTTCTTAGCCTTTGGCAAACAGAAAGCCCATCTTCTCCTGGTAACATTAAATCCAATACGATTAAGCTAACAGATTCCCGTGTCAGTAAGCGGTCCATCTGCTCCGCATTAGCAGCACTACGTACCTGAAAGCCTTGTTCTGTCAGATAACGCTCTAATAACGTTCGTAAACGCATGTCATCATCCACCACAAGGATCTTGTTATCTACTTGCATTATTAAACTCCAAAAAACACCACATACTTTGATAAATTTATCATTATGAAAGAGATTAACCCAAAGATAGAAACCAGATATCTGTATTTTGAGACTATTCCTAATAGGACTTATTTCCACTGTTATTAATTCGGATGATTAATTTAGTGGTTTATTACTGACAATGAGAACGCAGTAATTCACTGTCAAATATCGAATTTCTACCGTTATTTTGCCATCCACCAACCTACCAATTAGCGCTCTAGCTACCGGAAAATCGATAGAAATCCATTTATTAGCTGGATTAAATTCATCAGGCAGACTAAACGAAAAATGCTCTTTGCTGCATATTATCTTCTTACCTGCTCCACAGTTTTGGTTTTTCCTTCCCTACGAGGATCTGGATTGATAATGTTCAGCACATCCCAACGTTTGGACCAGAAGCCACTCGTCGGTCGATTTCTCGTCACCTTTTCTTACTATAGTAAACAACTTAGCTTGTTTTTTCTTCAATTGAACCTTAATAGCCTGTTTCATCACCAGAAAGATTCACAGCATACATACTATTCAGTATACAGAACCATAAATTATATGATGAACGTTATAAATATTAGAGCCAAATATCATAATAAGCAGACAGGTAAAGCAATCCTGCCATCGATAATGCTAATTCGAAACCGCCTGTTAACCGCTTATCTCTCGTTTTAACATCCGCGTTCACCGTCGTGGGAGCGTATTGTATTCGCTTGTCACGCAGCCGATTCAATCCATCAACAGTGATAAATTTACGCAACCAATGACGACCTGAATGTAACTAATACGTTAATCTTGCAAAACAACCGGGATTTATTGATTAATGACTAAAAACCGAGTCTTAATTTGACATCTACCACAATGGACTGTTTTATATACTTCTAAGGTTAACTACGGTATCTATATCAAGATAAAATGAAAACTAAACTGATAACCCGTGAAGGCTACAACAAATTAAAGGAAGAGCTGGATTATCTCTGGCGTGAGGAGCGTCCAGAAGTGACTAAAAAAGTCACTTGGGCAGCAAGCCTCGGTGACCGGAGTGAAAACGCAGATTATCAATATAACAAGAAGAGACTACGGGAGATTGATCGCAGAGTTCGATATCTAACCAAAAGCTTAGAAGAATTGCGGTGTGTGGATTATTCCCTCCAACAAGATGGACGGGTGTTCTTCGGTGCATGGGTAGAGATCGAAAATGATCAAGGTGAGATTAAACGTTTCCGTATTGTCGGGTACGATGAAATTTTTGGTCGCAAAGACTACATATCAATCGATTCGCCAATGGCCCGGGCTTTATTGAAGAAAGAAGTTGGCGACAGTGCAATCGTTCATACACCCACAGGAAAAATGTTGTGGTACGTGAATGAAATTGAATATATGAAATAGCCTGTATACTATTTCAACAAATAGGCTATATATCGAAGAATAACAACCGAATGAATCGCACGCTAACGATTCATTCACTCTGCAAAGGCGCAGGAAATGAATTAATAAGCATAACAAGCAGCAAAAACCGACATTCAGAACTACAATTCGTGTATATATACGTGTAGCATACACGTATACTCAATGCCGGAGATAAATCATGACAGCAAGACAACGCAACACACAGAGCGTCACAATGACTGTAGAACGAAGCTTACTGAGCCGGGCACGTGAAGCAGGTATTAACTTTAGTGCCACACTGACCGCCGCCTTGGATGCCGAATTACGCAATTACGAAGCGCTGAAATGGCGGGAAGATAATAGGGAAGCTTTGGAGGCGTTAAACCGTTTCCATGATGAACATGGTTGTTTTAGTGATGAACACAGGACATTTTAACAATGCAATTCACCGTTTACCGTAATACTGGGAAAAACGTTGTTTATCCCCTATTGCTGGACGTCACGAGTGACATTATCGGGCAGTTAAACCGCAGAATTGTGATCCCACTGTTGCCAGTTGAAAAATATCCTAACAGCAGTCGCCCTGTTCGAATGATCCCCGTTATCAGGCTAATAGACGACAAAGAATATGCGATCATGACTCACGAATTGGCCAGTATATCTGTTTATGCTTTGGGTGCTGAATTTTGCGATGCATCGCAATACCGTAATCAAGTAAAGGCGGCACTCGATTTCCTCTTTGACGGTATTTAAGTCGGATAAGTGCAGACTGTTGCCAGACTGCACTTATCGACGGCAGAGATCCAATTAGCATTGAAGAGACTAGAGGAATTAGACAGAATGAATAATCAGAATCCCCACTATTTCAGAGCACTTAGTTTAATTCATGACGCCATCAAAAACGCGAGAGCAAATGATTCAACTCACATGCCATGCCGCAATGGGTAAAATCGATTATGTTAGCTGAACAGGTAAGAACTCGAATTTATTCATTAGCCTATTAAAAAATTTAAAATGGGTAGATTCACATAATTAAGTGCAACATTGTTAATCTGGAAGTAAACATGTTCGTATTCCATTAAATAAATTTTTTAAGTAATCCCTCCATTTTTAACGAAAATCAAAAGTAGATTTGTAATTCATTAGTTACCTACTTCTGGAATAATGCGATGAAACTCAAGTTTTTCCTATTCTAGCTATCCTTTTAGTTTAATTCTGATATTCAGAAATAGCTCATAACAAGTCTGGTAACACACTTATAGTTCCAGCGACAACGTTTCACATTTGGAGTTGATCACAGTTGCTATAGCGTAATCGGCAACAAATTCGTTGAATGATATCGTAACTCGTCAGAATAAGATTAGACGTAAACTGGAAATTGTTTCTCGCAGAACGTATAAAGGGGTTTTGTGAATATTTGAAATCTGAAGCTTATCCACCAGAAGAAAACGCAACATGAATGAATCTCTGAGCCAAATTATTGCAAGTGAGCTACAAGCGCAGCCACAACAGGTACTTTCTGCGATTAGCCTGCTTGATGAAGGGAATACGGTCCCTTTTATTGCACGCTATCGTAAAGAAGTTACCGGCGGTCTGGATGATACCCAACTCCGTCAACTTGAAACCCGCCTTAGCTATCTGCGCGAACTGTCGGACCGCCGCCAGACCATTCTTAAATCCATTGACGAGCAAGGTAAGCTGACCCCAGAACTGGCCGAAGCCATTAATGGCACCCTGAGCAAAACAGAACTGGAAGATCTTTATCTGCCATACAAACCGAAACGCCGTACCCGTGGACAAATCGCTATTGAAGCGGGCCTTGAACCACTAGCGGACGCCTTGTGGCAAGATCCACGGCAAGAACCAGAGCAGGTTGCCGCTACCTTTGTTGATACCGATAAAGGTGTAGCTGATACCAAAGCGGCTCTGGATGGCGCGCGTTATATCCTAATGGAACGTTTTGCCGAAGATGCAGCGTTATTGGCAAAAGTACGTGACTATCTATGGAAAAATGCTCATCTGGTCGCTAAAGTCGTTGCAGGAAAAGAGGAGGAAGGCGCTAAATTCCGCGACTATTTTGATCACCATGAACCCATTGCACAAGTCCCTTCTCACCGCGCATTAGCTATGTTTCGTGGCCGTAATGAAAGCATACTGCAACTTTCCCTAAATGCTGATCCCCAGTTTGATGAACCACCGAAAGAGAGTTACGGCGAACAGATTATTACTCAACATCTTAACCTGCGCTTAAACAATGCGCCGGCAGATAGCTGGCGCAAAGCCGTAGTGAACTGGACCTGGCGCGTTAAGATATTGCTGCATCTTGAAACTGAATTGATGAGTACCTTGCGAGAGAAAGCGGAAGATGAAGCCATCAAAGTATTCGCCCGTAACCTGCAAGATCTACTGATGGCCGCACCTGCGGGTATGCGCGCAACGATGGGGCTCGATCCCGGTCTGCGTACCGGCGTCAAAGTGGCCATTATCGATGCAACCGGCAAACTGATTGCCACAGACACGATCTATCCACACACCGGGCAAGCGGCTAAAGCCGCTGCAAGTGTCGCCGCGTTGTGCATCAAGCATCAGGTAGAACTGGTCGCCATTGGTAACGGAACCGCTTCCCGCGAAACAGAACGTTTCTTTGCGGATGTGCAAAAACAGTTTCCAGAGATAAAAGCCCAAAAAGTGATTGTCAGTGAGGCAGGGGCATCGGTTTATTCTGCTTCTGAGCTGGCAGCACAGGAATTTCCTGACCTGGATGTTTCACTACGCGGTGCAGTCTCTATCGCCCGCCGCTTGCAAGATCCACTGGCTGAATTAGTAAAAATCGATCCGAAATCCATCGGTGTAGGTCAGTATCAACATGATGTCGGTCAGAGTCAGCTTGCCAAAAAATTGGATGCCGTCGTTGAGGATTGTGTAAACGCCGTTGGCGTGGATCTCAATACCGCTTCTGTTCCACTGTTAACCAGAGTTGCCGGGTTAACCCGTATGATTGCCCAGAATATCGTCAACTGGCGTGATGAGAATGGCCGTTTCAATAACCGTGCACAATTACTGAAAGTCAGTCGCCTTGGGCCAAAGGCTTTTGAGCAATGTGCTGGATTCTTGCGGATTAATCACGGTGATAACCCGCTGGATGCATCGACCGTTCATCCGGAAGCTTATCCAGTAGTTGAAAAAATTTTGGCGGCCACTGAGCAGAAACTCCAAGAATTGATGGGTAACCCTGCTTCATTGCGTGGATTACAACCTCTGGATTTCACCACCGAGCAATTTGGTGTTCCAACCGTTACCGATATTTTGAAAGAGCTGGAAAAACCTGGCCGCGATCCACGTCCAGAGTTTAAAACCGCGACTTTCGCGGAAGGGGTGGAAACCATGAATGATCTGCGTCCGGGAATGGTACTAGAAGGTGCAGTCACTAACGTGACTAATTTTGGCGCATTTGTCGATATCGGCGTTCATCAAGATGGTTTAGTTCATATCTCTTCGCTGTCCGATCGTTTTGTAGAAGATCCTCACACCGTGGTAAAAGCAGGTGATATCGTTAAAGTAAAAGTGTTGGAAGTTGATCTGAACCGCAAGCGCATTGCTCTGACCATGCGCCTTGATGAGCAACCGGGAGAAACCCATTCACGCCGCAATAATAATGCACAAACTGATCGCCGCCCTGAACGTAATGACAGGAACCGTAATACTTCCCGTTCTTCTACCTCAGCCGGAAACAGTGCTATGAGTGATGCGCTAGCCGCCGCATTCGGAAAAAAACGTTAAGATTCCTATCGCTGTAAACAGATGCACTGCTTCGGCAGTGCACATTTCACCGCTTGTGTCGGCAAGAATCCAAATTCACTGATTTATGCCAACCTGAATGGCTAAATGAACATCAATAATGAAAATAGGATTAACATTGAAATTAATGTTGGTTATTATTCTTATTTGCAATTAGTATGAATTGGATTAAAAATCGCACTTCATAATGAATGGGTACGACTAATTCTCGGTATTATTTTACTTATCACACATTCCGGAAGGTTATATGCAACTTCTTCCAAACCATAGTTACAAGATCATTGGTTTTTCTCCGAAGATCAGCCCAGCTTACCGACAGAAATTGCTGTCATTAGGTATGTTGCCCGGCTCCTCTTTTCATGTGATCCGCTTAGCACCTTTAGGTGATCCGATACAAATTGAGACTCGCCGAGTCAGCCTAATTCTGAGAAAAAAAGACTTGGAATTTCTCACATTAGACAACGCTCAATGCAACGCATAATCCATTGCAAGTAGCAAAACGGTAACTCCTAATCTGGCACTAAAAACATGAAAGCACTGACCATTGGCTTAATTGGCAACCCCAATGCCGGCAAAACGACATTATTTAACCAGCTTACTGGCGCTCGTCAACGTGTAGGCAACTGGGCTGGCGTTACGGTAGAACGAAAAGTTGGCCGTTTTATCACCTCAGAACACAAAATTGAGTTAGTTGACCTGCCGGGAACCTACTCTCTAACCACGATTTCTGAACAAACATCACTGGATGAGCAGATAGCCTGCCACTATATCCTGAGCGGTGATGCAGACATGCTGATTAACGTCGTAGATGCTTCTAACCTTGAACGAAATCTCTATCTGACGTTACAACTGTTGGAATTAGGCATTCCATGCATCGTTGCTCTCAATATGTTGGATATCGCTGACAGTCAGCATATCCAAATTGATATTGCCGAACTGGAGCAACGCCTTGGCTGTCCAGTCATTCCCATGGTTTCAACCCGAGCAACGGGACTGAATGAGCTGAAACGGGCAATTGACCGCCATAAGCAGAATTCCGGGCAATCACTGATTCACTACCCTGATTGCCTGTTGCAAGAAGTTGAGACGTTATCTGGTGCAATTTCAGACAATTTTCATGCTCAACAACGCCGTTGGCTAGCACTTCAGATGCTTGAAGGGGATATTTACAGTCTGGAACGTTCCGGCCTTGCTACCTCAATGCTGATTGAATCCAAAGAACGCTTGCAACAACAGCAACATGAAGAACCCGAACTAGTGATTGCCGATGTGCGCTATCAAAGCATCAATACATTGTGCATGGCAGTGATTGATACCCAAAAAGCCATGCCAAACAAACTCACTCAGGCAATTGACAGAATTATCCTCAATCGTTGGTTAGGCGTACCTATTTTCCTGGCTGTTATGTATTTAATGTTCGTGCTAGCGATTAATATCGGCGGTGCATTACAACCTATTTTCGACGGTGGTTCTGTCGCTATTTTCATTCATGGGGTTCAATGGCTTGGGCATACCTTAAGTTTCCCTGGATGGCTGACGATTTTCCTCGCGCAAGGTATCGGTGGTGGTATTAACACGGTTTTACCACTAGTCCCCCAAATCGGCATGATGTATTTATTCCTCTCTTTCCTTGAGGACTCCGGTTATATGGCGCGGGCGGCGTTTGTTATGGATCGTCTGATGCAAGTTTTAGGGCTACCGGGTAAATCGTTTGTCCCGTTGATCGTTGGCTTCGGCTGCAACGTCCCATCCATTATGGGGGCGAGAACGCTAGATGCGCCGCGTGAACGCTTGATCACGATTATGATGGCCCCCTTTATGTCTTGCGGTGCACGATTAGCCATCTTTGCCGTCTTTGCCGCTGCATTCTTTGGCAAAAACGGGGCAACCATTGTTTTTTCCCTTTATATATTGGGCATTGCAGTTGCTATCCTGACTGGCCTAATGTTGAAATACACCATTATGCGTGGCGAAGCTTCACCATTCGTTATGGAACTCCCGGTTTACCATATTCCACATCTAAAAACCCTGCTTCTGCAAACCTGGCAACGCCTGAAAGGTTTTGTTATCCGTGCCGGTAAAGTGATCGTTATCGCCAGTATGTTTATTGGTGCACTCAACAGCTTCTCATTCTCTGGTAAAACAGTGGATAGCATCAACCAATCCGCCTTAGCTTCGGTCAGCAAAGTTATTACGCCAGTATTACAGCCAATTGGCGTTCACTCAGATAACTGGCAGGCAACCGTAGGTCTGATAACTGGCGCAATGGCAAAAGAAGTCGTTGTTGGAACACTTAATACCCTGTATACCGCAGAAAGTATTAATAATGAGTCGTTTAATGCAGATGAGTTCAACCTGCTTGATGAGCTGAAAGATGCAGTTGGTGAAACCTGGGATAGTTTGAAAGAGACATTCACTCTGAGCGTGCTGGCCAACCCAATCGAAGCCAGTAAAGGTGACGGTGAAATGGATAATAGCTCCATGGGAACAATGAGTGCCAAATTTGGTTCCGCTATTTCTGCTTACAGTTATCTGATCTTTGTTCTGTTATATGTGCCTTGTGTTTCGGTGATGGGCGCGATCGCTCGTGAAACAAGCCGTGGTTGGATGACATTCTCCATTCTGTGGGGACTGAATGTCGCTTATTCAATTTCAGCCCTGTTCTACCAGATAGTGACTTTCTCACAACATTCGCAAAGCAGCCTGATCATTATTCTGACCGTCATTCTATTTAACGCATTGGTGTTCTACTTCCTGCGTCGAGTACGCAGCCGCGTGACAATGAAGTTACTCAGCAACCCGGGAAATAGCTGCCACTGCTCCAGTGGAAACTGTCACTAGGAGTTAAAAATGATTAGCCTGTTACAAGTAAGGGATGCCGTCGCTCTGAATGGACGGGCAGATGCTAAATTGCTGAGCCACCAGCTTTCTGTTTCATTATCGATGGTAGAAGCGATGCTTGAACAACTCACCGTAATGGGCAAATTGGAAAAAATTGATGCAACCGCCTGCCTAAGCGGCGGTTGCAAACAATGCCCTGAAGCACAGAAATGTGATACGGCGGTTTATCGGATTGCTGGGGAGTGTTGAGTGGTCTAAAACAATTAATCAATGTTCGATCGCCATTTAGACTCGCAAATTACTCGAACTAACATCTGCGATAACGTCAGCTTATCGGCGGGATTGGTGGATTTCTATCTTTTTGAAAGTCAATAAATTCTTTCATATCTCTGCGTTTGGTCATAATATCGTCCCAAAACTTCTGCTAACTTTTTGCTTTGATAAAGCCCATTACGTTTGCCCTTTGTTTCAATAAATAGAATCGAGATAAAACCTTTATCTGGCTTTTTACCAAATACATTTTCATATCGCTATAACCAATCATTAATAATAATAGAAATACTCTCGAACAGAACCCTTTTCAGGTAGTAATCTATCCTTTTCATTTTCTACGATAGGAGAAGCTCCATTCCTTTTTAACTCCCTCACCTTGAGTTTTGTTAAGAAAACCAAATCGACTTTCATAGGTTCCGGAAACCCAAGAGCAGAAAATATCCTTTCGGCTAATACACTTGTTGGGTTAGGATTTTTAATCATGTCCTTTTTAGTAAAATCGATCAGAAAGTAAGCAAATAAAAGATAAAAATACTCTACAAATAACATTGGTAAAAAAGAAATTTTCTTAACCCCTATACCTAAAAAAAGAATAATAAATGCAATAACAGTAAAAATGACATATAAAATATTAATTTCGTCCTTGGAATATGCGCGAACTCCGCGTTCACAACACGGTGTCATTGAAATAGTTCGCTCATACGGATTTGCCAAGGCATAAACAATATAATGATCATCTTTAGGCATCACTGCCAGTTCAACATAATCACCAACTTTAGCATTAGTCATCCCTAACCAACCATAAAATGAAATTCCGTTAATTTTTCCACGTACAAAATCACTGGGAGCATTCATTCTCACCTGACTTTGTGATGTCACTGCTGCCCCTGTAGTATTTCCTATCATAGCAAGCAATAACGCGCCAGCTTGATCACGTTCTTCCTTTCGGGAAAATGCTTCCGGATCATATTCTCGATCGGTAAAATAGCCCCACACTTTCATTACGCTAAATTCTTCCAGAATTCCGGTCACTTTAATCAATGGTGCTTTCGGTGGCAATTCTGGCGGTGGCGGTTCTTTAGCAAGTAGCGCTTCTAATTCTGGAATTTTTCTCTCTGCCTCAGCAACTTTATTTCTTTCCTCAACAGTACCATAAGAACTTAATCCCATATAGAATTTTGCATCTGATAATTCGTTCCTGACTTTTTCGAAATTAATAAACTCTTTTATATCTCTACGTTTAGTCATAATACTGCCCCCAAAGCTTCGCCTAACTTTTCACTTTGTTTTTGATAAAGTTCATTACGTTTATCCTGTGTCTCAATTAATATAGTTGAAACGAGATATTTATCAGGCTCTTTACCAAATACACAGTTACGGCACCAATCCTGTAAATCATTATCAATAAAAAGAGTATATAATTCCTCAAGAACAAATATTACTATCATTACTTGCCAACTGGCAAAATATCCTATTATCCTTGCGAAGGCTCCTTTCGTTAAAGTTTCTGCGATAGGAATAATATAACCTCCATTAACCATCTCCATTTTAATTAAAACGCCTAACAAACCACCCACTGATTTTAATAATATTCCAACATCAACAGATGTTTTTAATAGTGATAACCCAAAGCAAGACCAGCGAGTATTTTTTTTAAATAATTCCTTAATTCCATCACTACCATCAATCCCTAAATTCAATACAGACGCTACCACTCCAGCGCTGGCTCCTACAAATTTAATCGACGTAGTTGCTGCTTGATTTTTTATCCCATATTCAATAGCTGGTTTGATCACATCAGCAACCGTGCTCAGTGTACTTAGAAACGCCGAAGTAACCTGAGCATACCCTTTAGCATCTCCTTTACTCTCTTTCAGTTGATCAGCAAATTCCATCCCGTTAAAAAACAGAACCAGAATTTTTATTCGTGAAGCTTTTAAGGTTTTTTCGCCTTCGGCACTTTCGGCAAATTTATCAAATTGCTGTTTATAACTATTTAGCTTTTCAAGATCTTTCGAGGACTTATAAGTCTGAAGACCACGAGCAATTGCCTGTCTACATGAATTACCATTTTGAATATCTGCAAGACAAAGCTCTTGGATTCTATCCAACGGTACACCAGATGCGACAGAAAATATTGTCTTATTCAGTAATATATTCAAACTATTCAGCGCACTATCCAGACCAGAAAGCCGGAATACACGCTGCCCAATCGTGGATAAACGTCTATCACATACCAACATAGCACGAGAAAAAGACGAATTCGACGATATAGGCGCTTCCAGTGCTTCATTCGCCTTATCATAAGCATCAACCAGTTTGCCAAAACATTTCTGCACGACAGAAAGATAGTCAGATTCAGCAGCAGGTAATGTATCGTTTTTACTCGCCTTCATTTTATATAATAACGCTTCGGTATCCTCCATTACTTCCGGATTATTCAATAACAGAGAACGCCAAACAAAATTACCCTCCGGTTTTGCCGAATATTGTCCTATTAATTCATCCAAAAAAGCACTACCACTATCCGTAACATTGAGTGAGGCCATTGCATAATCCACTGCCTCCCGATAACTAAGGTTGTCAGAAACCTGAGTTGAATAAAAATCATGGCAATGTGTTATCAGCCGCTCTTCTTTTAACCAGCTTACCCGAAATTCAGCCAAAGACTCTAACCAGCTGGCGATCGTATGGCAGAATTTGTCATAACAATCTGAAAACGCCTGTCGTTTAGCCAGATTCAGTTCTGCCTCATATTTATTCCAACTGGTCGCCAGTGCTATCTCCCCATCCTGTTCCGCGACTTGCTTTGCTTTTACCATCAATGCATCAAGTGTACTTTGCCGCTGTGACATCGCCACCGAGGGGATTTTTACCAAAACCTTATCCATCCCGTAACTGGCCGTACTTTTATAAGCATCCAGCGTCTGCTGCTCTGCCCTAGCTTTTTCAACCTGCTGAATTTGATTCTTCGCTCCATTCAGTGATTGCTGGGTCATAAATTCAATCGACAAGTCATCTAACCAAGCGGAGTGTTCTCCGGCGATGTCATCACTCCAACCAGCCAGCTCATGAGCAATACCAATCGGATCATGCAAAGCGATTAACACTGGAGAGACAGAACTACCATCCTCTGCCGATCCTCGTTTTTGCATGGCTTTAACGGTCGCCTCTGCATTCCCCGACCGCTTTTCACTCCACGGATAGAGTGTACCCTGTGGACCAACGGTGTTAGGGTCAAAGGTATAATATGGCGCTTTTCCACTTGTCCGGCTGGTCCGCCTCACTTTAGGGTTGTAAGGCAGAATGTATTTGGCGGCGGAGTCATCCTCCTTATGGTAATCCATCACCGTATTCAAGTTATCCACGGTAACCTGACTGATGCCAACACCCTCAGGCACTCCGCGCCACTGCCACGGTTTCACACACTGCATGCGTTTTTGCCGTGCTTCAGGGTGGTTGTGATAGTACTGGATTGTTTCTTGACTCCAGACTGAGGGAGAAAAGGCCAGCCAGACATCTTGACGTAAAGCCATATCCCTCAACACAATAAATTCCACATTAGTACTTTGATGGGTCGGCGCGTAACAATCCGCTGTTTTCTTATCAAACACACTAAAGGCATTCGGCTGCTTCCACAGCGCGCCATCCTCGCTAATGCTCCAGGTTTCCCAGCAATACTGAACCAAGGGTCCAGAGTTGGTGTAATAAACATATAAAAACCCTTGTCGTAAGGCACGCAGGGCATAATGGTAGCCCTGAGCCGAGGGAGTCAGAGTTTCTGCCCACGTCGGTAAAGTTTCACCAACACAATCAGGCACCACGCTATAACGCACAGGCAGAAGCGCTGGTCCGGTTACTTCGCACATCTGGCACGATAGTCGATTCATTACAGAATCTCCTTGTTCTTTGACGAAATAGTAGAAATATTGAGATGGCAACATTCACGGGCCAGAACCTGCCACTCTTCTTCTGTTAGTCCGGCTGTACGCTCGACATAGCTACCAGTACTATTACCCTCTTCGGCAGACAACAGCGACTGTATCCGAGGGTGTAAATCAATCGCTGGGTGATATAGCAAACCATGCAATGCACAAACTTCCAGATCCAGAGCATCACTAAAGGAGTAGCGCTTGGTTATCCGGCGTAATAAGGTCAGTATGACATCCAATAGTTCAGGTTCTGTTCGGCGTAACCGGTTACGGTGTGCCTGACGATATTGGCGCAATGCCCGATTCATCGGACCTGACCAAGTTATTTCTGCTACTTCTTCCGAGGACAGGCCCAGTGAAAAGGTGTATAACTCCCTCGCAGACTGTGCATTATCCCGATGCAGTAACTGACCGTCGCCATCAACCAGATACCAGTCTGTCAGCGGTCCCAGCAGACGCGAGCGCTGCCAGCTATCCAGCAACGGCCATATGGCATTATTCACAGCCGGATCATAAAAACGCAGCATGATTTTCTGTACTGATGATAATTCCTGTACCGCAGTCATGCTGATATGTTGCGCAATCACAGAGACCAGACTAGTACTGAACAGCCAACCACAAATCATCCGGCCACGCCCGGTAATCAACTCTGCGGGATCAGCTTCCTGTAACGCCTGAGTGATGCTCAACTCCAACAGTTCAGCATCCTCAGATCGATTAATATCCAGCGGTATCAGCCAAGGAGAATAACGAGATGCATAACGGGGATGATTTATCTGGGTTGGTATTGCCGCTGGCTGATGATTAAGGATTGCCTTAGGAAACCATTCTTCCTGACGACGATCCAGAAAAACAGCCGTATCAACCATTAATAGCCCTTGTCCGTTATGCTGGTTAAACACTGTACTCAGGTCCGCCAGCAAACAGGCTTTCTGCCGGTTTATCACATCGGGAGAAAAATCATAATTAATTTGTGTCTTTATTTCTGTCATCAAATATTCCTGTCATTACATAACTATCTTTCTTTAATCTCTTTTTTTTACCAAATGGAACCAGTGTCATTTAATCCATTGAATCTTTTAGCTAAAAAAATAGGTCCACAGGCAAGCACATTTCATTTACCTGAATACACGTTATAGATTGATTAGCTGATCCACCAATACTTAAATTTTCAGACAAATAAACTAAAGCATTTGTAGTGTAAAACGAACAAAAAGTGATATGCAACTAAACCAGCGGTTAATAATTGTAAAAATAAGTAAACCTTACGAATTGAATCATGTGATGATTCTATTAAATGTCTGTTTATAACAAACCTTTTTTAACTCCAGCAGAGCTGGTAAATATTCATCTTGAAGATAAAGGTGTTTTATTTACTCATCCCTTTAATAAAGTTTTTGCTGAGAAAGCACAATCCCTAATTAATTGGTATAGATTCAAATCATACTTATATCCTTATTTGAATCATTCAACGAAAGAATATTTACCAGGTACTGAATTTAAAAATGGCTTTGACTTATATTTATTTGACTGTGAATTAAGAGAACTATGTAACAAATACATATTAAGAATAGAAGTTAAGGCAAAGAGTATTCTAACAAAGTATCTAAATGACCCTTTTTGGTATCTCAGCGATGATATATTCACACCAAATAAAGCACCATATCAGGAAAAAATCACCTCAATGACTCTGCAACAGCTATGGGAGCCAATACATTTAAAGAAGTAAAATCGTGGCTTTACGCACTAAAGGAATTAAGAAACAAATCTTCGCATAGTTCCAGGACCTGGAATAGCAATTATCGTTTGCCATCAGGGTTCGTAGATAACAATAATAATATTGTTAGAACCAGAATAACAATCAGGCCAACAATGAAAAATAAAATATATACTACATTGATTGTTTTAAAAATAATGTCTAAGACTTTGATAAGCCCATCAGAAAAATTCGAAATTGAATTTAAAAATCTCATAAACAAATACAGTTATATAAATATTTTAACTCATTCAATGGGAATTCCCTCAGGATGGGACAAGGAAAATATATGGGATTAAAAGATAGAATGTGCCTTTCTTAGTAACAAATTGAATCCCTATGATTTATCTAATCGTCAGAAGAACTAACATTAAGCCGCCGCATTCACGCGGCAGACGCTTTACTTTTCCAAACCATGCCAATAAAAATCTGTTATCTCATCGACCTTATAATGCTTCTCTACTAACAAATTCAGTCAACAACCCAACAAACTCATCTGGATGAGAAATAAAAGGCGCATGAGCAGCATGACGCATTATGGCTGAAACTGAACTTGGCCATTTTTCATCAAGAATGTTAATGATTTTCCTTGGCACCAACCCATCCAGATAGCCGTAAATCCGCAGGAATGGGATGGTAAGCTCAGCCAAAGGCTCTCTTAAATCTTCAGTACGCAAAATTTCCAGACCAACATGCAGCACTTCAACAGCAGGCATCGGCTGATCCAGCACAACAGATTTCAACAATCGCGCATCTTGACGGGCACTATCTGTGCCTAATGTTTGTAAAGCAAGAAAACGCTCAACCGTGCGCTGGAAATCTTCACTAAGTTGATGTTCGAAACCGCGCAAAACTTCTGGCTTAATCCCCGGCCAATCACTTTCCGCGCTGAAATGCGGTGAAGAAGCCACGGTAATTAATCCGGCAACCTTATCCGGATGGTCAAGCGCAATCCGGCTGGCAACCAGCCCTCCCAACGACCAACCTAGCCATAGCGCATTTTCAGGCGCATATCGCCAAACTTCATCCGCCATGTCAGCAAGACTCATTGGGCCATATTTCTGGCTACGGCCGTAACCCGGTAAATCCACCAGATGTAAACGAAAATGCGGAGCACATCGCATTTCAATGGAACGCCAAACTTCCGCATTCAGCCCCCATCCGTGCAGCAACACAAGATCACGCGAATCTCCCGCGGAAGTCTGCCAAAATAGATCAGCCATTGTTATTCTCAACTTTATTTGCCATCAAGGAAGAAGTCTATGCTAACAATGGTTGGGTACTGTTGGCTATGCCATCAGTCTCTTTGGTTTCCACATCATGGAGTATGCAGCTTTTGCAACAAACGGTTGAAACGTTTGACAAATATGTGCCCGTGCTGCGCTCTACCCTCAGAACTTCCTTCACTGCCTTGTGGACGCTGCCTCAAAAAACCTCCGCCATGGGAGAATATGATAGCAATTACCGACTATTGCCCACCCTTGAGTGGCCTGATTCGTCGCTATAAATATCACGGCACCCCACAACTTGCATCAGTTCTGGCGCGTCTGTTTCTGCTGCACTGGCAACAGGGCTATCGTGATGGACAATGGTATAAACCCAACATTCTGCTCAGTGTGCCACTGCATCGACACCGGCGCTGGAAACGGGGATTTGATCAAAGTGTATTAATGGCAAAGCAGTTATCAGAATGGCTACAATGCGATTATCAGCAAAGCTTTCTACAGCGGTCGCATGCTACACTACCACAAAGAAATTTATCGGCAGCACGGCGTAAAATTAATCTCAGGAAAGCATTTCAGCTTTGTGGCTCAGTCGCGGGACAACATGTCGCCATACTTGATGATGTGATTACCACCGGTGCGACCATGACTGAAATTTCCCGTTTGTTAATTCGTGCTGGCGCCCGTTCAGTGCAGGTCTGGGCGATTTGTCGAACCTTGTAGTCAATACGAGAATGGGCGTATTATAACCAACTATAGCAGTCAACTATTGAGCAAATGATATGATTAATATTACTGAAGCAGCGCAAGCTCATTTTGCCAAATTACTGGTAAATCAAGAAACTGGCACACAAATACGCGTATTTGTCATCAATCCAGGTACGCCTACCGCTGAGTGTGGCGTATCTTACTGCCCGCCTGATGCCGTTGAAGCGACAGATACTGAACTGAAATTTGATAAATTGTCAGCTTACGTTGACGAACTGAGCGCCCCCTTCCTTGAAGAAGCAGAAATTGATTTTGTCACCGATCAGTTAGGTTCTCAGCTAACATTAAAAGCCCCTAACGCCAAAATGCGTAAAGTTTCTGACGATTCCCCCCTTGTCGAACGTGTGGAATACGTTTTGCAGTCACAAATTAATCCACAGTTAGCCGGTCACGGTGGCCGCGTCAGCCTAATGGAAATCACTGATGATGGTTTCGCTATCCTTCAATTCGGCGGCGGCTGTAATGGTTGTTCAATGGTTGATGTCACCCTGAAAGAGGGGATTGAAAAAGAGTTGCTGAACATGTTCCCGGAACTAAAAGGTGTAAGAGACTTGACTGAACACCAACGTGGTGAACACTCTTATTACTGATAATGTATTACTGATAACAAATTTTCCCGCTCGGATAATCGTCGGGAAAACATTATTACAATAATAACCTAATGGGATAATCTCTAAGTTCTAAGAGCAATTCAGAATATATATGGAACATTTTCAAACCATCAGCCCTGAGCAGGCTTATCAACACTGGCAGGATAAATCCGCCATTATGGTGGACATTCGCGATCCACAAAGTTTCCGAGCAGGCCATGCGTGTGGCGCTTTTCATTTGACTAATGACACATTGAATGAATTTATGTTACAGGCCAATTTCGAGCAGCCGGTTATGGTCATGTGTTATCACGGTCATAGCAGCCAGAGTGCCGCTCAGTATTTATTAAACATCGGTTTTAAAACTGTCTACAGCATTAATGGCGGCTTTGAAGCCTGGCGCAGAGACTATCCTCACGCTGTTGACTCCTTACATAATCCGGCATAACACACCTCATGATCCGCGTAATCGCTATTTCAAACCCACGTCTGGCGCAAGCCTTTATCGATTATATGGCAACCCATCAGGTCCATCTCACTATGCGCCCCGGTCACGATGGGCAACACGTCGAACTGTGGCTAGAAGATGACACTAAACTTACTCTAGTTCAGCAAGAGCTGGAGCAATTTACCCGCGATCCGCTAAATGAACGTTATCAAGCGGCCAGTTGGCAATCTGGTGATGTGAATCACCCATTGAAGTACCACAATAATCTGAACTGGCAATATTTAAGTCGTCAGGCTGGCCCATTAACCATTACCGTTTTGCTCCTAAATATCGTCGTTTATCTCTGGATGCAATTTGCCGGGGATTATCAGGTGATGTCTTGGCTGGCCTGGCCTGACGATAGCCAACATATGGAGCTATGGCGTTGGGTCACCCACGGCTTACTGCACTTCTCACTACTGCATATCATTTTTAACCTCATGTGGTGGTGGTATCTTGGCGGGCAAACAGAAAAGCACCTCGGTACAGGAAAACTGTTTGTTATTATGATTGTTTCCGCTGTTTTCAGCGGCTGGGGACAATCATTATTCAGCGGTTCTCATTTTGGCGGCCTTTCTGGGGTTGTTTACGCTTTAATTGGCTATGTCTGGCTAACCGGTGAACGCGCACCCGAGCGTGGTATTGGTGTTCCCCGTGGTTTGATGGCTTTTTCGATCTTTTGGCTGATTGTTGGATACTTCGATGCATTTGGGCTATCCATTGCCAACGCAGCCCATTTCTCCGGTTTAACTATCGGTTTACTGATGGCGTTATGGGATAACCGTCATACATTCAAAAATAATAACCGGCATTTTTAAAAACATTAGGGGACTATCGTGAAGCAAACTCAACGGCATGATGCAATAGTTGAGCTGGTACGTCTTCAGGGCTATGTCAGTACTGAAGAGTTGGTTGAACACTTTAATGTCAGCCCCCAGACTATCCGCCGTGATTTGAACGACCTGGCAGATAAAAACAAAATACAGCGACATCACGGCGGTGCCGCATTGCCATCAAGTTCAGTTAATACTGCTTATCACGACCGCAAAATCATGTGGTCAGAAGAGAAAGCGCGTATTGCACAACGTGTTGCTAGCCATATCCCGGACGGCGCAACCCTGTTTATTGATATTGGCACCACACCCGAAGCTGTCGCTCACGCATTGTTAAATCATAAAGATCTGCGGATTGTCACTAACAACCTCAACGTCGCTACTCTGTTAATGACAAAAGAAGACTTCCGTTTAATCCTGGCGGGTGGGGAGATTCGTTCCCGTGATGGAGGGATTATTGGTGAAGCCACACTGGATTTTATTTCCCAATTTCGGCTTGATTACGGTATTCTCGGCATCAGTGGCATCGATATGGATGGCTCATTACTGGAATTTGATTACCATGAAGTACGCATAAAACGCGCAATTATCGAAAACTCCCGTTGCGTTATGCTAGTCACCGACCATTCTAAATTTGGCCGCAATGCTATGGTTAATCTGGGTAACATGAATCTCATTGATCACCTATTTACTGACCAGCCTCCCCCTCCAAGCATTCAGAAAGTCATTGAGCAACATAATGTTCAGTTCGAACTCTGCTGATAGTTTTTGCTACATTTGGGGATAACGCTATCCCCTATCTTCTTGCTGTTCCACAATTACGCTATCTTTTAACTTCTTCATTAATACCATGCGAATTATATGGATAAGGTAATATTTGCTATCCATATCACGCGAACATATTTTTTCTTAACAAATAGTTGGCTATTGATCGGTTTCTGATTACAATCATGAGCGAAAACGAGCATTAAAGAACTATTTCGAACATTTTAGGAGGATGCATGGAAACTAAAGACTTGATTGTGATCGGCGGCGGGATCAACGGCGCCGGGATTGCGGCAGATGCCGCTGGCCGGGGACTCTCTGTTCTGTTGCTGGAAGCACAAGACTTAGCCAAAGCCACGTCATCTTCCAGTTCAAAATTGATCCACGGTGGCTTACGCTATCTGGAACATTATGAATTCCGTTTGGTCAGCGAAGCGCTGGCAGAACGTGAAGTTTTACTGAACCTTGCACCACACATCGCTTTTCCGATGCGTTTCCGCCTGCCGCACCAGCCACATCTGCGTCCAGCATGGATGATCCGTATTGGCCTGTTCCTTTATGACAATTTAGGTAAACGTGTTAGCCTGCCCCGCAGTAGGGGACTGAAATTCAATGCCAATTCTGTTCTGAAACCAGAATTGGTCCGTGGCTTCGAATATTCCGACTGCTGGGTTGATGATGCTCGTTTAGTCGTCCTTAACGCTCAAGAAGTCAAAAAACGTGGCGGAGAAGTCCGTACCCGAACAAAAGTGACCCGTGCATGGCGCGAACAAGAAGGTTGGATGGTTGAAGCCGAAGATCTGCGTACAGGTAAAACCTATACTTGGCGTGCAAAAGGTCTGGTTAATGCTACTGGCCCTTGGGTTAAAGAATTCTTTGACGATGGCCTGAAATTGAAATCACCTTATGGTATCCGCCTGATCAAAGGCAGTCATATTGTGGTGCCAAGAGTGCATGATGAACCGCAAGCTTATATTCTACAAAACGAAGATCACCGTATCGTATTTGTTATTCCTTGGATGGATGAATTTTCCATTATCGGAACCACCGATGTGGAATATCAAGGTGATCCAAAAGAGGCGAAGATTGACGATCAGGAGATTAATTATCTGTTGAGAGTTTATAACGATCACTTCAAAAAACAACTTAGCCGTGATGATATCGTCTGGACCTATTCTGGTGTACGTCCATTGTGCGATGATGAATCCGATTCACCTCAAGCCATTACGCGCGACTATACCCTTGACATTCACGATGAACACGGTAAAGCACCATTACTGTCTGTGTTTGGTGGTAAGTTAACCACTTACCGTAAGCTAGCGGAACACGCAACCGAGAAGCTCATTCAATATTATCCTAATGCGGGAAAAGCCTGGACCAAAAATGGTCAATTACCGGGAGGTAATCTGGAAGGGTGCGATCGTGATGGTTACGCCCGCCTACTGCGTAAACGTTACAACTGGTTACCGGAAGGTGTTGCCGTGCGCTATGCACGTACTTACGGCAGTCACAGTGAACTGATTCTGCAAGGTGCCCGTAATCTGGCAGATCTAGGTGAATCTTTCGGCCACGGCTTGTATGAAGCAGAGCTTCGCTATCTGGTTGATAACGAGTGGGTTATTGAACTGGATGACGCAATTTGGCGCCGTACTAAGTTAGGCATGTGGCTGAAAGAAGAGCAGAAACAGCGCGTTGCAGCATGGTTGGCGGAGAATGCTAAACCATTGTGATAAAAAAGTTGAATCAGTGTAAAAATAGTTAATATAAACTCAGGCGCAAAATAGATCTGCGCCTGTTTTTACTCTTTATACCCCGTTTACTATCAACTCAATTGTAATTATATATATCAAATGAAGGAATATAATTCTATTATTTATAGTAATATTATTTTAATTAACTTTTAATACTAAAACAGTCAAAATATATCATCAATTTCATTATATAAATAAAATAACAGAAATAAATCAATGAGATATTGAAAATATAATTTCCACTCCACAGAATAACCGACTTAGCCAACTCATTTACTAAAATACAGAGTATCCGGAAAAACTCATCGAGCATTTTATACCATGAAGAAGTCTATAAAAATATTAACCTATTTTTGAGCTGAGCAGTTCGTAAGGAAGAATAACACCAGCATTATCATCTTTAAAATCTTTAGGGTTTCTAGTAATCAATAACCGCCCGTTTTGCTGGGCTGTTGCCCAGATTATTGCATCAGGCAGCTTTATCTTTTTCTCATGTCGAATAACTACTGCGCATTCTGCTACCTCACTCGTGACACTGAAAATCTCAAAGCCATCTAAAAAGATTCTTGTTGCATTTTCTTTATCCTTGTCCAGCTTCTTAGCTCCTACCATAACCTCCATCCATGTTATACAGCTAATAGCTGGACTATTTCCATATTTTCTCAATGTCTCCGCAGCTTGTTCATATCCATTTAAATAGTCAATCAATATATTAGTATCAAATAACGACTTCATAGCAATCATTGCCATTCCTTGCGTAAATTATTTTGATATTCCAATCCATCCGATTTTTTGTCCCCCCACAAACCGAAAGCACTATTATTCTGTTCTGAAATATTAGCATCAAGATAAGCATCTATTGCTTTTCGGATCTGTGCAGCACGTGACTTGTCAGGAGAGCGCTCCTTCAAAATCTCAAGCTTCCTAATCGTTTCTTCCGGTAAATCTATATTAATTCTTACCATAGCAACCATATTTATTTCCTCTTATCAGATATCAGGTATATGTATCATATACCTCATTAGTTCGACTGTCTATTTTTTGTTCAAGAAAATTATTTTGATCACTAATCAACAAATTTTACTCTGAAAATAGCGATTGATCATGTAAACAAAACATTTAAAACATGTGACTTTTCCATTTGCAATAATACCTATACCTAATAGATTTCGAGTTGCAGCGCGGCGGCAAGTGAACGAATCCCCAGGAGCATAGATAACTATGTGACTGGGGTGAGTGAAAGTAGCCAACAAAGCAGCAGCTTGAAAGATGAAGGGTATAAAATAGCCTATGAATAAAGCTATTACATACATATCAATACGGCTTTTTTAATTCTATCTTTGATTAATATACGGAGATGAGGATAATCATATTTGATACCACTGCCAACTATCTCTTTGATTAACTAAAAATTCAAATAAAAAAATTTTTAGGGAATAAAATTAACAAACGACTTGGTAGCAATAGATACCACAAAATGATAACTAGCGAGATGTTACATGATTATAGATATGAATATTAATGAATTATTGACAGCCGAAGCCTCATTTATGCTGGGAACCCTGACGTTAGAATCTAACATTATCGGGGTTATGAAATACGAAGATGGCACCATTTTGATAACCCAAGATAGTCCGTTCTACCCGAAGAACTATAAGTGGCCAGACCAACTACATGATAATGGAATAATTTCAATAGGCGATAAAGAACTTACCGTGACAAAAGTTTACACTGCTGGCCTTATCAATGGTCATTTATATATAGATCAGGAAATAACGAAACAAGCAACGTCGCCAGCTAAAATTATTCCAGCACATCACTTACCTGATTTACAGGGAATTTCAGAAAGAGATCTCATAGGGAAAACGGTAACTCTATCTGTGAACGATGAAACAAGATATAAGGTAAGTGCCGCACACTCGATGGCTCACTTTATGTCTCTTGCTTTAAATAAAGCAACTAATCATATATGGTCAAAAATATACGATACCGATGATTTAGGAAATTATAATTTAGATAAAGCTGCCATTTACCAATCTTCGGTCACAGAACTTAAATCAGTGGATATTTACCGCTTTGGTAAATCGATCAAAAAGAAAGGATTTGATAAAAATATATTAATTGAAAATCTAGATAAAATTAATAAAGAAGTTAATAACACACTCAATAATTGGTTATCTCAGGGTGCGGAAATAACCATTGAATATCAATCAAAAGAGATTAATGATACCAGACTGTGGAAATCTACAATTGACTCGACGGCAGTTACTATCCCATGTGGAGGTACTCATATAAATAATATTAATGAAGTCAAAGGCGTAAATGTTGAAATAAAGATCGGTGAATCTGCTGATTTTATTCAAATAACCACTCATTGCAAAATATAGAGCCTCGATTTTATTTATTTCTATATTATTTTTATCTTATATACCCTATAGATTTCAGGATGCATCGCGACGGCAAGGGAGCGAATCCCCGGGAGCATAGATAACTATGTGACCGGGGTGGGTGAGTGCAGCCAACAAAGAGGCAACTTGAAAGATAACGGGTATATATATTTTGGGTAACCCAGCATGCTCACGTTTCATAAGATTTCAAATAGAGACGCCAAGTGTATATCTATTAATTACACAACTGTTATAATGGCTGTCTACCAATTTGCTACACAGGTGATTTATGAGAACACAACCTAAAGAAACCCCGATCAACATCCGGGCGAAAGCCTTCCAGCGGGAGCTGATTGACCATGCAGCAAACCTGCTCTCAAAGACCCGAACTGATTTCATCTTGGATGCTGCCTGCCGCGCAGCCGAAGATGCCATACTCGATCAGCGCCACTTTTTCGTTAACAACGAAAAATACCATGTGTTCATGCAGATGCTGGAGCAACCGCTTTCTGATAATGAAGGTTTTAAAAAACTGATGGGATATAAAGCTCCGTGGGAATAAGCACACCCGAAATATTAACAGCTGAACATAATATAAATGATTTTTATTGCCAGCATGAAATATTAAACGAATGGCTTTCACGCCGGGCTTTAAAAAATAATAAGCTCGGCGCGAACCGCACATTTGTTATTTGCAAGGAAGGCACAAAAGACGTTATCGGTTATTATTGTCTAAGCGCCGGTTCAATTAATCATATTGAATCTACACCATCGCTTAAACGCAATATGCCAGATCCTATCCCTGTAGTGCTTCTCGGCCGTCTGGCTGTCGATGTGGAATATCAGGGGAAGAAGCTCGGGGCATTGCTTCTCCAAGATGCTTGGAAGCGTGTCGCCAGCACGGCAGAACAGGTGGGCATTTCGGCTATAATCGTCCACGCACTTGATGAAAGCGCTCGAACGTTCTATACGCGTCTTGGCTTCGCCCAGTCACCGTTGGAGCCATACACGCTGATGCTTCCATTAGGCAAACAGAAGTGACTGCTCCCCACCGTAAAAATGGCGAGTTCTCTTGCTCTGTTTCTAACCGCTTAAGCTTACCAGATAATTAAATAACAGGTCATTAGAAGTTCAAATATCACCATTTAACCAAATCCACCGCTTCACGAGTCAAGCGGCCAATTTCCTGCCAATTTCGGTTATCCACCAGCGCTTGACTAACCATCCATGAGCCACCACATGCCACAATACGCGGTACAGCAAGATAATCGCGGATATTGTTTGGTCCGATCCCCCCAGTAGGCATAATTTGCAATTCAGTATAAGGTGCTAATATCGCTTTAATCATTGGCAAACCACCGGAAGGTTCCGCCGGAAAGAATTTCAGCAGTTTTAACCCCAATTCCATTGCGCCTTCAATCGCACTTGGATTATTCACACCCGGAATAATAGGAATATTCAATTGCTGACAGGCTTTGACTGTATTTGGATTAAAACCCGGAGAAACCATGAAATCGGCACCAGCCTGTTTCGCAGCAACCACCTGATCACGATTCAGAACAGTACCCGCGCCAATCAGCATATCCGGCTGAGCCTCTCTCAACAAATGAATAGCTTCCGCCGCTGCCGCAGAACGGAAAGTAATTTCCGCTACCGGCAAGCCATTGTCAGCCAATGCCTTACCTAACGGAATAATATCTTCCGCTCGGTCAACAGCAATCACAGGTATAATTTTTAACTGGCGTAACTGTTCAATCATCTGTTTCATCAATTTTCTCTCCGCTGTTAAAAAAACTGTCCGTCACTGTCTTAGTGGCACTAATTGGAATAATCGCCCCTTTATGCTGAATAACGCTACCAGCAAGACGATGCCCCATGATTGCCGCTTGTTGTATCGGGCAATCCGTCAGAAACCCGGCCAGAAACCCAGCATTAAAGGCGTCTCCCGCCGCCGTAGTATCGACCACGTTAACAACCGGCGCCGTTGGGATCAGCTCAATCGGAGTGTCCCGTTCCAAATGCTGATAATAACAGCCGACAGCCCCCGCTTTAATAATGGCTTCTTTAACTCCTGCCTGTTTAAGACGAATCATGGTTGCTGTAACCGATTTATCGCCCCACAGCTTACATTCATCGTCATCTGTCACCAGAGCCAGAGAAGTAAAGGCGAGTAATTTCTGATAACAAATTTGGGTTTCTTCCACACTTTTCCATAATGCCGAACGGTAATTACTGTCGAAAATGATGGTTTTTCCTTGCGCCGCCAGTTCAGCCAGCAAGTTTAGTAGCTTTTCACGATCATCGACAGGCAAGATAGCCAGGCTGATGCCACTGAGATAAACGGCATCCATCTGCTGCAATGCTTGCATAACCGAAGAGAAATCAGGATGGCGCACCATATAACGGGCAGCGGAATCATTACGCCAGTACAGAAAGGTCCGCTCTCCCAGTTCATCAAGTTGAATCAAATACAATCCCGGTTGATGAGCCGGATCACGCAAAACCAGATGCGTATCAATACCTTCGTCTTGCCAACGTGTGATCATTCCTTCACTGAGCGAATCCATACCTAACGCCGTCACAAAATGAACAGCAATCTTCTGTTGGCTTGCACGCGCTAAATAAACCGCACTGTTCAGGACATCACCACCAAAAGCCTGATGCATGGTAGCGAAAGGGGCACCATTAAGTTCAATCATACATTCACCAAGGAATGCAATCTGCTTCATGGGGTTTCTCCCGGCAAGGCAAAATAACGGCGGGCGTTATTAAAGCAAATATCCTCAATCACCTGCCCTAACATGGCTTTGTTATTAGGAATTTCGCCGTGCTCTGCCCATTGCCCCAACAAGTTACACAGAATACGACGAAAATATTCATGCCGCGTGTATGAAAGAAAGCTACGAGAATCGGTCAACATACCCACAAATTGACTCAGCAACCCAAGTTGGGAAAGTTGTTCAAGCTGACGCAACATGCCATCTTTCTGATCATTGAACCACCAGCCCGAACCAAACTGCACTTTACCGGCAATACCACCACCTTGAAAGTTACCGGCCATTGTTGCAATCACTTCGTTATCTCGTGGATTCAGACAGTAAAGAATCGTTTTAGGCAACTCATCCGTCACATCCATACTATCCAGCAAACGAGATAACGGCCAAGCGATATTGTTATCACCAATGGAATCAAAGCCGCTATCCGCGCCAAGTAAGCGGAACATACGGCTATTATTGTCGCGAATCGCGCCGATATGCATTTGCATCACCCAACCACGGGCGGCATATTGCCGGCCAAGCCATACCAGAATCGCCGTGGTGTACTGTGCAATTTCAAGCTCAGAGAGAGTGCCCCCTGCCAGCCGTTTTTGCAGGATGCTATCTAATACCGTTTCATCAGGAATGGGAGCATAGCGCAGATTTTCTATGCCGTGATCAGCCGCCCGGCAGCCATGAACAGCAAAATGCTCAAGCCGACGCTCCAACGCCTTCAACACATCAGTAAAAGCAGCAATCGATACATCAGCCACGGCTTCAAGCTGTTTGATGTAATCCGTGAAGCCCACCAACTCGATTTTAAATACGCGGTCAGGACGCCAACTGGGTAATACTTCGATATCGAAATTGTCATCTGCGGCGATCTGGCGGTGATATTGCAGAGAATCCACCGGATCATCGGTTGTTCCGACCATACGCACATTCATTTGCTGCATAATGCCACGCGCTGAAAACTCCGGGGTTGCCAGCTTTTCGTTGCATTGATACCAGATTTCATCAGCGGTTTGCGGCCCGAACAATTTCCCGGAAATACCAAATGGACGACGTAATTCTAGATGGGTCCAGTGATAAAGCGGATTCCCTAATATCAACGGTACTGTTTTTGCCCATGCCTGATATTTTTCATCATCACGCGTTTGCTTACCTGTGATCAACGATTCATCAATACCCACACAGCGCATAGCCCGCCATTTATAGTGATCCCCTTCTAGCCAAATCTGACCAAGGTTATCAAACCGGCGATTTTCAGCAATTTCACGCGGATTAAGATGACAGTGATAATCATAAATCGGCATATCTGCGGCATGTTCATGATATAGCTGACGGGCAGTTTCATTGTTCAGAAGAAAATCTTCACACATAAAATTTTTCATATCTCTTTCCCTGTCAGACAAATCAAAGTGTCGCCACAGCGTGGCAGGCACCACGCTCTAATAATAGCTGGTAGGCTTCGGTAACTGCCCGGACAAAATGCGCATCAGCTAACAATGGGTTGCCAAAAATCGCCAGCAATGCGGGAACCACATCAACAGATAATCCATATTGCTGGTAAATAGATGTAAATTGGTCAACCAGTGGATCGCGCACATCAATCAAGTTGCCCTGCTCATCTTTACCGCCGACATAACGCATCCACCCGGCGATACCCAAGGCCAAATGGCGGTAATCGCTACCGTTTGCCAGATGATAAGTGACAGCATCAAACATACGTTGTGGCAATTTCTGGCTGCCATCCATTGCTATCTGCCAGGTTTGATGCTTAAGGTTGGGATTACTAAAACGCTCAATCAACAGATGAGCATACTGGAAAAGATCAGTTCCTACCGGCATCGTCAAGGTTGGCGCTTGTTCTTTCAACATCAGATTCAAGGCAGATTGCCGGTAATCGGGGTTCGCCATAGCGTCAGCAATATGCGTATATCCCGCCAAATAGCCCAGATAGGCTAAAAATGAGTGGCTACCGTTTAACATGCGTAATTTCATGGTCTCAAAAGGCAGCACATCTTTAACGAATTGGGCACCTGCCATATCCCAGTTTGGGCGGCCATTGGCAAAATTATCCTCAATCACCCACTGACGAAAAGGTTCACAGGTGATTGCACAGGGATCGTATACACCTAACTGTTCGGCTATCTCTTCCAACGATTCTGGCGTGGTGGCAGGAACAATCCGGTCAACCATGGTGCATGGAAAAGTCACATTCCGTTCAATCCATTGCGCTAACGTTTCATCACGTAAACGGGCAAAACCCACCACCGCTTCACGAGCAACTTTGCCATTTTCCCTGATATTATCGCAGGACATCACCGTCAATGGCGGCAAGTCACGTTCATAACGCAGACGGAGCGCCTCGACAATATAACCAATGGCCGATGTCGGTTCGGTTGGGTTAGCTAAATCCCGTTGAATTAATGCATTATTCACATCCAGCTTGCCGCTGGCTGCATCGATACAATACCCCTTTTCGGTAATCGTCAGGGAAACAATCGCCACTTGCGGCTGCGCGATAGTTTCCAGAATACCTTGCTGACCGACAAACTCAGGGTGTAAAGCATCAATCATAGAGCCGATAATTTTTAGCTCGGTTTTATCCGCCCCTTTCTCCACGATAGTACACAAGCAATCCTGCTGTTCAAGTTGCTGAATCAACCGATGACCAGAGAACAAGCTGACTTCACAAATTCCCCAGTCACTGCCGGTTTTTTCCAACATCTGGTGAGTAAAAACGGCCTGATGTGCCCGGTGAAAAGCACCACATCCCAGATGAACAATACGGGTAACCAATTTTTGACGATCATAAGAAGGCAGAGAAATAGCGGGATTGATTTTGCTGTTGGCTATATTACGGATCATAGAACAATTCCTGTTTAATGACGCGGATTACCTGAATGATTAATAGTTCAGTAACATCTGAGGCAACCACAAGCTCAGTTGCGGTATAAAGGTCACCAACATCAACGCGATAACCAAAGCGCAATACATGGGTACCAAAGGTTTCAATACTTTATTAATACTGACTTCACCGATAGAACAACCAACAAACAACGCATAACAGATCATCAGAACACCGCTGATTGGCAGACATAAATAGACATATCCCATCTGTAGTCCTAGCGCAGGGGTGATTTGTCCGGTTTCAAGGGTTGAGATCACCAATACCGATCCGCCATACACCAGCACGATCAAAGCAAACAGCGCGATCGCGGCCTGGATAACCAAACCCACACTATTTTTGCCTATACCCTTAAGTTTCATCGTTAACAGGTCGATAGCTAAATGGCGATGTTGACCTGTGGTATATGCCGCGCCAATCATGGCAAGCCACATAAACAGATAACGGGCAAGTTCATCCGTTACTGTACTCGGCGTACCAAACACATAGCGGGAAACCACCTGCCATGTGACACAAAACACCAAAAAAACGAAAAGACTGACGGTAAAAAATGCCAAACCTTTATTGAGGCAATACACAAGGTTTTTCACGGGGCTTTATCCTTATTGGCCTCAACGTATGCTCTATTTGATTGACCAAATAGGCAAACTGTCTGACCAAAATCAGTAAAGGAAGCTTTACGTTGCTTGGATTATAAGATCCAGGTCAAAAAAACATCCAGTGAGCGGGATCACAAACTGATTGGTTCACCAGTTTACCCGATTATTTTGTGACATTGGTCAACCAAATCGCTTTTACTTTTTGACGAAATCCGAAGTGATGCTTATGGTTTAGCCGTCAGTTCAGTTGTGCCCGTAACCTGTTTACAACAATTGGAGAACGAACAATGAACAATTCCAAGCGTATTTTATCTACTGTAATTGGTGCGATGTTCGCCTTAAGCGCATCACAAGTTATGGCAGTCACAACATTAAAACTCAGCCATAACCATAACCGCGATCACGCAGTGCACAAGGCAATGACGCAATTTGCTGATGAAGTTCGCCAAAAAACGAATGGTGATGTTCGTATTCGGATCTATCCAGACGCACAATTGGGTAACCAACGGGAATCGATGGAACTGATGCAAAATGGTGCATTGGATTTAGTCAAATCCAATGCCGCGGAACTGGAGGCTTTTTCGCCCGCTTATTCTGCTTTTAACTTACCTTATCTGTTCCGCGATAAGGCCCATTACGAAAAAATTAAAAACGGCGAGATTGGCAAAGAGATTCTGACATCCAGCAAAAACCGTGGCTTTATTGGCATAACCTATTATGAAGCAGGCGCTCGCAGTTTCTACGCCAAAAAACCTATCCGTACTCCAACGGATTTAAAAGGTATGAAAATTCGGGTTCAGCCTAGCCCAACAGCTATTTCGATGGTGAAAAATTTAGGCGGTAACCCAACACCACTAGCTTACGGCGAACTGTATACTGCTCTACAACAGGGTGTGGTAGATGCCGCCGAAAACAATATTCCCTCTTTTAGCCTGAGCCGTCACAGTGAGGTTGCCAGATACTTCTCACTGGATAAGCATACGATGGTGCCAGACGTCCTTGTTATTTCTAATAAATCGCTAAATAAGCTGTCATCGGAACAACAAAAAATTCTCATCAATGCTGCCATTAACTCCTCTCAATATATGACGAAATTATGGGAAAAATCAGAGGAGAAAGAGCGCCAGAATGCAGAAAAAATTGGCGTTAAGTTCGTCGATGTGGATAAAAAATCGTTTGAAGAAGCGGTCAAACCGATGTACGACGACATTAAGAAAAGCGATCCAATACTTTACCGTATGGTAGAACGCATCCGCGCAGTCAGATAATCATCGGTGAAGGCCAAATGGCCTTCACCTTTAACCGGCATTTTTGGTTGACCAATTTCCATTTTTGACTATTATCTACACAATACCATCGATAATCATGACAACAATAGTGACACAATGAAGCATTTATTTGAGCCAAAACGTCCTTACCAAGAAGTTGGCATCTCGTTAAGAGAGATGATTGCCAACCAAAAATATCGTATTGGGGATCGCTTACCTCCAGAGCGAGAACTTGCTGAATTATTAAGAGTTTCCAGAACCGTTGTGCGTGAAGCATTAATTATGCTCGAACTAGAAAACCTGATTGAAGTCCGCAAAGGTTCCGGAATCTATATTATTAACCGCCCTCACCTGCCGACTTGCTCTTCATGTTTAGTTAACGCAGCGGGACCTTTTGAGCTATTACAAGCTCGCCAATTACTGGAAAGTAATATTGCCGAATTTGCCGCCATGCAAGTGACGCCAAATAACATTGCTAATATGCGTCGAGCATTACAAAAAGAATCCGAAGATTTGGCCTCCGGTGAAGATGAATCCGGTGACAGAGAATTCCATCTGGCGATTGCGGAAGCCACCCATAACAGCATGTTGGTTGAACTGCTTAAACAATCTTGGGCATGGCGGGAAAATAATCCCATGTGGCAGAAGCTACACTCCCGAATTAGTGATAAAGATTATCGTAAAGAGTGGCTGCATGATCATCAGATCATTTTATCCGCTATGATCAAGAAAGATCCGGCGGCAGCCAAACAAGCAATGTGGCAACATTTGGAAAATGTGAAATTACGTTTACTGGAATTGTCTGATGTTGACGATCCTTATTTCGACGGTTATCTCTTTAATTCATATCCCTATGAAATAGCAAAGAAGCGTAATTAATTTACGAAATAATTAATAAATGAGTTTTTATATCCTGTTGTTCTGGTGAATATTGTTCTGGTGACTGTTTTTCATTCTGGCGTTTGCATAAAGGTAAATAACAATGGAACAAACCTGGCGTTGGTTCGGCCCAAATGATCCTGTTTCTTTAGATGATATTCGTCAGGCTGGTGCAACCGGCATTGTTACCGCATTGCACCATATTCCTAACGGACATATTTGGAGCAAAAACGAAATCTTGGCCCGTAAAACCCTCATCGAAAATAAGGGGCTTATCTGGTCAGTTGTTGAAAGTGTGCCTATTCATGAAGAGATTAAAACCCAGACCGGTCACTATCAGCAATGGATTAATCACTACAAAACTTCGCTGAAAAATTTGGCGGAATGTGGCATCGATACCGTCTGCTATAATTTTATGCCCGTGCTGGACTGGACACGTACCGATCTTGAATATCTTCTCCCTGATGGTTCTAAAGCCCTGCGTTTTGATCAAATTTCCTTTGCCGCATTTGAAATCTATATCCTCAAACGGCCTGATGCAGAAGCTAATTACACCGTTGAAGAGCAAACTCAAGCAAAAGTCTATTATGACAATATGTCTGCTGCTGATATTGACAAACTCACTGCAAATATTATTGCCGGTCTGCCGGGGGCCGAAGAAGGTTATACACTAGCAGAATTTCAGGCGCAATTGGATCGCTACAAAGATATTACCCACGATAAACTACGTGAGCATCTGACTTATTTCCTGCACCAGATTGTTCCTGTATGTGAAAAATATGGTTTACGTCTGGCAATTCACCCGGATGATCCGCCGCGTCCTATTCTGGGCTTACCACGTATTATTTCCACTATTGAAGATATTGAATGGCTCACCACCATTGAACCCAGCCCGGTTAACGGCATTACCATGTGTACCGGCTCCTATGGTGTTCGTGGTGATAATGATTTGGTCGAAATGATTAAACGCTATGGCAACCGAATCTATTTTACTCACCTGCGTTCCACCCAACGGGAAGAAAACAGCAAAACTTTCCATGAAGCCGCTCATCTGGCAGGTGATGTGGATATGTATAACGTAGTGATGGAAATCCTGCGTGAAGAATATCGCCGTAAGGCGGCTGGAGATAACCGTTTGATACCTATGCGCCCTGATCACGGCCATCAAATAATTGATGACCTAAAAAAACAGACTAATCCCGGCTATTCCTGTATTGGCCGATTAAAAGGTTTGGCAGAAATTCGTGGTCTGGAATTAGGTTTAAGACGAGCGTTTTTTGAAAGTAAATAATGGGTTTAAGTAATTAACTGTATTTATTAGTAACCCTATAAAGGGTTACTTTATTTAGATGAAGTTACATTAAAGTAATTGACTACAACTTTATACCCGTCATCTTTCAAGTTGCCTCTTTGTTGGCTATACTCACTCACCCCGGTCACATAGTTATCTATGCTCCCGGGGATTCGCTCCCTTGCCGTCGCGATGCATCTTGAAATCCATAGGGTATATATACAGGTTCATTTTAAGCTAAAATTTTAATTTATTATTTTAGTTAATTTATTAATATATAAATTTGGAGTAAAAAAATTCCTATCGGGCCACATATTTTCCAATAAATAATAATAGGTTATGCCAATTTATTTTTAGCTTCATCTGTCGTATAACCCTCAGGATTAGGAACAATATTATCTCTACGGAACATATACGGGTTACGAGGAGTCCTCAGTCCAATTTTTTTCCAATCTGGCCATTGCTCAACTATTTTTTTCATTTCGGCTATATAAGCTAAAAACTCTTCTTTCTCAGTCATTTTTTTAACTCCTCTATTAAGTTATCCACGTTAATTAATGATTGCGCCTCTCTTTCCATATAGGATAATGGTAGCATCTGCATTCTGAGTTTTCCATTTTTTCTATGCCATTTAACAGCCTTACCATCTTGGTCTTTCCTCTTAATTTTATAACCTACCCCTAAATTTGTAGAGAACAAATTGAAGAAACATCGAGGTCCAACACCCACAAATGGTTCAAAAATCACTTTACTATTAGAAATCTCTTCTTCAGGTATTGAAATAGAATCAGGGTGAAAATCAAAAGCTTTACTTTTAGGATAAGGCTCAATATAGACAACTCGTTTTATACCACTAGCAACGATATGTTTTGCGCAATTATGACAAGGGAATGTAGTACAATATAATATCCCATTATGAGTGCTAATATTACTTCTTGCACATGCTAAGATTGCCTCCATTTCAGCATGAACAACTCTGCCATATTCGGTAATATCCTTTATCTTGCTTTTTAGGAGATACTCCTTAAATACTTCCTTTTGTTCATCTAAAATATCTTTAAGTATATCTTCAATAATTAATCTTTTCTGTTTCGCGTTTGAATCTTCGCCTATTTTATAATCTCTACCATTTTCAGCATCTTCGATTACATCTCCCACATAATCAGGCCAATATAATCCTCCGCCGAACCGTGGCACATCATTAGCCCCAGTTGAGATTATATTCTTATCTTTTGTTAATACAGCACCAACTTGACGGGAAAGATCTCCAGATCGTAACGAAGCAGAAAAAGCCATAAACATCGCGTATTCATCAAAGGTTGGAGTAACATATGGATTACCAAAAATAAGATCTAATATTCTCCATATATTATTGTCGGTCCTATTTTTATTTCCATCATAACTTACAAAAAAATCAGATAACTCATAAGTATCTCGGGTATGCTGCCCCCACTTATTCCCCTCGTTAGAATCACGATTAATTAACTCTTTAGCTTTTACTTCATCAATACATTTATCGACGGTAAGATTTTTTATCCTCTGAGACTCACTCGTATATACACCTATCAGAAAAAATCCATTTGCATAAATATCCCTTAACGCATTGACCTCATCCGGGTGTTTAAGAGAATTTATAATATATGCTTTCCTGACCGATGGTATTGGTAAAGCATTTTTCTTTCCTCTTCCTTTATTTATCTTTGCTGCCGCAGCTAATGCCAATATAGAATTATCCTGACTAATCTCCCGTTAGGAATATTAACTAACATCACATAATTTACCCTTTTCCATAAATTTACCTCCCTTCTATTATAATAAAAACTAAATTGTATCTCTAATTAGAGGCAAGGTGTATCCTTAACCTATCAAGGACGATGAGAATATAATCCAAAAACAATCTATGAAGCAATTAAAATATTACAATCAGATCGGACAGGCAGAACAGCGTCATAATAGTTCCGCCTGAAAATAAATAGATTAAATAGAAAATATCTTTATGATCTCAATCTAATCTCCTCATCCTTCCAGAAAAACACAGCTCTTAACTCATATTTACAACCCTATCAATTAAACCGGGATAAATTCTATCTTCCAACAACGTGAATCATTTAGATAGAGGCGAGGTTTATCCGTATCAGAATCCCATTCGAAATCAACAATAAGTTGAGTACTGGGATGGAAATAACTATTTTCGTAAACCCACCGTAAGACTTCTTTTTCCCCAGGCAAGATAACCGCCTCAATATAAATCTCATCACCGGATACTTCAATATTTACCATCGACTCTGTTTCATGATTATAATAGCGGCCTGATAATCGCTGAATATCAATATCACTTTTATCAGTCATTTTTTTCAAATAATAAACATTGCCATTTTCATCAATCTGTTCCAGTGCGATAACACTGCCATTTTCAATGACAGGTCTGAATCGAATTTCTCCCCCCTTCTCTTGGAATGTTCCATCAGCGTTAAAGATAATCGGATTACCTTTCTCGAATAAATTACCTAATAAATAGCAATCTTCCTTGGTAATAATATAGGGATAGGGATCTGACCCTTTGAACATACCGGTGATATCAATATTACTGGTTCGGCAATGCTCTGGTTCAGTCATATCAGTATTAAATAATACATTAAGACATTGATTAGTAAATTCAACGGTATTAATACCTGTTGCAACAGTAATCGCGATACCTAATTTAACATCAGGTAAAACACAAACCTCAGCTTTAAAACCACCATAAGAGCCATCGTGCCGTATTATCTTTTGCCCTTCACGTTGGCTAAGCATCAAACCGTAAGCATAATTGTTACGATTGCCATTGGTTAAATTTGGTGTACGGGATAATTGCGGCAACATATCCCGAACAATCGATGGTGAATAAAATGCTTTCATCCAGCGACATAAATCACTGACTGTAGAGCGTAACCCCGCACTCCCTATAGTTGAATCGTTGTGCTCCGATCTTATCCATTGATTTGCATCTTCGTTATAAACATAACCTATCGCCCGGTCAGAAATAACCTCAGTCACATCATCATAGAAAGAGGTATTATTCATCTTTAATGGAATAAAAATATTTTCTTTCGCATATTCTCTTAACGATTTACCTGAAACCACTTTGATAATTTCCGCCAACAAATTATAGCCCGTATTGGTATAGCTAAAATATTCCCCAGGCGTAAAATTAAGCTTTTGTTGCCGTTGAATCAGTTTCCTCAATAAACCCATACTGCGGTGGTCAAAATCTGAGTTTTTACCTGCCAAGCCATAAGGAACATATTTATCCCGTAACCCACTGGTATGATGAATAAGATGCTCAATGGTAATACCAGAGAAATGTGCCGGGAAATAATCCACATATTTTTCAACTTTATCCTTGACGTTAAGCTTTCCTTCTTTTTCCAGCAAAGCAATACAGAAAGCGGTGAATTGTTTTGAGACACTCGCCATATAAAATTTCGTATTTGGGGTTACAGCAGCAGAATGTTCAATGCTGGCTTGCCCGATATAACGCTTATAAATGGTTTCATTTCCGTGGGTAACAGCAACCGCGAGAGCGCCACCCTTTTTTTTATTTTCAATATTAACCAATTCATCTATTTTCTTGAGAAGCAACTTAATTTTATTTGTGGATATAGTAGATTCCATCATTAATTTCCTTATTTAAGGTTATATAAAAAGAACATATATACAATCTGATAATACGATGCAATAAGACAGAACATGAATATGACCATTCTGCCCAAAATAATTATAATTTAATATAATCCATCCTGACAGAGAAACACTGTTCCCAATTCGTGTTTACAACCCTATCAATTAAATTAAACTAGGGCGAACTCTATCTTCCAACAATATCCATCATTGACATAAATACGAGGTTCATTTGTATCAGAATTAAACTCAAAATCAATAATCAACTCTGTAGCCGGAAGAAAATAACTGTTCCCATAAATCCACCGTAAGGTTTCTTTTTTCCCAGGCAAGATAACTGCATCAATATAAATATCATCACCGAATACTTCAATATTGATAATAGATTCTGTTTCGTGATTATAATATCGTCCTGACAATCGCTGAATATCGATATCACCTTTATCAATCATCTTTTTCAAATAAAAAACATTGCCATTTTCATTAATCTGTTCCAGTGCAATAACATTGTCATTTTCAATGATAGGTTTGAACCGAATTTGCCCCCCTTCTTCTTGGAATGTTCCATCAGGGTTAAAAATAATCGGATTACCTTTTTCGAACAAATTACCTAATAAATAACACTCTTCTTTAGTAATAATATAAGGAAAAGGCTCTATTCCTTTGAAAATACCGGTAATATCAATATCACTGGTCCGGCGAGGCTGTTTGCCTGGTTCAGTAATACCGGTATTAAACAATGTATCAAGACATTGCCTGATAAATTTATAAACATCAGCATTTGTTGCGGAGGTAATAGCGATACCTAATTTGGCATCGGGCAAAATACACGTTTCTGATTTGAAACCACCATAAGAACCACCGTGTCGTATTATCTTTTGCCCTCCACGTTGGCTAATAATCAAGCCGTAGGCATAATTGTTACGATCGCCATTGGTTAAATCTGGTGTATGAGATAATTGAGGCAACAGCTCCTGAACAATCGATGGTGAATAAAATGCCCTGATCCAGCGACACAAATCATTCACCGTAGAATAAACCCCTGTGCCACCAACCACCGTATCGTTGAGGTCATATCTTCTCCATTGGTGCAACGCCTCGTTATAAACATAGCCCATCGCCCGATCAGAAATAATCTCGGTTATGTCATCATAGAAAAAGGTATCTTTCATCTTTAATGGGACGAAAACATTTTCTTCCGCATATTCTCTCAACGATTTACCCAGGGCGGGATTCCACTTTGTATTTAATTTAATCAAAGAGAAGCTGGCTACGAAATTCTCCTGACCAAGTCGCTCTTCGACGTTTCGCTGCTTGACTATCTTTTATACTCGTATTTTGTTTAATCACATTTAATGCTATTCGATTAAAAAGAGCCATTTGTGCTGCACCATCAGGATCTTTAAGCGAGATAGCATCTTCCCGAAAGATGACGTCTAAAACCCAGTGTAGCTCATTTTCCACTGACCAATGCTTTCTTATTGCCGTGGCAGCCCGCTCCACATCTAAAGGCAACGAACT
>NZ_NMQR01000049.1 GCF_003545805.1 Photorhabdus sp. CRCIA-P01 | reverse complement strand
TTGTTTAAGCCACTCGAATTGTATCTCACCAAATTCCTGGATTGATTTCCAGCCAGAAGCCCCACATAACACAGCAGAAAAAGCTAAAAAAATCACATCCATTAATTCATGTTTTTTATTGATGTCAGAACGTGGGTCATCTATCTTGCTGATAAAGTTGAAAATACTCATTATTAAGATCACGCTTTTATAGAATAGAGAGATCTTAACGTTTTAATGAGAGAAGTGGCTATAAAAAGTTATATTTTGGTCTTTATTTAACCCAAATAACCTTGTTAAAATTGTGAGATCTTGCCCTGAGCTGGATGGTGACATTTTGCAATAGGTTAGTTGATTAAATTTATATTTTTAGCGTTTAGATTAAATATATTCCGCGACAAAATTTCCTTATCTAGAGTCCGATCACAAAATAGGAAGTAAAAATATTCCTAAAGAAGAATAAAGTATTTCCTTTCCTTGATTACCACTTCATTAAATAAAAATTTTCTAGCCGATAAATACTTGTTTTGGTGATATTCGTTAGTAGTAACGTTAAAATCTGGATTCGATCCTGTCGTATTTTTCATTCTTCAGTTAAGTTAACGGCATTTTTTTCTGCTGAATAGTAGATGAGATCCAGTCTTTCTTTAGCGTTAAATTTCTTCATTACCGGAATGATTTCTTTGTGATAATTGTTTAACAGATTCCGGCGTGTTTCTTCGTCTTTATGCAAATGAGCACAAGCCTGGCAGGGATGAACGATTTTTGCCAGATTAATGTTGCTATCCTGTGGGCGATATTTTTTCAGGATTTTGTACGGCCCCTCTGTTCTTAACCATACTTTCATAAAGTCTTCTTCCTGATCTTTAAAAAGCTGAGATACATCGCTTCCTTGCAAACGGCCAAGTTTCATTTCGGGGATATGCTCTAATGTCAGCCCACAGCAAGCGGAAATTTCACCGTGTGGTGTCAGTACAATATTTTCAAAGACCTGATCGCACCCTTTTGCCAGTTGCTGATCCCGGTTTGGAACATCTTTTCGTTCTTCGCTGGTGTCATAGAATGGCATCCAGGTATTTCGTTGTAAATTAATTTTGTTTTTTTCTTTCAGGCGTTTAATGATCGGGTTCTGGGTTATTTGCGTTGCAATGGCAGAATCAACGGTATCCTGTTCTACTGTAATCAGTGTTGTAATGTTTTGTTCCGCCAATGCTTCTGCCGCTGCGACTACGCTATCAAGGGGAATCCATTCACTGTGATCTTTCCCTGTGCTGATGTTTATCTCTGTGATGCCAGCATTTATTAAGTCTTGGGCGATTTTTTGCGCTTTTTCTCTATTTTTTCCCCAATAACCGTTAGTCACGCAACGAGTTAATAAGCCGTGATCTGAGGCAAAGCGAATGGCTTCAATCAGATCTTTACCTAGCAGGAAACATTCCCCGCCACTAAAGACGACTAACTTTAACCCTGGAAAGTTAGCTTTTGAGTGTGCAATAAATTGTTTAATTTCATCCAGGCTTAAACGCGCTTTTACCGAGGGGTTACATTCAAAACAACATTCTTTGCAAGCAGCATTGCAAGTATATGTTGTGATCACGGTGGCGGTGTTCGGATATTTTTCCCAATATCCAGGAGGAAAGCATGACATAATTTACCCTGTTGGATTAAAGGTGATACGTTACTAACTATTAGCAGTATGATTTTATTTTGCAATATATTAGGTCATTAAATTTGTATTTTGAGCGCTGGCACGAAGTATGACTTGTGACGAAATGTATTTATTTAGAAGTGGCTCACAAAATAAGGATAAAAATATTTCTGGTTGAGGATAAAGTAAATGTGTATAAACAGTAATCGACTATTGTTAACACATTGAATATTATTGTAAGGAATAAAATCATGTCTATTGAATTTACACCCTGGCCGGTTGAATTAGCAGAACGTTATCGTGAAAAGGGTTATTGGCTTGGTAAACCCTTAACTGACATACTTTATAAACAATGTCAGATACAACCTGAAGCAATAGCTATTATCTGTGGTGACCGTAAATTTAGTTATCATCAACTTGATCAACAATCTTCTGCATTAGCTACAAATTTAACGTTAGCGGGAATAAAGAGAGGTGATACTGCTATCGTACAATTGCCGAATATAGCTGAATTTTATATTACATTTTTTGCGCTACTGAAAATGGGGGTAGTACCTATTAATGCATTATTTAGCCATAATAAATTAGAGTTACTTGCTTATGCCCAACAAATTGATCCAAGTCTGATTGTACTTTCGTCAGAGCATTCACTTTTGCAGAATAATGATTTCCTGGAGCAATTAAAAACACATTGTCCACGGCTAAGGAATATCGTCGTTGATGGTCGCGAAATACAACATACCCATGAATTAAAATCGTGGTTAGCGCCAACAAATTTACCTTTGAATTTTGAGGCGACACGTTCAGATGAAGTCGCTTTTTTTCAACTTTCAGGTGGGAGTACTGGGACACCTAAATTAATTCCAAGGACACATGACGATTACTATTATAGCGTTAGACGCAGTGTTGAAATTTGTGAGTTGACACAACAGACCCGTTATCTTTGTGCTTTGCCGGCGCAACATAATTACCCATTGAGTTCTCCGGGGGCGCTTGGCGTATTTTACGCTGGCGGTTGTGTCATATTAGCAACAGATCCTGGGCCTACGACGTGTTTTCCACTAATACGTGAACATAAGGTAACAATGACTGCACTGGTGCCATCGGCTGTCGCGTTATGGATTCAGACGATGAGGAAATACGAATATTCACTGGAAAGCCTTCGGTTATTACAAGTCGGTGGAGCAAAGTTAAGTGAAAGTGTGGCGCGAGTGATCCCGAAACTTTTTTCATGTAAGTTGCAACAGATTTTTGGGATGGCCGAAGGGTTAGTATGTTATACCCGGCTTAATGACGATGATGAACGTATATTTACCACTCAGGGTCGCCCAATGAGTGAAGATGATGAGCTGCGTATCGTTGATGGTAAAGGCAATATACAAGCGCCAGGTTCGGCGGGGATGTTAATCATTCGTGGGCCATATACATTCCGGGGATATTATAAAAGCCCAGAACACAATTCGAAGGTATTCGATAACGAAGGTTTTTATTATTGCGGTGATTTAGCCTATATGACTAAAGAGGGTTATGTGTGTATTGTCGGACGTGAGAAAGATCAAATTAATCGCGGGGGTGAAAAAATTGCTTCGGAAGAAATTGAATCTTTGCTACTCAAACATGAAAGTGTTATCCATAGCGCTTTAGTTTCGATGCCAGATCCTTTGATGGGAGAAAAAAGCTGTGCTTTTATTGTGGTGGCTGATCCAAATATAAACACGTTGCAACTGAGGAAATATTTAAGGGGGATGGGGATTGCTGAATATAAATTGCCTGATCGTTTTGAGATTATTGATGTTATGCCTGTTACACCAGTCGGAAAGATTGATAAACTATTATTAAGAAAACTCATTCGAGAAAAATTAGGAAATTAATTAATGACATGAAGGTATTAAAATGACCATTCCATCATTGAAAAATTATAGGCTACCTCAGCCGAAAGATTTTCCAGGCAATAAAGCATCCTGGTTATTCGAACCCCATAGGGCGATTTTACTTATTCATGACATGCAGGACTATTTTTTGCAATTTTTCGGTAATAATAGCCCCTTAGTTAATAAATTAATTGAAAATATCCATTTATTGAGAATGTTTTGTAAAGAAAAAGAGATTCCTGTTATATATACAGCACAACCTAAAGTACAAAGTGATGAAGATCGCGCATTACTTAATGATATATGGGGAGCCGGCTTGAATAGATCACCCCATTTACAGAATATCAGTCATGCTTTGGCCCCTAATAACGATGATATTGTGATAGTTAAGTGGCGTTATAGTGCATTTCAACGCTCTTCGTTAGAAAAAAATATAAAAGAATTAGGTCGTGATCAATTAATTATTTGCGGGGTGTATGGACATATTGGTTGTATGATTACTGCGGTTGACGCATTCATGAGAGATATAAAGCCTTTTCTAGTGGGTGATGCGATAGCCGATTTTACGCTAAAAGATCACCTCATGGCTTTAAAATATGTTGCTGAAAAATCAGGAATGGTTATGAGTACTAAAGAAATAATTTCATCAGTAAATGTCGATAAATCGAATTTATAAAAAATGCGGAATAAATCGCTATTAAAGAAGAAATAAAATGAAAAATAAACAAAATTTACAAATGGATTTTAGCCATAAAACCGTCTGGGTAACTGGGGCGGCACGTGGCATTGGTGAGCAAATTGCCCGTGATTTTACCGCGCTTGGCGCTAACGTAATAGGTTTCGATCGCGTATTTGAGCAAGATAATTTGCCTTATAAATGTATACAACTCGATATCAGTGATCCAGAAAAAGTCGAAATGATTTGTTCCCAACAACTGTCTATTTCAGCCAAATTAGATATTTTGGTTAATGCTGCCGGTATATTGCAATTGGGAAATATTGATGAGCTAAATATTAGTGACTGGCATCGTTGTATTAATGTTAATGCTTCTGGGGCTTTTTATCTATTTCGTACAGTGATTCCCCATTTTAAACGTCAGCGCAGTGGCACGATTATCAGCATTAGTTCTAATGCAGCACGTGTTCCACGTATGCAAATGGCGGCTTATTGTGCATCAAAATCAGCATTGACAAGTTTAACGCATTGTGTTGGGTTAGAACTCGCGCCGTTTGGTGTCCGTTGTAATGTTGTCTCGCCCGGATCGACGGATACACCTATGCAGCGTTCCATGTGGAAAACGGATGATGATGAAAAAAATACGATTAACGGGTATCCTGAGCGATATAAATTAGGTATTCCCCTCGGTAAGATTGCAAATGTTAATGAAATTTCACATACCGTACTCTTCTTGTCTTCTGATTTGGCAAGTCATATCACGCTACAGGATATTGTGGTTGATGGTGGTGCGACGTTAGCTTGTTAATAGTTTGAATTAATACGAAAATACCCGTCATTTCTGTAACATAAGGAAAAATTACCCTAGCCTAAATAGGATTAGGCTGTTGTAGGGTATTGAAATCAAATCCATGAGCCATCTCGATCCTACTTTACTGGTGCTGCTAGTGTTGGCGGCACTGGGTATCATCAGCCACAACATGACCGTCACGCTTGCAATGCTGCTCTTGCTGGTTATCCGTATAACGCCATTGAATCATTTTTTCCCGTGGGTGGAAAAATATGGGCTGACTATCGGTGTACTTATTTTGACCGTGGGAGTCATGGCGCCTATCGCCAGTGGAAAAATTACGTTACAAGCCGTCCTTAACTCGTTTATGAGTTGGAAATCGTTACTCGCGATAGTGATAGGTGTATTAGTGTCATGGTTGGGTAGCCGGGGTGTTTCATTGATGTCTAATCAGCCGTCGACAGTCGCTGGTTTGCTGGTGGGGACGGTCTTGGGTGTTGCCCTGTTTAAAGGTGTTCCTGTGGGGCCACTGATTGCTGCGGGGATTTTGTCATTGTTGATAGGTAAATCATAGCCGTTATGTTGCCGGAACTGAGCGTGATACAGACGGAAATGCAGCAGCAAGGGTTACGTCGTTTGCTGGTGTTGAGTGGTGATCATCATTGGTGCTATTTACAGGCTCATGAGTTACAACAGAAATTTACTGGGGATTGGTTATGCATCTCTTATCGTAAACAGAACGCCGTGTTGCCCGAAAAGGCGGCCAGTTTATTAGGTCAGGAATATCTGCACGGAATATTTGATGCTACCGCGGGTTTTAATGCGGAAGCACTGGCGATATTGGCAGGCACATTGAAAGCTGGAAGCTGGTTGGTGATGATGGTTCCATCTTGGAACCAATGGCATTATCAACCAGATAAGGATAGCGCACGTTGGAACGAACAGTTAGATGCTATTCCAACACCGCATTTTGTTCAGCATATTCAGCAGCAAATTGTTAGCGATCCCCAAGTTTTGTTATGGCGGCAAAATGATCCCTTATACGTACCTGAATTTCCACAGTATCGTGCGTGGCAACTGCCTGATGGCAGCCCGACTGCCAGCCAGCATGCCATTTTGACGCGACTTTTGCGGGCAAATCAGGGGATATGGGTCATTACTGCTCCAAGAGGGCGAGGTAAATCGACACTTGCCGGTATGTTAATGCGGCAATGGCAAGGAAATTGCTGGTTAACTGCACCGGCAAAAGCGACAACTGAAGTGATAAGGTGTTATGCGGGGGAAAAGGGAAAATTCTGGGCCGTGGATAATTTGCTGAAATATTGTCGACAAAATAGCGTGTCAGATATTGATTGGTTGCTTATCGATGAAGCTGCTGCTATTCCAATGCCTCAATTATCTGAGTTGATCAGCTATTTTCCCCGAATATTGTTGACCACAACTGTGCAGGGATATGAAGGTACAGGGCGCGGATTTTTACTTAAATTTTGTGTTGGAATCCCTAATAGTCATATTCTGAGCCTGACGGCCCCTGTGCGTTGGGCTGAAAATGATCCGCTGGAAAATTGGTTGGAAAACGCTTTACTGTTTGAGGATGCAATTCCGGTCAACAATTCTGATAAAGCGATCAGTTATCACGTTTATCATCAGCAACAATGGATTAAACAACCTGAATTGCTGAGGCAGTTTTACGGCATATTGACCAGCGCTCACTACAAAACTTCACCTTTGGATTTACGGCGTTTACTTGATGCCAAAGGCATGCAATTTGTTGCGGCTGTTGGAAATAATGTCTTGATGGGGGCTTTGTGGATGGTTGAAGAAGGCGGGTTGTCGCTTGAGTTAGCCCATGAAATATGGGCAGGCAGACGTCGTCCAAGAGGAAATTTGGTTGCTCAATCGTTAGCTGCCCATAGCGGTTTACCACAGGCGGCGGTTTTGAAATCTCAACGGATCAGCCGGGTTGCTGTACAGGCTAATAATCGCAGGCAAGGTATCGCTCAGGGAATGATCGCGTATCAACGGGAAAGAGCAGAAAAACAGGGCGTGGATTTCATTTCTGTTAGCTTTGGTTATACCGCGCAGCTCTGGGCATTGTGGCGGAAATGTGGCTTCCAATTAGTGCGAATGGGAACTCATCTGGAGGCCAGCAGTGGTTGTTATACGGCAATGGCGATTCTTCCATTGAGTGAACAGGGAATTGCTCTGAGGATTCAAGCTCAGCAGCAGCTTGCCCGTGATGCACATTGGCTAGAATCCCAGATTGGGTTTAGCTTGCCTGTTGATTACCAAATTGACCATTATCTCAATCAGTATGATTGGCAGGAGCTGTCAGGTTTTGCATTTGCTCACCGGCCATTTTCTGCTTCATTACCGGCCTTGCAACGATTGTTGCTGAACAGTGATTTGCCGTTGATTGCGTTGAGAAATCATCTCCAGCAGGAAATGAGTGTTGAGCAATGCATCACCGTATTGAAGTTGAGTGGATATAAGGCATTAATGCGACTCTGGCGGCAAGAAACCGCACAGGCGTTGTCAAGTCTTGATCGGAAACTTGCCAAAGACTGGCAAGGGTGGACTACGGCTTTTTCTGTGGCCAGTCATCCTCATCATCCCACTTGCTATTAAGATCCCGATGGGGAGGCAGTTCCGGTTTATTGTCCAAAAATTTTTTAACATCCAGGCGGCGTAACTCTTTAATGGCGTTGAGAAGAACGCCAACCAATATAACTAAAATAATCCACCAATAATCAGCTAACCATTGCATTAGGTTGTCTCCTGCGCAACATGGAGGTAATTTTCAAATATATAAGGTAAGTTAGCAGATAACCAGTCAATGCCTGCGATGTCATGCTGCTGCCATACATCCAGCAACATTTGCTGAGTCAGCAATTTTTCTAATTGCTTGGCTAATGGTTGGTAGCTGATATGCCACGGTTCATAAGCGACGCCGCTATTGTGACTGATAAAAGGACGGTAAAAACCGAAATGAGCCATATTCTCGGTCAACCAATGAGTTAATGGTTCGAAATAACCCCCATTTTCATATTCCCAAGGTTCGAGTAACAACTTCTGGTTATCCGGTAGCATCGTTGGATCATAGATATCCAAATCTGTTCCCCAATGATGACGGCTGGCGCCGGGCAGGGCGGACCAACGAAGAATTGCTTTACAGCGTTCTCCTTCTGATAACTGGGTGATATCCATGGGTTGGTTGTTTTCATCCAACACAGGGCGTTCACCACGGAATTTTCCATTCCAGATCGCTTGCTGACGTTGAAAATCACGAAACGTGCTGGCAGGTTGCAGATTAATTCCGGCCTTTTCAGCGGCTTGCTGCATGGAAAGAAAAGCATTGACGGCTTCTGGTTGTAATCGGTGATTGCCAAAGAGAGAAATCAAGTGACCCGTCGCCAGGCCGGTTAACATATTTGCTGTGATCACTGGATTAACTGCTCCATAACACGTTGATAAATCCGGCTAAGTTGTTGCAGGTCGGCGGCGCTGACGGACTCATTAACTTTATGAATTGTTGAGTTTAGTGGCCCCAGTTCGACAACTTGAGCGCCCATCTGAGCGATAAATCGTCCATCGGATGTACCACCGCTGGTAGATAATTCAGGTTGATAGCCACAATATTGGTCTATTGCCTGTATAACTGCATTGACTAACTCACCTTTGGCTGTCAGGAACGGCTGGCCTGATAGTATCCACTCAATCGTGTAATTCAGATTGTTATCTTTGAGGATAGTTTCAACCCGTTCACGGATTTGTCTGTTAGTCAGTTCTGTACTGAAACGGAAATTGAATTGAACTTGCACATTCCCAGGGATTACATTATGGCTACCTGTTCCCGCGTGGATATTGGCAATTTGCATACTGGTTGCCGGGAAAAATTCATTCCCGTTATCCCAATGTGTATTGATCAGTGTCTGTAAAGCAGGAAGGGCACGGTGGATTGGGTTATCAGCTAAATGCGGATAGGCAACGTGGCCTTGAATACCGTGAACAGTGAGATTTGCAGTAAGGGAACCTCGACGGCCATTTTTCACCATATCGCCAAGACGATGCTGGCTAGAAGGTTCACCGATCAGGCAATAATCCAATCGTTCATTGCGGGACATCAAGGCTTCAACCACTTTAACGGTGCCGTGGGTGGCTTTCGCTTCCTCGTCTGACGTAATAAGAAAGGCCAGACGTCCATTATGGTTGGGATGGGTGGCAACGAAACGTTCAGCCGCGACAATCATGGCGGCTAATGAGCCTTTCATATCCGCAGCACCCCGGCCATATAACATACCATTACGGATAGTTGGCTCAAATGGGGGATATTCCCACTGAGATTCATCGCCTGCGGGGACGACATCAGTGTGTCCGGCAAAGGCTAACGTCGAGCCTATGCCGCGATAGGCCCAAAAATTGTTTGTATCGCCAAAGGGCATCCGTTCAATGGTAAAGCCAATTGCTTGCAAATGAGCGATCATAATATCTTGGCAACCTTTATCGTCTGGGCTGATAGAGGGTTGCCTGATAAGTTGTTGTGCAAGTTCAATTACAGGGCAAGTCATTTCAGAGTGCCTCAGCAAAAAATTGCTGATATTCATCCACTTTATAACCTAATAGGCAATCACCTTTTGCAGAAATTAATAGTGGACGTTTGATAATAGCGGGTTGTTCCAACATCAAGGCTTTTGCTGCGTCAGCATTATTAATTGTCGCTCGTTGTTGATCGGTCAGTTTACGCCAAGTTGTACCACGGGTATTAATCAATGATTCCCAACCAAGTTTGTCAATAAATGACTGCAAAAGTGCGGCATTGAGTCCATCAACACGATAATCATGAAACAGATAAGTAATTTCCTGTCCTTCCAGCCAACGACGGGCTTTTTTTATTGTGTCACAATTCTTGATCCCATAGAGAGTAAAAGCGGGTTGAGAAGATTTATCCAACATCATTTAACAGATCCTTAAAAAAAATTTAAATACCTAAACATAATGCTGGAAAATGCCTGTTTTATCCAGATGATATCCTGATTTTTATTATCGGAGATACTAAAGCAGGAGACTCAATTTTATTGGCTTGTTCTCATAAGGGGTATTTGCTATATAACAACGATAAGAGCCGACCTCGGTAATAAGCCCAAGGAACGGCTCGGAAGAAGTATTAGGCTACTCCATTTTTCCTATGTTGCAAATACATGATTGTTGCAGCCAGGCGGGAACGTACATTCAGTTTTTTTAACAAGTTTCTGATGTGTACCTTCACTGTCTCTTCAGAAATAAATAGGACATCAGCAACTTCCTTATTGGTCATGCCACTGGACACTTCTTTTAATACATCTAACTCACGTTTGGTCAATTCAGATAAAGGATCAACATGTTTATGACGGTTAGCCAGATGTTGGTATATTTTTTCACTAAATACAGTTTGTCCACGAGCAGCATGGCGAATACTGCTTAATAACGAATCTAAGTCGCTATCTTTAAGTAAGTAGCCATTAGCTCCCGCGTCAATGGCTGCGTAAACATCATTTCGATCATCTGAAACGGATAATACCAGTACATAGGAATTGATCCCTTTTCTACGGATGGATTTAATCGTGTCCACGCCCGAAAGACCGTTCATATTGAGATCTATCATAATGACATCAGGTTTCAGCTTGCATGCAATATTTATTGCTTCTTCACCATTGTCAGCTTCTGCTGTCACGGTAAGCGCTCGATCGAGCTCTACAATCTGTTTCAAGCCATGGCGAATGAGAGGGTGGTCATCAACTATCATCACTGAATGGTTATACATTTTCCTTCTCCCTTAAATAAGTAAAGCCACGAAATGCAGACTTTGAATTTGATTAAAAGGCAGTAATGAATGAGTCTGCCCTAAATTAAATTGCTATGAAAAAATTTTATCAAAACCGATTGATTTACAGAATTGATAGCTCTGTAAGTCCAGAAAGCACATCCTGATATAAAAATATAAATAGCGCAAATTAGTTTGATAAGTAAAAAAAGAAGATGAGTAATTTTCACAAAAAACACATAACTTCACTTCTTTTAATAATGTTAAAAATCAATATGTTAAATGATTTATTATTAGATTTGTTTTCTTTTATAAAATTTATTTTAATTGAATTTATATTGAGAGTTTTTCTATGTTATAGTTATTATGGTTACTATAACTTTAATGACATTGTATAAATGATAATGTTTCTTTCTTTATTTTCCTATATTAAGTAGTGGTATTAGTGGAAAAATTGGGTAGTATTTTTTATGAGCAAGAAAGTGCTACTTTATTGATAAGATGCTGTCAATGTTATGATTTGACACACAGTACCTATTATACTGCTTCTGCTCTTACTCCAGATTGTATATAAAGGATCCGACGATGGATGAAAAATTAAAACAGAGTGCATTGGATTTTCACCAGTTTCCACAACCAGGGAAAATCACGGTTACGCCCACTAAACCCCTGACAACTCAGCGAGATTTGGCCTTAGCTTATTCACCAGGTGTTGCTGCGCCTTGTCTGGAAATTGCAAAAGATCCATTAGCGGCTTACAAATATACCGCGCGCGGCAATCTTGTGGCAGTGATATCTAATGGTAGTGCGGTCTTAGGATTGGGGAATATTGGTGCACTGGCAGGTAAGCCAGTGATGGAAGGAAAAGGTGTACTGTTTAAAAAGTTCTCAGGTATTGATGTATTTGATATTGAAGTCGATGAGTCCGATCCTGACAAATTGATTGATATCATTGCGGCACTGGAGCCGACGTTTGGGGGGATTAACCTCGAAGATATCAAAGCCCCGGAATGTTTCTATATTGAGAAAAAATTGCGGGAAAAAATGAACATTCCGGTATTCCATGATGACCAGCATGGTACGGCGATAATTTGTACTGCTGCTGTTTTGAATGGCTTGCGGATTATGAAAAAAGAGATTTCAGCGGTTCGCTTAGTTGTTTCTGGTGCCGGTGCTGCCTCAATTGCCTGTATGAACTTGCTGGTTGCGCTTGGGTTGCAACGCAAAAATATTGTGGTATGCGATTCTAAAGGGGTGATTTATCGTGGTCGCGATAAAAATATGGAAGAGACTAAAGTTGCCTATGCGATTGAAGACAATGGCAGCCGCACATTAGGTGATGTTATCCCTGGCGCGGATATTTTCCTCGGATGTTCCGGCCCTGGCGTGTTGACTCAAGACATGGTGAAAACGATGGCTAAAGATCCACTCATCATGGCATTGGCAAACCCTGAACCAGAAATTTTGCCGCCATTGGCAAAACAAGTTCGCCCTGATGCAATCATTTGTACTGGTCGTTCTGATTATCCGAATCAGGTTAATAATGTGCTCTGTTTCCCGTTTATTTTCCGTGGCGCGCTGGATGTTGGTGCAACAACCATTAACGAAGAGATGAAGCTCGCCTGTGTTCATGCGATTGCTGATTTGGCGCTGGCGGAACAGAGTGAAGAGGTGGCTTCGGCTTATGACGATCAGGATCTGTTTTTTGGCCCGGAGTATATTATTCCTAAACCATTTGATCCGCGCCTGATTGTGAAAATTGCCCCGGCAGTTGCCAAGGCAGCAATGGATTCCGGCGTAGCAACCCGCCCGATTAAAGACTTTGGCGCGTATATCGAGAAGTTGAATGAGTTTGTCTATAAAACAAACTTGTTTATGAAACCTATTTTTTCTCAGGCTAAAAAAGCGAAAAAGCGTATCGTTTTGGCCGAAGGGGAAGAAGTACGTGTATTGCATGCGACTCAGGAGTTGATCTCCCTTGGGCTGGCTTATCCGATTCTCATTGGTCGCCCCAGTGTTATCGAAATGCGTATCCAGAAACTGGGATTGCATATTGAAGCGGGTAAAGATTTTGAAGTAGTCAATAATGAGAATGATCCGCGTTTCAAAAAATACTGGCAGGAATATCATCACATTATGAAACGTCGAGGTGTTTCCGCTGAACAAGCTCGACGGGCAGTTATCGGTAATCCCACCCTGATTGGGGCGATTATGGTACTGCGTGGTGAAGCTGATGGCCTGATTTGTGGTACCGTTGGCAGTTACAGTGAACATTACGATGTTGTGAGAAATGTCTTTGGTTTCCGTGATGGGGTTCATACTGCGGGTGCAATGAATGCACTGATGTTGCCAAGTGGTAATACTTTTATTGCCGATACTTATGTCAATCATGATCCAACGCCTGAACAATTGGCAGAGATTACCCTTATGGCCGCAGAGACTGTCCGCCGTTTCGGTATTGAACCAAAAGTTGCGCTGCTTTCTCATTCAAGTTTTGGCTCCACGGATTGCCCGTCAGCACAGAAGATGCGCCAGACGCTGGAATGGGTGAATAAAATGTCACCTTCACTTGAAATTGATGGTGAAATGCATGGTGATGCCGCATTGGTTGAAAGTATTCGTCGTGACATCATGCCAGATAGCCCATTGAAAGGGGCGGCTAATCTGTTAATTATGCCGAATATGGAATCTGCCCGTATCAGTTATAACTTGCTACGTGTCACCAGTTCTGAAGGCGTGACTGTTGGCCCAGTTCTGATGGGGGTTTCCAAACCGGTACATATTCTGACACCCATTTCTTCTGTACGCCGCATCGTTAATATGGTCGCTCTGGCGGCAGTTGAAGCGCAAACTCATCCGCTGTAATACCAATCGCCCCTGTTTCCGGTAGGCAGGGGCTGTTTGTTGTAAACGATTCTTATTATCTATATGATGCGCGAAACATTAATATGGATAGCGGATATTATGAAATTCTTCACGGCAATAAAATTTTTTCTGATTATCTGTGGTTTACTGATCTTATCTGGATGTGTATCTAGACAACAAAAACCGACTCCCCAAGCGCTTTCACCGGAACTGACTCAACAAGGGGCTATTATTGATCTTAAAACAGGCCACGCTTTGACCCCTGATGAATTGATCAATCGGCTGGCATCACATCAGCGGGTCGTTGTGGGTGAAAAACATGATAATCCATATCATCATCAGATAGAACTTTGGTTGGTTCAGCAACTCCCGCTCAAAAGAGAACAGGGTTCGGTCCTGTTAGAGATGATTAATCCTGATCAGCAACAAAAAGTAAATAAAGTTAAAAGTTGGCTGCAAACTAAGCCTATCGTACGTGAAAATCGCATAAAAGAGCTTCTTGCGTGGCAAGATGGGTGGCGGTGGGGGTTGTATGGTGGATTGGTCATGGAGCTTATATATCAGCCTTATCCGTTGTTGTCTGCAAACTTGGATCGCAGTGAAATTAAAGCCGCTTACAGTCATCCGCCAGTTCTCCAGGGGAATATTTCTGTTGCTGAAAATGTCAAAGCGCAGATTAAAGCGGTGATTAAAGATGTTCACGGTGGTGAAATAACGGAACAACAGTTATCTGCCATGACCACTATTCAGCAAATGCGGGATCGCAGAATGGCGGAACAGTTACTTAAAGCGCCAATTCCTGCCACATTGATTGCGGGTGGATATCATGCAACGAAAGTAATGGGTGTTCCTCTGCATGTTAAAGACTTATCGCCCCAAGAGGACCTTGTCGTGGTGATTCTGGCTGAGAAAAGCAATGTACTGGATAGCCAATATGCTGATTATGTTTGGTATACACCTGTAAAAAAACCGTAGATATTTTAAACAAATGGCGATCTTTTCCCTGTATATAAGGGGCTTTGGCACAGGGATGTGCTCAAGTTAACGATACAGATAAAAATAATTTTCATTAGCATATGAAATTAATTATCATTACCAAATGCTAATTAAAACTATGCGCTATCATTCATGTTGACGCTGACACACCCGGCCTTTCAAACGAGTCATTTTAAAAAAGGGCTCATTTCTGCTATTGCTGCTCACCTCATTTTGGTTGGCTGGATTATCCACCAGCCAGAAGGAATTGCTATTGATGAACTGATGCCACCGCCGGCAGTGATGATGGAGCTTTCATTGTTGACAGAAGCGACACATCAGGTACAAAAGCAACCTATTGGTATTGAACAACAACTTTCCGTTGCCAGTCGGCAGCAGGAGAGCGAGATTAATGAGATTAAGACGCCTGAACTTATTAAAGATGAACAGGCGCAGATTCTGGTGCATAAACCTAAAAAACAGAAAAAGCACCACGAAGAGATTAAAAAAACACCGCCAGTGAAACGTCAGCAGGTAGAAGAACAAGAGAGTGAAAAATCTCAAAGTAGTGCCGCCATGGTGAGCAGTACGGCTACATCTACGAATGTTACTTCGCGGGTTGCTGCTGCTTATGACAGTGATTCAAAGGCGGTTGCGGATGCCGATGCGCTATGGCGGGCTGAGGTTATCGGGCATTTGAACCGCTATAAACGCTATCCAGAGGATGCACAGAGGAGAAATCGCACCGGTCGGCCTACAGTCAGATTCACTATTGATAAACAGGGCTATGTCACTAACAGCGATTTAGTTCGTCGTTCCGGAACCCATTCTCTGGACAGGGAAGCAAAGCAAGTTCTGGCAAGGGCGCAGCCGTTGCCAGCTCCCCCCGATACCGTTTTAAACGGTAATGAAATTACGATAGAACTTCCGATTGATTTTAGTTTAGCTAATTAATACTTTTGATCGACTTAAGGACAGCAGATATGTTAAGGCAGCAAGCGCGGTTTGCCCTGAAAACTAAAGGGCTGTTATTGATATTTTTATTGAGCGGCTGGTTGAATCCTGCCGCCGCAGAGGAAGAAATTATGCCACCAAAGGCAATGAAACAACCACACAATATAATTACCCACGATGATACTCGTATAGATGATTATTACTGGATGCGGGATGATAATCGCAAAGATCAAAAGATCATTGATTATCTGACAGCCGAAAATAAATATGCCGAACAGATGTTAAAACCCGGTGAACAGCTACGGGATACGTTATACGAAGAAATGGTTGGCAGGATGAAGCAGGATGATCAATCGGTACCCTATAGTTATAATGGGTATATTTATCGGACAATCTATGAAACTGGCAAAGATTTTCCGATTTATCAGCGTAAACCCGTTGATGGCTCATCAGATTGGCAGGTACTGGTCGATGGTAATGAAAGGGCTAAAGGGCACGAATATTACCAATTGAGTAATTTTGCTGTTTCTCTGGATAATAAACGTATTGCGATTGCTGAAGATACGCAGGGACGCCGTAATTATCAGATCTCTTTTAAAGATATCGCTGACAAACAGTGGAATAACGATGTAATAAAAAATACTTCTGGCAACCTGGTTTGGGCTAATGACAACAATACGTTGTTTTATGTGCGCAGACATTCGCAAACTTTATTACCATATCAGGTATTTCGTCACCAATATGGTAGCAATACCCGCGAAGATCAGAAAATATATCAGGAAGAAGATGAGCGCTTTTATTTAAGCATATCTAAAAGTACTTCCCGTGATTATATTATGTTGTCGATAACCAGTACGTCGACTTCTGAATATTTGCTGATTGATGCAAATAAACCACAAGCTGAACTTCAAGTATTTTCTCCTCGTCAGGAAGGCCGGGAATATTATATTGACCATTTCCGCGATCATTTCTACATCCGGTCAAATCATGAGAATGAAACTTATGGGCTTTATCAGACTGATGCAATCAACACGCCGTGGAAAATAGTCATTGCTCCGCAGCAGGATAGTGATCTTGAAGATTTTGATTTGTTCAATGACTGGTTGGTCGTACAGGAGCGAACAAAAGGGTTACCGACAATTCGTCAAATTAATTGGCAAACACAGCAAGAAAAACAGATTAAGTTTGATGATCCAAGTTATATGGCATGGATTGATTATAACCCTGAACCCGATACTGATTTTGTACGTTATGGTTATTCATCCATGACAACACCCAGCTCGACATTCCAATGGAATATGAAAACAGGTGAGCGGGAATTACTTAAGCAGCAGGAAGTAAAAGGTTTCGATAAACATCATTATGAGAGCCAGCGTATTTGGGTGAAGGCTCGTGATGGTGTAGAAATTCCGGTATCTCTGGTATATCGTAAATCACTGTTTAAAAAAGGCCATAACCCGATACTGATTTATGGATATGGGGCTTATGGTATGAGCATGGATCCTTCATTTAGCTCACCGCGATTGAGTTTATTAGATCGAGGCTTTGTTTACGCCTTGGTACATGTGCGTGGTGGCGGTGAACTGGGTAAAAAATGGTATCTACAAGGTAAAGTCGAAAATAAAATGAATAGTTTTAATGACTTTATCGATGTGACCAAGGCACTGATTGCTCAGAAATATGGTGACAGCAAACGGGTTTATGCAATGGGAGGGAGTGCTGGTGGTTTGCTGATGGGCGCTGTAATTAATCAGGCACCGGAATTATATCGCGGGGTGGTTGCTCAAGTTCCCTTTGTTGATGCCGTGACAACCATGCTCGATCCTTCTATTCCGCTGACAGTAGGTGAATATGAAGAGTGGGGTAATCCCGAAAATAAAGAAGATTATTTCCGGATTAAATCATATAGCCCGTATGACAATATAAAACATCAACGTTATCCAAACTTATTGGTTACGAGTGGATTTTATGATTCCCAAGTACAATATTGGGAACCGACTAAATGGGTAGCAAAATTACGGGATATGAAGAAAGGTGACTCTATTTTATTATTAGAAACCAATATGAGTGCCGGCCATGGTGGTAAATCAGGTCGATTTAATCGATTAAAAGATACTGCACTGGATTACAGTTTTATTTTGATGCTGGATAATGCCAATAAATATTTTCCACAATTAAAAGATAACTGAAATAAATTATATAAGTTTATTATTTGAAGCACTGATAATCATTTATCAGTGCTAAACATTTTTATTTTCTAAAAACGGATATGTGAGCAAATATTGATTTGTATGCATTTGGGATAATTGAAATGAAAATAATGACAAAGATAGCAGGGGCCGGTGTGGTTTTAATTGGGCTGCAAGGGTTTGCTTATGCTGAGGAAAAGCAAGAGAAAGTTTTAAAATTCAGTAGATTGAAAGTTTCAGGTTCACAGGATGATACTGAAATACGAGCAATGGAAAAGCCCGGTTCTTACAGTTCTAAAGGTGAAGATACTAAACTTCAATCAACGGATAGTATATTGCGCAGCATGCCAGGAACCTATACGCAAATTGATCCGGGGCAGGGAACGGTGACGGTTAATATTCGTGGATTAAGTGGATTTGGTCGGGTGAATATGATGGTTGATGGTGTTAGCCAGAGCTTTTATGGTACATCACCCACCAGCATAACACATAGTAATAGTCTTCAGAGCCAGTTTGGCTCATTAATTGATCCTAATTTTATTGTTGGTGTGGATATTAGTCGAGGGCAATCTGATGGTTCTGATAGTGTCAACGCATTAGCGGGTAGTGCTAATTTCCGCACAATTGGTGTTGATGATGTGATATTCAGTGGCAATACATTGGGAATACGTACAAAAATGCTCTATGGCGATAATGGCATTGGTCATAATGGCATGATTGCCGTCGCTGGTAAAACGCAGGCTTTTAGTTCTGAAGGATCAATTGGCGCTGTGCTGGCTGTCAGTGGGCATTCAATTGATGCTAATTATAAAAATGCTGACGGAATATCAAGTGATGAATTTGGTACCGATAAATCTTTTAAACAGAAACCCAATTCTCAATTAATGAAATTAAATATTAAACCAAATGAATTTCATGATATGGAGCTGAGTGGTCGTTTGTATCACAATAAATTTACTCAGCGTCATATTGATAGTGAGGATTTTTATCTGAAATACAACTACAAGCCATTCAGTGAATTGGTTGATATGAAATTGTTGGTGAGTACCAGCGGAAGTGATCAAATCTATAATTCTGCACTTAATGCATTGACAAACAGCAAAACTAAAAATAAATCAAACGCTATTAATCTCAGTAACACCAGCCGTTTTAATTACGGCGATACCGATTTTGAGTTGATATTCGGTGGTAAATTGATGAGGACTGAATATAGTAAGAAAATTGATAGCGTTTACTCTGATATAGAAGATGAAGAAAAAAAGAAAAAATATGAAAAGACAGATAGTGAAGCAAAAGAAAATAATAGTTTTGCACCAAGTGGTAAACAAGATATTGCCAGTATTTATAGCGGGTTGAAAATTACTCGTGATATTTACCAAGTTAATGTTAACCTTAATTATATGAATTATAGTGTAAAGGGCCATAAACCAGCCTGTGAGTTACGCGTTAATTGTTTCCCTCAAGGTGAAAGTAAACTGAATTTGAAAGAGCGTGAATTTAATCCAAGTATTTTGCTGTCGGCGGAAATTATTCCTGAATTTCAGCCTTTCGTGAGTTACACCCACTCTATGAGAGCGCCGAATGTGCAAGAAGTTTTCTATGGCAATGAAGGTGGTGCATCGATAAACCCATTCTTGAAAGGAGAAAAATCGGATACTTATCAAATTGGTTTTAATAGTTACCGTCCAGACATGATTGTAAAAGGAGATACTTTCCGTCTGAAAGCGGCTTGGTATCATACTAAGATAAAGAATTACATCAGTAGTGATTCATATACTCTGTGCAAAGATGGCAGGATATGCCAATATTCTAAATTATCAGAAGAAGATTGGCAGCATATTGATGCAAATTTCGGTATGTATATTTATAGCAATAGCATAACCCCGGTAATAATGCGCGGCTATGAAGTCTCTGCTGATTATGATGCCGGTGTATTTTATAGTAAATTGGCTTATAGCCGACAAAAAACAAGCCAACCGACTTCTATTTCCACATCGATTTTTGGTGCGGATCCTACATCAGAATTACCTGAAAGTTTTTTGACTTTGGATACAGGAGGTCGTCTATTGGGCGAAAAACTACGGATTGGAACAATAATTAAATATACCGGTAAGTCCTATAAGCTAGATTCAGATCCTTATAATCAGGACAGTGATGGGCGAACGGTGATGGAAAAGGAGAGAAAAATTCCAATTGTGGTCGATTTTTACAGTGATTATAAAATAAATAAAAATATGCTGTTTAAATTTTCAGTACAGAATCTGACAAACAGAAACTACTCTGAAGCACTTAATCGTATGAGTAATACGGCTGCATTAATGGATAAATCTACTTCGGCTATGCAAACCGCTCGGGGCCGGACCTATATTGCCGGCGCAGAAATCCGTTTCTGATTATAGGAAAAATAAGTGGCAAAGGAGTGCCACTATTTCAGATTTGCAGATCGTTTTTTCCGTTCTTTCTTGATTTTCAACACTTCACTTTCAATCCAACCATCTTGTAAACGGGTATTCAGGACATCACCAACATGTACCTGTTTGGTTTGTTTCAGTAATTTTCCATCCGATGTTTGACTGATGCTGTAACCACGGGCCAGCGTTGCCAGAGGGCTAACGGCTTCCATCCGTGAACAGGAAATGGCAAATTTTTCTCTGGAACGGCTGATTTGCCTTTCAATCGCTTGTCTTAACCGAAAATCTTGTTGCTGAATCTGTTGGCTATATTGGTGGATCTGCTGGCTAGGTTCAGCGTACCAGAGCCGTTGCTGTAATTTCTCATAAGCCAAGCTGTTTTGCTTTAAGTGCCGTTGCAAGCTGTCAGTGAGTCGCTGGCGTAAACTGACGAGTAAGTTTTGCTGGCGGGCTAGTCGTAGATGAGGGTGTTGTTGCTGTAAACGATGAGATAACAGACTGAAAATACGCTGTTTCTGGGCAAAGAAGTAATCCATTGCCATTTCCAGTCGTTGTTGTTGCGACTGAATGTGGCGTAACAATTCGAGCTGATTACGGCTGACTAACTCAGCGGCCGCTGATGGTGTCGGGGCGCGTAAATCGGCTACAAAGTCAGCAATGGTGACATCTGTTTCATGACCGACCGCACTGACTATCGGAATATCACTGTGGAAAATGGCTCTGGCGACTCGTTCGTCGTTGAAACTCCATAAGTCTTCCAGCGAGCCACCACCGCGCCCAACAATCAATACATCGCACTCTTGCCGTTCATTCGCTAATTCAATAGCTCGAATAATCTGTGATGGTGCTTCTGTGCCCTGAACCGCTGTCGGATAAATGATGATGGGCAATGATGGATCACGGCGCTTTAAAATATTCAAAACATCATGCAGGGCAGCGCCACTGGTTGAAGTAATTACACCAAGCTGTTGAGCAGGAGATGGCAACGGTTTTTTGTGGCTTTGGTCAAATAATCCTTCGGCATCGAGTTTTTGTTTCAATAGTTCAAACTGTTGTTGTAACAGCCCATCACCGGCGGGTTGCATACTTTCAACAATAAGCTGATAGTCCCCTCTGGGTTCATAAAGTGTGATTGCCGCGCGAACCAAAACCTGCTGACCATTTTGTGGCTTGAATGTTACCCGTTGATTACTACTGCGAAACATTGCCGCCCGCACTTGGGCACGCTCATCTTTCAGCGTGAAATACCAGTGCCCGGAGGAGGGTTGAGAAAAATTGGATATTTCAGCGCTCAGCCAAATTCTGCCCATTTCCATTTCGAGCAGTTGTCGAACCGTCTGATTAAGACGACTGACAGAAAAAATTCCAGTGTTAAAAGGTAGTGACATGTGAGAAAGATCAAATTTCAAAACAAGAACTTAATATATTGATACTAACGTGCGTTATAAAGTAAGCAAGAAATTTTTTAATAAAATGCTGGAGGCAACCGATTACGTTCTGTATAATGCCACGGCAATATTTTATTCCTTAAATTTTTCGCAGCCTGGTGAGATATTGCTTATGTTACGAGTTAAAAAAGAAGCTTTAACCTTTGATGATGTTCTGTTAGTCCCTGCTCATTCTACCGTTTTACCTAACACTGCTGACCTGTCTACTCAACTGACTTCTACCATTCGCCTAAAAGTTCCCATGTTGTCTGCCGCTATGGATACCGTTACTGAATCCGGTTTGGCTATTGCATTGGCTCAGGAAGGTGGCATGGGTTTTATCCATAAAAATATGTCTATTGAGCGTCAGGCAGAAGAGGTTAGCCGAGTTAAAAAACATGAGAGTGGTGTTGTGACAGATCCAGTCACTGTGGCATCTAAAACAACGCTGCGTGAAGTTAAAGAATTGACAGAACGTAATGGTTTTGCGGGTTATCCGGTTGTCACTGAAGGAAATGAGTTGGTTGGTATTATTACTGGCCGTGATGTCCGTTTCGTTACCGATTTGGATCAGCCTGTTACTGCGGTAATGACGCCTAAAGAGCGTCTGGTGACAGTAAAAGAAGGTGAAGCCCGTGAAGTTGTGTTGCAGAAAATGCATGAAAAACGTGTTGAGAAAGCGCTGGTAGTTGATGAAAACTTTCATCTGCTTGGCATGATCACGGTTAAAGATTTCCAGAAAGCAGAACGTAAACCGAATGCCTGTAAGGATGAACATGGTCGTTTACGTGTTGGTGCCGCGGTTGGTGCTGGTGCCGGCAATGAAGCGCGTATTGATGCATTAGTTGCTGCTGGTATTGATGTTCTGCTTATTGATTCATCGCATGGTCATTCTGAAGGGGTACTGCAACGTATTCGTGAAACCCGTGCTAAGTATCCAAATCTACAAATTATTGGTGGTAACGTGGCGACTGGGGAAGGCGCAAAAGCGCTGGTAGCGGCTGGCGTCAATGCGGTTAAAGTCGGTATTGGTCCCGGTTCTATCTGTACTACCCGTATTGTTACCGGTGTAGGGGTGCCACAAATTACCGCTATCTCTGATGCCGTTGAAGCGTTGGAAGGCACCGGTATTCCAGTTATTGCTGATGGTGGTATTCGTTTCTCTGGCGATATTGCCAAAGCCATCGCTGCGGGAGCGTCGTGTGTCATGGTGGGCTCCATGCTGGCAGGGACAGAAGAGTCACCGGGAGAAATTGAGCTGTACCAAGGACGTTCATTTAAATCTTATCGTGGCATGGGATCATTAGGGGCGATGTCTAAAGGCTCTTCTGATCGATATTTCCAAACGGATAATGCCGCCGACAAGCTGGTACCGGAAGGCATTGAAGGCCGCGTTGCCTATAAAGGTTTGCTGAAAAACATTGTCCATCAGCAAATGGGAGGCTTGCGTTCCTGTATGGGGCTGACTGGCTGTGCAACTATTGATGAATTGAGAACCAAAGCAGAATTTGTTCGTATTAGTAATGCGGGTATTCAGGAAAGCCACGTTCACGATGTCACCATTATCAAAGAGTCTCCAAACTACCGGTTAGGTTTGTAATCCATATTTATTGTGGCCCGTATAAGGGCTACTTATCTTTATTTGTTACTTGTTTTTTTGGAATTCACTGCACATGACAACTAATATCCATCAACACCGCATTCTTATCCTTGATTTTGGTTCGCAATATACTCAATTGATTGCTCGCCGTATCCGTGAAATCGGGGTTTATTGTGAACTTTGGGCATGGGATGTCACAGAAGAGCAAATCCGCGAATTCAACCCAAGCGGCATTATTCTTTCCGGTGGCCCGGAAAGTACCACAGCACAAGGAAGTCCACGTGCACCTGAATATGTTTTTAACGCTGACATTCCGGTTCTGGGTGTTTGCTATGGCATGCAAACAATGTCGGTACAGTTCGGTGGTAAGGTAGAAGATTCTACTGAGCGTGAATTTGGTTATGCTCAGGTTGAGATTAAAGCGGAAAGTGCATTGTTCCGTGGGATTCAGGATTCATTAAATGAGCAAGGTAAACCATTATTAAATGTATGGATGAGTCATGGTGATAAAGTCACTGCAATTCCTGATGACTTTATCACTATTGCCAGCACTGATACCTGTCCATTTGCCATCATAGCAAATGAAGAAAAATGTTTTTATGGTGTGCAATTCCACCCGGAAGTCACCCATACCCATCAGGGGCAGCGTATATTGGAACGTTTTGTTCTGGATGTATGCCAATGTAAAGCGCTGTGGACGCCTGCGTCTATTATTGAAGATACCGTTGAACGCCTGCGTGAACAGATTGGTGAGGATCACGTTATTTTGGGGCTGTCCGGTGGTGTTGATTCCTCTGTCACCGCATTGTTACTGCATCGCGCAATTGGTAACCGCCTGACCTGTGTATTTGTTGATAACGGTTTGTTGCGTTTGAATGAAGCTGATCAGGTGATGGAAATGTTTGCCGGCAAATTTGGGTTGAACATTGTTCATGTTCCTGCGGAAGATCGTTTCCTTACTGCACTGGCTGGCATCGATGATCCGGAAGAGAAACGCAAAACGATTGGCCGTGTGTTTGTTGAAGTCTTTGATGAAGAGGCAAGTAAGCAGGCTCAGGTTAAGTGGCTGGCACAAGGCACTATTTATCCAGACGTCATCGAATCAGCGGCATCTGCGACAGGCAAAGCACACGTTATCAAATCTCATCATAACGTCGGGGGCTTGCCGGAAGAGATGAAATTGGGTCTGGTGGAACCGCTGAAAGAGTTGTTCAAAGATGAAGTACGTAAGATAGGTTTGGAATTGGGATTGCCTTATGACATGTTGAACCGCCATCCATTCCCAGGCCCAGGTTTGGGTGTTCGTGTATTGGGTGAAGTAAAGAAAGAGTACTGCGATTTGCTACGTTGTGCAGATGCTATTTTTATCGAAGAGCTGCACAAGGCTGATTTGTACAATAAAGTCAGCCAGGCATTTACAGTATTCTTGCCAGTTCGCTCCGTGGGCGTGATGGGAGATGGTCGTAAATATGATTGGGTTGTCTCGTTACGGGCAGTAGAAACGATTGATTTTATGACCGCACATTGGGCGCATTTGCCATATGATTTCCTGGGCCGGGTTTCTAACCGGATCATCAATGAAGTCAATGGGATATCAAGAGTTGTCTATGATGTTAGTGGTAAACCACCTGCGACTATTGAATGGGAATAAGTTCTCAGAATCTATAGACATCGGTTGAAGCCTAAAAACACCAATAAAACTAAAATGTTTTTTGGTGTTTTTATTTATGGAGGTCTGTTGAGATCCGTAATCCATAAAAGCTGTATGTTTATATTATGACAGTATTAAGATGGATGTAGAGGGCCAGATATTAATGAAAAGTGAGTTAAAATTATTACAGCTTAGAGGTAAGCACTTTGATCGAAATGGTATTCTTAAAGTCGAGATAGCCTAACTAGCAAAGAATAATGTTATCCTGAAAAAAGCGATAGCATTCTTTGTGTAGGAAAGCCTCTGAGGTACTCTAATGGGTTACTTAATTTCAGGATACCTTGAAATCGTACATAATGACTTGTTCAATGAATAGAAAAGGCAATTGTTGTGATAGCGCGATAATGGAAAACTTTTATCACACACTGAGATCCGATTTGATGTTGGGTAAAGTTTTTCTTGCTAGGTACAGGTAATGAACGTGACATTTAATGATATCTAAGTGTTTTGTAATCAGTATTGTAAATACTCTAGATTGGGTTATTTGTTCTCGGTAGATTATGACTACTGAGTAATTGGGTGAGAATATAATTTCGAGAACAGATGATTCTTTTCAAGGCATTGGTATTATGCCGTATGAGAGTAGATAGTTAATCATGATGTGGTTGTGTAGCACAAATATAGTAATGTCACTTTTTGCGGCATAAAGGATAAAATCCTTTTGCTAGAAGAAGGATATTCAGATGTTGGTGATTATGTCAGATAAGGAATTAAATCGGGTTATACCCGTAATCATTGAAGATGCTTGATTTTATCCGAAATGGAGATCATTATCCTCGCTATGAAAATATTTATTACATCAGAACAAAAAATCAAACTTGAGCGTCTTCACGACACCACTCGTGATGGTCAAGTACGAGACAGAATAAAAGCTATCCTTCTGGCTTCTGAAGGGTGGAGTTCTGTGATGATAGCCCAGGCATTGCGACTCCATCAGACCACGGTTGACCGCCATATCAGTGATTACCTTAATCACGGTAAACTTAAATCGGGTAATGGGGGGTCTGACAGTTTACTTTCCCAAGAACAAACTGATTTTTTAATCAACCACTTATCTCAACATCTTTTCCATCACACCCATGAAATCGTGGCCTATGTCGCTCAGCTCTGGAATATGACCTTTAGCATTCCCGGCATGAATAAATGGCTACACCGTCAGGGTTTTTCTTATAAAAAACCGTGTGGCGTCCCTCATAAATTCGAGGCAGAGAAACAGCGACAATTTATTGAATATTATGAAAATCTTAAAGTCACAGCGAAAGACGAACCCATCCTTTTCCTTGACGCGGTTCACCCGACTCAAGGCACCAAACTCGGTTATGGCTGGATGCGAAAAGGTGAGAAAAAAACAGTCAAAACAACTGGAAGCCGAACTCGCCTGAATCTATTGGGCGCCCTCAACCTGAATGCCATTGGTCGTACGGTGTTCCAGGAATATCAAACCCTCAATGACTACAACATTTGCTGTTTTTTCAATGAAATAAGAAGGTCTTATCCTGACTATCATCAAAAAATTCATCTTATTGTGGATGGGGCGGGTTACAACAAAGCTCATCTTGTGAAGGAGTGGGCTTATGTTAGCAATATTGAATTACAT
>NZ_NMQR01000048.1 GCF_003545805.1 Photorhabdus sp. CRCIA-P01 | reverse complement strand
TTGTATATCTGAGAGATATATAGCCAATTCGTTGTATCAGAGCCTATCTCACCAATAATTAAAAACAACTATTGATGAGATAGGTTCTTATAAAACAACGTACAAAAAGGTCATCAGTTGATGCCCTTTTAGAGTAATCACATCAAAAAATTATGCGATAACTTTAGCAACAACACCAGCACCTACTGTACGGCCACCTTCACGGATTGCGAAGCGCAGACCCTGGTCCATCGCGATTGGTGCAATCAGGGTAACAATCATCTGAATGTTATCACCTGGCATCACCATTTCCACGCCTTCTGGCAGTTCGATAGTCCCGGTCACGTCAGTTGTACGGAAGTAGAACTGTGGGCGGTAGCCTTTGAAGAACGGAGTATGACGGCCGCCTTCGTCTTTGCTCAGAATATAAACTTCTGATTCGAAAGTGGTGTGTGGCTTGATTGAACCGGGTTTTGCCAATACCTGACCACGTTCGATTTCGTCACGCTTGGTACCACGCAGCAGAACACCCACGTTCTCACCCGCACGGCCTTCGTCCAGCAGTTTGCGGAACATTTCCACACCCGTACACGTGGTTTTAGTCGTGTCTTTAATACCCACGATTTCAACTTCTTCACCCACTTTAACGATACCGCGCTCTACACGACCGGTCACCACGGTACCACGGCCTGAAATAGAGAATACGTCTTCGATTGGCAGCAGGAATGGCTGGTCAATTGCACGCTCGGGTTCTGGGATGTAGCTGTCCARGGCTTCTGCCAGTTCGATGATTTTGGCTTCCCACTCTGCATCACCTTCCAGTGCTTTCAGAGCAGAACCACGGATTACTGGCGTGTCGTCGCCTGGGAAATCATACTGAGACAGCAGCTCACGCACTTCCATCTCAACCAGTTCCAGCAGCTCTTCGTCGTCTACCATGTCACATTTGTTCAGGAACACGATGATGTAAGGAACGCCTACCTGACGGCCTAACAGGATGTGCTCACGCGTCTGTGGCATTGGACCGTCAGTCGCGGCAACTACCAGGATCGCGCCGTCCATCTGAGCCGCGCCGGTGATCATGTTTTTCACATAGTCGGCGTGGCCTGGGCAGTCAACGTGTGCATAGTGACGGCTTGGGGTATCATATTCTACGTGAGAAGTAGAGATGGTGATACCACGCGCTTTTTCTTCTGGCGCGTTATCGATTTGGTCGAATGCACGAGCGTTACCACCGTAGGTTTTAGCCAGTACAGTAGTGATAGCAGCAGTCAGGGTAGTTTTACCGTGGTCAACGTGGCCGATAGTACCAACGTTAACGTGCGGTTTTGTACGTTCAAATTTTTCTTTAGACACGACTCTATTCCTTAATATCGCTCCCTCATCATATTGGAGAGGGAGCTGAATCTAGATATTAAACCCGAAAAACTTATTTAGCTTTACGAGATTCGATAATAGCCTGAGCGACGTTGCTCGGCGCTTCATTGTACTTCAGGAACTCCATGGAGTAAGAAGCACGACCTTGGGTCTGAGAACGCAGGTCAGTAGCATAACCAAACATTTCAGATAATGGTACCTGAGCACGTACGATTTTACCGGTAGTCATATCTTCCATACCGTCAATCATACCACGGCGACGGTTTAGGTCACCGATAACGTCACCCATGTAGTCTTCTGGAGTTTCAACTTCAACTTTCATGATAGGTTCCAGCAGAACTGGTTTCGCTTTCATGAAGCCTTCTTTGAAGCCCATAGAACCTGCGATTTTGAACGCCATTTCAGAGGAGTCAACTTCGTGGTAAGAACCATCGAACACTGCTACTTTAACGTCAACAATCGGGTAACCGGCCAGAACACCATTCTTCATTTGTTCCTGAATACCCTTATCTACAGCAGGGATATATTCTTTAGGAATAACACCGCCAACGATTTCGTTAGCGAATTGGTAGCCTGGGCCACCTGCTTCCATTGGCTCAATACGCAGCCATACGTGACCAAACTGACCACGACCACCAGACTGACGAACAAATTTACCTTCTTGTTCAACAGTAGTACGGATGGTTTCACGGTAAGCAACCTGAGGTTTACCGACGTTCGCTTCAACTTTGAACTCACGACGCATACGGTCAACCAGAACGTCTAGGTGAAGCTCACCCATGCCCGCGATAATAGTCTGGCCGGATTCTTCATCGGTAGACACGCGGAATGATGGGTCTTCCTGAGCCAGACGACCTAAAGCGATACCCATTTTTTCCTGGTCGGCTTTAGTTTTCGGCTCGATCGCAACAGAGATTACCGGCTCTGGGAATTCCATACGCTCCAGAATGATTGGAGAACTGATATCACACAGAGTATCACCAGTAGTCACGTCTTTCAGACCGATCGCAGCTGCGATGTCGCCTGCGCGAACTTCTTTGATTTCTTCACGCTTGTTAGCATGCATCTGAACGATACGGCCAAAACGCTCTTTTTTATCTTTCACTGGGTTAAGAACGGTATCACCGGAATTAACCACGCCAGAGTAGACACGGAAGAAGGTCAGGTTACCAACGAATGGGTCAGTAGCGATTTTAAACGCCAGTGCCGAGAACGGTTCGTTGTCGTCAGAATGACGTTCTGCCGGAGTATCTTTACCATCTGGCAGAAGACCTTTAATGGACTCAACATCCGTTGGCGCTGGCAGATACTCAATAACGGCATCCAGCATCGCCTGAACACCTTTGTTCTTAAAGGCAGAACCACAAGTAACCAGGATGATTTCGTTAGTCATAACACGATGACGCAGACCCGCTTTGATCTCTTCTTCGGTCAGTTCTTCACCGCCAAGGTATTTTTCCATCAGCTCTTCTGATGCTTCCGCAGCGGCTTCAATCAAATTGCTACGCCATTCTTCCGCTAGATCCTGCATATCAGTTGGGATCTCTTCGTAAGTGAAGGTGGTTCCCTGATCTTCATCGTTCCAGTTGATGGCTTTCATTTTCACCAGGTCAACAACACCGGTGAACACATCTTCCGCACCAATGGCTAATTGCAGAGGTACTGGGTTTGCCGCCAAGCGAGTTTTGATCTGCTCAACAACACGTAAGAAATTCGCTCCCATACGGTCCATTTTGTTAACGAACGCGATACGTGGAACTTTATATTTATTTGCCTGACGCCATACGGTTTCGGACTGTGGCTGAACACCACCAACCGCACAATAAACCATTACGGCGCCGTCAAGAACACGCATGGAACGTTCTACTTCGATGGTGAAGTCAACGTGCCCTGGGGTGTCGATGATGTTGATACGGTGCGCGTCAAACTGCTTAGCCATACCTGACCAGAAAGCAGTCGTTGCTGCGGAGGTGATGGTAATACCACGCTCCTGCTCCTGTTCCATCCAGTCCATAGTAGCAGCGCCATCATGAACTTCACCGATCTTATGGTTTACACCAGTGTAGAACAGAATACGTTCGGTAGTGGTGGTTTTACCAGCGTCGATGTGTGCACTGATACCGATGTTACGGTAGCGTGCAATGGGTGTTGTACGAGCCATTTGATTCCTCTATTCCTAGGACGTTCAATGTAAATCTGGGTGGCAAAACAGCCACCCAGGGCATCATCACTACGATAGGATTACCAACGATAGTGTGCGAACGCCTTGTTAGCTTCTGCCATACGGTGAACGTCTTCACGTTTCTTAACAGCAGTGCCTTTATTCTCGGCTGCATCGGATAATTCGTTCGCCAGGCGCAGAGCCATGGATTTATCACCGCGTTTACGAGCAGCTTCAACGATCCAGCGCATTGCTAACGCATTGCGACGAACCGGACGAACTTCAACTGGAACCTGATAAGTAGAACCACCAACACGGCGGGACTTAACTTCCACAGTTGGACGCACATTATCCAATGCGAGTTCAAACGCTTCCAAGTGTTCTTTACCAGAACGCTGAGCCAGGGTCTCAAGCGCACTATATACAATTGCTTCCGCAGTAGATTTTTTACCATCTACCATCAGGATATTGACAAATTTGGCCAGTAATTCAGATCCAAACTTTGGATCTGGCAGAATTTTACGCTGACCAATTACACGACGACGTGGCATGGAAATACTCCGTTTCGAATTCAGGGTTGTCCAAAACTCTACGAGTTTATTTTGACATTAAAGTAAATAATGTTTGGCCTTACTTAACGGAGAACCATTAAGCTTTTGGCTTCTTCACACCGTACTTAGAACGACCTTGTTTACGGTCTTTAACACCAGAACAGTCCAGTGCACCGCGAACAGTGTGGTAACGCACACCTGGCAAGTCTTTAACACGACCGCCACGGATCAGAATTACGGAGTGTTCCTGCAAGTTGTGGCCTTCACCACCGATGTAAGAAGAAACTTCGTAACCGTTAGTCAAACGCACACGACATACTTTACGCAGTGCGGAGTTTGGTTTTTTAGGGGTGGTGGTATATACACGAGTACATACGCCGCGCTTCTGCGGGCAAGCTTCCAGAGCAGGAACGTTGCTTTTTGCAACCTTCGTGCTACGGGGTTTGCGCACCAGCTGGTTAATAGTTGACATTATTAAAAAAACTCCTGGTTTTTTTGCTTCGTAAACACGGATTAAATCTCTTGTCTGCCCAACGGCAAAACACGAGGACGCGGAATTTTATGGCTGACTCGCCAGGGTGTCAAGAAATATACAGCTTTTTCTCAACTACCAGGCGAATTGTTGATGGTGTTTTACCGTCAGGTTAACAAAGTCAGTATAGTCGATCACTTGCACTTTGTCTGAAACCTGATTGTCCAATCCCCGCGCCTCAATATCTTCTTTCAGCGCATACAATGTAGCACCACGACTGATCAACACCGGCAGATAGCAATTACCCTCAATACCTGCCAATACACCATCCTGGATAAACAAGATATCATCACCACTAGCAAGCAGTTTGGATATCACATTGAAATCACATTGATAAGGCGATCGGCTAACAGTATATAGCATATCATTGTCCTTCCAATAGCTCAGAATGTCAGCACAACATCATAGTCAACCAGTTTCTCCCTGATCGTTTCCGCGGATATCACTTCCGCATCCAGAACAAAACGATTAACTGAGCTTAACCCACGCGTAACAAGGTCTTCCCGGCACAAATAACATTCTTCGATATCGTACAAAGGCAACACCTTAAAAGTAGCGATATAGTTTCTGGCAAGAATTCTGTCAGGCTGCTGATCGGGTAGTAGTTGGAGTACACCGTCAGAAATAAAAAATACACCTATCTTTTCTGTTAATGCCGAAGTTGCCAACAATGCATCCAGACCTTCTCTACCCCCTGCATCACCATGAGGTGTTTTAGTGAAGACAAAAGCAATTTTTTTCATTTTTGCCTCTCAGAATTGCACCACACGGTCGCAAGTCAACATGGCTTCAGCCAGTGTTCCCAATCCGCTTAATTCAAACCGTTCAGCCAGATTTGCTACCGGTAGATTCAATTCACTCGCCTGCTGAGTATCAAGAACACCACGGCGAAGGGCTGCGGCAATACAAATGTGCATGCTAAACCGGTGCTCCGTTGCCATCATCCGCCATGCGCTAACCAAGTTAAACTCATCACTGGCTGGTACAGTCAACTGACTGCCGTTATAAACCCCTTCCCGATAAAAAAATACGGTATTAAGTTTATGCCCCATCGTCATCAAGGCTTGCGCGAACTGGTAAGCACTGCTGGCTTGTTGGGTGCCATATGCAGGCCCCGTAACCAGCAGACAATAAGACAACGAAGACATTACCGCTCTGGCCCTAAACATTCACCATTTTTAAACTGGCGAATATAGAGGTAAACAGTATGTTTAGAAATATTTAAACGCTCGGCAACCTGATTGATTGCATCTTTAATATCAAAAATGCCTTTCTCATAGAGATTCAGAACCACCTGTCTGTTCTTGGCATTATTGGATACACCGCGATCAATATTGACTTCTTCGATAGTATATTCCAGCGTTTGCGCCACCAAATCATCCACGGATGAGGCAAAATTTACATTTGGAGCGACATCATGTGTTTCCTCTGGAATAAATGTCTGAATAATTTCAGAGAAAGGGACATCAAGATTCATATTAATGCACAAGAGGCCGATCACTCGGCGATTCCGGTTGCGGATCGCAATCGTGACTGACTTCATCAATGAACCGCTTTTTGCTCGGGTGAAATAGGCTTTGGATGCACTACAATCTTCGTCTGTAATGTCATGTAACATACGCAGCGCAAGATCAGTAATAGGTGAACCTATTTTACGACCTGTATGTTCTCCGTTAGCTATTCTGATAGCTGAACATTTAAGATCTTCCAATGAATGAAGGACAATCTCGCAATGCCCACCAATTAGCATGGCTAAGCCATCAACCGCGGCTTCATAAGACTTTAAAATTTCGTGGTCCGTTTCAGTAAACGGTTGGTTTTCCAGTAAATCGACATCACTGATATCACCAGATAATAACGGGTTAGACATTAAATACACCATCCTTCAATCGCAGACAACGTCTTGCTAAAAACACAACGTGATAATTCTATAAAAATTTCTTGTGAAAATTCAATTGTTGCAGCTTAACAGAGATCTCAATCAAAGATCTTTGCACCCACATGAAATATTCACGTTAAAACCACATGACATTATCGTCAAGCCATTGCTACTCAGACATTTGGTCTCTATCACAGCTTTCAGTAACAAAAAACCGTTGACAGAATCTCTACCAACGGTTTTATCCGTATTCATTAAAGATATTTAGCGCACAGCTTACTTAGCTTTGGTATCCGCTTTAACATCCAGCAACTCAATATCAAATACTAATGTCGAATTTGCAGGAATCCCCGGCAGATCCGCTTTACCATAAGCCAGCTCTGGTGGAATAACCAGTTTAATTTTTCCACCTTTTTTCACATTCTGTAAACCTTCCGTCCAACCTGGGATAACGCTATCCAGGCGAATAGAAAGGGGTTCATTACGCTTATAGGAGCTATCGAACTCTTTACCATCAATCAATGTCCCCCGGTAGTTCACAACTACCGTGTCGCTTGCCACAGGCTTCTTACCGCTGCCTTCCTTCTCTATTTTATATAAAAGGCTGGTTTTACTCTTAACGACACCCTTTTCCTTAGCAAATTCTTCACGATATTTAGCGCCTTTAGCTTCATTCTCGCGGGCCTCTTTTTCCATCTTAGCTTCAGCGGCAGACTTCACTTTACCTTCAAATGCACGCAGCGTATTTTCAATTTCGCTGTCAGTCAGTTTGCTCTTATTATTGAAAGCATCCTGCACACCCGATAACAATTGATCTTTATTCAATGGGATACCCAGAGATTTCTGTTCTTTCAGGGTGTTTTGCATATAACGCCCTAAAGATGCGCCCAGAGCATAAGCATTTTGCTGATCTTCTGTTTTAAATGCGCTGTTCAATTCTGTGCTACTCTGACTATCTGCTTTAGCCGCCAACACCTGAGGGGCGCTGAAAGCCATCGCTAATGTGGTAGCAAGCAGGGTAACTTTAAACAATGATTTCATCTGTTTCTCCAATAGCTTTGGGGGATTTTACCGTCAGCAAAAGTTATGCAATCAAGTCACTATAACTGTCTACAGGAGCACAACACAATGTTTACCAAACACCATGTTTACCAAACACAATTGTTTGCTGAACACAAGGTTTGCTGTTTTAGTGCCCCAAAGGTGTTAAGACAACATGAATGACAAGAAGTTTCATAATAACCGCATTTCACAGAATATTCTGGGCATAGTAGGCTACTCTTAATTAATATGAGGCATCTAACACGGGCAATACAGGGCCTGAAACGGGAGGAAATCATGGATCTGTCAGAATTTGAACAACGGCTTGAAAATTTAGAAAGTCGAATTGCCTTTCAAGAAATAACTATCGAAGAATTAAATCAGGTAGTGACTGAGCAGCAAATGGAGATAACTAAATTAAGAGAGCATTTGCGGTTGATGACAGAACGATTGAAAGCCACTCAACCCTCAATGATCGCTTCACAATCTGAGGAAACCCCTCCGCCTCATTACTAGGAAAAGCATTAAATCACAATAAATTAGGGCAAGCATTGAAACCAACTATTCCAAACTTGCCCCGTTTTTTTTAAATATTAAAAGTCCACTATCCGCTTTAGCTTATCAGTGGCAACCGCCACCACCGCAGCATCCATCGTGCCCTTCATTATGGTGATGATGGCCATCGTCATCGCCGCCGTGACCACCGCAGCACCCCTCACCATGTTCGTGACCATGAGCACCATGAACATGACCATGAGCCAGCTCTTCTTCGGTCGCTTCACGGATGGCAATGACTTCAACATTGAATTTCAGATTCTGACCAGCCAGCATATGGTTACCATCAACCACAACATGCTCATCTTCAACTGCTGTAATTTCTACGGGCACTGGCCCCATATCGGTATCAGCCAGGAAACGCATGCCAACTTCCAGTTCATCAACACCAACAAAGACATCTTTTGGCACACGCTGAACCAAATTGTCATCATACTGACCATAGGCATCATCAGCCTGTACGCTGACATCAAAACTTTCACCCGCCTCACGGCCTTCTAGCGCCTTTTCCAACCCACTGATCAATGAGCCACGGCCATGCAGATAGTCCAACGGCGCACTCGCCGGTGACTCATCAACTAAAACACCATCTTCTGTTCTTACTTGATAAGCCAAGCTGACTACCAAGTCTTTTGCTACTTTCATGACATCTCCTACCCGTGGGTCTAAAAATTTTTACCGATTGTAGCGGAATTTTCAGTCTCTGTACTCACTCGCGCTAATATTCACATAATTATTGTGGGGTAAAAATACCAATAACCTGCTCCTGCTTTCTGACATGAGAGGTCGCTTTCTCATCAGTCTGGCGTTGTTGGTGACCACAATGGACACATTCCACCACATCCACCTGATCTTCTTGCCACATTGCCAGCGTGTCCTGAGAGTGACATTCTGGGCAGACAGCACCGGCAATAAATCTCTTACGGCTTACTGACATGATTTGCTCCACTATTATTCATGTATTCATGCTCATTCCAACCATCCGGTTGGCGACGTTCATTCAGCATTTCCCGTTCGAACAACTCTTCCAGTTCCCGTCGCGCCTCTTTTATACGAGATATGTGAGCCACATCACCCTGTAGCTGCGGCATAAGTTCTCTCAGCATCCGCATATCCAACCGCTGGAAATGTTGTTTTGCTCGATTAGCTTTATGCGGATGCATTCCCAATTCGACTAAGGTTTTACGCCCCAGTTCCAGGGCACTGGAGAAAGTTTCACGGGTGAAGTTTTCTATTCCATTTTGTAGCAGTTCATGCGCTTCCAGGCGTCCTCTGGCTCGCGCCATAATATGCAGATTCGGGAAATGTTTCTGGCATAAATGAACGATCATCATGGTATCTTCCGGCTCATTACAGGTGATGACTATCGCTTTGGCTTTATCCGCGCCTGCCGAACGTAGCAGCTCCAATTCAGCCGCATCACCATAATAAACTTTATAACCATAACGCCGCATAGTACTCACAGCACTGACATCGCGCTCTAACACCGTTATACGGATTTTATTCACCATGAGAAGACGACCGATTACCTGTCCGAACCGGCCGAAACCCACTAAAATCACCTGCGGATCATCATTTTCCACAAAGGGCTGTTCATCCGTCTCATCTTGGGCATTATAACGGCGTGCCAGAATAGCATCTATCAATTGCATGACAAGCGGCGTTGTCATCATCGATATCGTCACTACGACCAGCAACAAAGCTATCTGCCCACTATTGAGCACATTCTGACTCAGTGCGGCAGAAAACAGAACAAAGGCGAATTCTCCCCCCTGGCTGAGTACGCCGGAAAATTGCAGGCAGGATGCCCCCCGTAAACCAGCACTCATTGCGATAAGATACAGAACAATGCCTTTCACAATCACCAAAACCAGCACACCAAGTAGTACTTCGGACAGATGTATCAGTAATACCCCTAGATTCAGAGACATGCCGACCGAAATAAAAAACAACCCCAACAGCAATCCTTTGAACGGTTCTATGGATATTTCCAGTTCATGGCGGTATTCGCTATCTGCCAGTAATACCCCGGCGATAAAGGTTCCCAGTGCCATGGAAAAACCGAGCGCTTCCATAAATAGCGCCGAGCTGAGTACCACCAGTAACGCCGCCGCAGTAAATAACTCACGTACTCCAGCTCTGACGACCAAACGAAACAGCGGACGTAACAGATAACGGCCACCGAGCAACATGCCAGCAAAAGCAGCAATTTTTAATGCTATTCGATACCAGTCACCGGATGCTGTTCCACCAGCCAACAGCGGAATCAATGCCAAAGCCGGGATCACCGCCATATCTTGAAATAGTAAAACCGAGAAACCAAGCTGCCCGCCTTCATTGCGGTTCATGCCCTTCTCTTTCATGAGTTGCAGAGCCATTGCCGTTGAGGACATCGCCATACCGATACCACCAATAACCGCCGCTTGCCATGAAAAATCCGTCAGATATAACAACACAGCCAGCACACTCGCCGTGAAAATAACCTGAGCCGCACCAACACCAAAAATAGATCGTCTGAGTAGCCAGAGTTTAGAAGGGTTAAGCTCAAGACCGATGATGAACATCAGAAAAACAATCCCCAACTCCGAGAAATGAAGAATATCATCAACATCCCTGATAAAGCTCAACCCCCACGGGCCAAGGACAATCCCTGCCAACAAATAGCCTAATACTGCCCCAATCCTGCATTTCTGTGCGATTGGCACTGCTACAACGGCAGCAAATAAAAACAATACACCGGCGCTCAATTGCGCTGAATGCTCCATAACTTATAGCCCTCCTAATGATAATGGCGATTTGAGCCACTCACGATAAGCATTAGCATGGATGGCAAGAAGTTCAGGTTTTCGACGGCGTGCCCAATAAATAATAATTGGTGATAACCAATGCATACGGCACATCGCCGCGGTGAGTTCAAAAGGACGAAGGATCTCTTCCATTGAATAGAGATTATACCCATCAGCCTGGAAAGCGCCTTCCGGCTCCCCAGTAGTAATCACTGAACGCCAATATTTTCCCTGTAATGCCAACCCGGTAATACCACTGGCAAACCCCCGTGTCAGCACACGATCCATCCACTCCTTTAATAAAGCGGGACAACTGTAGGTATACAGTGGGTGTTGAAAGACAATCACCTGATGCTCTCGAAGTAGCTGTTGCTCATGATGAACATCAATAAAAAAATCTGGATAAGCTCCATATAAGTCGTGAACCGTAACATGCTCTAAACCCTGCACAGGTTGTAACAAAACACGATTTGCTACTGAATCCTGTGGCTCAGGATGGGCATACAGCAGCAGGACTTTAGGCGGCTGTAACATCGTTCCCTCCTCAAGAACGTGTCAGGACACGTATTTTCCGTTACCATGCATACAAAGTTATAAAATAAAACGCTTATTATCTGTTATTGCTAATTTAACATATTCTATACAAACGATACTTATGATTGTTTTCTCTTCATTACAAATTCATCGCGGAACTCGTGTTCTGCTGGACAATGCCAGCGCCATTATCAATCCCGGACAGAAAGTGGGTCTGGTAGGGAAAAATGGCTGTGGTAAATCTACTCTACTTGCATTATTAAAAAATGAGCTTCAGGCTGAAGCAGGAGCATTCACTTTTCCCAGTAACTGGGCGCTTTCCTGGGTGAATCAGGAAACGCCGGCACTGGAAATACCTGCTCTGGAATATGTCATTGATGGTGATCGTGAATTCCGTCAACTGGAACAACAACTGCGGATAGCCAATGAAAAAAATGACGGTAATCTGATTGCTCATCTGCATGGTCAACTGGACACGATTCAAGCTTGGACGATCCGTTCAAGAGCATCAAGTCTACTGCACGGTTTAGGTTTCTCTCAAGAGCAACTTGATCAACCTGTACGTGCATTTTCCGGTGGATGGCGCATGCGCCTCAATCTGGCTCAGGCACTACTTTGCCGTTCTGATTTGCTGTTGCTTGACGAACCCACTAACCATCTTGATCTGGATGCGGTTATCTGGTTGGAAAAATGGCTGAAAAGCTACCCTGGAACATTAATCCTTATCTCCCATGATCGGGATTTTCTCGACCCGATTGCCGATAAGATCCTCCATATAGAGCAACAATCTCTGTTTGAGTACAGCGGCAACTACTCATCTTTCGAACGCCAGCGCGCCACCAAACTGGCGCAACAACAGGCCCTTTATAAAAGTCAGCAAGAGAAAGTTGCCCATCTGCAAAGCTATATTGACCGTTTCCGTGCCAAGGCCAGCAAAGCCAAGCAAGCTCAGAGCCGTATCAAAATGCTGGAGCGGATGGAATCAATCGCCCCTGCCCATGTTGATAACCCATTTCATTTCAGTTTCCGTAAACCGGAGAGTCTGCCAAACCCACTCCTGAAAATGGAAAAGGTCAGCGCAGGCTATGGCGAACGGACGGTTTTAAATTCCATCAAACTGAATCTGGTTCCCGGCTCTCGCATTGGCCTGCTTGGCCGTAACGGTGCGGGTAAATCCACGTTGATTAAACTGTTGGCAGGTGAACTGCAATCTCAGAGTGGAGAAGTCGAATTAGCTAAAGGGATCAAACTGGGGTATTTCGCTCAGCATCAACTAGAATATTTGCGTGCTGATGAATCACCATTACAGCATCTAGTCCGCATGGCGCCACAGGAAACAGAGCAGCAACTTAGGGATTACCTGGGAGGCTTTGGTTTCAAAGGCGATCAAGTGACTGACCCAAGTGGACGTTTTTCCGGGGGAGAAAAAGCACGTTTGGTTTTGGCATTGATGGTCTGGCAGCGCCCTAACCTTCTGTTACTTGATGAACCAACGAACCACCTCGACCTGGATATGCGTCAAGCACTGACAGAAGCTTTGATCGACTTTGACGGTGCATTGGTTGTGGTTTCCCACGACCGGCATCTATTACGTTCAACAACAGATGAGTTGTATCTGGTTTATGATGGCCGGGTAGAATCGTTCAATGGCGATTTAGAAGATTATCAACAATGGCTGACGGATCAACAACGTCAACAAAATCAGCAAATACGTGAAAACAACGATAAGGAAAAAGAAACATCCAGCCAAAGTGCTCAGGAAAGAAAAGATCAAAAACGGCGTCAAGCTGACTTCCGTAACCAAACACAGCCATTGCGCAAACAGCTTGCTGATCTGGAAAAACAGATGGAGAAACTGGGTGGCGAATTGGTTGCACTAGAAAATCAACTTTCAGACAGCGCTATTTATGATAGCAGCCGTAAAACCGAATTAACTGAATATCTACAAAAACAAAATCAGACCAAATCAAAACTGGAAGAAATTGAATTAGCATGGATGGAAATTCAGGAACAACTTGAAAAAATGACACAAGAGTTTGAAGGATAAATAATTTTACAAATTATCATTCAATAAAAAATAAAGCGGAAAAAATAATCCGCTTTATTTTCGATAAGTGAGTATATCGTTGAGTAAAAAATTCAAGATAATTTCAATTAATCCTCGGATATCAGTTAAAATTCACATGTACATTTATGTGTTTTCTCAATTCCAATATAGTTGTCTAATTAGCAATTTCTCACTATTACAATCGACGCTTCATTCACTATTCAAGGAGGATCAAGGTAGGTTATTAATCTATATATGTTAAATTCATATTTTTACTTAATAACGTAATGTATTAATCCATAATAAATTAAAAAAACAATTATAATAAATAAAAATCAGTATTCTATGATATTCATAATTATCATTGACTAATGAAAAACCCTCATTAGCTCAACATTAATGAGGGTTTCTTATAATCAGATAATATTTTTTTGTTGTAAGAGAAATAATTTCTCATATCACAATACATTTTATAGAAAGAAGGTATTAACTGAATCCTTTTGAAGGAATTTCCCATATATTGGAGAACCGTTTTACATTGCTTGCTGTGTAAATAACAGTATGGGATATATTGCGGTGACCGAGATAATCCTGAATAAGGCGTGTATCTCTTCCCAAATCAGCAAGAGCATAGCCGCAGGCATGTCTTAACATATGTGGATGAGGTGAAATATCGACTAATGCTTGTCTGCCGTAATGTTTTAACAAACTATAAACCTGATAGCGTGAAATCGCACCTGATTTTTGTGATAAAAAAACCCACGATGTGTCTGATTCTCTCCAGCTCTTACGGATATTAATCCATTGATTTAACGCATTAAGCTCTTCAGGCACCAGTGGATGTGTTGTTGATAGTCCCCCTTTTAATCGTCTTACGTGAATAATTTCCGAGCTAAGATCAAGATCGGATAGTGTCAGATTACATAGCTCACTGACTCTAAACCCATGAATGAAACACATGAGTAGCATGCAATAATCCCGCTCAGCATGACGCCCCTGACGTGCTTTTTCTAAAATCGCATCAATTTCATGTCTGGTTAAGAACTTACGCTTCTTCATGAAAATAGTTCCTGTGAGATTTGGGCAGATAGTTACCGATAGAGAATATTAATCAACCAAACTATATCAATTAATAGAGATTTAATGGAATTACTGATCTAAAATTCCATTTATTTATCATAATAAAGAATAAAATATTCTTCATATATAAATATGAAATTACATATATCATTGAACAGTAATTTTTTAATGGAAGATATCAAGATGTAGAATTTTTATTAAATATTAAGAAACTATTTTACAACAAAAAACYAAACARAATGCACCAAACTGTTAATAGTTTTACACAAAACTATAACCTAGGTCAACTTTTATGCCTCTCCAGACTAACAACATATAACCATTTGTAATATATAGTTTTTTTAAAATCTTTTTATTACTTTTAATATTTTATCAATATTATTTTGTAAAAAATCAGTTGATTTGTTTGAACTTAATCAGATATCAATCAATTAGAAAGTTTATAAGTTTAAATTAATGTCTTTTTTTGGATATTAATTCCAAAATATTATCTATTTTAATATTTATAACTAAACAAAACAGTTTGGTGCATTTTGTTTGGTTTTAAAAAATGTTGATATGAGATTTTAAGACCCTTTTTGCATTGGATATCTGGTGTAGGAGCTGAAGTTCCACACTGCTACTTTTGTATGGTTTTATCCTTAAGTTTAAGGAATTAATTCACATGAAATTGAATACATTAGTTATCGCTCTCGGATTGGGTGTAACCCTAACAGCAGGTTCTGTCAATGCGCAGACCAAGCCGCCCGCCAGTACTAAAAATACTAACCAAGGCCAAGGAAAAGTGACTTTTGAAGGTTCTATTATTGATGCGCCTTGTTCCATCCACCCCGGTGATGACGATCAGACTGTGAAGCTTGGGCAGATTTCCAACAAAGCACTGGCAGGAGGTGGTAAATCCACGCCGGTTCCTTTTAATATCCGTTTACTAGACTGTGATGCTAACGGCTTGGAAAAGAAGATTGTAACGGCGACTTTCTCTGGGACACCATCTTCTGTGAATAAGGACCTATTGGCAATTGTTGGTTCGGCCTCTGGTGCGGCTATTGGTATCACCAACGATAACGCCAAACTTATCAAACTGGGACAACAGAGTTCACCCACAATCATCACCGATGGTTCCGATTCGACCATGCACTTCGCTGCTTTCTTACAAGGTGACGGGGCTTCTGCGACTATCGTTCCTGGTGATTTCACCGCTGTGGCTAACTTCACTCTGGCTTACCAATAAAGGTGGTGAAAGAAGCCTTTCTGTGCGTTGGAAAGTCTATCTGTTTCTCTTTCCCGCTGTGGCCTAGCCTTCAGGCTGACAGGGGAAACAGCGGGAAAGAGGGGTCCCTACAAGATTAGGGAAATGAATTTGCCGGTAAACCGAATTTTGGGGAGCGAGATGACTCTTCTTAGCCATCCAACCTGTTCTAAGATGTTGCCTTCCCTGCTGACGTTGTTAGTGCTAGCCAGTCTGATATTGTCATTTATGGCAATGGCTATCAGCCAAGAGCATGGCCGCGTCAACATGCAAGGCTCCATCATTGATACACCGTGTACAATTGCTTTGGGCAATCAAGATCAGACCATCGACATATCATCTATTTTGGTCGGACAAATTATCCGCGGTGGTCACGAGCCGATACGGCTTTTAAGTATACAGTTGATTAATTGTCTGTTGACTCCCGTATTACTGAATCGCCTGAGCAGGTCACACTTTCGAGTGACTTTTGATGGTACGGCTGCTCGTAACGACTTGTTTAGCATGAATGGTGAGGCGAGTGGTGTGGGATTACAGATATCGGACAGTACAGGAGCGGTAGTCGTGCCGGGCAAACCAATGCCTGTAGAGGATCTGCAAATAAGCTCAATGCGGCTGGATTATACTTTACGTCTGGTAACAGCTCACCAAGTGTTACGCGCCGAGGCCCTCCACACCATGATACGTTTCAAACTGGATTATTTCTGATGAAAGGACCCGCCATGCCATCGCTACTTTGTGGAGCGAGGGATAGCTCGGTGGCACTGTGTATCTTATTGGCTCTTTGTGGCATGCAGGTGGTCAAGGCTGCCGATAGAGTGGAATTCAACACGGATGTTCTTGATGTCAAGGATCGGGCGCGTATTGACTTAAGTCAGTTTTCCCAGGCTGGCTACATTATGCAAGGTAGCTACCAGATGGTATTACGCTTGAATAAAAACGAATTGCCCGAGCAGACGGTACAGTTCATTGCTCCTGATCATGATCCGAAAGGCAGTGAAGCGTGCCTGACGCTAAAGATGGTTGATCAACTGGGACTTAAAGCGGATGCAGTCCGTCAGCTTACTTGGTGGCATAACGGCCAGTGCCTAGAAATAGCTTCTCTGAAAGGTATGGAAGTTCGAGGTGACTTGGGCGCTGAGGCACTATACATCAGCATGCCGCAGGCTTACTTAGAATATACCGTGGAAAACTGGGATCCGCCGTCACGTTGGGACAATGGGATCTCCGGTATGTTATTTGACTACAGCGTCAATGCACAAGTGACAAATCAGTCAGGTGCAGGCAGCCAAGCGCAATCCTTGAGCGGTAACGGAACAGTTGGGGCCAACTTGGGACCTTGGCGTCTGCGGGCCGATTGGCAGGTGCAGTACAGCCATACGACGGGGCAGTTAGCAAGTGCCCAGCAAAGCTGGGAGTGGGGCCGCTACTATGCCTACCGTGTGATAGCCGCTCTGCGTGCCAAACTGACGTTGGCGGAAGACTACCTCAACTCTGGGATGTTTGACAGTTTCCGTTACATCGGAGCCAGTCTGATATCGGACGACAACATGCTGCCACCGAACCTGCGTGGTTATGCGCCGGAAGTGACTGGAGTGGCGAAAACCAATGCCAAGGTGACCATCAGTCAGCAAGGGCGTGTGATTTATGAAACTCAGGTGGCAGCAGGTCCTTTCAGTATTCAGGATCTGAATACTGCGGTGAATGGCAAGCTGAATGTGAAGGTACAGGAGCAGGATGGCAGCGTACAGACCTTCCAGGTGAATACCGCTAATGTACCCTATCTGACACGTCCAGGTATGGTTCGTTACAAGATTGCCGCCGGTAAACCATCAGACATTAAGCATCGCAGTAAGGGGCCGGGCTTTGCAACTGGAGAATTCTCTTGGGGGGTGAACAACGGTTGGTCGCTGTACGGAGGAGCTTTGCTGGCCAGGGGCTATAACGCTCTGGCTATCGGTATCGGCCGTGACTTGCTCGCGTTTGGTGCATTGTCATTTGATGTGACGCAGTCGCGAGCTCAGTTTCTGCATGATGACACCAAACAAGGAGGCTCGTATCGGGTTAGCTATTCTAAACGCTTTGATGAATACGATAGCCAGATAACATTTGCAGGTTACCGTTTCTCAGAACGTAACTTCATGAGCATGTCGCAGTATTTAGAGGCGCGTTATTACGGTGTCAATAATGGAAGAGGTAAAGAGTTCTATACCATTACGTTTAACAAACAGTTTAAGGAAATGGGGCTTAGCGTTTATCTGAACTACGGCCATCAGACCTACTGGGACCGTCCGAACAACGATACTTATAACCTGTCACTATCGCGTTATTTCGACATCGGACGTTTTAAAAACATTAGCCTGAGCCTAACGGCATATCGGACTCAATACAACGACACTAATGATGACGGTTTGTATCTGAGTATGGCTGTGCCGTGGGGTGAAAATAGCACAATAACCTATGACGGTCAGCTTAGCCGTAATAGCAGTAATACTGTGGGTTACTATGACCGTATCGATGACAACAATGCATATCGGATTAATGTTGGTAACGGTCAAGGCGGACGTAGTATTGGTAGTGGTTATTTCACCCATGAGGGGGATATAGCTAAGTTGACAGCGAATGCCAATTTCCGTGGAAGTGAATATAGCGCTATGGGGCTGTCACTTCAGGGGGGAATAACGGCGACGGTGGATGGAGCGGCGCTACACCGTATCAACATGATAGGGGGAACACGCATGATGATCGATGCTGATGGGATTGGTGGTGTACCAATACGCGGTTATGGCAGTGTGACCCATACCAACGTTTTTGGTAAAGCGGTGGTGAGTGATATCAACAGTTACTACCGCAGCAGCGTTAATGTGGACGTGAACCAACTGGCGGATAACGTGGATGCCACTCGCTCGGTGGTACAAGGCACGCTAACGGAAGGCGCTATTGGTTATCGCAAGTTTGGGATGATCGCCGGCGAGAAGGCAATGGCCATTATTAAGTTGACAGACGGTACGGTTCCTCCATTTGGCGCTGTCGTGATGAACGAACGTGAAGTGCAAACTGGCATCGTGAATGATGAAGGAAGTGTGTGGTTAACCGGCATTAATCCAGGTGAGAACATGAGTGTGCATTGGAACGGTCGCATACAGTGTCTCATCACATTGCCGAAATCTCTTCTAGCCAACTTGATGAATAACCTGTTGTTACCTTGTCGACGTGTTAAAGGGAGTAGTGGTAGTGGCACTGTAAAGGCAGTTGTTACACCAGCCGGCGACAGTGGAAAGTGAGTTAAGACAAACTGGACGCGTAATGCAAGTGTGGAGAGCCGTAAGCCGCGTAAGTATGTGCTGCGTGATTAGATTTAGCCGTGATATCAACCATATTTGCGTAATAAGGGGCCATTCGTACTAGATTCCAGGCGGGCAGGGATGGTGGTTCTTTCCAGAAGATTAATAAAAGTGTGGGGTGGATGAATGGAAATGTTGCCTAAAGATAAGTACAACCGCATGAGTATGACAATGAAAAAAAACGCGGCGGCTTCTGCTGTCATGTTGGCCGGTATTCTGGCTGTTCAGCAAGCTAATGCAGCTATTGCCCTCGATCGCACCCGCGCGGTGTTTAATGGGGAAGATAGATCAATGAGCCTTAGTATCAGTAACCAGAATAAAGAGTTGCCCTATCTTGCGCAGGCTTGGATTGAGGACGAACATGGCAACAAGATTAACACTCCACTGACTGCACTACCGCCACTTCAGAGAGTAGAGCCGGGGGCCAAAAGCCAAGTGAAGTTGCAAGTCACTCAGGGCATCAACATGTTGTCTCAGGATAAAGAGACGCTGTTCTATTTCAACCTCCGGGAAATTCCGCCGAAGGCCAACAAACCCAACACATTGCAGATTGCGCTGCAAACACGTATCAAATTGTTTTATCGGCCAAAGGCTATTGTTGTTGGCCGAACAGACCACGAAAATCCCTATCAAGCGAAGTTAACGATGACTCGACAAGGGGATCACTACGTGGTTAACAATCCGACGCCGTACTACGTGACTATTGCATCAGCGTCGTCCAGCCTAAACGGGGCAGCGGTATCCGGTTTTAATCCGATGATGATCCCACCAAAAAGCAGTGCTGTGTTAGGTGGCAGTGCGTCAGCAATGGGTAACAGTCCTGTACTGATATTCATCAATGATTTCGGTGGTCGGCCAAAATTAGTGCTTGGTTGTAGTGGTGGCACTTGTACCGTGAAAAGTAGTAAAGCCGGTTGAGATGTTTGCTGAAATTGGGGTAGCTCAGTAAAGGAGGCATGTATGAACACCATCCTAAAGCCAGATCGAGATGGACTGACGCCGTTCTTTTGTCGGCATAACCTGTTACATGTTCTTAAAGCGTTATTGCTCTTGCTTTCGATAAGCTCAGTGTGTAATGCGAAGGATAAATTTGAATCCATTGTTCGTATAAAAGTTAATGTACTTAGAGAAGCTTGCGGTATCCAGCCTGGAGATGATGCAATTACCGTGGACTTCGATACAGTGTTCGGAAAACACCTTTATCAAAATGAACGTAGTCATAGTAAAACGTTTTCAATTCACCTCATAAACTGTGATGTGACAAGAGCTCGGGAGGTGAATATAAAATTTCTAGGTAAGGAAAATAATGAGCTTCCTGGGTTTTTGGCTTTTCAACCGGGAAGTCAAGCATCAGGGGCAGCGGTTGGAATAGAATCTCTGGCTGGAGAACCTATTTCGATAAACAAGACTGTTAAAAAATACAGTTTAAATAATGGCAATGCCACGCTGGACTTTAAAGCCTATGTGCAAGGGGAGCCTTCTGCTATCAAAAATCACTCAATAGTATTTGGTAAGTTCTCGGCTATTTCGACGTTTATGTTGGACTATGAGTGAAATGGAGGAAATATGAGGGGCTTTTTCTATCTTGTTTTTTTCATGACATTGGCTGGTGTTCCATTTATAGAGGTAAATGCAGGAGCCTTTGTTACGCCTATTGATATGTACCAAAGCGGTTCAGACACTCGTGTAGTTCTACAAGTAGTTGACTGGACGGAAAATGATACCGACCGAAACCCATGTTACGAATCTGTGTTTTGTTATGTTGGTCCAGATGTGAAATATCGCATTGCCCCTGTAAACCCGGGGATGTATGGTAGCTGTGTACTGGATAATCATTGTCTTAGAATCTCTCAATTTAAGACTAGGAAGGAGGTAGCCAGGGAGTACAAAAAAGCATTTCCGTTGCCATATCGAGCAAAGTTCCTTTTGCGATCCCCTGAGGCAGATTGTATAGGATTGTTTTATATTCGACACCAACCTGATCCACATCGTTCAGATGCACAGCAGTGGCCTGGTAGTGTTTGTGGCAAGGTGCCATCAGTCAAGCAATCTTGCAGTCTTTCTTTGCCATCTGTAATTGATCATGGCAATTTGGGGCAAGAAAATCTCAACGGGAATAAGAAAACAATAACAGGAAATGTGCAGTGCACATTGCCAGCTAACCTGACTTTATATACAAAATCCTCAACGGGTGAAAAGTTTATTTATTTAAATCCTGAAAAAACACTTTACTCCGATGTGGATATCAATGGTTCAAATGCTTGGAATGGTGTTCCAATAACGGTAAGTGGAAATAATCTCTATTCATTTTCTTTTTCATCCAGACTTCAATCATTGGGTAAAGTTGGTGCAGGTGCCTATTCAGGAGATGTTATTGTGATTATGGCTTTTAATTAGTTTTGATACTAAGGATGCTGGGGAGTAATAAGGTGAATAACTTGTTTGTTCTTAAACATATATGTGTGATGTTGCAGGTTCGGAAAATAACAGGGCACTGCATTGTATCTTATGGTTGTTATTTTTACCTACTATTAGCAATCGCATTTCTTTTAACAGGATGTGCTCAAGAGCTCACACCGAAGAGAGTGCCGACATCAAGTAAAATAAAAGTATCGTCAACCTCTAAGACATTGGTTCATTCTTCATTATCCCCTGAATCTGGAGGCGGTGATTGTCGTTTTACCGGAAATGTGCAGCCCTCTGCTGACAGCAATTCCGGTAAATTGGCACAATGTACTCGCGAATTAGAGGCATTGAAACAGTTCAGTGGCGCTAAATACACACGCTACAAGGCCGAATTTGATCGCATTGCCCGTACGGGTAGTCAATATTTGGCGGTAGCTAACGGGATCAGTGAGGATATCAATGACTTAGTACGTCCTAAGTATCAGTATGCTCTTACCAGTTTGTGTTATCGTATAAAGAACGACTTATCATTGGCATTAATTAATCAGGTAGATACACAATGAGTTGTGTACGAATGCATCTTCGTCGCTGTGCTTGGTTATTAATTGGTTTTTTTGGAACGGTTGATATTGCGAGTGCGGCAGAAAGTGGAAACTATACACCTCCTGGCGGCGCGTTCTCGGTGGATAGCTTGATGGAAAGCGCCAGTGATTCTGATTATGGTCTGAGTACGCTAATGGCGCAACAATCCAAATCTGGTGAAGCATCTTCAAACAGAAGTGCATCAAAGCATGCAGTTGGAACATCAATTCTTGTTGGTATAGGGGCCGCATCCGGTGGTAGCGAAGCAGTAGCCCGTAAAGTATTGCGTGCGGAAAATCGTAAGCTTAAAGTTCAGATGGAAAAGCTGAACCTTAAGCTTAAAATGTTGACAACAAAGTTAGCCGCTCAATCTCAGACTGAGGCTAACCGTGCGACTGAGGATGCTTTGCGCCAAGCTCAACAGGTTACCTCACTTAAAAGACAACTTACCGATAGTATCGCAGAGTTGAAGTCTTCCCAGACTGAACTGGAGAAGAGCCGTAAGCAGCTATCTGACCACCAATCAGTCAGGGTAGAAGTGCAGGAGCAGAAGGATACGTTACAAAAACAGTTAAGTGATAATCAGACCCTGCTGACGGCTGCACAGCATCAGTTCAAAGAAGCACAAGCGCAGCTAGAGGCAGTGCGTAAACAGTTCAGAGAAGCTGACATTGTTCGAGTACAGTTAGAGACGGCATTGGTTTCTACTCGTTATCAACTAGTGAGGGCTAATGATCGAGCGGTAAAAGCCAATAAGTCCGTGAGTGTACCGCTCGATAGCGATAACCGTAAGCGTGACTATGTAGTAGGCCAAGCAATGGCTTCGGGGCTAAAAGAGACACTAGCGAGTTATGCGGAAAGTGGGTTGTCTCTAGATCCTGCTCGAGTGATTGCCGGATTGACTGATGGATTACGCAATCGCATACAGCTTAAACGCAGTGATATGGATAAATATTACCTGACCTTTGCGAAGCAATTACAAAAACAGGTAAATGCCAAGGTCAAGGCGGGCGAAGCTCTAATTGCGAAAAAAGCTGCCGGACACAAACCAGCGAAGAAAGTCAATGGCTTGGTGTACTTTGTGGTAAAGAAAGGTCGCCCTATTAAGGATCAGGATGCACCGGTTTCGCTAGCCTTGTCTGAACAGATTGTTGATGGCGCCACTTTAAGCGCTATTCCAACACTGACACTTACCGCTGACGATGATATACCAGCCGTAGTGCGTGAGGCGCTTCCATTGTTGGGTGAAGGTGCAGAAGTTGATGTCTATGCTTTAGCTAAGACCGTGTATGGCAACTTGCCGATGCCGAAAGGGGTAGCCCCGTTTACTGTCTTGGTCTATCACCTGAAGGGGATTAAACCTCAGTAAAAATAAACCATTTTGACATCTTCTCCCAATAGGCGTAATTGTTGCAGGCCGTTATCAGACACAACAAAATTATTCTTGTTTAACCCAAGCTTAGATAAACAATAACAACATTCCCCTCTTCCATATTACGATATTTTTACATATCTTAGGAGATAATCCCTATTAATAACTTCTAATCACTTTACATCAATTACACCATTGGAGAATTGATAAAATATTATTAATAATAGCCTATAAAATGCTTACTATTAATAGTAACATTTAAATAAACAACTATGATATCTAATTTATTTCCCCAGCCCATATAATAACATTAACTTATCAATAGTTTATTTTACATTAAAAATATTATACTATGATTCCTCATTTACATATTATCAATAAATGAAGAGAATAATTCTGCTTCATTTATCAATCCATACTCAATAACTGGGCTGCATAAGATACCAAAATCAATCTCCATATCGGTTTCTAACACCTCTAATAAATCCAAACATTGTGATGGAATTGAACGAATAACTTTTTCCGGGACTAAAGAAAAACCATTACGTTTAATTATCAATTCAATCATCACCATGATATCATTCGTTTTTAACATTAAATTCATACTATTATCATAAATAGAAAATGCGTTAATGCCATCAGTAAAATCAATTGGTGTATCATTCTCATCCATGTCAATAAGCTGATACAACGATGCCATTTCAGCACTTAATTCTGTAAAATTCTGGAACCAATCACTGCCTTTTTTAAAAAGATAAACGAGTTTTTCAGTAAAAATCTTTCTAGGCATAAGTGATGAAGTTAATGGTAGAGGAACAATGGCGATATGTAATAAACCAGAGTTTAATAGATTCATTTGCTGCTCAAATGTCAGACCAGTAATTAGCACAAGCACGGCTTTTTCCTTCCTACCTAGAAAAATCCGCTCTTCCATTTTTCCAGAATCATGAATAGGAAAACAAGAGCTAACATAAAGGTAATGTGGCGTATCATCTTGCAAATCATGATTAACCTGAATCTGAAATTGCTCAAAATGGCCCAGTAATTTCTGAGCATTCTCAAAGGTTTTTTGTCCAAAATCAGTCAACCTGGTACCACCTGGTCCTCTGGAAAACAAAAGAGCCCCAAATTCCGCTTCCAGTGCATTAACTTTCTTAGTCAATGCAGGTTGAGAAATATGTAGTATTTGAGAAGCCTTATGATAATTAAGTGTTTCAGCTAACACGATAAAAGCTTTAAGATTACGTATATCCATATCTCCACCATTCGGGTTTATCTTTCATACTTTCTTACGTTATTATTTCAATAATAAACTAAATCTTTTAAGACTTAACTGAAATTAATTAAATATAGATTAAACAACAATTATAAGATGATCAATTAATTTATTATAAAAATGTTGACAATAATTTACTTTTACCATAATTCCTTTCTACTCTATAAGATAAATGAGTAAATAATTTAATTAAATTAAATGCGTTAAAAGATAATAAATTTTCCGATTTTTAGATGTTTTCCATACAGTAATTCCTATACACCCAATGACATGTATTTTCTACTATATAGGATAGAGAAATATAGCTGGAAATCATCATTCTGAAAATATAACCATTAATCCTAACTTTTAAATCAAAATGAGGACGACTATAATAGATTCATTTTTCGCCTCCCCTCCACCAATAAGACTAATATTAATCACATAGTTTAATATCTTTTACATAGGTATTCGGCGACATCCAGGATATTCTTGGACATACTAAATAGTTATCACTTTTTAATTTATAATTCACATACAAAGATGTAGGGAAACTTAAAACAATTGAAATAATAGCTATCGAACAAAAATATTTATTAAAAATATCGTAACTCTTTGGATAACGACCAGTTATATTAATAAAGATAACCAAAGCAATATAATATAAAATTAAAGGAAAATAGAAACACCACCTGAAAATGTTATTTTCTCATCCATTAAAACCAACGAAATCAAATATTCACTTACTATAAACATGAAAACGACATTAAAGCCAATATAAAAATTGCGCAAATAATACGTATTATTTTATTATTTACAATATCTCCCACAATTATAAAAAATTTGATTGAGATCAGCTTCTGGAGTTCTTGACTTTCTCTCCATTTCTTTTTTAATTAAATTAATAACAGCTTCACTAATTTTATATTTTTTATCTATATAATCAAGTGCAACAGTAACACCGACACCTATAAGAAACACAATAATAGCAACACCAACTACACTGGCACCAGCAACAGATGTAACTAACATCAAAGACCCAACAAGTCCAAGCAACACAGACCGTTATTACTGTCTTAGCCAAATCTACCGCAATATTACCTAAAAAATCAGCCAGAGTGTACTTATCCTTAAACATAAGCTCAACCGTCCGATGAGCCGCAGAAAAGAATATACTGAACTTCATTCCCTTAACTATGCCACTATTCATTCCTTATTGCCCAATCCCCATATACCTAATAGATTTCGAGTTGCAGCGCGGCGGCAAGTGAATGAATCCCCAGGAGCATAGATCACTATGTGACTGGGGTGAGTGAAAGCAGCCAACAAAGCAGCAGCTTGAAAGATGAAGGGTATAGAGTTTATTGAAAACAAGTTAAGCCTCTATAAATAATATATGTTTAGACCGCTGATAAACCTTGTTTAAAATAGCGAGGTTTGTTTTTCTCATTGTGAAAAATGTTCTGACCTATTTTCCCCACTAAGCCAATTTGATCGTTCACGGATGAGGTATTTTTAACATGGCGATAAGCTCTGTCTGGTGAACGAAACTTAATTTAGAACAACATATCAGATAGAAAACCAGCACTTTGTCAATAATCTGTCGGCAATTGTGCCACAACCTGTGGCACAATTGCTGTGGGGTTACAATATTCAGATGATCAAAGGCAATGCCTATGCCCGGCAGGGCTCAGCTGCCAGCAAACCTCAAGAACCAGTTACCCATACCTCAATCGGAACTGGTACAGCAGACCCTGAATGTTGAGGGGTATAAGGTTTATTCGTAGGTTGAACTATCACAACCATGAACATAGGAGCATCAACACTATAATCAATCCCCTTAAATCTTGGTACATTTCATGCTATCTGCCTTTTATATTCTCTGAGGAAAGCAACATGAAAATCAATCTCAACAGCATGATAACCGAAAGCCGCAATCCAGCCAGTGCCAACATTGATACTTTGCCAACCCTTGAAATGCTAAAACTGATTAACGATGAAGATAAAAAAGTCGCACTGGCGGTAGAGCAAACTTTGCCAAAAATTGCAGAAACGGTAGATAAAATTGCCGAAGCATTTCGTCAGGGAGGTCGTTTAATTTATATCGGCGCTGGCACTTCAGGTCGATTAGGGATTCTGGATGCCAGTGAATGCCCTCCAACTTATGGCACTACACCTGAACAAGTGGTTGGATTAATTGCCGGAGGGCATCAGGCCATTCTACATGCGGTTGAGAAT
>NZ_NMQR01000047.1 GCF_003545805.1 Photorhabdus sp. CRCIA-P01 | reverse complement strand
GCTCAGGGATTATCATAAAACCCCAATCCACCTTCATAGCTAATACCATAGTCTTTACCATGAATATGAAAAGAGTGAAGATGGCCGTTATCCCAACCAAATGCAAACTGTAGGAGAAAATGCAAAGCGCCAAGTGACATGTCACAATGAATACGAAAACGTCGCCAAATCATCGGGCTAATATCGCGAATAGCCACTTTGACCTTATAGACAGACATGCTCCCCCCCTTTGTCACAATAAATACGAGAACGATCATACTAATTGATTAAAGGAATACCCCACACTTCTTTATGCTCTCCTAGTACATCTCATCACTCATGGTTCCAAAGCCGACCAATAGTAGGTAGCAAAGTCTATATGCCAGTGCCTGAAATAAAAAGATGTGACTACTGGATTATTAACAAATGTGTAGCCGCAGAACGACAATCAACTATTGGAAAATACTATAGAGGTGATAGAAATCCGATCTTTGACGCTATAGATAAATTCGTTCATTCTTCATCCATCAGCTTTCTTATCGATCACGATGGATTTACGACATAGAGGCTGGTTCGATCGATGCACTAGACGGCTTGCTCGGTCAATTTGTTTCGCTTGCGGACTATCCGCATGTTTCTGCAACACAATCCATGTTTCACCACGGCATTTAATAGTCCATTAATCCAAAGGAAATCATTATGATACAATCTCAATATTCCCAAACTCCCCGCCAGATCCTTACCGATGCTATCATCGACGCCAAAACGCGCTGGAATTTGACGTTTGAGGACATCGCACAAGGAACTGGCCTGAGTCTCGCATTCGTTACTGCTGCGCTGCTAGGTCAGCATCCATTGCCTGCCGACGCTGCGAGGATTGTAGTTGACCGGCTTGAACTTGACGAGAATGCTTTCCTTCTGCTGCAAACTATCCCTGTGCGCGGCAGCATCCCAGGTGGTGTACCGACTGATCCGACTATTTACCGATTCTACGAAATGGTGCAAGTTTACGGTTCAACGTTAAAGGCGCTGGTTCACGAGAAGTTTGGTGATGGCATTATCAGCGCGATTGATTTCAAACTTGATATCAAAAAGGTTGATGACCCTAATGGCGGTTCTCGTGCTGTGATTACGCTCGATGGGAAGTATTTGCCGACCAAGCCATTCTAAAGCGATTGTTAGTATCGGCAAGGGAGACAAGCTCTCTCCCTTGCCGTCTCACAGAATGAATATCCCATTGCTGTTTAAAGCTTATGGATTATTGATTTCGGTTGTCGAATGAGACAGATAAGGAGCAGGATCAAATTTGCCATTGTGCTGTCTGAATGTGTGAGCAAAATCAGGCCATATCAGTGTTAAGCGCTTATTTCGGGAATCACGGTACCAGCTTGTACAATTATCTCCAACCCATACTGTGCCATTAATCTGCTCTTGTAATTCGGTGACATAACGATGTTGAGCTTCGGGAGAAACCTCAAGTACGCAGTTGTTATTTTTCCTGCTGTATTCAATAGCACCGAGAATGTACTCTATTTGAGACTCAATTATGTAAATAATTGAGTTATGAGAAAGTGTTGCATTCGGTCCGTTAATAATAAATAGGTTTGGAAAACCTGTCACTGTGGTTGATGCGAAAGCTTCCATGCCTTGGGCCCAGTGATCAGCAAGGCTGAGACCATCACGGCCATGAACCAGACGGGAATAAGGTGGTTGGGTGGTTTGAAAACCAGTACAGAAGATCAGTACATCAAGTGGATAACTGTTGCCGGCCATTGAAACTGCATTTTGCCCATCTATACGTTGTAAGGCTGATGTTTCGAGTTTAACGTTATCTCGTAGAAACGTAGGATAATAATTGCTTGCAATCACAAGCCTTTTACAACCCGCTTCATAGCTGGGGGTGAATTTTGCACGTAATTCTGGATCGGGGATTTGCCGTTTAAGATGATCTGAGGCTATGCGCTTGAATTCTGCCAGATATTGCGGAATAGAACGACGGGCTGGGTACAGAGATTCAAAATGCCAGAATATATCTGAACGAACAGCGGGAATCGATTCTGGATCGCGTCGGAAACGCTGTTTTTCACTATCTGAATAACTTCGGTCAGGACGTGGAATAATGTAGGATGGGCTTCGCTGGAAAACAACAAGTTCAGAGACACTTTGAGCTACTTCAGGCACTATCTGAGTTGCTGAAGCACCCGATCCGATGATACCTACTCGCTTACCTTGAAGAGAGACATCATGTTTCCAGCGGGCTGAATGAAAAACTTCCCCAGTAAAGCTGTTCAAACCTTCGATCTGTGGAAGATTTGCATCTGTTAAATGCCCGGTGCCTGTTATCAAGAACCGTCCACTGAAAACACCTGCGGTGGTGATAATTATCCAGCGCTCTTTTTGGTTATCCCAATAGGCTTTTTCAACGTTGGCGCCAAAGTGGATATGAGGCAATAGCCCTTCATCCCTGGCGGTATCCTGAAGATAGGTGAATATTTCATTCCCTGGTGAAAAAACATGAGACCAGTCAGGATTGGGGCGAAATGAGTAAGAATAAAGGTGTGAGGGGACGTCACAGGCTATACCGGGATAAGTATTATCGCGCCAGGTGCCCCCTACATCATCGGCACGTTCGAGAATGAGAAAATTGTGCTGAGATCGGCGCTTAAGCTGGGCTCCCATACCAAGGCCGGCAAAACCTGCACCGATGATAATAATCTCTGCATCTGTGACCTGAGATATATCTGCTTGTGGATGATGGTCTGGTGTACTTTTATTCATAATAGCTTTCCAAAGCGTAAAAGGGATTATGGCCGGTCGGCAGGAATAATGGTCCCGGCAGGGTAAAGAGAAGGTTCCGTGCAGAACTGGTCAATAGCCAACATCAACTGGGAAGGGCGTTCATAAATGACAGCGTGTCCGGCTTCTATCTCTGTATAGCGTGCATCCGGGATTGCGCCGAAAAGTGCTTTGCTATGGTAGGTGGGTGTTATGTTATCGTGTGTACAGCCAATAATCAGAGTCGTGGCTTTTATCTCAGGAGCAATTTGAGTGATATCAACCCTGGCATCAAGGTCTAGTTGCAACACATCGAATTCCCCCGGATTGATATTTTCAAATCCGGTTGCAGGCGGGTCTGGAACCATATTCACATGACCAGGGACACCAGAAGCACAATACATGACGAATTCTGTAAGAACGGGTGAGTTGGTCTCACATAAATGACGCCAGACAGCAACAAGCCTTTCTATCTGTAAATCTGTTTTCATCCATCCTGCGAGCATCACTAAATTACGAACTAGATCCGGACGTTTAGCGGCAACAGAAGCAGCAACGACTGCGCCCAGAGAATAACCTATCAGTGTGACAGATTCCCCTGGCGCAGCTGTTTCAATAACGGCTTCGACCTGTTTTCCAAGATGTTCAAGAGTAAGGGTTTCGCCTGCTTTCACTGGTTGAGAAAAATCCAGTGATATAACGGCGTGTTTTGTGGCAAGTAGTGGAAATAGATGACAGAAATGCAGCGTTGTATTTCCGCTTGTACCATGCACTAACACCACAGTATTACTCTTGGCATTATCCTTAGTTAGGCCCGGAGGTTTAGCTGTGAAGAACCTGACATCCTTTCCATCTACTTTTACAGTACTTTCATTAACATGAAATTCTTGATCGGATTTATTCATGGCAGTTATATATCTCCCAGTAGATATGATCCAATAAAATCCAAATATTGCACTTTATTGGTTATCATGGTTGTCATTATTCTGTCTTGATAGCAATAAGTTCATTGAATAATTATTTTGTTGCTTCTTAAATAAAGTCATAACTAAGTATCAGGCTATTGTCAAACCCATAAAGTTGAAATTGTGCCTATACTTGAATATTTTTATTTTAAAATTAAATGCTCGGAATTATTTATTATATTTTAGTGATAAATAATCAAATCGCAAGTTATTAATTATGATGAAATAATTATTACGCTAAGTATATTCGGGAATTAAGAACGCAGAAATGAAAGCTGTTGTTTCTTGTAGCAATAAATGGCATCACATTTTTTATCATTTTAAAGCCAGTTCCTTGAGTGGGGTTGGCAAGACAGAATATGCATGGCGTTGTTTGCCAACTCAGGTTCAGTGTTTATTCCTGCTATTTATATCTGGAGATCAATATGATAATAACGTAAGGGCTCTGTCAGGTTGGCCGGATAAAGTATCAAAATATTCAGTCCATATATTGGGCTATTTTCTTAATTTCTTCTTTTACATTGACAGGTTTTCATCCTCATACCATAGTAATTACATCATCTATAGTTTGTTTTCTTTGACCTGTTGATTTGTTTGCCTTCTCAAATAATTCATTTGATCTATTATTCGGACTTTATTCAGTAATAGTTCATATAATTAAGCAGAACCAGTGATTGAAGTGAATTAGAAGTAAATTATCAAGGAAATGCAATTTCCTCTGTTTTGGAAAAAGACAATTTTGATTCAGCTTTAAAAAAAGCTTTATCAGACCATTTTCCGCAGTATTTTTTGATGTTAAACGTACCTATTCAGGAGATGAAAAATGTCTAATCAAACTGTGAATGAACAACATCGGCAATATGCGGTGGTAGAAGGTGAAAAACGTGCTATACGCACGATTAAGCTGTTTATTTCTCTGGGTTTTATCGCAGAGGCTGGATTTCTTTTAATGAGTTTTATTTTATTTCCCGACAATGGCCCGCTGGTATGGCGTCTGGTATGGGCTCTTGGTTTATGTGGTATCGGCATGGGGGCCGCTGTTGGGGGATTGACTTATTTGCTCTCAGCTCGTTTTATGCCTGGAAGCGCCGGAGCTTATATCATGACCGCGGTGAGTAGCGCTCTGTTTTTCAGTGTTTGCCAGACACTTTGCTGGGGGCTGGATCACAACGTGGGGCTGAATTATTGGGGCTCAATAGAAATGCCGTTGTTGTTCCTGATTAAGGGATATACTGCTGCGCTCATTGCTGGCATTTTGGGTAGTTTTCTTCTTAACTCGATAAAAGGTGCAAGATTCCTTGACTGTCTAAAGGTGTTTTAGTGAATAAAGAATCGAGTTTACCCAACAGTTTCGCTATTTCCGTATTTCTGGCTGTGCTGGCTGCATGCCTGAATTTGATATTGTGGCGTGCCGATATTCTGGAAATGGCGCACAACACTGCGCTGAAAGGGTTAATGATTGTTTGGTATATATTGGGCTGGGGTTTTGCTCCAGGTTGCCTGACCGCTCTCACCATCAATTCAATCAGAACAAGATTATCTCAGATGGTGGGGGCGGTAGTCGCCATGCTGATAAGTTTTCTGCTGGTTACGGGGATTTGCGGTTTGGTTTATGCCTACCTGACAAACTCCGCTTTCATGCAGATTGCTATGGGGGGCGAGGCGCATCATCATTCCCCGGTAAGCCAGGGAACCATTCTTGGTTTTATTGCGCAGCTACTACCCAGTTTGTGTGCGATCGTTATCTCGATAATAAATGCTTTTTCGGTGAAAATGGGAAAACGGTTCAGGTTATGAGCTAGCTTCTAAGGCGTAGCTAGTTGACGGTTCTTCTCCCATCTTGTCATGGTGTTCAGTTCCCCGACATAAAGCGAAAGGCACTGGGCCCCGGTTTTGTGAATACAAGATTGGGGCTTATTTTTTATACGTGTTGATATGTAATGAATTTATTAATTCTGAATGTAAATATACCCAATAGATTTCGAGTCGCAGCGCGGCGGCAAGTGAACGAATCCCCAGGAGCATAGATAACTATGTGACTGGGGTGAGTGAAAGCAGCCAACAAAGCAGCAGCTTGAAAGATGAAGGGTATAAATGTGGACAATGAGATTAATGCGGGAAATAATTTAATGTTAACCTAAACTTTGAGAGGAGTAATTGTTGATTACCAGTCACTGGCTAGCTAATATATTCTTTACAAACTAATGACAGGTGTGAATATATGTTTATGCCTATCCTAATTTGGGTGATAGCCGATGAAAAAATACATTAGTATAGGTGTAAACGAACTTGATACTTATCTTGATTATACTATTTTAAGCATCATGGCTATATATATTCTGCATTCTACGCCATCTGAAATGGGAATATTAGGTGCTTGCTTCGCTATTCCATTTCTGGTGGCAAGTGGATTATTCGGCAAGCTGTTTGATAACGGAAATATATTAAAATGGAGGATGCTACTGTTCTTTATTAACGGCATTGTCATGCTTTTTTATCTGTAGCTGATCCAATTATATTTCTTTATGTTATTACATTGATCAAGACAACCTGTCGGTGTGGTCTTGGAATATCAAATACAAAATTGAATGTAGATGATAATGAATCTCAAAGATTTTATGAAATTTATGGATATATTACTAACTTTAGCAGGATAGTCATTCCCTTATTTGTTGTTTATTTAAATACGTACTATGGATTATGGTTTGTCTTGTCATTATCAATAATATTTAACTTGGTTGGCATGCTGACATCATACTTTGATAATATTTTTCAGCCTGATGCAAATAGAGGTATAAATTCTACTGCTGTAGAGTGTTTCTCACTCATACAGCAATTGAAAAGCAAACCGGATTTATATTTACTTGTTTCGGCCTATACTTTGTCAAACTTAGCCTTTTTTCTTAGCAATGATATGCTTGGTATCTTCTTCGAGAAGATTGGACAAAGTGAAAGTAGCATAGGCTACATAATTTCACTTCTCGGCGTCGGTGGCATAGTAGGGACGCGAATTTCTTGCTGGTTACTGAAAAAGTTGTCAGCTAAGAATCCCCTGTTATTCTCCGTTATGGTTAACTTTGTGGCCTTTTGGGGATTTGGTTTTTTAGACGTAAAAACAAATCATTATGCTACATACTATTATCAGGTTTGCTTGCAGAGATCATCAGAGGTTCAAGAGTCGTGTATTCTGTAAATATTATCTGCTTGATTTCATCGTTGCCGTCATTAAGCCATTTCATTTTATGTTAACTGTAGAGGTTAACCAGTTAGTCTGATCTGTCGTGAGTCCTTAGGGTAAGTTTCATCAGCTCTTCCATGACGTTCACAATGCGATCGCTTTCATAATAGGTCATACCATCAAACTTGGCCCTGGCTTTAGGTGCTATTTTCTCAATACTGATTGTTCAGAGGTTGCGCCTGATGCTCAGACGAGGGGCAATAAACACTCAAAAAGTTTTGATTGTTGTGTAAGAACGTCAGAAACCGACAAATAGACGCTATACAAACCAGCATTTAGACGATGACATAGCCAACAAATAGACGGAGAGATTTAAGCTGCGTTTTTCATATTGTACATAAAGAACAATTTGAACAATGCACTATATCCAAGATACATAGAACCACATCTCAAGGCAGCATTGACTGATACGTTAGTGGTGTGTCTGCTTGGTCCTCTCCAGGTCGGCAAAACAACTTTGGTGCCTGCGTGGGTTTACCTAACTTGAACGCTTTCGGTGGGTTCCTGCTCTCCTGCACAAAAGTCACAACGCTTGCGCACACGCCCAAGCGGAACTCCATGCCCACTGGAAATTGTAGCCACCAAGCCAGCCGGTGACGTCTACCACTTCACCGATAAAGTAGAGTCCTTTTACCTGATTAGCCTCCATTGTTTTGGATGAAAGTTGGTGAGTATCAACACCGCCCATAGTAACCTCAGCAGTACGATAGCCTTCTGTACCATTGGGTTGTACCTGCCATGACTGGAGGTTTGCCGCTAATTGCTTTTGCTGGACGGAATTCAACTGCTTAAGAGAAACATCCGGGAGTTGACCGAGTGTTTGCAGACATTCTGTCAGCCGTTTCGGTAATAATTTTGCCAAAGTATTTTTTACACTTTGGTTCGGGTGGAAACTCTGTTCTTTCTCCAGAAACGTTTCCAGATCAATATCTGGAAGTAAGTTAATACTCACAAACTCTCCTGACTGCCAGTAACTGGAAATTTGTAAGATTGCTGGACCAGAAAGTCCCCGATGGGTAAACAGGATATTTTCTTTGAACCGAGTGCCGTTTTCGGCGGTGACAATGGCGGGAACGGATACACCAGAGAGCACATGAAGTTGCTCCAGGAGTGGTTTATGCAGCGTAAAAGGTACGAGAGCGGCGCGGGTTGGCAAGACTTTCAAGCCAAACTGTTCTGCAATCCGGTAACCAAAAGGAGTTGCGCCAAGGCCAGGCATAGATAACCCGCCGGAGGCAATGACAAGTGAGCGTGTACTTACTTGCTTTCCGTTAACGGTGATAACGAAACCCTGCTCATTTTTTTCTACGTGGCTAACTTCGCTGCGCAGACGAATAGTAACCTGACCGGTTTCACACTCTTTCAGCAACATATCGACTATCTGTTGGGCAGAGTCATCACAGAAAAGCTGCCCCAGTGTTTTTTCATGGTAAGCAATGCCATGACGTTGAACCAATTCGATAAAATCCCATTGTGTATAACGGGCCAGAGCAGACTTGCAAAAATGAGGGTTAGCAGAAAGATAAGCGGATGGTTCTGTGTACATATTAGTGAAGTTGCAACGTCCACCACCTGACATCAAAATCTTACGCCCAGCTTTTTTACCATTATCCAGAACCAGTATCCGTAAACCGAGCTGTCCTGCCTGAGCGGCGCAAAACAAACCTGCTGCACCGGCACCAATAATAACTGCATCAAATCTTTCCACTGCTTTTCTCTTTATGGCTAAATAATTTAGTGGGGAATTTCCCCTAATATGTTACATTTTTGATAAGTTTATGGGGAAAAAGTCCCTTATGATTTAAATTTTTCATGTAAACTTACTTTTGTCTTAAAATTGTCAATTTTTTAAAAGATATGTAATTTAATGATATATAAGGAATATTCCTATTTATTATCGTTATCTAGTTGTCATGAAATCAAAAAAAGTTCATATTTCACTTCCCCCGCTAGCATTTGTCACTGATAATGCGCCGCGTTCATGTCCAACTAACTGGCTTAACGTTTATGCTACATCTTTTTACTGGCTTGGATTTTCACACCAGCCTAATGTTAGTACTGGCCCTACTGTTTGTGCTATTTTATGAAGCTATTAATGGCTTTCATGATACCGCGAATGCGGTAGCAACAGTTATTTATACCCGTGCTATGCGAGCACAGTTCGCCGTCGTTATGGCTGGGGTATTTAACTTCTTTGGTGTTCTTCTTGGTGGATTGAGTGTCGCTTACGCGATTGTACATTTACTTCCAACCGATCTTCTTCTCAATGTCAGTTCTGCTCATGGCCTTGCCATGGTGTTTTCCATGTTGCTGGCTGCGATTGTCTGGAACCTTGGGACTTGGTATTTCGGTTTACCTGCATCCAGTTCTCATACTTTGATTGGTTCTATCATTGGTATCGGTTTGACCAATGCGATCGTAACGGGTTCTTCTGTGGTTGATGCGTTGAATGTGCCGAAGATGATACAGATTTTCCTGTCGTTGATCCTCTCTCCTTTAATCGGATTGATCATTGCGGGGGCAATCGTGTTTCTACTGCGCCGTTACTGGAGTAGCACCAAGAAACGTAAACGTATTCATCTGACTCCCGCTGAACGTGAAAAGAAAGATGGTAAGCGTAAACCTCCTTTCTGGACACGCACCGCGCTAATTTTATCCGCGGTAGGCGTCAGCTTCTCTCATGGGGCGAATGATGGTCAGAAAGGTATTGGTTTGATTATGTTGGTGCTAATTGGTGTAGCTCCAGCGGGATTTGTCGTAAACATGAATGCTAATGGCTATGACATTGCCCGTACCTACGATGCTATTACTCACTTGCAGCAATATTATCAGCAGCATAGCTCAGCGTTATCCCATGCAATTGAACTGACGCCATCGGTCGCTATTGCGGAAGATGAACCAGGACGATTCCATTGTGATAGTACTCGTGCTGTCGTTGTTCTCGACCAGACAGAAAGCCTGTTGAAGGGCATTCAGAGCTACAATGAGCTCAATGCTGAACAGCGTAACAATATGCGTCGCATGTTGATGTGTATTGCTGATACGGCTGAGTCGCTGGCTAAACTGCCTGAAACCAGTACCGAAGACGCTCGTTTCCTGAATAAATTGCGGAAAGACTTATTACACACCGTTGAGTATGCGCCTGTCTGGATTATCATTGCGGTAGCACTAGCTCTGTCTTTGGGAACGATGGTTGGCTGGAAACGTGTTGCAGTCACTATTGGTGAGAAGATTGGCAAAAAAGGTATGACCTACGCACAGGGTGTTTCAGCCCAGATGACTGCGGCTGTTTCAATTGGTGTTGCGAGTTATACCGGTATGCCGGTCTCTACTACTCAGGTACTTTCTTCTGCGGTGGCTGGAACGATGTTAGTAGATGGCGGTGGTGTTCAGGGGAAAACCATCCAGAATATCATGTTGGCTTGGATACTGACGTTGCCGGTTTCAATCGGGTTGTCTGGTACACTTTACTGGTTCGCTTTGAAACTGATTTAATTGTTTTGATGAATAATTTGAAGGCGGTATGGGTTAACTATTACCGCCTTTTTATTTAATACCAAATCAACATAGAAATCAGGCAAATAACAACTAATCCACTCAGTGCACTGGTCAAAATAAATTGTCTTCTCAACCTTTCACAACGAAGAACAACTTCTGGATCATGATGATCAAGGTAACGTTGTGAATTGATATAGTTCACTAGCCGTATTTGCTTATTAAGTTGCCCATGAGTAGTGAAAAAGCCGTTACCGTCTACTGATTGATAAAGCAAGGGGTCAGACTGACGAAGAATGGACAGCAATGCTCGTAGTGAAGAGAAGTAGCGCATCATATTGATAATGCAGACAAGACACAGTGCCCAAAACAGTGCGATTGTACTGAACATAATCCCCTCCTTAGAATGGTTAGCTAGAGCTGTCACAAAAAAGAAAAAATCAAAATTGCAGGTGGTGACACTGTTATATTTATTGTAGGAAAGATAGCTAGATAGTACAAAAAACCTGTTCTGTGTAAGTTGGGACAAAACTAGCAGAAAAACGTCATAAACACCCGTCTAGTCAGTTCTATCCAACCATGCAACCTTAGAGAGATTGGTTAGCTGTTCACGTAAATATATTGGGTATCAATAAAGACCATAAATTCAGCGCAGGATTTTGCTATCCATCAAGTAGCAGGAAGAGCAATTGTGGTATATGTTGTTTGGTGGATGTTCTTTGCTCAGCCGCTAAGTACGACGAGCTGTGATCGAAACAATATTTGAAGCACATTCTAGATAGTAATAAACACAGGATAGTGGCAATTTGCCCTGCCAACTCACTAACTCGGCATTATGGAAGGAGTTCGCTTATGACCTACAAACATATTCTTGTTGCGGTTGATTTATCCCCAGAAAGTCAGGTTTTGGTGAAAAAAGCTGTTTCTATGGCAAAACCGTACAATGCCAAAGTTTCCCTGATCCATGTTGATGTTAACTATTCCGATCTCTACACCGGTTTGATTGATGTTAATCTCGGTGATATGCAGCAACGTATTACTGACGAGACCCGCAGTGCGCTGAAAGCTCTCTCCGCGGATTCAAACTATGACATTCAGGAGACCCTGAGTGGTAGTGGTGATCTGGGGCAAGTACTCGTTGATGCAATTAAGAAATATGACATAGATATGGTTGTTTGTGGCCATCATCAGGATTTCTGGAGCAAATTGATGTCTTCTGCTCGTCAGTTAATTAACACGGTGCATGTTGATATGCTGATTGTTCCTCTGCGTGATGATGAATGACAACAGATTGAAAAGTTATTCGATAAAATCGCCTGCTTATGCAGGCGTTTTTTTGGGTGAAATGGAGTGCTGTTTGGTTTATGCCCGGTGCAATCAAGTAATTTTTTTTACCTTTCTGCAAAAAAACTTCTTGAAAGATGAATATAGAACAGTGATATATTCAAAGGGCAAACACAACTTACCTCACATTTTCGACAAAAATAATTATTAGAAAATGATTGGGGCTCCATGACAACCGAAGTAGCAATAAGGAATAACTAAATGAGCTGTTTACTATCTTTGTCTTCATTTCTTGGATCGATTCAACGCAGGGATGAATATCAACCAGAATATCTCCAGGCTGTTAGGGAAGTATTCACCTCTCTTTGGCCGTTTCTTGAACAGAACCAGAAATACCGCGAACACAGCTTACTGGAGCGTATGGTAGAGCCAGAAAGGGTTATCCAGTTCCGGGTTTGTTGGGTGGATGATCAAGGTAAAGTTCAGGTAAACCGTGCATGGCGAGTGCAGTTCAACTCAGCCATTGGGCCATATAAAGGTGGTATGCGTTTTCATCCATCAGTGAACCTCTCTATTCTGAAATTCCTGGGTTTTGAGCAAACCTTGAAAAATGCACTGACAACCTTACCAATGGGTGGTGGTAAAGGCGGTTCGGATTTTGATCCTAAAGGAAAAAGCCAGGGCGAAGTGATGCGTTTTTGTCAGGCATTAATGACAGAATTGTACCGCCATTTGGGGCCAGATACCGATGTTCCCGCCGGTGATATTGGTGTGGGGGGCCGAGAAGTGGCTTTTATGTCAGGAATGATGAAAAAGCTTTCTAATAACACGGCTTGTGTATTTACAGGCAAAGGTCTCTCTTTTGGCGGTAGCTTGATTCGCCCGGAAGCAACCGGTTATGGTCTGGTCTATTTCGTCAATGCCATGTTAAAACGTCATGGCATGGGCTTTGAAGGTATGCGTGTATCGGTTTCCGGTGCAGGTAATGTCGCGCAATATACGATTGAAAAATGCATGGCATTGGGAGCGAAAGTGGTAACCGCTTCTGATTCCGGCGGTACCTTAGTTGATGAGGAGGGTTTCACACCGGAGAAGCTGGCTCATCTTGAAGAGATAAAAAACCAACGCTATGGTCGTGTGGAAGAATATGCCAGAGATAGGGGTCTGACTTTCTTGAAAGGGTTACAACCGTGGTCTGTGCCGGTTGATATCGCTTTGCCATGTGCCACCCAGAATGAGCTGGATTTGGATGCGGCTAAGGTTCTTATCAAGAATGGCGTTAAAGCTGTTGCTGAAGGGGCGAATATGCCAGCAACTATTTCAGCGACTGAAGCCTTTATTGAAGCAGGTGTGCTATTTGCACCGGGTAAAGCCGCTAATGCTGGTGGTGTGGCAACATCTGGTCTGGAAATGGCACAAAATGCGGCCCGTTTAGGCTGGAAGGCTGAAAAAGTGGATGCACGTTTGCATCACATCATGCTAGATATTCACCACGCCTGTGTTGAGTATGGTGGTGAGGGCAAACAGACCAATTATGTTCAGGGTGCGAATATTGCTGGATTTGTGAAAGTTGCCGACGCGATGCTTGCTCAAGGTATTCTGTAGGTTAAAAGATATCAGCCGCAATATACGGCTGATTTTTTTAACAAGGATAAATGTCAAAACGGTGGTTTTTCGTGGTGATAGCTGCTGATGCAGCGACACCAGCTAAGGGTTCTGCATAATCAGGCCGCTTTACCACGACGCGGCGTTTTGCCAAAGCGCGTGCAGGGGATAGCAAACTATCAGCATCTTCATCAGCGCCAACCAGAGATTGGAACACCCGCATCTCTTTTTTCACCAGTGCACTTTTCTGCCTATGTGGATACATAGGATCAAGATAAACAACATCGGGCCGTGGCGTAATATCGGCCAGTGTTGTAATGCTAGAGGCATGGAGCAGTGTCATGCGCTCTTGCAACCAGCCACCCATTTCTTCATCCTGATAACCTCGTTGCAGCCCATCATCCAACAATGCCGCGACCACAGGATGGCGTTCCAGCATTCTTACATGGCAACCCAGTGATGCCAGCACAAAGGCATCGCGTCCCAAGCCTGCGGTAGCATCCACGACTGTTGGCAGATAATCTTTTTTGATCCCTATGGCCTTAGCGACTGCTTCACCGCGTCCGCCGCCAAAGCGGCGGCGATGGGCCATCGTACCTGATATAAAATCGACATAGATGCCGCCTAGCTTTGGCTCATCCCGTTTGCGAAGTTCAAGGCGTTGAGGGGTAAGGACCAACGCCATAATAGCGTTTTCGTCATGCACCAACCCCCAGCGCTCTACCCGTTGAGATAAGGCGCTGTTATCAGCGCCTTGTTCACAAATTAAACAGATGCCCACCTTAATTATCCTTTGATACCGGCCTTGCGCAGCATTGCATCCAGTTTTGGTTCACGGCCCCGGAAACGTTTGAACAGCTCCATTGGCTCTTCGGAACCCCCACGGGACAAAATATTATCAAGGAAAGATTGCCCGGTTTCGCGGTTAAAAATGCCTTCTTCCTCGAAACGGGAGTAAGCATCGGCTGCCAGCACATCAGCCCATAAATAACTATAGTAACCCGCGGCATAACCACCGGAGAAGACGTGGGTGAATGAATGAGGGAAACGGCCCCATTCAGGTGAAGGCACTACCGAGACCAATTTTTTCACTTCTTTTAAGGTCTTCATGGTCTGAGCACCTTTCTTTGGATCATACTCAACATGCAGACGGAAATCGAACTGACCAAACTCAAGTTGACGCAAGATCCGCATAGCCGCCTGATAGTTTTTCGCTGCCAAAAGATTATCCAACATGGATTGTGGTAGAGGCTCTTGAGTTTCGTAGTGACCAGAGATAAATGCCAGTGCTTCTGGTTCCCAACACCAGTTCTCCATGAACTGGCTTGGCATTTCGACTGCATCCCAAGGTACACCGCCAATACCGGAAACACCGGGAGTTTCGATCTGGGTCAGCATATGATGTAGACAGTGACCGAACTCGTGGAACAGCGTGTTAACTTCATTGTGGGTGAACAGCGCTGGCTTATCGCCAACAGGTTTGTTGAAGTTGCAGTTCAGATAAGCGACAGGCTTTTGCAGTTCGCCGTTGGAACGACGCATTCTGCCGATACACTCATCCATCCAGGCGCCACCACGTTTATTCTCGCGTGCGTACAGATCCATATAGAAGCTACCGCGCAGCTCATTTGTGTCATCGTACAGATCAAAGAAACGGACATCTGGATACCAGGTTTCTACATCATGGCGCTCTTTGGCAGTAATACCATAGATACGGCGAACAACTTCGAATAGCCCTTCAACAGCCTTTTGTTCAGGGAAATAAGGACGTAACTGCTCATCATTGATAGAGAACTCATACTGTTTTTGTTTCTCGCCATAATAAGTCATATCCCAAGCTTCCAGCTTGTGGGCACAATGATGCCATTTAGCAAAACCTTTTAATTCATCTACTTCTTCTTCGCCCTGTGGATGCGCCCGTTTTGTCAAATCATTCAGAAAATCCAATACTTCCTTCGGGGTTTTTGCCATCTTGGTTGCAAGGGATTGTTCAGAATAATTTTTGAAACCGAGCAATTGTGCCTGTTCGTGACGCAGCGCAAGGATTTCGGCTATCACGTCGCTGTTATCCCATTTACCTGCATTTGGGCCTTGATCGGATGCGCGGGTATTGTAGGCGTAATAAATTTCCCGACGTAGTTCACGATTATCTGCATAGGTGATAACGGGTTGGTAACTTGGTGCTTCTAAAGTCAGTAGCCAGCCTTTTTGTCCTTTAGCTTCTGCTTGTGCTTTAGCGGCGGCAATTGCGCTTTCAGGCAGACCAGACAGATCTTTCACATCAGTAATTAATTTGGTCCAGCCCATAGTGGCATCAAGCACATTATTGTTGAATTGCGAACTTAAATCTGACAAACGCGCACTAATCTCGCCATAACGTTTCTGCTTCTCTGCGGGCAGACCAATACCTGATAGTTTAAAATCACGCAGTGCATTTTCGACAACTTTGCGTTGAGGCAGAGAGAGCTTCTCAAACTCAGCACTTTCACGTAATGACTTATACGCTTGATATAGTCCCTTGTGTTGACCTAACCAGGTACTGAATTCGGACAGTAATGGCAAACTTTCTTCATAGACGGCGCGTAATTCTGGGCTGTTCTTAACCGAATTCAGATGATTGACGGGTGACCATGCACGGGACTGTTTATCACCTGCTTCGGCCAGTGGTTGACACAGATTATCCCAGGTAAAAACGGTATTCTCGGCCAATATTTTTTCGACGGTTTGGCGATAATTGGCAATGACTTCTTTTACAGCGGGAACAACATGTTCTGGTTTAATAGAAGAAAATTTTGGTAAACCTGATGGAACGAGTAACGGATTAGTCATATAAAGCGTCCTGTTTATGTTTTGGATACATTGCTGAGCGGAGCAATGCTGTATCGTAATGGGTATCGGCTAATAAGATGTAGGTAAAATTCGACAAACTCAACGTGAATGTTGAGCTTATGAACAATAAAATTTAATGCTTTTTAGGAAATTGAGAATGATTTCAGCAAACGGATTCAGAAGCCAGATAATATGCGCTATGATTAGTTTCTTTTCATAATTCTTTGGTATGTATATGGAAGATCATCGTCCCCGGTGGGGCGGCTGGACTTCAAATCCAGATGAGGCCGCCAGCGGTCTCTGGCAGGTTCGACTCCTGTGATCTTCCGCCATTTGAGCCCTTTTGAATTCCACCAAACTTAATAAATCCCTTGTACTACCTGCAATTGCAATCGGTTATGCTCTCCCGAGGTCAACTCATGTCTATCAGAATCAAGTGCATTCTGGGGCATAAATGAAACGGCCACACATTGTCCCTATGTCAGCTCAAGTAGTGGTGCTGTTTGAATCACTGAAGTTCATAACTGGGATGTATCCGTTGGTTTTTGTGGATCGAAATGACCGTACAAAGTTGATATCAAAAGAGAGAGTTAATCAGGTTATCGAGTTGTTTGGATATGAAGGAAGGCTGATGGGCCATGGTTTCAGGCACACGATGAGTACGATTCTGAATGGACAAGGGTTTAACTCAGCATGGATTGAGACACCGCTTGTCCATGTCGATAAGAACCTTGTCTGTGGAACATACAACCATGCGTAATATCTGGAAGGGAGATGAGAGATGATGCAGTGGTATGGAGATTTAATAGTTGCTCTGGATGGAACAACAAGCAGGGAAGGGGCTATATATGCCTAAACGCATTCCTCTTGGAAGGTTAAATTTTTTGGTTGAACATGCAATCATCACGAGCATAAATTTTCCTACTATCAATGATGGCCTTTGCGAGCACATTTAACTTAATACTAAATTGAGGATGTGATCGCCCACTCTGGCCCCGTATAGGCATCTTCGCTTACACTGTGAACTTGTACGATTAGGCTCATCACCCAATCACTTGTGCAATCTCAGTAGGGGCCAACTTCGAGGTCATGTTGTGAATACGACGCTTCAATGCTAAGACGGGGCGCTGGTTGACTGAATCAAGAAAGAGGGATACACCATTGAACGCAAAGGGAATACTTTACAGCATCCGAAGATCTATTTCACTGAACTGGAGCCACTGTAAATGCCTATAACAGTTTTTACTCTAGAGTACGACGTCAGTTCAGAATCTATTGTTGCACAAGGAATTTCCTATAGTGATGCTCAATTAGACCTAATCTTATCAGGCCCAGTGAAAGACATCTTACAGGATTGTTCAGGTCGTGATGAAATAGCTGAGCTACTCACAGGACTTGTAACTACTGAATTTGAGCAAAATGAATTAACCCAAGTGCTTGTAGATGAAATCGAATTTGAAGATTGGATGATTGGTGAAGCGTTAGCCGAAGCTTTCGTCTCAGAATGTGGTCAATGTGAGTATCCGTGGCCGACATCTCGAGACCTGAAAAATTCGAATGCCAGTCCTGCTGGTTGCGATCTTACTGGTTTTCAACGGGTCGATGACCAAGAGTTACCCTACCGATTTAGTTTTGGTGAAGTGAAAACTTCCTATGATGCAAAATCCCCTCCAAGTGTAATGACTAGCTTGGGCAATCAATTGTTTGGCCTGCGTGATAATAAATCTGTGAAGGGTGATTTGGTGAGATATCTTGCACGTCATGCTGTAGGGCGATCATGGCAGTTTAAATACCGGAGCGCGGCAACAAGATATTTGAGATCGGGAGGTGCGGATATTGCTGTGTTTGGTGTATTGGTCCGAGACACTTCACCACAGCAAGCTGATATACGTGGAAAAGCAATAGCCCTTGCAGATAACTGCCCCGAAGAAACAGATATCAAAATTTACGCAATACATATTCCAGTAGGTGAAATAATCAACTTGCCAGCTCGAGTTCGAGCTGCAATGGATGGTGAGGGGGCTGTATGACCTTATCATTTGAACAGCTTAAGGCGGTTGACCAACACTGGGCTGTACAAGCTATTGATGCCAAAATACGTGAAATGGCTTTTAATTCAGCGAGATATGGCTTGGTGAAAAATGCGCTAGGTAATTTATTTACCGAAACACATTTTCATCCTGATTATGACGCTATTGAACAGGCCGCGTCTGCATACGAACTTGCTGCCATTGAGAGTCTAAGGGCCTTATTGCATCCTTCTTCCGAATCATCGGAAAAAGATACCGCAGTTGCTGGTGCGCATAGAGCTTTTGGTCTCATGCGAATACTACCCATCCCTGAAAAAATAGATCAACGGGTCTTCCATGTACTTCATATCGCAGGATTAGCCTATGCAGGCGATCGTTGGACAGATTTAAGACGTTGGTTTGAAGAAAATGAGCAAAATCTTCAAATTCCTTCTGTTACTGATGTCGCCTGGAACAAGCGAGTTGTTTATCGTTTATTCGATGCATGGGTGCGATTACTACGTAAACGTTCTTGGGATGACTTGGATCAAATTGCTGAAATTATTGTAGGTTTGAGGCATGACCAAAGTAGTCATGAGAAAAATTTCTTAGATCAAACCCAAGGCATAACTAGGCAGAGTGAAGCTATTCGGTTGGTTTCTTTGTACCACTGGGCAAAAGCAACCGAACGCCTTGCAACATATATGTTGCAAGGCGAGCCACTAGCTATAGAACCAGAACTTGATCAGCATTTTGAAGCCGCATTAAAAGCAGCACAGATTTCTTGCGATACTAAGCTAGAAATGCTGCTTCGCTGGTTACATGTTTCCAGCCGTAAAATGGTTGAAGGTTCTATTTGGTGGGTTGCGCATAGTGTCAATTCCAGAGTAACACGGTTTGTTGAGCATGTGACGCGCTATAAAAGCATGTTTGAACTTCTTCCACCACAAAGAACTGCTTTACAAGAGCAGAACTTGCTCGACCCTGCCAGTCGGGCTGTAGTTATTGATATGCCCACATCTGGCGGGAAGACTCAGTTAGCTCAGTTCAGAATGCTTCAAGCGCTAAATCAATTTGCTGAAGATGGCGGGTGGATTGCGTATGTAGCCCCAACAAGAGCTTTGGTTTCTCAGATCACAAGAAGGTTGAGATCCGACTTCAGCCCCCTTTGTATCAAAGTTGAGCAACTAAGTGGCGCAGTTGAAGTTGATTCTTTCGAAGATGCACTCTTAGGCGGACATGATTCTTACCAAGTATTGGTCGCCACTCCTGAAAAACTACAGCTGGTTATCCGTAATAAAAAAGTTCAACGCCCATTAGCATTGTTAGTATTGGATGAGGCGCATAACATCGAAGATAACGAGCGTGGCCTGCGTATAGAGTTACTACTTGCAACGATTAAGCAGGAGGCTTCACGAGCTAACTTCTTGTTATTGATGCCGTTCGTTCCAAACGCTAATGAACTGGCTCAGTGGTTAGGATCAGGGAGAGGCAAGAGCATTAGTCTTAGCACATCTGCTTGGCAACCTAATGAAAGAATCGTCGGGCTTTTTGATGTTGAGAGAGTAGAAAATGGTAGACAAGGTGATTGGAAATTAACGTTTGAAACGCTAACAACAACTCAACGAACATTGCACTTGCATGGAATACATGACGTGGATGGTGTGAGGCCAATCCGTACCTTAAATTACAGCACCGCGAAGTCTCTATCCAAGCAAGCTGCTGCAATGGCAAAGGTGTTTTCCAAGCGCGGTACGAGTATTGCTGTTGCACAAAAAATACCTGACGTGTGGACTATTGCTCGATTAGTTGCAAATGAAATGGACCCGTTGGATAGAATTCCAGACGAAATCGCGCTGGTACAACGCTTTTTATCCACCGAGGTAAGTCCTGACTTTGAACTTATCGGGATGTTAGAAAAAGGAGTTGTTGTTCATCATGCTGGCCTACCCGCAGAGGCTTTAGCGCTTATCGAATGGTTAACTGAAGAGGGGCACATAAAAGTTATGTGTGCTACGATGACTATTGCACAAGGCTTAAACTTCCCTGTGTCTTCGGTTTTCCTCGCAAGCCCTAAATATCCTTATGGAATAAAAATGTCCCCCCGTGAGTTTTGGAACCTTGCGGGTCGTGCAGGTCGTATTGGTCATGACAGTGTAGGAGTTGTTGGTATTGCTGCTGGCAATGACCCAAATGAAATAAGGCAATTTGTCAGCGATGCTACAGGTGAATTACTCTCACGCCTCGTAAGTATGCTTGAAGAGTTAGATTCTGTTGGTGAACTACAAGGCCTCTCTGCGGTGATTCACCAAGAACAGTGGGCTGATTTTCGTAGTTATATTGCGCACATGTGGAATGAAAAGCGTAATCTTGATGAGGTTATTGCTGAGGCTGAACAATTTCTCAGGAATACCTATGGTTTCAGTGTGTTGAGAGCAAAACCGGACCCACAATCTCAACAACAAGCAGATGCCTTGCTGGAAGCTACGCGAGGATATGTTAGGCAAATAGCTGCGCATCCTGAAAATGCGGCTTTGGCAGACTCCACGGGGTTTTCACCCGAAGGAGTGCGTACAGCTTTGCTAGAACTAACGAAACTCGAAAATAGATTAACAATAGAAGATTGGCACCCTAATAGCTTATTTGGAAATGAAGGTGGTCGCTCTGCTCTGCCTGATTTGATGGGAGTTATGATGCGTGTACCTCAGCTTCAGAAAAGTTTGAGTGAACTCGGTGGAAATGGTTTAGGATATCAAAGACTTGCTGATATTACCCAAGCATGGGTTGATGGTGCCTCGCTTGAAGAAATTGCCAATCGATTCTTTGATGAGCGGGATTTCACTAGCAATTTATCTAATGCATGCCGGGCGGTATATAGAGACCTTGCAAATAATGGTGCTTGGGGTTTGTCAGCATTGAGCAAAATGCCAACGGCAGGCATTGATTTTGATAACTTAACAGGAGATGACCTTAGAACTTTGAATAACCTTCCAGCTATGCTTTATCACGGAGTCAGAACTGAGGAAGGTGTGCTTATGAGAATGAATTCCGTTCCTAGGAGCATTGCGGAAAACTTGGGTGCAGACTTTAAACGGTATCGTGGAGAAGTTGAGGCTTCCTTAGCCCCTTCCATTGCTAGAGACTACCTAAGTTCATTAAGTCCTGAAGCCTGGTCTAGGCTTCGCCCAGCAGATTCGGCAATGTCAGGGGATGACTATAGAAAAATTTGGAAACAGCTATCAGGAGTATAAATTGAAGTGTTCTAAGGCCTAAGCGCCGCCAATTGTAAAACTCTCGCAGATTAGCACGAGTTTGGTTCACAGTGTAATTGCCAGTTTGCGCAGACAGTAAGTAAAGAGGTCACAAGAAAAATAAGACCGCATCTCCGCAAACAGAATACGAGAAACAACTGGATAAAAATCCACCAGTCACCAGTTTCCATTACAGCGGTGATGCTAAACTTGGTACCGGATTACCTCACTGAAACCTGAATCAGGAAAGAGTTTGATGATGGCAAAAATAATTCTGGCAGGAGTTATACTGATGGTTGGCCTTATGGTTTCAACAGTATCACTGGCTGCAATCAACCCATATGACCAGCAAGCAGCAGTGACGACAGCAGAGAAAATCTACGATGCCATGCTGGATGAAGGGGTTCCCCAGGATGTGTAATGGGAAACGACCAAACAGTTAAAGGATATCAGTGACCCGGTAATTCCCGGCAACAAACTGTACGTCTTGGAGTTCTCAGTAATGGACCCGCGTAACAGGCATTCGCGAAAGCGACGCTGATGTACCGTTTGGTGAAGAACACCAGACTGTTACAGAATCGCAGTTACTGGTTCTCCGCCGCTGGCAGGATGGAGACAATGACTTTTGGACGACCTATCGGCGCATCTAGGGGAACCTGATTAAAGGCGGCCTGACGGGCCGTAATAAGCAGGGGAAACGTACACGTACCCGCGCCATCTGGGGAATTGACAGTGATGTGAAGCTGAACCGAGCCCTGTGGGTGATGGCGGAAGAGATGCTACAGATTGCTTCTATGAATATCTCAGCATCACTAAGCACTGTTCAGAGTGCCCTGCGTCTGTTGGAAAGGTTTCTAAAACAGCCGTCCAGTGAGCAGTTTACCGCCACCACTGCCGTTTCCACGATGAGAGAAGTGTCAGCGTTTAAATCTGGACGGGAGCTCGCCGGTCTGGCCCCGAAACAAATCGGGTCTGGCGATAAGGTTCACCTGCACGGGATAAGTAAACGTGGCGACACCTACCTGCGAACCTATCCATGGGACAATAGCCGCACATAACCGCAGATACGACAAAAATTACGTTAGAAAGCGCCTGTTGAAGTCATGAAGATAGAATGATCTCACCGCTCCTTTGTGTGATACCTGCCTGAAACTGATGGAAATCGATTTTGATGTCGAAACGGCCAATCGACATTGGTTTGTTTTTGATCGTTATAATTACTTGTTGTGACTATTTACATGCTTTTCTATTAGGCGTAGTATCCGGAGGACTTGATGACTTTCTATACGATAGTTATCCGGTGTGTGAGTCAGTTTAGTCATTTGCTCTTTATGAAACCGTGTTGTTTTGGAGAGTTCTTCTCCATCTAATCAAGGTCAAGCAAACTGATGAACTATCATTTTTAATCTATCCAATGTAAGGGGGCCCAACAGTACTTAATTCGCTATAGAACAATCTTTTAGTTCTTTTAGCACTAACAAAGAGGAAAGACCATGAAAAGTCTCAAGAGGTTATCGTTATTCACACTTTTACTATTTACTGCCAGCCCAATAGCGTTTGCGGTGCAGAACAATTGGCCCGGCACGAAAGTAAACCAACCCGCACCTAAAGTCAAAGGTATGTCCGCAGTTCTGGCAAAGAATCTGGCTAACTTTGACGACCTTGATTTCAAAGTTTATACAAACCAAAAATGGTGGGAGCTACATAAGAGCCATGCCATGGACATTCTTGTTCACTATCCTGATGGTCATACTACCAAGGGGATTCAACAGCACATTGAGGATCTGAAGTATATGTGGACATTTGCCCCTGACAACCGAATCACAGAGCACCCGGTGCGGTTTGGTACAAATGATGGGGAATGGACTGCGGTAACGGGATTTACTGATGGAACATTTACGAAACCTATGGTTCTGGATGGTGGTAAGGTTATCAAACCTACAGGTAAGTCGTATCACCTCCCTATGGCAACACTTGGGCACTGGAGCAAAGTCAAAGCTAAAGGATTTGAAGGAGTCGTTATGGATGAAGAGTATCTGTTCTGGGACGAGGGCGTGCTTATGAAACAGATAGGTGCCAGTAATTGATTCAACAATTCCATACGGACTTACCTAAAGGCGAGTCCGTTTTATATTTAGCGATATCAATCCCGGCAGCAATAGTCATAATAATATCCTTATTTTATTTTCAGCTTTGATCAACCTTGTAAATACGGACTTATCGCTAAACGAAGTCAAAGATACCCTTCTATCTATAAAAGCTGAGGCGGACAAAGTGGCAATAATCTTTCTGTTCTGCTTTTTTCATATTATATAGGTTTCGCTTACTCAAATACAAATACGCATAAACAGTTTTTCCGCCATGATGGTAGTGAAATAACTTACTATCTTAAACAAAGAGGTGGTAAGAATTTGTTGGTGCTGATTGAAATAGTATCGATAATAAAAGGAAAAATTATTGGAATAAAGGGAATATGTATGTCTTATTTTTTTGATACAGCAGTTAATATTGAGGGAAATAAGAAATTAAGAACGCCTCAAATTGAGGCATACATCAAAATTAGAGACTATTTTAGTCAACCAGATAATAAAGAAGCATTAGTAGTACTACCTACAGGTACAGGGAAGAGTGGTTTGATTTCTATTGCACCATATGGAGTATCAAATAAAAGAGTTCTCATTATAACCCCTGGACTTGTTACTAAAGATAGTATACGAAAAACGCAAGAAGTGTTAGAGGACAATTTTTGGGTGAATTGTGATGTTATATTTAATAGTAAAGATATTCCTGTGGTGAATGAATATCTTCAAGATATCAGTGATGAGCATTTGTTTGCCAGTCATATTATTTACTCTAATATACATCGAGTATCGAGTAAGCGTGAGACAAGCCTAATAAGTAGAGTTCCGCCGGATTTTTTTGATTTTATTATTATTGATGAAGCTCACCATGCCCCTGCACAGAGTTGGCGTGCGGTTTTAGGATATTTCCGCGAAGCTAAAATACTTCATGTTACAGGAACGCCATATCGAGGTGATAACCAAGAAATTCCTGGAGAAAAAATACATGAAACTCCTCTTTCAGAGGTTATGAAAAATAAGTATGTGAAATGGCTAAGAAAAGAAACGGTTAATGCTCATGAGCTGTATTTTTCTATAAAAGAAGATGAGGAAGTTAAATTATCAAAGGAAGAAGTGTTAGCATTTAAAGATAAAGAGTGGATAGAGAAAAGCGTTGCTCTATCGGAGGAATGCTCAAAAGATGTTATTGAATATAGCATATCAAAATTAAATGAGTTAAAAAAATTATCTAGCAAAGTACCCCATAAAATATTGGCTGTAGGTTGTAGTATTTCTCATGCAGAAGATTTATGTCATTGGTATAAAGAAGAGGGATTAAATTCTATTATTGTTCATAGTGAAATGGCTTCTGATGAATTGCGTGTTGCTTTTAGAAATATTGAAAATCATCAATGTGATGTTATAATTTCAGTTAATATGCTGATGGAAGGTTATGATCATAAGTACTTAAGTATTCTGGCTATATTCAGACCATATAGAAGTCTTAATGCGTTTGCACAAGTGGTTGGTAGGATATTACGTGCAATACCTGATGATGAAATAAAAGCCTTTGAAATTGATAATAATGGATTAGTAATATTTCACGAAGAAATTGGGTTGAACACAATGTGGAATGCATTTCAAAAGGAAATTGATAGAGCTAAAAGAAGGAGTGTCCGAGAATATACATTCAGTGATAGGGAATATATTGAGAGAGAAAATTTGTTAGCTAATGTGAATAGTGAAGGTGCTTTTGTTAGTGATAAAGATTCGTATCTCGATGATATAGATTTTAATGAATTATTTGAGAGGAAGAGAGCAGAGATAAATGAGTCAGTATCTGAAAATATAAATAAAATTATTCAATCAGGGGTGGAAATACCTCCCAATGTACTTGAAAAATTGAAAGATTCTCTTGCGGAAGAAGAAACTCGTAAAGCTGCTAAATTGATAGACCCTGAGTTGATAGAGAAGCGGCCTGCACAAGCGAGAAAAATGATACGACAAATATTGAGTACACGAATACAGGATGAGGTTGCTAATCTTTTGATTGAAAATGGTATTGATGAAAAAGGTTCTGAGCTTTACCATGTTTTTAATCGCTATATTCTTAATCTAAAGACAACGGATGTTAATGATGGTATTGTTGTTCGCTTCATTAATAGTAAATTATCCAGGATATATGGTGCGGTTAAGGATAGGGATAATAAAACATTGCTAAAATCAATAGATGCAATAGCGGGGATACTTGAGGAAGTTAAGAGGATGATACGATGATAGACTTATTAAAAGTAAACGAGATTATAGAAAGAATGGTAGCCTTTTGTTTAGTGAAAGGTGTTCAACCCGATGAGCTCATAACAGCTATTTTTGAGAGTGAATACGATAGCATTGAAACCATAAAGGAATCTAATGATATTCATATGATTATCACCTATAAAGAAAATATAGATAACGAGGTGAATATTATTAAAATGAAATATGTATATAAAGAAAATAGACAATTACAGAGAGTGGAGCAAAAGATAAATGCGGGAGCTTATAAAGTTCAATGGGATAGAGCTGAGAAGTTAGACTCTATTATTAATGAGCTTGTAGAGGTTATTGGAGCAGATAACAGAATTTTAGCAGATATTAAGGAAAAGATTCCGGCTGAGTTTCGAAGTGTTGTTTACCCTAAGCTAAAACTCGTTTGCTAAATATGCATTGATAAGGAGGAAAACCCTCCTTATTTTATAGACAAGATTATCGACATTATATTTAGGAGATTTTATAAATCTAATAAGTTATCCAAAGAAGGAGATGAGTAAGTATTACGATATTTTGATTTTTTAAAAACCTCGAAAGCCCTATCGTGGAATTTCTATACACGCAAAAAATTACTTTCAAGGTTAATCGTTTAATAGTAGCGATACACCATACCAGCTAAATAAATGAAAACTAACAACAACATCAATACCCTGCACTTGATTCTTGTCGCCAGAAATGCGCGGCTAATAGAGTTTTATGGATAAAGCCGTTTTCATTTCTTCTCTCCAAATGTATGGTTGTTTAGTGATTATAGTTAGCACTTTGGATAAAAAAACTCTGAACCTTGCTTTTAAATTTTAAAAACCCTTCTGACAGGAACAATATCGTCAATTTGTGGTCTTTATATATATCAGTTAAAGGAGGAGTTAATGAAAGCATATCATGCTATTTTACGACAGAAAATTCTGACATCTGTTCTGCTTTTTTCATATTATATAGGTTTCGCTTACTCAAATACAAATACGCATAAACAGTTTTTCCGCCATGATAGTAGTGAAATAACTTACTATCTTAAACAAAGAGGTGGTAAGAATTTGTTGGTGCTGATACAAGGTTCTGATTGTAATAGTATCGCTAATAATAAGTTTGTGAATGACACATTCAGTGATATTTATCCTGATAGTGATGTTCTGACCGTGGAAAAATATGGCATTAATGCATCACTCCCTTGGTCTGACGCTGTTGAACGTTCAGATTGTCCTAAGGCTTATATTAGATCGGATACGCCAGAACAGCGGGTCAAGGATTATATTCAGATCATTAGTGATTTGAAACATCAGGATAAATATAACAAGATCATTATTTTGGGTGGCAGTGAAGGGGCAATAGTTGCCAATTTGATTACATCACAAGTCAATTATATTGATAGAACCGTGTCACTGAATGGTGGAGGTCGGTATTTCGCTGATGATGTTATTCATAGTATGAGGAGTGAAGTGCCACCAGAGCATATCGATGAAGCAATTAAAGGATTTAGGGATTTTCAGCAGAAAATAAGTGCTGGGAATCATATGATTCATATAGAGATGAGTAATCACGGTGCTAATTGGTGGAGAGTTGCACTCGGTATTGATCAATATAAGGTGTTAAGTCAGTCTAAAAGACCTATCTTGATTATTCAAACACTAAATGATAATTCAGTCAGTCCTAGTTCAGCGATAAAAATGGAAGAACAATTAAAGAAAGATAATATTACCTTTTATCAATACCCAGGTCTAAGTCATAGATTTAGGAATAGTGAAGGTGTTTTGCAGATTACGCCTATTGTTGAGGATATAAAGAATTGGTTATCCAGGGATTATGGATAAGAGTCTGTCATTTAAATGGTATTAATTTGTCTGTTTTTCCATATTGGGGAATGATATAGTTTGGTAATAAAGGCGTGGTATAATCAGCATTGATACCACGTTTTTTTAATATTATTTCGGCATAGTGATTGTTATTAACTTCATATTTACTTTGATTAAAGTAAACCTGTTTCACTGAGGATGATTATATTTAATTTTGCAATAAAAATATATAAATAATAAAGTGATAATTAATGTCTTGTAGTCAATTTAATAACAAGATAATTGCTTGAGATTTATTCTGTATTCTTGTTGTTATAATAGAAAAATAGAATGATATTATAATGCTGCTTATAAATCACCACTTGATTAATATACCGCTTTTTATTCCTATAAAATATAGTATTAAAACGTTATGAATTATTTGTTGTTTCTGAGATGATGTTCTCGATTTTAGCTTTTGTAGAGTAGAGGGAAATAGCTGTTTATTTATTATTATCATTTATCTCTGTCATTATATTAGATTGAAAAAATTGCTGAAATATCCTGTTCATTGCAGGATGCAATATCTTTTTTATTTTTTATTGGGTAATAAAATATTGATTTTAAATTAATTAAATTTATTTTTTTATTTTATTGACAATGCATTAATGGCATCTATAGTTATATGTATTAGATAAAGCGTCAATATGGCATCAAAAATGCTGTATATATTATCTAAATGCTGGATAAATTCCTGATAAACACCTTGTTTTCTAGTGAAAATGGTTACAATTTTATATGGGCAAGATAAATGGCTTATTGTACGTATTCTTGAGTGATATAAGTTATTTATCAATTAGTTAGATTAAATTTTGGAGTTTATGTTATGATAATTAAGAAAGATGTTTTGTTAAATGAAGAGCTGATTGTAGATGATGAGCTTAGAGTGGGTAAAGTAGAGAAGGTCAATATTGATATTCTGTCACCCAGCTCAGTTATCGTTAGTCTGAATATTTTAGGCGTAGTTGATGATTTTCATCTATTACTAGTCGATGATAAAGATAAAGACAAGATTGTGTTGCTCTATCTTTCTCTTTTACGTGTTCTTCATGAAAAATTAGATGTAAAAGTGAAAATTGCAAAAAGTCATCTTACTAAAATGAAATATATAGTAGGTGTTGAAATTTAAGAGGTATTTGTTAAATTTCTAAATGAGTGTGTGAAGTAAAATATTTCTTAGAATAACCGGATTTGATTTTAGCAATATAATCAGTTATCAAATACCGTATTGTTACTAATTGAAATTAAATGTAATATTTATTTGTATAATGAAACTGGTTTTATTTAAATCCTAAATGTATTTTCTATTAAATATACTTAACTACAGGCGGAATGGTAATATTACTGTTCTGCCTGTGTCTATATTGGAGTGCATTATCATAGAATTAAAAAAGTAATGTTATTATAAATAAAGCTTTATTTATTTATCTGTGTTAATATTTATAAATTAATAATGATATAGCAAACAATCACATTAACTCTATTTTACAATGCTTAAATTTAATTTCTTTACAAATTTAAATGTCCATATATTATTACTCGCAGACAAATTTATATTCTTATTTTAGCGTTATAAAATTACGGTGAAACTATCAAGTTGTTTTGTATATT
>NZ_NMQR01000046.1 GCF_003545805.1 Photorhabdus sp. CRCIA-P01 | reverse complement strand
GTATTCAATCATTATAACCTGAATTAACGATTATTTTATCATTAAAAACCATAAAAGTTTATATAAGGAAACCATAATATGGATAATAATTGATTGCTTAAAGGTATTTACAATTTGTTAACAAATTTGTTTTATACGGTAATATTATGAGTGGTATTTATTAGCCTGAATATTTTACCGGTTCAATGGAATAGAGAGATTTTTGTCCAGAAATAAAGCTAATAATTAAATACAAAGCATTATAGATATTTTGTTCTTACTTAACTTAAATTAAACCGTGTTAAAAATGAAAAGACCCTAACCACAAAAAAACAGATTTATCTTGTTGGTTGAGATAAACGTTTGGCAATTTCTCAGTACAATAGCCTGCGTTTGTTCGTTGAAACGGCATATGATGATGTGCACAGCGACAATCCAGCTTATGAAAATAAAAAACAGACGGTTCTGGAAACGGGAGCTTGTCTGTACTTGTAAGTTGACAGTGATAAGGAGAGCTGATTTTGAGTCCTCCTAAACTACCTAAAAAAGAGGTGTGAAATGGTTAACAATGTGTTGAAAGTCTCCACATTAACCTTATTGGTCGCATGTAATGTCCATGCTGCAACAGTTGATTTGCGGGTAATGGAAACATCTGATGTTCACAGTAACCTGATTGATTTTGATTACTTTAAGGATAAGCCTACAGAACAATTTGGTTTGGTACGCACAGCGAGTTTAGTTAAAGCAGCCAAAGCAGAAGCCTCTAACACCATTCTGGTCGATAACGGTGATTTGATTCAAGGTAGCCCACTGGCTGATTACGTGGCAGCAAAAGGTCTTAAAAAAGGGGAGTCTCATCCAGCACATCAGTTAATGAATACAATGGGTTATACCGTGGGTAACTTTGGTAACCACGAGTTTAACTTTGGTTTGGATTATCTGAAAAAAGCCATTGCTGGTGCGAAGTTCCCTTATATCAATGCCAACATCATGGATGCGAAAACCGGTAAGAACTATTTCACCCCCTATATTATTGTTGATACGTCGGTAAAAGACCGAGAGGGTAAAAATCATACCATCAAGATTGGCTATATCGGTTTTGTACCGCCACAGATTGTTATCTGGGATAAGGTCAATCTGGATGGGAAAGTTGTCGTTAACGATATTACTGAAACCGCGAAAAAATTTGTTCCTCAAATGAAAAAAGCGGGTGCGGATTTGATAATTGCTATTCCTCACTCCGGCTTTTCCAAGGAGCCTTATAAGGCAATGGCTGAGAACTCGGTTTATTACTTGAGTGAGGTTAAAGGCATTGATGCGGTTATGTTTGGTCACTCACATGGTGTGTTTCCAAGTAAAGAATTTGCAGACATTAAAGGCGTTGATATTGCCAAAGGTACGGTTAACGGTGTTCCGGCTGTTATGCCCGGCCAATGGGGTGATCATTTAGGTGTTGTTGATATGGTTATCGACAACGAGGGCGGGGCATGGAAAGTGACGGAAGCAAAAGCGGAAGCGCGCCCGATTTATGACAAAGTGAATAAAAAGGCACTGGTTGAGCGTGATAGTGAGTTGGCAAAAATTATCGATCAAGCTCATCAGGGAACGCAGGGTTTTGTAGGCAAATTGATTGGCAAAGCGTCTGCCAATATGTATAGCTATTTGGCTTTGATTCAAAGTGACCCGACAGTGCAGATTGTGAATGATGCACAAGCCGATTACACGCGGCGTTTTATTCAAGGTGATCCCGATTTAGCCGATATTCCTGTTCTGGCTGCTGCGGCGCCATTCAAAGTTGGCGGACGTAAAAATGCACCCGCAGAGTTTGTTGAAGTTGAAAAAGGTGATTTGACCTTCCGTAACGCAGCAGATTTATATCTCTATTCCAATACACTGGCTGTTGTAAAGGTCACCGGCGCTGATGTGCTTGAATGGTTGGAGTGTTCGGCCGGCATGTATAACCAGATTGATCCAAATTCAACTCAGCCACAGTATCTGTTGAACTGGAGCGGCTTCCGTACTTATAACTTCGACATGATTAGTGGTGTGAATTATAAGATTGATCTGACTCAGCCCGCTAAATATGACGTTGATTGCCAGATCATCAATCAAGGGGCGAATCGTATTAAGGAGCTGACTTACCAAGGTAAACCGATCGATCCTCAAGCTAAATTTCTCATTGCTACCAATAATTACCGCGCCTATGGCGGTAAATTTGCCGGCACAGGCGAAGATCACATCGCATTCGCTTCACCGGATGAGAACCGCGCCATTTTGGCTGCTTACATTGTCAAAATGTCTCAACAGAAAGGGATAGTAACGACCAAAGCAGAGAATAACTGGTCGATTATGCCAATCAAAACTGACAAGAAATTGGATATCCGTTTCGAAACGTCTCCAAGTGAGAAAGCGGCGAAATTCATCAACGCATTTTCTCAATATCCAGTGCAATATTTGGAAAATGATGATATCGGTTTTGCGGTGTATCAAATTGATCTGACTGAAAAAAAATAATTTTAATAGTCGCCTGCCCTAATTTGGGCGGGTTTTTGTTTGTTTACCATCAACAGGGAAATAATTTCCCATAAAGGAATTAAGATGCGTTTTTTTAATTTATTATCAGCAATATTCGTTTTACTGATTGTAGGTTGCGTGAAGCAACCAGAAGTGACTGACTCGTTGGCATCTCTATCGGCATGGGAAGAGGAGGCATCTTGTATCTTACCTGCTACTCCGCCGAAAGATTATGACTTCGTTGCCAAAAATGACCGTTATGGTCAGAACGCAACCGCATCGACAGATTACTTCAAACTGGCTATTAGTTATTCGCCAGCATTTTGTAAGAGCAAAGCAAAGAATATTGAGCGCCTGAAAAAGAGTAACAAATTTGCTGAAGCGCAGCGTGAATATGAAAAGTTTGAATTGCAATGTTTCTCCGAAAACAAATTTAGTTGGGTAATTCACGGCTTGTGGGCACAAACCTGCAACAGTAAATCAATGACGCAGTGCCGTGATTGGTCTGATGTCCGCAAACATCCACGTCTTTGTAAAGGGGATTTGCCGCCACTGGATTATCAGGTGATTAAACCTTATCTGTGCGCTTCTCCAGGGGCAGATCTGTTACAAGCTGAGTGGGAAAAACATGGTGTTTGCGCGTTTGCAACGCCAGATCAATTTTTCAGTAAACAGCAGGAACTGTTCGATGGATTGGTATTGCCGAGTGATCGTCCATCTAATGAACAGTTAATTAAGTTCCTCCAGAAAAATAACCCATCGTTGAAGGGGAAAGCCATTCAGATCAATCGTAATGAATTTTACATTTGCTACAGCAAAAATTTCGAAGTGATTGATTGTCCAAAGCGTGAGTTGTGATTGTTCTTCTTTCTATAAAGGAAGATCACAGTGATGTGCCTGACCCGCGGTAGCGTGGGTCAGGTTTACTTCTCTTAATAGTCGATATATCCCTTTCAGAGGATATTTTCTTTCCTATCCTTTATAGAGGATAAACTTGATTTTATCCCCTACAGGGTATATTTTGTATTTATCCGTTATAGGGGATAATTATGAAGATTACATCACCAGCGATGCTTGCACTTGCAATGAGAGAGGCCCGTAAAAAAAGCAAATTGACTCAGCGGGAAACAGCTGATCGGGTCGGTATTAAACAGAGCACGGTATCGGGGTTCGAGAAGTATCCAGAGGGCAGTAAGATTGAGACGTTGTTTAAGTTACTCTCCGCGCTGGAACTGGAGCTTCATGTATCAGAGCGCGGGGGTTCACAAAGGACGAGTACCGGTTGGAAAGAGGAGTGGTAATCAATGAAGGCGTTGACGGTTGCACTTAATGGTTTTGAGGTAGGAACGCTATTTCGTGATGGCACTGGTGCGATGTCATTTCAATACAAAGATGAATGGCGGCGCCCCCAGGGAAGCACCCCCACGAGTCATATCTTCAAATTGCCAATGGCACTACGAGGAAAGAATCGCCAATATAACTGGGCGTATATCCAGCCTCGTCATTTTTCATCTACCGCTCAGCACGTCGGATTTTCTCATGAGACAACCGAAAGCCTGATGATGCAAATGGGGGAAATGTCAGGCGCTGTAATCGACCAAATTGCGCGTGAATTGCCCAAGGACTTCCCAAGTAACATTAGCGAACCGATCTTTGAGGGGCTTGATAAGCAGGCTAAAAAACTCCGTGCTGGATAAATCAGTTACAGGAAAGGTGGTGTGATCGCCATAAGATAACGAACAATTTCCCACTAAGGAAATATGTCTCGAATTTGTATTTAATCCTTACTCTCTCTAGAGAAGGCAATATTAATCTTTTAATTTCTCGTTTTTTGGGTTTCATTCTTTTTCTCTTTTGTGATGTTTTTTTATGAAAAAAGTAGCGGAAAGTATTAATTGAAATCATTAATGATAATAGCTTGGTAAAATAGTTGATTCCTTTGAGGGCGCTCAATCTGGTTTGAACGATTTTATCAATCGCTAAATCAACACATAACACTAACTGGATCGAATTATGTCTATTATGGCGCTTATATCCCGAAATGGATGGCACCTGATGCAGAAAACTACCCAGAAAAAACATGAGATAAAACGCTGCTCGCAGGCTTACGGCAATTCACGTCAAGGCCATTCCCTCTCTTCTGTTATCTGAATGCTGTGTACTGTATAGAGACCTGCAAAACATAAACATCAATGTCACCTAAGCAACGAATTGATAAAGGGTTTCAAGATCTGATGTTATAGAATATTATCAAAATTAGATCTGAAATTGACTAATTTATCCGTAATTAACTTAATCAATTTAAATGTTGATCTATATATGACAAATAGAAATGTTATTTGGTTAGTAAAGCCTGTAAGTTATCAGGCCATTTTGAAACGTTGCCCTGGCTGTGAAGTCAAAAAGGAGTTTTATCCAGCCGGTACTTTTAGGGTTAATGCGCAAAAGAAAGTTTTGGATGTGTGGAGTATCTATAAATGTGAAAAGTGTGATTACACGTGGAATATTGATATTTTTTCCAGGATTCATGTCAACAAATTGGAAAGCAATTTGTATGAACGGTTTTTGCATAATGATCAAGATGAAATACGACGCTATGCTTTTGATTATCACGTATTGGCAAAAAATAGAGCTGAACTCGGCGCTGCTCCTGACTTTATCATAGAAGGTAAAGAGCTTCAGGACATCGCTCAAATTCCAGCGGCGGAGATCACAATACAGCTTGAATATCCTATTCCTATCAGATTGATCTCAATCTTGACCAAAAAGCTTTCGTTGTCACGGAGTCGAGTGGCCAGGCTCGTTGATCAAGGCACTATTCAGGGAGTAGCCGAAACGGAATTAAATAAAAAGTTAAAGCGAGATATCACTCTTAGTATTAATGTTAACAATTTATTGCAAGAATATGATAGTTATTGCGTCTAAATGACGCCAGGTTTCCTGGAGATGACATGGCAGTAAGAGTGGATGAATGAAATGAATATGATAAAGAAATGGTGGGTGCTCACGGCTGTTTCAGTCGCGTTATCGCTGGTTGCTATCGATATGACAGTGTTATATACCGCGTTACCGAGTCTGACCCACAGTTTGGGGGCGAATACAACGGAAAAGTTATGGATAGTGAATATCTATCCTCTTGTCGTCTCTGGGCTGTTATTAGGCGCAGGTACCTTGGGAGATCGCATCGGGCATAAGCGGTTGTTTGTTTATGGTCTCGTAATCTTTGGATTCTCATCCTTGATAGCGGCCTACTCTTATTCGCCGGAAATGTTGGTTGTTTCTCGGGCATTATTAGGGGTTGGGGCGGCAATAATGATGCCTGCCACACTGTCGATTATCGCTTTGACATTCGAAGATGAAGATGAGAAATCATTTGCCATTGGGATTTGGACAGCGGTTGCTTCTGGCGGCGCGGCAATAGGTCCCCTGATTGGCGGCTTATTGCTTGAATATTTTTGGTGGGGATCAGTGTTTCTGATCAACGTTCCTCTGGTGATTGTGACATTAATTCTGTCGTGGTTGTTTGTCCCAACGGCGAAAACAGATTCGTCTCATCCGTGGGATCTTATTGGCTCATTGCAGATCATGGTTGTCTTGATAAGTTTCGCCTATGCCATCAAGGAGTTTGCTAAACAAGATCCCTCCTATATCGGGATATTGGCCGCTTTCACCCTGACGATAGGTTTTCTGGCGCTGTTTATTCGACGGCAGAAACGCAGTGTGCATCCATTGATTGATTTTAACCTTTTCAAAAGTCCGGCCTTCTCATCTGCGGTGATCTCTGGGCTGGCGGCTTCCGCCTGTTTGATGGGCATTAATCTGGTGTTAAGCCAGCGTTTGCAACTGGTATTGTCATTAACACCTTTGCAAGCCGGGCTCTATTTTCTGCCTTTTTCATTGGGCGCGATTGTCGCAAGTCCTGTGAGTGGTTGGATTCTTCCTCGTTTAGGCAGTGAACGATTCCTCATTACCTCTTTGTTGGTGTATGCCTTTGCCATACTGGCTCTCATGGCGAGTTTCTCGATGCCTCTACCTTTGCAGGTAGTTTGCTTTTTTGTGCTGGGGACATGTATTGGGGCAACAATGACTGCGGCGTCCAGTACTATCATGCAGGCTGTACCGCCAAATCGGGCAGGTATGGCGGCATCCGTTGAAGAGGTTTCCTATGAATTGGGCGGCGGGTTGGGCATTGCTATCATGGGTAGCATTATGTCAGTCATCTATAGCTATTTCATTGAAATTCCAGTGGATTCTCCCATCTACGATGCGGCTAAAGATGGTATTGATGGCGCGTTGATTGCGGCAAAAGGCATGGCACCGGATGCGGGGCAGGCTTTGGTCAGCCTGGCTAAGTCAGCGTTCGACGAGGCTGTTTTTTCTGTGATGGGCGCTGCGTCCCTGCTTCTCCTGATAATAGCGGTGTCGGTATGGTTCAATTTCCGCCGCTCCTCACAGAGTGATGCATCTCATGCCGTGATTCATCGTCAGTGAAATAGGTGACACCCGTCGCTTCTTAATCGGAAGTTAATGGTTGAATAAGGGAGCCGCGTTTTTGCTGGTTCCCTGACCCAACACACTGACGGCTCGCCGGGTTAGTTCCTCGGCCAGGTATTCCGAGCCGCTTCCTTTCCTCATCTATCAGTCGGACAACGACTAGCCTAACTTGGAGCGGCGAACCTGGTTGCTCCTTTAGCTTCATGGGTACGTCTGGGTTTAGCCTTGATATTCCCCTGAATGAACAACTGGGTAGCCGTGCATCATTGACTATTACCCGTAATGGCGTGACCGAACGTACCATTCATGGTTTGATAGCCGGTGCCGGCCCTGCACGCTACCGCTTCCTTATCTTCACTTGGAGGTTGAATGAGCAGCTCCCCTGGCCAGGTCATCCCTTTAGTTAATATCCCATTTTGTTGTTATCTGACAACGCAAGGTGAGATGACCGGAACCTTACCGGTTCAACAATGATTCTGAACATTCTTTAGCGGCTTTTTCAAGGATCACCTCATATAAAGAAATTGCCAGATCTGAGTTATATACCCTTCATCTTTCAAGCTGCTGCTTTGTTGGCTGCTTTCACTCACCCCAGTCACATCGTTGTCTATGCTCCTGAGGATTCGTTCATTTGCCGCCGCGTTGCAACTCGAAATCTATTAGGTATACATAGATTGCTCGAATGAAACATATTTTTATATTTTTACCTCGGAATAATCATATTGAATTTGAATCAGGAATAGATAGAATGTTTATCATTATAATTAATCCCATTATTTATAAAATTTTTGCTTAATAGGATTTCCATTTTTATCAAAATATCGACTGGGCCAAATAACTGAAGGATGTATTCCGAGTTTGTCCGCAATAATTTTTTCTCCCTTAGGCCATCGGCGAACTAATGCATTTGATAGTGTCGATGAATTCAGTCCCGATTCCCGTGATAATGCGGCAAGTGTTGTGCCACGTTTACGCAATTCAGCAATAATATCTGCTGGATGCCAGTCGTTTTGAGTCGTTATCATATCGGCTTACTTCTCCTATTGGTTTATGATGGTGATTCAAACAGGCTCCATGAGCCAGTGTTCATTTCCGGTGAACAAAACCTTTTCCACCAGAACCGTTATCACAAGGGCGATAACAGACACACTGGCAAAAATTTTCTTACTAATATCCATGAACACAAAATCATATACAATTTGAATACGTGACCAATTAAACACGCATTTATGAGTTTGGAAGCTTATTCATTGTAATAGAGTCGGATTGAATAATGGTTTTAGAAACCCTCTCAGGTTCATCCAGAAAATTAGTAATCAAAGCACCGACAAAATAAAGCGTAGCAATGATACAAGTGACACCAGTTGCCCCTAGGCTATTTATAAATAAACCAACAATGGCAGGGCCAATCACTACAGATAAACCCGTCCCTAAATTCAGTACTGACATGACAGCTCCTTTGTCTTTTTCTACCAGATTAGCGGACATTGCATCCAACGGGATATAACCTGCGACACCCGCTCCCCAGCAAATTCCACATATGAGTACTATGGCGTAATTTGTTCCAACAAATTGTGGTGCAAAAAACAGAAGCAATGAAGCAACGCCAGTCAGGACCCCGCCACCCCAAATAATCGTCCTTTTATAACCTATTTTGTCTCCTGCTATACCCCAGACCAAATTAAATAGAATATTACTCGTAAAAGCGGTTCCCCAAATGCCTAGCCACTGAGTTGTAGTAAAACCCTGAGAAATCATATATACCGGTAAATAAACAGGAAAGGCGTATTGAGAAAGTGAATTTATGATTCGAAGGATACAAGAAATAAATAGTTTTGGATATTCCTTAAGAATAGTTATCCCCTTCAAAACCTCCTTTATATTTTCAAGGGTATTATTGTTACTTTGGGGTTTAATGTTATCGCGATTGAGAACCAGAGCAAAAAAAGCGCCAACAATAATAAATATCAGTGTTGTCCATAACGTATTAATATGACCTAATTCTTCTACTGCCCAACTCGCATAAAAAGTGGCTAATACTTGCATTCCGCCTGAAAAAACAAAATAAAACCATCCATATGCTGTACTGAGTTTGACAACAGGACTTCTATAGGCAATCCACACTGAAAATGAGTAGGCAAATAGCGGATATCCGAAACCTTTAATGGCCTGTGCCATCAATAAAAGTGGATACGACATTTCTTTTAAGCCTAGGCTGACGAAACCTACGGTGCCAACAACACAAAAAATTGTGCCTACTAGCATGGTTCGTTTAGCCCCAAATGCCTCAAAAAATACGCCAGCAAACCAAGAAGATATGGCTACACTTATGCCGTAAATACTAAATAGTGTGGAAACGTCCTGGATACTTAATCCATTATCTACCAGATAGGGGCTTAGCCAGCCTATTTCTATTCCATTACCAATCATAAAGGCCAAAATACCCAAATATCCCCATGATAATGTGCTGGGTATACCTATTCGTCCTAAAAAACCACTCGTATTCTGCTTCATTTCAAACCCTACAATTAAATATTTTTTCAGCATTCAAAATTTTTAAATACTTAGCTTAGTTTTACTTCACTATCAGACAGACGTTATATTGCAAGCGTCTTTTCAATTTTTATAATCTATTGTGTATTATGGGAAACAGTTTAAGGTTATTTTCTCGATTTCCTGGATAGATAGGATCAATATGCTGCGCAAACACTTTTATATTCTTGGTCGCACTGGAAATTGGCGCTATGTCTGTGTATTGAGCAGAAAAAATAATATCAACCCCATATTTTTCACAGAGTTTGTCAGCCTCTACTAACAGTGCTATTGCGTCTTTTCCGAACAAATAAGCTTTAGGACTCATTTCAAAAAATGGTTTACTGATTTCAAAAACACGCTTCACAAAATCCCCTAATTCAACATTTTCTTCAAAAATATTGCGGTCTCAGGTAATGTTTTAGATGGCTCTCCATAGGTACTACATTCCAGATTGAGAAAACCATTATATTAACGCATTAAAACCCGCCTGCCAGTCAATGGCGCCATAGCCAGGAAGCAAACGGTTATTGTCACTCATTAAATGTCCGTAAATCTCATCGGTAAAGGAAAATTCACACGGAATAATGCCCGTACTTTCCCTTAAATTCAGAACTTCTTCATGTAACTCTTCGTTCCATTGGCAATAATTCATAAATAGAGCAATGCCATCGTAGCCCCATTTGTACAACAGGTTGGCCTGTTCAGTTAAATAATTCCCCGGCAACATTAGGTTCGAACATGATATTTTCATCATAAAATCCATTTCAAACGTTGTAATTTTTAAGTTAAAAAAATAGGTACTGCTGTTTTTAAAAAGTATCAGTTTCCTGACTTTTCATGTGTAATTTCCAGATTTTGATCCGGTTAATTGACCGTTATATCGGAAATATTCTATATGATGAGAGTCAATCTCCAGAAATTCAAACGTTATAACTCTAAGTTTTAAATAAAGGTCATCATTAGTCAAGCAGGAAGTTTACAGTCTGATAACAAAATCTGCTTTTTGTGATAGCGTTCCATTTTTTTGGCAGCATTAATAAACAGAATGTTTTAACTACGTTCTTTAATTGGAAAGCATAAAAATCTATGGTCACCCTCGTTTTTGCAACACTAATTTTGATGAATGTTGGGCTTGCTTAAATCTATCAATCTATCCGGCGTCAATATGGGCAAGAATGCCCCACCGTTTTTGTGCTCTCTCGCCTGTTCAATTACACGTGCCCGCATTTCCGGGCTTTCTTGCGTTAGCAATTCTTTGTAATTAGGCATAATTATTTCTCCAAGTTGTCCAAATGACGATGGTACTCAAAATCAGCTTGTCGGATCATTTCCTTGTAGAACCGTTTTTCATTTACCCCCTGTTTTATTGCAAGCAGCTACACCTAATTGTTCTCACTTTTAATCAGCAAAGATACTAATATTGTTAAAACCACACACAGCTGTTCACCAAAAAAGAAAGGTATTGACCATTTAATGAACGTTAACTAGGCATTAGTGTGATGAAATTGTGAAATTGACAACGTTGTAAATATATTTTACTCTCAAATCAATCAACAACACCTGTGTTATTCCTCCTTTATTAGAGGAAAAGGATATACCAGTAATGACATATGAAGCTAACAAGCCTGTTACGATTAAATCTATTGCCAAAGAATTAAATATTTCGTTTTCAACAGTTTCGAAAGCACTGAACAACGATCCTGCTATTAAAGAAGAAACCCGACGATTGGTTTTAAATAAAGCAAACGAGATGGGTTATATGCCCAATTCACTTGCAAAGGGGCTTCGCAGCCATTCTACCAAAACTGTTGCTGTTATTTTCAGCGATATTGAAAACCCTGTATTGGCCTACATTTTCTGTAAGATCCTAACCCAGATGGCGGAGCATGGATATACCACCATGATTTTTGATTCGCAGTTCAATGAAAATACAGAGCGTGCCAATATATTGACCGTCCTGTCCAGACAAGTGGATTTTATTATTCTCGAGCCGACATCTATGAACCCCGATAATTTACGTCTGTTATCAAAGATGTCCAACCGCCTCACCCTTCAGGGTGTTCATTATGAAACAATGAATTGTCACCATGTCCATGTTGATTACGCGCATGGTGGTTATCTTGCCGCGAGGGAAATGCTGTCAAACGGACATAGAAACTGTCTGGTGATCACAGAGTCATTATCATTTCCTACGAGCAGAGAGTTTGTCTTAGGGATCGAACAGGCTTACAACGAATATGGCATTCCGTTCAACAAGGATATGGTGAAAACAACACATTCATCTATTACAAACGGATTTCAGGTTATTCAAGAATTATGGGATCACGACAAAAATACCTTCAGTGTCCCTATAACCGGGGTGTTAACTTTTGACGATATTCTGGCCTACGGAGTATACAAAGCAGCTATACAATATCATTTTAGAATACCAGACGATATCAGTGTGATTGGATTCGATGATAACCCAATTTCTGCTTTTTCCATGCCGCCTCTGACAACCATACACCTGCCTAAAGACAAAATGGCGGAAAACCATATTAATATTTTGCAATCAACGTTATTAAATGGGCGTACTGAAACACGCTTTTTTTCTACTGCGCCCACTTTGGTTGCCAGGGGTTCTGTACGCAATTTATTAGAAAAAAAGAGATGTTAGCCTGATGAATATCATAGCTATTGATTTAGGGACGACTCATACACTGAACCTTAAGCATTAAGTCTCTCGAAAATACCCTACAACCCATTATTTTTATTGGATTTTCCGTGGGGCACCTTCAACGCATTTTTGGCGGCCTTAAGAAAGGAAACTGAAGGCAAAAACTGCCTCGCCAGACTGCGCCGGACTATCAACGCCAGCAGACTTGCCCAGATGAGCCCTTCCGCTATCGCTTTCTGGCCGGTCGCAAAACCTGTCCAGTGGGTGTGGGATTTTGGTTCCCTGAAAAAGGGTGACTGAAGAATGGCATTAACTGAAGTTTTGTGGAGATAATTGTCATCGGCTTTATTCTCTGATCTCGGTATTTTGTTTGGCGACAATTATCAGATCATAAATAAAGCCTTTTAATGAAGCGGCTCGCTACAACCAGATTACTTATTTAATAGTAATAATGTATTAATTATTTTGGTCCAGCTCAAATATTTGGATTGATTCGTGGAGGTTTCTTTTTTTATTGCTACTTTTAAAATCGTCACTGTGTTTTTAGTACCTTAGTAAATGACGCTAATTATCATTCCATGCGGGGTAGCCAGCCGGGCTATCAATTCCCGTTTTTTTACTCTGCATGTTCGCTTTCTCTGGTAGTCAAAAGTAATGGATCTTTGGTTGGAAATGATTGGAGAATCTGGAGTTTAATAGCCATTTTATTCTAGTTATCAATGGTATATCCGCCATTCTTCGTTTTTTATGGTTGCATAAGTAGAGCACAACCTTTTCTCTGGATCATCATCGTTGCTGATTGGTTGAAGCGCTATTTCTGACGAGCCGTTGGCTGATGGAGTAACACCAAGCACAAACTTTGCCCTCTCGGTAACGAGGCTGGTTTAGCCAGAGGGTGGGGATACTGTTTAAGTATTTATGGAGCTTGACACGTTATGTATAAAGATTGCCCACAGATTGGTGATGAAGAATTGCTGTCCATGCAGCAAAGCGCTTTATGGTTCATTGACAATTATACCCCTGGCGATTCCAAATATAATATTTCCATGGCATTCCGTATTCACGGATCGTTTCAAATCGATGCTTTTCGCTATGCGGTCAACCAGCTCGTTTCCAAGAATGCTACCTTGCGAAGTACTTTCGTTAATGTGAATGGCGAGCCAAAGTTGGTCATTAATGAACACTTGCCGCCGGCATTGGAGGTTTTCGATGCAACGAACTTGAATCAGGAGGCGCTTGAAGATGCAGTTCAGAACTTTCATTCCATCCCTTTTCAATTAGAAAAAGCATCGTGTCTGCGTTTCGGTATCTACGTCGTCAGTGCGGAAGAATACGTTTTACATATGTGTGTTCACCATATTGTGTCGGATTTTACTTCACTGGGGCTGATGTTGGATCAGCTTGAACACTATTATTTGGCTGGACTTGGAGAAGATGACAATTCCTGGTTACCGCCCGATGAGGATTTTAAGGATTATGCTGTCAAAGAACGAGAGTATTACCAAAGTGAAGCGGCGGAGGAATCGAAAGCTTATTGGAGTGAATGTTTAAAGCAGCCGCCAACCGTGTTGCAATGGGATAGTTTTTGGCGCAAAGGCTCTAATGACAAGTCATCCGTCCTGTTTAGTATTGGTGAAGAGACAACTAAAAAAATCAAGCGGCTCGCTTCAAAAATAGGTGGATCGGTCTTTACGGTCATGTTGGCCGCATGGAGTGCTTACATCGCCAGAGAGACAAAAACTGCTGATATCGTTATGGGGGTGCCGGTGTCGATGCGTCACTCGGTTCATCAGCACATTATCGGCTGTTTGTTTAATGTATTACCCATACGTTTATCCGTCGATCAGACATTTCACCACTTTCTATTGGCAGTGAAGGAGCGATTGTTATCGGCCCTTGATAATCGAAATTTTTGTCTTAGCCAAATGGTTGAACACTTGGCTGTGGAACGAAATGATGGTCGTAACCCATTGTTTCAGGCTATGGTGAATATGCTAGGGCATGTAGGGCAATCGCGTTGGTTGGCACTGGAGATGGCTGACGATTCTGCTCAGGTATCATGGGCGGGACGGACTATTTCCCCATACAGGGTTTGTCAGCAGGAAGGCCAGATTGATATTGAACTGTTATTTGTGGATGCCGGTTCCCAATTAAGATGTGAGCTTAAAGGGGACAAACATTTTTTCTCACAGTCAGGTCTTCAGATATTTGCAGAGCGCTTCAAACTGGCGGTTGAAATGCTGATGGCAGATCCTGATAAAGAGATTAATACTTTGTTGGCGCCAAAATCAGGAGTTCGGATAAACCAACCCAAGCGCGACGTCAGAAAACGTTGAATGTAAGAAAAGCATTGAAGGAGAGATAAACCTGGACCCGTTATTTTTATAGAGTGAATATCGTAAACGGCTCTTGCTTCCAACTTATCCATTTGAAAGAACGGCAATCTGAGCTGTAAAACCGGTAGAGATCGTCTTCATTTTGAGGAAAGTGAGGTTGATATGAATAATATTGAAATTATTCAGAGAGAAATAATCTCTATTTTTGCAGAGACATTTGGTTTACCGAAAGAAGAGATAAAGCTGGAAATACCATTAGTTGAATTGGGAGCGGAATCATCTCTATTATTCAAAGCATTGGAGTCCATCGACAAACGATTTGGTATAAAACTTTCAGTACGGCAATTTTTCGCAGAATTACAAACGGTTCATCAACTCAGTGAATATATCTTGATGGCGGATAAAAATAATGTTGTGGAAGATAACTATGCAGTAATGCAGCCCCAACTTGTCTTGGCTGATCAAGAAAAAAGGCTTGATCAACCCGATACGTCAAATATTTCACCGGCTAAGAAAGAACGCTTTTTCCAATGGATGTCAAGAAGTGCACCATCGATTGAATCTGAGGAGAGAAAAAAGTATCTGGCTTCATTTATATCTAAATATAACGAGCGAACGATTAAATCAAAAATTCATTCGGTAGCGGTACGTAAAAATATTGCAGATAGCCGTTCTGGAATTGGATTTAAACCCTCCATAAAAGAGCTACTTTACCCGATTGTCTGCACCAAGTTTGCAGGGCCTATCGTCCAGGATATTGATGGTAATGATTACATTGATATGACGATGGGATTCGGTGCGCATTTGTTTGGTCATAGTCCCCCCTTTGTAGTTAAAGCGCTTACTCAGCAAATAGACAACAGTTTTGGTTTGGGAACCCTGCATGAGATAGGCTTGGAAGTGGCTGAACTGATCAAAGAGATTACCGGCATGGATCGCGTTGCTTTTGTCAATAGTGGAACGGAAGCGGTGATGAATGCGGTTCGGGCAGCACGGGCGCTCACTCGCCGTAATCATATTGTGCTCTTTTCTAGCAGTTACCACGGGCATTGGGATGCCGTACTGGCTAGAGCGGGTGAATATGATGAAACTAATGCGACAAAACCCGTTTCGGTGGGCATACCTGAAAATATGGTTGCCGATGTTTCGGTGTTTGGATTTGGCTCCAATGAGGCCGTTGAGTTTCTCAAAACGAATAGAGCCAATATCGCCGCAGTGCTGGTAGAACCTGTACCAACGCGTGACCCAGGATTGAGCAATCCAGATTATTTGCGACGTTTGCGTCAAGTGACCAGGGAGTTAGATATTCTGCTGATATTTGACGAAATCGTGACAGGTTTCAGATCTCATCCCGCAGGTGTCCAAGGGTTATTCGGCATTGAGGCGGATATTGTGACCTATGGCAAAACGATAGGGGGTGGAATGCCTCTGGGCGTCATTACGGGTAGGAAGCATATGCTTGATTCGATTGACGGTGGAAACTGGAATTTCAACGATGATAGCTTCCCCGCAGCAGAGCCGACATTCTTTGGTGGGACCTATTTTCAACATCCGCTTTGCATGACCGCTGCGAAAGCCACTTTGCAGGAGATCAAGAGGAGAGGGGAAACGTTTACCAAGGCACTGACTCAGCGTACTGAATCGTTTGTTTCACGTTTGAACCAACTGTTCTTAAGCCGTCGGGTTCCCATCGAGGCAAGATCATTTTCCTCATTTTTTAGATTAATGCATCGCGACAACATGGATTTGCTTTACTACAACCTGTTGATGAGAGGGGTTTATATCTGGGAATGGCGTTGCTGGTTTATATCCGATGCACATGATGACACTCATCTGGAAAAAGTTTATTTGGCATTTGTAGATAGCTTGGATGAACTTGAGGAAAACAACCTGCTTCCTCGATATAGCTAGATCAAATTGGCCTGTTGTGAGCAATAACTGATTGAATTATTAAGCATCCTATCTTCTGGCTGTGCTGAGTTCGATGCTCTGAAACGACGGCTCATAGTCTGTTGAGTAATGAAAATTAAGGGGAACGTTATGCCGTTGGCGAATAAAAGTGTTTTCATTGGCGGGCCGATTCAATTTGCAATTTGTGATAACGGTTTTCATGAGGAGTTGAGAACGACTATCCAACTGGCGATTAAGACGGTGAAAGCACTGAATGGTAATGTATTTTCGGCGCATTTGACTGAGAAATTTGGCATTGATACACCCAGTTATACGCCAGATATGGTATCGAAACGGGATTTCCAATGGATGCAGCAGTGTGATTTTTTCATGCCCATTCTTCCGGTTCATCAAGGTGATGAATTACTGCGTACTGACGGTACACATATTGAACTTGGTTGGGCCTCTGCTCTGAAACGGCCCGTCTTGTTGATCACTCAACTACCGATTGTGAATGGTGGTAGTCATTTGTTAAAGGGATTGGAGCATATTTGCAATTTGTCGAAATTGGATATTCACGATTTTCGTCAAAATCCGGGACAGATTGGCGAGATTTTCAGGAATTTTGCAGTTGAGCAGTTGAATAGCTATTGATCATCTTTTTGAGGATATACCGCCTTTCTATTGAATTGAAAGGCGGGTTAATAGCGAGTTTGCTTGAATGGGGTAATTTGTGGAGTGACGATGGAAAATCGAGTTATTGAACCAACCTATGATGTTTTAGGTATGAAGATAAAAAACCCAATTATTGTTGGGTCGGGTTTGCTTTCTGATCAAGCTAAAAATATTCGCCAGTTTATCGCTCACGGCGCGGGGGCGGTCGTGACCAAAACGATTTACCCGCGCTCAGAAAAATTGCATACAGAAAAGACCTATTTGTTCAGTACAGGGATGTTGAATAATACGACGTATTCGAAAAAAACCGTTGATTATTGGTTAACGCTTCTCCGTGAATTTAAGGATGAGCAACTTCCGGTGATAGTTTCTATCCATGCTGAATCGCCTGTGGCGTTAGGTTCGTTGGCTGCTCGGATCTCAGAAGTAACCGATGCTCCTTTGGAGTTGGGCATTTCATGCTTGCATGCGGATGACTTCACGGGAGATACACCAGAACGTGTATTCAACTACACCAAAGCGGTGAAAGAGCGAACGGACACCCCTTTTGCGGTCAAACTCTCGCTTGGCGATAATTTGTATGGGCGTGTTCAAGCCGCCGTGGACGGTGGTGCCGATGCGATAACTTTGAGTGATACCATTTCAGGAATTGCGTTCGACACAGCGAATGGTGAAGCGCTGCTTAATGGGGTTTGCGGATACTCTGGGCCAGGGATTAAACCACTGGTGCTTGCCGCGATCTATAACCTGCGTAAGCGAGGGTTAACGATTCCAATACTGGGTTCGGGAGGTGTACAGGATGGTAATGATGTTCATGAATACATGCTGGCCGGTGCAAATACAGTGCAAGTTTATACCGCGCTTCATCGACATATGTATAAAACATTGCGGCGCATTGTTCATGAATATACTCAAGTCACGACGTCGGAAAAGGTGTGAGAAAAAGGGATAAAATCATGAATAATAATCAAATTAGAGAATTTGCGGAGCTGACCAGTGAGCAGGTCTTAGCCGAGGTTGAAGGTAAAACGTTGATATGGCCGATTGGCGGGATTGAACAGCATGGGCCTCATCTGCCGTTGAATGTGGATTCAGTTATCCCGGAAGCCTTTGCCCGTGTGTTGGCGGAGGATATTAGTGGATTCACCTTGCCGGTACAGCCTGTGTCTGCCAGATCATTGCCACAAAGTGGGGGTGGGCTTGAATTTCCCGGCACGATTTATCTGGATGGATCAACATTTACCGCTTATATCAACCGAACAATTAAGAGTTTATGCTCATTACCCTTTAAGCAACTGGTGATCATTAACGGTCATTTTGAGAATGAGGGTTTTATTTTCGAAGCGGTAGACGCATTACGGGCGGAGGGGCATTTTAATGATCGTTCCGTTATCGTATTTAGCTGGTGGAGTTTGGTCTCTGATGACTGGACGCATGAACATTTAGTTGATTTTCCCGGTTGGCACGCTGAGCATGCAGGGTTAACAGAAACGAGTTTAATGTTGCATTTGCGTCCAGATTTAGTGAGAGCGGAGCGACCTGATCACGATAAACCTCCACGTGCCGGGATCTATCAAGTACCAATTAAAAAAGAATTTTCAACGAGAGGGGTTCTTTCTAAAACATCAGGTTCGAGTGCGGAGATAGGTGAACTCATTTTCGAGCATGTCAGGCAGCAAATACTGGAACTGGTTACTGCGGATTAATCAGTCGTAATATCGCTGCGCCTTTTCGGTTTTGCCCTGGCTACTGGGGAAAAGTTTATTGCTTTCATATTATCAAGTGCGCCTTAAAACCTCGTCTTTCTGGGTGAGGCTATAAGGCGCGGTTTTCTGTAAAACGGGATAAATGCGAGCCCACCGGATTTCAAACGCGAGTCATTACACTTAGTGCGTCCACTCTGTATCGGGCGCACTAAGGAAAGTTGAGCTTAATACAGCAAAATGATTTCCGGATAGGAAAACCAGGAGCGTTATTATAATTGTGTACCCGAAAATAAATCATCGTATCCATCATCAAAAAAATATCCCGGTTTTATCTCACAGGATAGGATTTTTTCATTTTCATACTTATCTATTCTATAAAAGCTATAATTAATAAATAAGTTATCCCATAATATAATCGATATGACGTTGCTTAATTAAATGTATTCTCATTCGCATAATATGACTGATAACCATTCTCTTTTTTACCCATCCCATCAAGCATGATTTATTGATTATTTAGTTAATTGAAAAATAGTATAAATTTAAAAAATATAACCGATCTCTATCGCGCTGAATTACCCTGATGATAACAAAACAGATAAGTCGCTATCACTTTATGAAAATAAATACTATCTTTTTTTGCATAAAATATCATCTCGTTTAGGTTTTGTTAATATATTGTCTGCTGTCTATCCCATTTGGCGAGTTTTCTCTCTGATAAACGCTAAACAAAAAGTGCTTTTTTTAAAAAAATGTCTTGCTTTTTTAAAAGACAGTTTAGAAAATCACCCTGGTTAGGAAATGGCCTGCCCGGTAAATATCTTTATTTATGGTGGTGGTCTTGTCGGTGTTCTCTTATTTTCTGCTCGGTTAACTGCCTGTCCTGAAATACCTGAAACCGGTTTTACCTTCCTGAAATTCATTATGACCTGACTCAGGTTATGGAGTTCTTTTTTATTATTGAGGAGCCGCTTGTGGCACAGAGTTTTCAAAACGAAATCCCTAAATCACGTATTAATATCAAATTAGATTTACACACTGGCGGGGCGCGGAAAAAAGTCGAGTTACCGCTGAAATTATTGGTGATGGGCGATTACAGTAATGGGCAGGAACAGCGTCCCCTCTCGGAAAGAGAAAAGGTGGATATCAACAAAAACAATTTTGACCGGGTACTGGCTGAATTTAGCCCCACGATGAATCTGACGGTCGAAAATACCCTGGCCGGCGACGGAAGTGAGACGAATATCGCGCTGGCTTTCCGACAAATAAAAGATTTCGAGCCGGAGCACGTCGCCCGCCAAATTCCCCCACTGCGGGCATTGCTGGCGATGCGTAATTTGTTACGCGACCTGAAATCTAACCTGCTCGACAATGCCACTTTTCGCCGGGAGTTGGAACATATCCTACAGGATGACCTGCTGAGCGACGAATTACGGGCAGAGCTGGCGGCGCTGGCCCCGCAGGCAGACTGATTATCAACCTGTTTTCACAAAATTTAAGTCAGGAGAGATGAATGACGGTACAAGAGCAAACTACTGCGGCGGTGACCACCACAAACCACAGTGAAGGCGGGATTTATTCCGCGTTGTTTGAAAAAATTAATTTACAGCCGGTCGAACAACTGGGCGACATCGACCGCTTTCAAAACAACGATGCCCTGGCCGATGTGACGACGGATGAGCGCGTGACTGCGGCGGTCAGCGTTTTTCTGACGCTGCTGAAAGCATCGGCTCAAAAAGTTAAGCGGCTGGACAAAACCTTGTTGGATCATCATATCGGTGCGCTGGACAGTCAAATCAGCCGTCAACTGGATGTGGTGCTACATCACCCGGCATTCCAGCAGGTGGAATCGGCCTGGCGGGGCCTGAAATTTCTGGTTGACCGGACCGATTTTCGCCAGAACGTCAGAATTGAAGTGCTGGATGTGACTCAGGAGGATTTGCAGCAGGATTTTGACGACGCGCCGGAAATTATCCAAAGCGGTTTCTATCGCCATACTTACATTCAGGAATACGATACACCGGGTGGTGAGCCGATTGGATCGGTGATTGCCAATTATGAATTTGGTGCCGGGGCGCAGGATATTGCCCTGTTACGGAACATTGCCAAAGTGGCCGCGGCGGCGCATATGCCCTTTATTGCCGCCGCCGGGCCGGCGTTTTTCGGCAAAGACACGATGGCGGAAGTCGCGGCCATTAAAGACATCGGTAACTACTTTGACCGGGCCGAATACATCAAGTGGAAATCCTTCCGTGACAGCGACGATGCCCGTTATATCGGCCTGACATTACCGCGGGTGCTGGGGCGTCTGCCGTATGGCCCGGATACCGTGCCGGTGCGAACGTTTAATTATGTCGAGCAGGTGAAAGGGCCGGATCACCATAAATATTTGTGGACCAATGCCGCGTTTGCGTTCGCGGCCAACATGATGAAAAGCTTTGTCAACAATGGCTGGTGTGTCCAGATCCGCGGGCCAAAGGCTGGCGGCGCGGTGACTGACTTGCCGATCCACCTTTACGATCTGGGAACCGGCGGTCAGATTAAAATTCCCTCGGAAGTGATGATCCCGGAAACCCGCGAGTTTGAATTCGCTAATCTGGGCTTTATTCCGCTCTCTTACTACAAAAACCGCGATTACGCCTGTTTCTTCTCGGCTAACTCAACGCAGAAACCGGCGGTGTACGACACGGGTGAAGCCACGGCCAACAGCCGTATCAATGCCCGTCTGCCGTATATCTTCCTGCTGTCCCGTATTGCCCATTACCTGAAGCTGATCCAGCGGGAGAACATTGGCACCACCAAGGATCGGCGTCTGCTTGAAATCGAGCTGAACCACTGGATCAACACGCTGGTGACGGAGATGACCGATCCGTCCGACGATTTGCAAGCCTCTCATCCGCTACGTGAAGCGCGGGTGATTGTTGAAGATATTGATGACAATCCGGGGTTCTTCCGGGTCAGGCTGTATGCGGTGCCGCATTTTCAGGTCGAGGGACTGGACGTTAATCTGTCCCTGGTTTCTCAGATGCCGAAAGCCAAAGGGTAAACATCATGAAAATTTCACGCCCGCTCTGGATTGAGGACGCCTTTTTGACCCCTCAACAATTTCAGCAACAAGCGAACTGGGAAGCGCTGACCAACAATTGCATTGCACACTTGGGGTTGATCCATCCTTGGGGGGTGCTGGAGATTCAGTTTGATCAGGATGCCCTGCGCTTCAATCGGCTCAAAATTCAGCATCTTAGGATCCGTTTACCGGACGGAACGTTGATTGACACGGATCATGCTGACAACCTGCCTGCGGCCTGCGATTTGCAGCTCGTTGTGCCGGCGGATTTGCGTACGGTTGAGGTATTACTGGCATTACCGCTGGAACATGCCAACGGCGGGAACTGCCGTCAGCGTAGTGAAGAAGTCGCGCCGGAGCAACCGCCGCTACGTTATCAACAGGAGTGGGTTGAAGTACAGGATAGATACGGCAGTCTCTGTGAGTCCATGGCGGTTGAGCGCTACGCCTTTTCCCTGCGTTTTGAGCATGATGAAAATGGGGCTTATTTGACCTGTCCGCTGGCGCGTTTGGTACGTGACGGGCAAGCAGGCTGGACGATGGATAACGACTTTATTCCGCCGTTGCTCTCTTTTGCTGCGCATCCGCCCCTGTTGGAACAGCTCGATCTCTTGCTGACTCAGCTACGGGCTAAGCGTGCTCGTTTAATGGGGATGCGCCGTGAGAGTAATCAACGGATGGCCGACTTCGCCGTGGCTGATGTGTCGCTATTCTGGTTGTTAAATGCGCTTAACAGCTATGAACCCGTGCTGAATGATTTTAGGGCTGGGCCTGCATTACATCCGGAGATCATCTACCGTGAGCTGGTCAAGCTGGCGGGCGCGTTGCTGACCTTCTCATTGGAGCATGATCTCGACGCGATCCCCCGTTATCAACACCATCAATTGAGTGCGGTTTTCCCGCCGCTGATGCGGCTTATCAGCACCTTGCTTGAAGCCAGCTTACCATCCCGAGTCATTGCCATTGAACTGGACGTCGTGCGCGAGAATCAGTGGAAAGCCTCGTTTCATGATAGACGCCTGTGCGAAGAGGCCGATTTCTATCTCTCCGTGCGATCGTCGATACCGGCACACCAGTTGCAAACCCAGTTTCCGCAACTATGTAAAGTGGGGGCGCCAGATGATATTGACCGGCTGATTAACCGCTCACTGAGCGGTGTGCCTTTACGTCCGCTAAGCCATGTGCCGGCGGCAGTCCCGCTGCGGTTGGAAAACCAGTATTTTGCTTTCGATCTGAATAATCCGCTGGCTAAAGCCATGCTGGCGGCGGGGAGCTGTGCTTTCTACGTACCGGGAACCTTGTCGGGTGTTCAGTTAGAACTGTTTGCGGTATTACGCTCATGAACAAAGTGATGTCAATTGATCCCCTGATGCTTGATATCGGGATAGTGGTAATTGCGCTGAAAAACGGTGATAAGTCAGTGCAGGGCGAGGCGTTATATCAAAAAGGGATTGAATTGATAGAAACGGCACAGCAGCAATTAAGAGACAGCGAGGTGAGCGAAGAGAACGTCACCCAGGTGATCTATGCCTTATGTGCCTTGCTGGATGAAGCCGTCCTGAGCCGTCCTGACCGGGATGGTGGGCATGAAACTTGGTCGAAGACGCTGTTGCAGACGCGATTTTTTAATACCCACCATGCCGGGGAGCGGCTGTTTGAACGTATCCGTCAGGTGCTGAATCAATCACACCCCTCTCCGTTGGTCCTGACTTGTTTCCAGCGCGTATTGGCACTGGGTTTTCAGGGCGGTGATAGCGTACAGATTGCCCAGGAACGCCAGTCTTTACTGGCGGCATTGACTGAGCGTGCGGGGGAAATGGTGGTGCAACCGCATCAGGCGATCCGAACCCATGCGCGCCGTTGTCAGGGTCGATTCTGGCGTTCACGCTCCTTGGGGTTTTGGGGGTGTCAGGCTGTGCTCGTGGTAGCTTTGATGTGGTGGGGCCTGCATCTCTATCTTCAGCAATGCCTATCTGTTGGGCCAGGCTAAGGAGAACACATTGAGTTGCGAATTAAGAAGAGCGCTATGGCTTTTGGCTTGCGTTTTGGCGGCGGTGCTGTGCCGGTTTTTCTTCCCGCTGAGCAAGGTATCGGTTGCCGTGTGGCTGGGTGTGATCCTGATGGTCGCGATGATTGCCTGGTGGCAGACTGGACGCGCTGTGCGTGAAATGTCCCGTCAGGAGACGGTTTGTCGTTTGCTGGCGGCACTGCCCGCGCCCTCATGGCGTCAGCCTGTGGTGCTGACTTGCGGGGAGAATGTGGCCAGCCTGTTTGCAGGAGAACCGCTGCGCGTCACGTCACAGGGCTGTTTTATCTGTGTACTGCGGCAAAGTGAGATGAGTGCGCTGGCGGAAGCGATTATGGCGGCCAGACCGGACTGGGGCACGCAGATCAGTGTGTTATTAACCCTCTTCCCTGAACAGCAACGGGATCAGGCGGTTATGACGGCCCAGATCCGGGCGTTTCGTTATCAGGTGGCGAATGTGGCCCAACTCACCACTTGTCATACACCGGCGTTCATTGCGGGCTACCTTGATGGGGATATCAGCCCGTGGTTCGAATTGCAGGCAGATCGCCCGATGATGACGGTATGGCACGAGAAACAGGCCGCGATGGGAATGAATATCTGGTTGGCCGAAGGGGAGGCACACCAACGCGCCGACCGTTTACAACAGGCGGTTGCGGTTGCGGCCTGGCAACGTTGGATGGTGGAAAACGTGCTGAGCGAGTGCCAATCACCGGAGCAGGCCAGCCCGCCGTGTTATCCCCTCGCGATGGCATTGATGTTTTTGCCCCAAACCCCGCAGGTAAACAACCTGTGGACGAAATGGCTGCTCGCCCGTACGACCTTACCCCGTATCAGCCACAGTACCGCGGGTGCGGTGAGTGTCTCGCCTTTTCCCGATTCTCTGTTGCGCTTGTTGCCACGTTATGGGGGTTATACACCGCGCCGGCGTGCGTTGGCTTGGGGGATAGGCTTGCTGACCGGGTTTGTTTGTCTGGCATTGACCGCCAGCGCCTGGAATAACTATCGCTTGTGGCGCCAAATACGCAGTGACTTACAACAGTATCACGCGATTGGTATGAAAGAGGTTGGTGCCCGACGGCAGGCTTACCACCAACTCAAGCTTAACGCGGCATTGCTGGAAAAATACCGTCGTGATGGCGAACCGGTGCGTTTGGGGTTGGGGCTTTACGTGGGCGATCAGCTTTATGCGCCGCTGATGGCGGCTATCAACCGTATAGTGTTACCGGTATCACCGCCTGTTTTGCCGCAGAGAGATAAAACGCGGCCGCAGACATTGAGCCTTAACAGTCTGTCACTGTTTGATGTTGGCCAGTCTCGCCTTAAGGCCGGTTCGACCAAAGTCTTAATCAACGCGCTGATCCACATCCGCGCTAAACCGGGCTGGCTGCTTATGATCACCGGCCATACCGACTCTACCGGCGATGCCGCGAAAAATCAGGCGCTGTCACTGGCGCGGGCAGACGCGGTACGCGACTGGATCTTACATACCAGTGATATACCACCCGCGTGTGTCGTCGTACAAGGCGAGGGCGCAACACAGCCGATCGCCACCAATTCAACACCTGCGGGGCGTACAGCCAACCGCAGAGTTGAAATCCGTCTGGTACCGGGCGCCGTCGCCTGTCGGTGACGGCAACAAGTGCCAGGCTTTTTATCAACAACAACGTCGCCGGTGCAGGCGACATCACATAGCAACAACAGGAGTCCTATTATGGCGATCCCCGCTTATTTATGGTTGAAAGATGACGGCGGTGCCGACATCAAAGGGTCTGTCGATGTGCAGCATCGTGAAGGCAGCATTGAAATCGTGGCGCTGGAACATGCGCTGCATATTCCGACGGACAACAACACGGGCAAGCTGACCGGAACCCGCGTGCATGCGCCGCTCGTGTTCACCAAAGAAGTCGATGCATCCACCCCGTATTTGTATAAAGCGGTCACCTCCGGCCAGACCCTGAAATCGGCGGAAATCAAGTGGTATCAAATTGATGACGCCGGTCAGGAGAAAGAATATTTCACCACTAAACTGGACAACGTGAAGGTGGTGAAAGTAGCGCCGCTGATGCATGACATCAAAGATCCGGCCAAAGAGAAACACAACCATCTGGAACGTGTGGAGTTCCGCTACGAAAAAATTACCTGGACGTACAAAGACGGCAACATCATTCACTCCGATGCGTGGAATGAGCGCAATCAGGCGTAATGCCCTGACGGCGGCTATGCCGACGGGATAGCCGCCATTTAACCTGACAGGCGCGGCATTATTGCGGCGCCTGTTCAATACAAAATCCGGTGGGAGACCCCACCAGACAACTTTTTACCCGGGAACGGGCACAGTTTGAGCAAGAAATCACGGAGGCGTCTCAGCCGTGCGGTAGCTATGGCGAAACGTGATCCCCTGCTTGAAGGTGGCCTGACCTCATGATATGACCGGAACTTTATATGGATACAGTCTCTACTGCATTATTGCGTCGCTTAAATCCCTATTGCGCTCGGGCGTTGGACGCGGCGGCGGCGCTCTGCCAGACACGGGCACAGGCTGAGATCACGGTGGAACACTGGCTGCTCAAACTGTTTGAAAGTGGTGAAGGCGATATGGTCGTGATTGCCCGGCGTTATGAATGGGCGATGGACGCGCTGTGGCAGTCGCTGCTCACGACGATTGATCGGCTGCCTCACCGCCTTCATCAGCGCCCACGGTTGTCGAAAGCCTTGTGTCATTGGTTACAGGCGGCCTGGCTGATTGCGTCGCGGGAAGAAGATCCGGTCTCTATTCGCTCGGTGCACCTGTTGCAGGCGCTGTGCAATCAGCCGGTGTGGTGGCGTGCTCAGGATACCTGGCCGTTACTCAGCCTGAGTGAGACTCAGCTGCAACGCCTGCGCCCGTTGCTGGATCAACAATCAGAGGAACGTCCGGAAAGACAGGCCATGGCGGGTCTGACCGAGAGCGGCGCCGAATTTGCCGGAGCGGAAATGGGCACCGATGAATCAGCCCGACAGACCGCATCCTTACCCCCGGCATTACAGGGCGCTCTGGACCAATTCACGCAGGATATCACGGCCCGGGCGGCAGAGGGTCACATCGATCCGGTGTTTGGCCGTGACAGTGAAATCCGCCAGATGATCGACATTCTGTCGCGCCGGCGTAAAAACAACCCGATCCTGGTCGGTGAACCGGGAGTGGGAAAAACGGCTCTGGTGGAAGGATTGGCCCTACGTATTGCCGAAGGCCATGTCCCCGCCAGCCTGAAAACCGTCAGCGTGCGGGCGCTGGATCTGGGGTTGTTGCAGGCGGGAGCCGGGGTAAAAGGCGAATTTGAACAGCGGCTGAAAAATGTGATGGCGGCGGTACAACAGTCACCGACCCCGATTTTACTGTTTATTGATGAAGCCCATACGCTGATTGGTACCGGTAATCAGGCGGGCGGCGCGGATGCCGCTAACCTGTTAAAACCGGCGCTGGCGCGGGGAACATTACGCACCCTTGCCGCCACTACCTGGTCGGAATACAAACAGTATTTTGAACGGGATGCGGCACTGGAACGGCGTTTCCAGATGATCAAAGTGGACGAGCCGGACGATGAAACCGCCTGCCTGATGCTGCGGGGCCTGAAAGCGCATTATGCCCGTCATCATGGTGTCCATATTCAGGACGCCGCGGTTAAAGCGGCGGTCACTTTATCCCGCCGTTACCTGACCGGGCGCCAGCTGCCGGATAAAGCGGTGGATCTGCTAGACACCGCCAGTGCGCGGGTGCGGATGAGTTTGGACACCGTACCGGAAGCGTTGACGCTGCTCCGGGCTCAGTTGACTGCACTGGAGGTGGAGCAACAGGCGATAGCGGAAGATAGGGCGTTGGGGCAGCCTGCTTGTTCTGATCGTCTGGCCCAGATTGCGGTGCGGCACGGTGAGCTGTGCCAGCGGCAACAACAACGGGAGGAACAGTACCAACAGGAAAAACAGCTCACACAACAGTTACTGGCTATTCGGCAGGACATCAGCCGGCAGGGGGAGTTAGCCGCATTACAACAGCGGCTGGCAGCCTGTCAACAGGGGCAACCGTTGCTATCACTGGATGTGGATGTGCGCACCGTAGCGACAGTGGTGGCCGACTGGACCGGTATTCCCTTAAGCAGTTTGCTGAAAGACGAACAAACCGACCTGTTGCATCTGGAGCAGCATTTAGCGGAACGGGTTATCGGTCAGGCTCCTGCGTTGCGGGCCATCGCCCAACGTCTCCGGGCGGCGAAAACTGGCCTGACCCCGGAACAGGGGCCGTTGGGGGTGTTTCTGCTGGTTGGGCCGAGCGGGGTCGGGAAAACCGAAACCGCGCTGGCCTTAGCGGATAGCCTGTTTGGTGGCGAGCGTTCACTGATCACCATTAACCTGTCGGAATACCAGGAGGCACACACGGTTTCCCAGTTGAAAGGTTCTCCCCCGGGGTATGTGGGTTACGGGCAGGGGGGTATCCTGACGGAAGCGGTACGCCAGCGTCCTTACAGTGTCGTGTTGCTGGATGAAGTGGAAAAAGCCCACCATGACGTGTTGAACCTATTCTATCAGGTGTTTGATCGCGGTTTTATGCGGGACGGTGAAGGGCGCGAGATTGATTTTCGTCACACGGTGATATTAATGACTGCCAATCTGGGCAGTGATCCGCTGATGGCGCTATTGGCCCAACAGCCCGATGCCCCGCCCGCACTGTTACATGAGTTGTTACATCCTATTCTGCGCGACCACTTCCAGCCGGCCCTGCTGGCGCGTTTCCAGACCGTCATTTACCGCCCGTTATCGGCGGAGGCACTCAGGCGCATCGTGGACATCAAACTGAGGCAGGTCACCCGGCGTCTGCATACCCATTATGGCCTGACCTGCACGGTGGAAAGTGGCCTTTGTGACACATTGGTAAATGCCTGCCTGCTACCGGACAGTAGCGCCCGCAATATTGACAGCCTGCTCAGCCAGCAAATTTTACCGGTGTTATCGCAGGCGTTGTTGGAACGTCTGGCACACCATTATAAACCTGCCGAGGTGACGTTAGGTTTCGATCAGGAAGAGGGGATCACCCTCTCTTTCACCGAGCAAACTGCGGTATCTGATATCTGAGGAAAACTATTGATGGATAGAAAAATGCTGCGTGCCCGTCAGCTTCAGGCGAGTAAACCCGTGTTGCCGGGTCATGCCCGTTACCGGCTTGAAATCCGGCGCTGCAATGCCGAACTGGAGGTGTTCAGCTTCACCGGCGAAGAGCGCCTGTGCGCCCCGTATTGCTACACCATTGATTTCACCAGCCCGAACAGGGATATCGATCCGGCGGTGATATTGAACAAATCGGCCACGTTTATCTTGCAGGCGCCGGAAAACCCGGAGCAGGTGCGTAAAGTACACGGCGTCATCACCCGGTTTAACCGGCTTGCCACCTCGGCGGATGAAACRCGCTATCAGGTCTGTCTGGAGCCGCGTCTGGCGTTGTTGCACCATACCCGACGCTGTGCGATTTACCAGCACCAGTCAGTCCCGGAAATGGTGGAAAAGATCCTGCGTGACCGCCACGGTTTTCGGGGCCAGGATTTTCTGTTCACCCTGGTGCGGGAATATCCCCGGCGGGAACTGGTGGTGCAGTGGCAGGAGAGTGATCTGGATTTTATCCAGCGTATTTTAGCGGAAGTGGGGATGTGGTATCGCTTCGAGATGGACGGCCGTCTGGGGATTGACGTGGTGCGGTTTGGGGATAACCAGCGCAATTATCAGTACGACGTGCGTTTACCGTTACGTGACCCGGCGGGCATGAATCACAACGACCGTGATTCGGTGTGGGATTTGCACGTTGAACATCGGGTGGTCACGCAAAGGGTGAAGGTGCGGGACTACAACTACCGGGAAGCGGGCAATGACCTGCAATATCAGGTCGGCCGGGATCGGGATACTACCGTGATTGGTGAAGTGTATCGCTATGGCGATAACGTTCTGACCAAGGGAGAACAGATCCAGCCCGCCCCGGAA
>NZ_NMQR01000045.1 GCF_003545805.1 Photorhabdus sp. CRCIA-P01 | reverse complement strand
GTTCCATATCAGTGAAAATTAGACTTAAAAACTGTCGGAAAACAGTGGTTTTTCGACAACCAAGATCGACAAAGGGAAATATATCTATTTAGGGTTAAAAAAATATACGAAAAACCCTGTCGGTATGTTATACCATACGAAAATATTAAATTATAGGTTATAGGTTTTCCGTACATGCTTATTGGTTATATGAGAGTTTCTTCTTAAAGCCAGACGTAACAAGGGCTAGGAGGGAGCGAGGGAACAAATGGGGGCTATGGTTAAAAACCCCCATATTGATGTTACGATTTCTACTCAATCTACTTGGCAGGATATTCTACTGTACTATTTTTTATCTTTGGTAATATTATTTTTCCTTTTTATTATTAAAATTATTATAGAGAAAAGAATAAATTATGTTCTCTCTGTTTTTTTAATTATTTATAATAGTAATGTTTGGAACTGCTCAATTGTTTATTTTTAAATATGATGGTTATCATGAAGTTATATCAATGTTTATTAATTTAAATAGTGAGGTAATTAGAGTAGGCTGTGTGATATTTTCTGTTTTATATGCTTTGGTTCTACCAAAAAAGTTCGTTAATGAAACAAGGCGTGAATTAAAACGCCTTGTTTCGCTATTTCAATAAATTCCGTCATCCCAAATACTATAACCGCCAGTGCCTGCAATAAGGTGATTCCAGGTAGGGTTTGTATATTTTAACGAAATACTTTCCTGTGGTGGAAGCTCATTATGATTCAATGAATGTGGATGTAACACACTTATTTTAGTGATTGTGGCGCCAGTGATTTTTATATTGTAATAACGTTCTTGAGCACCATTTGAGTTAGTTCGGTAAAAATCAATAGAGCATTCAAGAGACTCATTATCAGAAATAGCAACACCGAGTAATGGTGATGACTTGTCGATAGGTTTTTGAATAACAATGGGTTGATGTTCGACGTTTTGAGATCGTGTTATCGCGTGGCTTAAGCTAAAAGTGGTTTGCTTGATATTTATTACCAATAGAATCAACAGAAGAACATCCCGCTGATATTAATCCTTGTTTATTTCCCTTTATCGTCATGTAAATCATGTCAGCCATATTATATCCTTAGATTATATTTAAGAGATGTTTTACAGAAACATTAGATAAATTACACTTTATTGGTTATAAATAACAGATAAAAAACGCTCATAGAGAATAAATATGAGCGTTTTGGAGATTGTCAAGAATAGCAATTAGATATCAATATTGGCTGCTTTCAGGGCGTTCTCTTCAATAAATGCACGGCGAGGTTCAACCGCATCACCCATCAGAGTTGTAAATAGTTGGTCAGTTGCAATAGCATCTTTTACTGTCACACGCATCATACGGCGGGTTTCCGGGTTCATGGTTGTTTCCCATAACTGCTCAGGGTTCATTTCTCCCAAGCCTTTGTAACGCTGTATGGACAGGCCACGACGTGACTCTTTGGTTAGCCAGTTCAGAGCCTGCTCAAAATCAGAGACAGGTTGGCGGCGTTCACCACGCTCAATATAAGCGTCTTCTTCAATCAAATTGGCAAGTTTGTCGCTCAATTGGGTAATACGGTGATATTCACCACCGTGGACAAAATCGAAGTCTAGTAGATAGTCAGTATCAACACCATGTGTACGAACACACAGAACGGGTTCATACATTTGGCGCTCACGGTTTTCATGGAGGCGATAGCTGTAGCTGCTGCTGTGTTGTTCACGGTCATTCAGACGAGTAACCAGCGTTTTAATCCATTCTTCAACTTTGGTTTTATCAGACAGCTCTTCTTCAGTTAGCTTTGGATGATAAATCAGATTGTTCAACAGACTTAGTGGATACAGGCGCTCCATACGTTTAATGATTTTCTGCACGCTATTGAATTCTGTCACCAGTTTTTCCAGTGGTTCCCCTTTCAGGGCTGGTGCGTGTTTGCTGGTGTAAAGTGATGCGCCATCCAATGCAATGGACAGTTGGTACTCATCCATTGCTTCATCATCTTTAATGTATTGTTCTTGTTTGCCTTTTTTCACTTTATACAGTGGTGGTTGCGCAATAAATACATGACCACGTTCAATGATTTCTGGCATTTGACGATAGAAGAAAGTTAACAACAGAGTACGGATATGAGAACCGTCGACATCCGCATCTGTCATGATAATAATACTGTGATAACGCAGCTTGTCCGGGTTGTATTCGTCACGGCCAATACCGCAGCCCAGCGCAGTGATCAGGGTTGCGACTTCCTGAGAAGAGAGCATTTTGTCGAAACGCGCTTTTTCAACGTTCAGGATTTTACCTTTCAATGGCAAAATTGCCTGATTTTTACGATTACGCCCCTGTTTTGCGGAACCTCCCGCAGAGTCCCCTTCCACTAAGTAGAGTTCGGACAGTGCCGGATCACGCTCCTGACAATCTGCCAGTTTGCCGGGCAGACCAGCTAGATCAAGAGCCCCTTTGCGGCGTGTCATTTCGCGTGCTTTACGGGCTGCTTCACGGGCGCGGGCAGCGTCGATAATTTTACCGACGACGGTTTTAGCGTCATTCGGGTTTTCCAGCAGGTATTCCACCAGCTTCTCGTTCATCAGTGTTTCAACCGCCGTTTTCACCTCGGAAGAAACCAGTTTGTCTTTGGTCTGAGAAGAGAATTTTGGATCAGGTACTTTAACGGAAATAACGGCGACCAAGCCTTCACGGGCATCATCCCCGGTGGCGCTGACTTTAGATTTCTTGTTGTACCCTTCTTTATCCATATAGCTGTTGAGGGTACGGGTCATCGCAGTACGGAAACCAACTAAGTGAGTACCACCGTCACGTTGCGGGATGTTGTTGGTAAAGCAGTAAATATTTTCCTGGAAACCATCATTCCATTGCAATGCGACTTCAACACCGATGCTATCTTTTTCTGTAGAGAAGTAGAAAACATTGGGATGGATTGGTGTTTTGTTTTTATTTAAGAATTCGACAAACGCCTTAATACCACCTTCATAATGGAAATGGTCTTCAATATTGGTGCGTTTATCAAGCAGGCGGATAGATACACCTGAGTTCAGAAAGGATAATTCACGCAGACGTTTAGCCAGAATGTCGTGCTGGAATTCAGTGTTGTTACGGAAAGTATCCATGCTTGGCCAGAAGCGAACACGGGTACCGGTCTGTTCGGTTTCACCAACGACTTTTAGTGGGCTTTGTGGCACACCAAGGTGATAAGTCTGTTCATGAACTTTGCCGTCACGGCGGATAACCAGTTCCAGCTTTTCAGACAAGGCGTTAACAACAGAAACCCCTACGCCGTGCAAACCGCCGGAAACTTTATAAGAGTTATCGTCGAATTTACCCCCTGCATGCAGCACAGTCATAATGACTTCAGCTGCTGAAACACCTTCTTCTTCGTGTATACCGGTAGGAATACCGCGGCCATCATCCTGTACGGAGACTGAGTTATCAGCATGGATAGTGACGATAACTTCACTACAGTGGCCTGCGAGGGCTTCGTCGATAGCGTTGTCGACAACCTCGAAGACCATGTGGTGTAAGCCGGTACCATCGTCTGTATCACCGATATACATGCCCGGACGTTTACGAACCGCATCCAGCCCTTTTAATACCTTGATACTTGAGGAGTCATATGTATTCGACATCAACGTTTCTCGCTCATTTTTAATCCTGTGGTTGAACCTCTATTTTGCCATTTTCCACGCGAAACATCTTGCTATTTCCATCAAGCATGTCTGTTATTTGGTCGGGATTTATCGCACTGACAAATACCTGAGCTTGCGTGGATTTTAGACGTTCGGCCAATAACTGACGGCGGCCGGCATCCAGTTCGGAGGCAAAATCATCAAGCAGATACAGACATTGTTGTCCGCTCTGTCGGGTGAAATATTCACCCTGTGCTAGCCGCAGTGCACACATCAGCAATTTTAATTGACCGCGGGATAGCATATCTTCTACTGGCGTTCCTTCTGCTCGGATGCGCAGATCTGCCTTATGCGGGCCGGAAGCCGTGTAGGTTAGCATTCTGTCACGCTCAAATTGGCGCTCCAGTAATTCAGCATAATCGCTCTCTTTGTCCCATCCCTGTTGAAAAGAGAAACTTAATGTAAATTCGGGTAAGAACTGTTTACAGGTATCAGCAATATCTTGAGTGATGTTTGTAACGTATTCAGCTCGCCACTGGTTTATCTGGTTGGCCAGGGGAGCCAATTCTTGATCCCAGGGCCGTATCTGGCTGTAGCGGGAAACTTGTCGCAGTGCTGCATTGCGTTGTTTAAGCAGCCGTTTCAAGTTTACCCATGCAGAAAAAAAACGTGGCTCATTGTGGAAACAACCCCAATCAATAAAGGCCCGGCGATACTTTGGCCCGCCATTTAACAGGGTGAATCCTTCCGGGGTAATAAGCTGTATAGGCAACATCTTGGCTAATTCTGAAATTTTACCGCCATCATTGCCATCAATTCTGACTCTACTATCGCCATGACGGTTTTTGCTCAGACCGATAGACAGTTCCCGCTCATTCTTCCGTTGTCCTAGTCGTCCATGTAAAATAAATTCATCACAGTCATGACGGATGACTCGACCAGCCTGAATGCTACGAAAAGAGCGTCCGTGGCCCAGTGTATAAATTGCTTCCAGTACGCTGGTTTTGCCGCTGCCATTAGATCCAACCAGAAAGTTAAATCCGGTAGCTAGAGGCAAATCTGCGGCGGCGATATTACGAAAATCGCGGATAAGTAAACGCGTGAGAGTCATATACCTGAAATAAAAATCCGGTTACAGGCGCATTGGCATCACGACATAAGCCGCATTGTGGCTGGCACAGTCTTCTATCTGAACACTGGAAATAGCATCAGTCAGTAGTAAACGAACTTCTTCACATCTTAGTGCGTTGAGTACATCTAACACGTAGCTGACATTAAAGCCTATTTCCATTTCAGTACCTTGGTAGCTGACATCTACAATCTCTTCGGCTTCTTCCTGTTCAGGGTTATTTGCTGTGATTTTTAGCTGGTTTTCACTGAAATAAAGGCGAACTCCGCGGAATTTTTCATTAGAGAGAATTGCAGCGCGTGAAAAAGCCTGTTTCAGCATATCGCAACTGGCTTCCAGGGTTTTATCCGGGTTCTTTGGTAATACGCGACGATAATCAGGGAAACGCCCATCCACCAATTTAGAGGTGAAAATAAAGTCGCCAACGTGGGCACGAATATTGTTACTGCCGATTTGTAGCTGTAGCGGAGTATCACCACCATCCAGCAATCTCATTAGTTCAATAACGCCTTTACGTGGCACGATGACCGAATGGGAAGGCAGCTTTTGACCAATTCCCATGGAACAGACTGCCAGACGGTGACCATCGGTTGCCACTGTACGCAGCTCTTCTCCTTCGGTTTCAAACAACATACCGTTGAGGTAATAGCGGACATCCTGGTGAGCCATTGAGAACTGAGTTGATTCAATAAGGCGCTTCAGTGTGGCTTGTGGCAGTGAAAACTCCACCTCACTTTGCCAGTCATCAAGATTTGGAAAATCAGCAGCGGGCAATGTGGAAAGTGAGAAACGGCTGCGACCAGAACGTACCAATAGGCGGTCACCATCCAGTTCCACACTGATCTCGGCCCCGTCTGGCAAACCTCGCCAGATATCAAAGAATTTACGTGCCGGTACCGTGGTTGCACCTGCTTCGTGTGGCAATGAAAGCGTGACTCTTGCCATCATTTCCATTTCTAAATCTGTGCCGGTCAGCAACAGGGAACCTTCTGTAACCTGTAGTAATAAATTACCAAGAATAGGCAGAGTAGGGCGCCCACTCAGCGGGCTACTGACCTGTTGCAGCGGTTTTAACAATTGCTCGCGTTCAATGATAAATTTCATAGCACTAGGAAGACAATGTTCTGATTAAGTTAGAAAAATCCTCTTTGATGTCGTGACTTTCTTCACGCAGTTGCTCGATTTTACGACAAGCATGCAGCACAGTTGTGTGGTCACGTCCACCAAAGGCATCCCCGATTTCAGGCAAGCTGTGGTTGGTTAACTCTTTTGCTAGCGCCATTGCCATTTGCCTTGGACGGGCAACGGAACGGGAGCGCCGTTTGGAAAGTAAATCGGCCACCTTGATTTTATAATACTCAGCGACTGTTTTCTGAATATTATCAATGGTAACCAGTTTTTCTTGCAGTGCTAACAGATCACGTAATGCTTCACGTACAAAATCAATAGTAATCGCTCGGCCAGTAAAATTGGCATTCGCTATTACCCTGTTCAATGCCCCTTCAAGCTCACGGACATTAGAACGCAGACGTTTGGCTATAAAGAAAGCAACTTCTCCTGGCAACTGGATTTCGTTTTCGTCTGCCTTTTTCATCAAAATAGCGACACGGGTTTCGAGCTCCGGTGGTTCAATTGCAACGGTTAGCCCCCAGCCAAAACGGGATTTTAACCGATCTTCTACCCCATTGATCTCTTTTGGATAGCGATCTGATGTCAGAATAATCTGTTGATTACCTTCCAGTAATGCATTGAATGTGTGGAAGAACTCTTCTTGAGAGCGTTCTTTATTGGCAAAAAACTGAATATCATCGATCAGTAATGCGTCGACAGAGCGGTAATAGCGTTTGAACTCTTCTATTGCATTATTTTGTAATGCCTTGACCATATCCTGAACAAAACGTTCAGAATGCATATAGACCACCTTGGCATTTGCCTTACGTGCCATAATACTGTTGCCAACGGCATGTAATAGATGGGTTTTACCCAAACCCGTACCACCATAAAGAAATAGTGGGTTGTAAGCACCGCCGGGATTATCTGCTACCTGTCTTGCAGCAGCGCGAGCAAGTTGGTTGGATTTACCTTCAACAAAGTTATCAAAAGTATGTTTTGGGTTAACATTCGAGCGATAAGAGAGCTCTGGTTGTACCGCGGTGTTATCCCAACTGGGGCGTACTGATGTGTTTTGTGGTGCGGGAGCAACCGGCGTATGAGCAACAACCCTTTGTGGTGGGCTATCGTTTTGGGAAACGGGCTTATTACCAACTTCAAAACGTAATAACGGTACTTCTGCTCCACAGAAGTCATTCAACAATCCATTGATATTGTTGATATACTTTTCTCTTACCCAGTCCAGAACGAACCGATTTGGGGCATAAAGTGCCAGAGTGTTACCACTTAGCTCTGCCTGAAGGGGGCGTATCCACATACTGAATTCTGTGGCAGGTAATTCATCCTGCAATCGGGCAAGACATTGCTGCCAAAGCGAAAGTGACACGGTGGACTCCCCTAAAACAAGGCCAATTAACAATTAAAGAAATCGGAGTGGTTAGCTCATTATATTGGGTACAAAACAACGGCTCCTCTAAGGTGAGGAAGGATCAATTGTCATGTGTATGGCGATTTTTAATGTCATCGCTCCCCCCCATGATCCGAGGATAAGATCTAAATCATGGCCTGGGATCATAGCGCAAAAGACGATATAGATCTTCATTCTTTTACACAGTTTAAGCGCTTTTTATCCACAGGATAACATTGTCTGTGAAATAAAGGGCTGTAAAGGGGTTGTAGTGGAATTATGGCGGATGCCAAATGCAGATCGAGAATAAGCCGACATTTAAAATAAAATCGGACCAAGGATCATAACGGAAAACGAAGATCTGCCGGTGATCGTTGCGCTTTGTTCAGTAGTCCGTATAATGTTGCACCCTATGTGCGGTACCAGAGTTTTTACCGGTAATGTTTGGTGAAGGGTTCTGGTATACGCATGGGCAGAGTGTTGGTAAACATCCAACTCAGTAAAAAGCCGGCCGACTTTGTGTTATGTAAATTGACTCAGAGCTGTACATTTTATTACAATCCCGCTTCTTTTATATTGATGTTGCGATTGAGGCATCGGTGTCTATTTCTCACTGGCTGCCAACGCATTTACTGAATCAGTAATAATCTTAAGTTAGGTAGAAATCGCTATGAAACGCACTTTCCAACCATCCGTACTGAAGCGTAACCGTTCTCACGGTTTCCGCGCTCGTATGGCTACCAAAAATGGTCGTCAAGTTCTGGCTCGCCGTCGTGCAAAAGGCCGTACTCGTCTGACCGTTTCTAAGTAATAAAGCTAACCATCTAGTGGTTAAGCTCGCTTTTCCGAGGGAGTTACGCTTGTTAACTCCCAAGCATTTCACTTATGTTTTCCAGCAACCCCAACGGGCAAGTTCGCCAGAGATTACTATCCTTGGTCGCCCGAACGAGCTGGGGCATCCCCGTATCGGTCTTACTATAGCCAAGAAAAATGTTAAACGTGCTCATGAGCGTAACCGGATTAAGCGGTTAGCCCGTGAAAGTTTCCGTTTAAACCAACATAAGTTGCCTCCTATGGATTTTGTGGTATTGGTTAGAAAAGGCGTTGCTGAGCTTGATAACCGTGCGTTAACGGAGGCGTTGGGTAAATTATGGCGTCGTCACTGTCGTTTGGCTCGCGCTTCCTGATCGCATTAATCCGGGGATATCAGTTGGTAATAAGCCCGCTGTTGGGGCCTCGTTGTCGCTTCAATCCTACCTGCTCTCAATATGGAATTGAGGCATTATGCAGGTTTGGGGCGATAAAAGGCTGTTGGTTAACGGTGAAACGCATATTAAAATGCCACCCTTTACATGAAGGTGGTGATGATCCTGTCCCACCCGTAAAAAACAACGATAACAGAGAACACTAACGATGGATTCGCAACGTAATCTTCTTCTCATCGCTTTGCTGTTCGTTTCTTTCTTGGTCTGGCAAGCATGGGAAGCAGATAAAAATCCGCAGCCAACGACAGTACAGGCCACGCAACAAACGGATATGCCGAGCAGTGAGAATCAAGCTGTACCAGGCAGTGGAAAAGGTAAACTGATCACGGTTAAAACTGATGTGCTCTCTTTGACCATCAATACTCGTGGCGGTGATATCGAAGAGGCTGACCTATTAGCCTATCCTGATACCTTGGGTTCAAACCAGCCCTTCAAGTTGTTGGAAACAACACCTGCTTTCACTTATCAAGCGCAAAGCGGATTGACGGGGAAAGATGGTCCAGATAACCCGATGAATAGTGAGCGCCCGCTGTATACCGCCGCACAGGATAGCTATGTATTGGCTGATGGACAGGATGAATTGCGTATCCCGATGAATTTCGTCACTAAAGATGGCATTGTTTACGTCAAAACATTTGTCCTGAAACGTGGCGAATACGCGATTAGTGTGGATTACCATATTCATAACACGACAGAAAAACCGTTACAGATGGCCTTCTTTGGTCAGTTGAAACAGAATGTTGAACTACCAAAGCATCGTGATACAGGCAGCAGTAACTTTGCCCTGCATACTTACCGTGGCGCAGCCTATTCTTCAGACGATACCAAATACAAAAAATACAGCTTTAGCGATATTGAAGGTGAATCTTTATCCGTGACCACCAAAGGTGGCTGGATTGCCATGTTGCAACAATATTTTGCTACCGCTTGGGTGCCTGTGGCTAATGAAACCAGCACTTTCTACACTGCCGCATTAGGTAAAGAGATGGCTGCGATTGGCTATAAGAGTGCACCAATCTCTGTTGCGGCTAATAGTGAAAAAACGGTCTCTTCCACATTGTGGATTGGCCCGGAAATTCAAGATGAAATGGCCGCTGTAGCACCTCATCTGGATCTGTCCGTGGACTATGGTTGGTTATGGTTTATCTCTCAGCCATTATTTAAGCTGTTGAAGTTCCTGCATGGTTTTATTGGTAACTGGGGCTTCTCGATCATCGTTATCACCTTTATTGTGCGTGGTATCATGTACCCGCTGACCAAAGCACAATACACTTCAATGGCGAAAATGCGTCTGTTACAGCCTAAATTGGCGGCTATGCGCGAGCGTATTGGTGATGATAAACAGCGTATGAGCCAGGAAATGATGGCATTGTATAAAGCAGAGAAAGTGAACCCACTGGGTGGTTGTTTGCCTCTGTTGATCCAGATGCCAATCTTCCTTGCTTTATATTACATGTTGATGGGTTCTGTTGAATTGCGTCATGCGCCATTTACTGGCTGGATTAATGATCTGTCTGCACAAGATCCTTATTACATCCTGCCGTTGCTGATGGGTGTAACAATGTTCATCATCCAGAAAATGTCTCCGACGACAATTACTGATCCGATGCAACAGAAGATTATGACCTATATGCCCGTCATCTTTACCATATTCTTCCTGTGGTTCCCATCAGGTCTGGTTCTGTACTATATCGTCAGTAACCTGGTGACAATTATCCAGCAGCAATTAATTTATCGTGGGCTGGAAAAACGCGGTCTGCATAGTCGTGAGAAAAAGCCTGCGAAATAAAACATAGCTTCAGCCAGAATGTATGCTGGCCGTTGTAACAGAAAAGGCGGTCATTGACCGCCTTAACTATTTGAGTAAAAAAGTCATTTGAGCGAAAAAGTAAATAGGGAGATAACTATGAATACCACTGATACGATTGTTGCTCAGGCTACCCCACCAGGACGGGGTGGTGTTGGCATTTTACGTGTTTCCGGCCCGAAAGTTGCACAGGTAGCTGAGGTGGTATTAGGTAAATTACCCAAATCCCGTTACGCGGATTATCTGTCATTTCGTGATGTAGATGGTCAGATACTTGATCAGGGGATTGCTATTTACTTTCCGGGGCCTAACTCCTTTACTGGAGAAGATGTACTGGAGCTTCAAGGTCATGGTGGACCGGTTATTCTCGATTTGCTACTTAAACGTATTCTGACGCTACCAGGTGTGCGAATCGCTAACCCTGGTGAGTTTTCTGAACGCGCTTTTCTTAATGACAAACTGGATTTAGCTCAGGCGGAAGCCATTGCTGATCTGATTGATGCCAGTTCGGAGCAAGCAGCCCGTTCAGCGATGAATTCCTTGCAGGGCGCTTTTTCTACTCAAGTTCACCAGATGGTGGAAGTACTTACTCACTTACGCATCTATGTAGAAGCGGCTATTGATTTTCCAGATGAAGAGATTGATTTCCTTTCTGATGGGAAAATCGAAGCCAAGTTGGATGAAGTGATGGTTGAGCTTGAGCGTGTACGTTCTCAGGCTCGTCAGGGCAGCCTGTTACGTGAAGGGATGAAAGTTGTTATCGCCGGTCGCCCTAATGCAGGAAAGTCCAGTCTACTTAATGCATTAGCAGGTCGTGAAGCGGCTATTGTGACGGATATTGCAGGTACAACCCGTGATGTGCTGCGTGAACATATCCATATTGACGGTATGCCGTTGCATATCATTGATACCGCGGGTTTGCGTGAAGCCAGTGACGAAGTTGAGCGTATTGGTATTGAGCGTGCTTGGCAGGAGATTGAGCAGGCTGATCGTGTGCTGTTTATGGTAGATAGTACGACAACGAACGCGGTTGAACCGGTGGAGATCTGGCCTGAATTTATGGCTCGTCTGCCTAAATCGCTCCCTATCACGGTCGTTCGTAATAAAACAGATATGACTGATGAAGAGACAGGTATTGCCGAAGTAAGTAGTTACTCGCTAATTCGACTTTCTGCCCGTAGCGGTGAAGGCATTGATTTATTGCGCGATCATCTGAAAGAAACGATGGGTTTTAGCAGTAATACCGAAGGTGGTTTCTTGGCTCGTCGTCGTCATTTACAGGCATTAAATACCGCAGCGGAACATTTACAACAGGGCCATGAACAATTGGTGGTTGCCCGTTCAGGTGAATTGCTGGCGGAAGAGCTGCGTCTGGCGCAGCAGGCATTGAGTGAGATCACGGGTGAATTTACTTCCGATGATTTGCTAGGAAGGATTTTTTCGAGTTTTTGTATTGGGAAGTGAAGTGGTCATTTTTAAAGTGTAACGCTTCAAAACCCATTTACTTCGCTTTGATCCGTTTTACCAAAATTCCATTGTGCATTGTAAAGCCGTTTTCCGATTGCTTTTAAAAAAATGGCGCTGTTTTAAAAGCGCCAAATACAGTGCGGTAATACGCTGTTCCAACAGTCATAACATCTGTTACCGGAACAAAATTGTTTTTAAATGATCGTCTGTCAAATCAAACTCAGGATCTTTACCTGTTAACGCTTTCGTTAATGGCATAATTTTGGTCCTCACACCCATTCCTCGGTAATCGACATAGCCATAATCACGTAATACTTCCATAACAATGGTATTTCTAGGGGAACGCTGTCCTGCTTTCATTTTTTCTATCGTCATAGAGTTTGGTAGCGAACCCGGGCTAATTACTTCAAGCCGGTCAGAATAACCAGATACTTCAATTTCAACAAAACGCGTCCAATCGCGGTGCGCCAGCGCATTGACCAAGGCTTCTCTAACGGCCTCAAGTGGATAAAACCACTGTGTCTCTCGCCTTAACTCTTCATTCACCTGATCAGACTCTTGAGAAATAAAGGGACTCATAGCCTCCATGAATTTCTCAATAACGCCACCATCGACTAGCCGTTTATCACCATTTTCAAGATCCCAGCGCCCGACCATTGGGCCATCAATGATGTCATCCAATGCAGCTTGGTATTCCTTATCTTCACCATGAAATACCATGACCCGTAAACCCGATTGTTTGAGATAGCGTCTCGGGCTTTTACCAAATAACACCAAGCCCGCTATTGTGCAGCAAACATTGCCTGCGGCTTCGGTTAAAAAGCCCAGACCAAGTAGCCTTGCTTGCCATTCATCAGGTGTTTTAGGTACATCGGGATCTTGTAAGATATCCTTTACATAATTGGTTAGGCGAGCGTCATCCAAACAACTCATATCTGTACGAGGCACAGGCATTACTTCAGTATGCAGCATTCCACCCAATTCAAACAATCGCATCTGCTGCTCTCTAGTTGCTAGCCTCGATGTTGTCCCAACACGAATATAGATTTCCTCTTTTCCGCTATGGCGAACGATGTAGGGTTTCGAAATGCCGATGGGAAAGCTAACGATAGCAACTAGTTTGCCATCATCCAATTTCACTTCTTCGTAAAACGGCAGAATCATCGGATGAATTTTGCTCTGAAAGACATTCATAACCCACTCTTCAAGATCATGCCTTTGTACGCCGCTAATAGTGCCGTCATCTTCCACACCTAGCAGTACCCGTCCCCCTTGAAAGTTGGTCATAGCAACAACTTCTTTGGCTAACTGCTCAGGACGTATATCATCTCGCTTAAATTCCACACCTGAGTTTTCGCCATTGGCAATAATTTCCAACAATTCTGTTTTTAACATCGTTCTCTCCCAAGGAAGTAAGGCATTCAGTTAAAGCCGTACTTTTCACGGCGTTGATTAAATGCACTCTCACCACCTTCCAATATATCTGCCGCTAGTTTTTGCACTTCTGGCATATCGATCGCACCCTGTTGTTCTGGCAGGATCAACCCTTTGTTATCTTCCACACTCAACACGCCAATCCATTCCGCGTCGCCAAATACCGGAATATTGGCGTTGTGGGTTGCGAACAAGAACTGTCGGCTTAGCTTGGCTCTGCGCAGCTCAGCAACGATACGCTCAGCAATAAAGGCGTTATCAAGGTTATCTTCCGGCTGATCAAGGATAAGCGGATCTTGGTTGTCCAATAGCAATAGGTGCAAAATCGCCGTACATTGTTGGCCGGTCGATAATTCCTCAATTGGGCGGAAAACGGCCTCCCGTTCACCATGAGTTATATTCAGCTCAATCGCCATTGTATCGGGAAGCTGCAACTCTTCTAGCTCAAGTAGTTTATACTCAGGCAAACGGCTTAACGCTCGTACAACGGAATTAGGTATACCGAAATTGGAGGTTAATTCAGTCTCACCTTGGCGAATAGTGGCAGCAAGATTAGCTGGTGTGAACTCACCCTCTAAAACCCACGCTAGCCTTTTCTGCCCAACACCTTCCAAATTGCAATCACTCAGGAAATTCACTAATTCTTGGCGGTTACCTTCAGAATTCAGACTAAGGCGTACCTTCTGATCTAACTTGCGAGTGAGCCGTTTAACCGACTTCTGCATGGCGCTAGCACGTGCGCTGGTCTGCTGATCTAACTCAAGCAATAGTTTCTTGCGCTGACTATAGAGCTCGTTGAGTTGGGTTTGTCGGTTTTGCAAGGCAATTTCTTTTGGGCGAATCTGTTCAATTTGCTTTAGTAAGGTTTGATATTCAGCGCCAATCTGCCGCCCCGTTTTACCTTGACTTGTAGGTATGTCTTTAAATGCATTTTCAAGTTGTTCTTCTTCCGCACACAATCTTTCCAACAGTTGTTGCTGTAGAGGAAGTAAATCACTCGAGGCTTTACTGGAGAGCTCCTCAACTTGGGTTAAACATTGAGTTAAAGAGCTCTTTAACATTTCCAAAACTTGACGCTTTTGTTTTAAAAGATTTAAGTGTGGCAACCCTTCTAAGCTGGCATCGCTTAAAAATACCGTATCTGGCAAACTGTCTTTTAAGATGTTGATAGCTTCTTTTATTCGAGTAATTTCTTCATTAACTCTCCCACTCAGTTGTTTTTCCTTTTCCAGCTTTGGAATCGCTTTCAACTTTTCATCAATACCCAGCGTCTGGAATTGTTTAGCCTGATCTAATAACTTGGGTAAGCGCTCAACTTCTGCCTCAACATCTGCTTTTTGGCTAAGCGCACGAATAATGGTTTCACGATTATCCTTAAGGCTCACTAGCACTTTGGCTATGGCCTTATCAAACTGTTCGTGCTCACTTCCCAAGAATCGTTCAATAAGTAGGTTTCGGCTTTGCTCATCCCGAGTCATCTCATAAATTTCATTCTGACCGTACAGTTCAACGCCAGGCAGTAAATCTTTGGGGTGATAAGGTAAAATTCTGCCGTTTTCATTCACCACTGGCTGGTTTCCATATTTGCGGCTCACCGTAAATATGCGGCCATGCATGGTTGCAGAGCGAACACTTACTTCAACCATGCCTTTTTCGAGACCTAAGTTATTTTTTACAATAGCGTCATGCTGAGCTTTCGATGCTTTACCAAAAGGTTCTAAATCAAAAGCATAGCGAATACACTCCAGCAGAGTTGATTTGCCCGTACCTCTACCACCAATCACTGCGTTTAAGTGATCCGATAATTCAATATCCACACCATCAAGGTAACCGCCGACAAAACGAATACGTTCGATAGCTGACGCATAGTTTTCCGGTTTGTCTGAATTTAGCCGCACTCTGGAGCCCGCATCTAAAAAAGCTTGCTTGAAAGAAGTGAAGCAGGGCTTGGTCATTTTAATTAAACAAGAAGCGCCATCAGCTTTAATCTCTTCAGGCTTCGCCACATCAGCGGCATTGATGGCAGCCATTTCCCGCTCGCGGCGATAGTTATCATCCTTATTCAGGAAAACTTTACGATAAAAGTCGCTTTCTACACCTTTTAGGTCCTCAACTGAACCTGGGATCTGAGCAGCCAACAGCCTTTCATGTTGCCAAACATGATTCATCCGCCGCTTTAACACGCCATCATCATTAGTACAGTGGGCTGCGAAAATGAAACCATACTTGTTTACGTAATTAATAATATCCGAGGCAGATTTCTGTACTGGAGCTTCCGGCTGGTTTATATCCACACCCAATGCTCCCAAATGCCTGTTTATCAGATCAACCGAAGCTGATTCGTCAAACAAGCAAACGAAGTGAATCTTCTCACTGGAGGCAACTTCAAAGCCGGGGAACACCACGATTCCATGTTGTGCAAAGAGATCTTTGATCTTTTCAAAACCATTCACCGACCCATGATCAGCTAGGCCAATGACTTCAATTCCCATCTTTAGCGAAGCATTTAACAATTGCTGATTATAATCATCTTCAGAGAGCGCCTGTTGCTGCCCCCGATATTTTATGTAGCTTGAAGAATTTACCTGCAATGCACACTTGAAAAAACGTGCTTTAGCGTGCTTATTGGTCTGAATAGTCATACTTATACTCCACTTATACAGGCATATTCATCATTCAGGCTTTGGTAATTTACATCGACAAAATTGTCTTAAAGCAGATCCGTATTAAGTCCTGCTATTTTCAAACGCGGCGTCAAATTGCGCATTTTACTGAACTCAGTGCCAAAACTCTGGCTAAGCCCAACACCTTCACAAAAGTCTTTAGCTGTAATGTTTTTCAGTTCATCGGCATACTTAATCATTTGTAAATGCAGCTCAGCCGTGTACTGATTGCGTGGCGCATTCGCTAAAACCTGCTTGATCCTTTCGTAAATATCTTGTTCGTTTATCATAACCTTTACCATCGAACATTTAGATAATTTAGCTAAATTATATAATTTATATGCGTACTGCAAGAAAGACTGTAGTTGCGTTGGTAAACGTTCTAAGGCCGTTGGATTTGATAAGGATTCGATGGCAAGAATTCTTACTGAATATGCTGAGACGGTTGATACAGTTGTCATGAATGTCAGAGGCCAGTTGCCTATAGATTTCCCTGTTCATATCAGTAACTCGATATTGGGAGGGTTACAAGCCAGAGCAAAGCGCCTGAAAATTGGGTGGGATTAACATTCTCATCAACATTATCTACAGCAAGTGCCATATAAATATGGCACCCACTCACATTATGGTTTTATACCTTACTTTTTACCGGCAACGTCTAGTTGCTGATAAATATAGTGTTTATAACTTTCCACTAGCGCTTTATCCTGACAATCATCCAGTGCTCCCCGGCAGAGATGACGCATTGTCATATTCGCGCGATAAAAAGGTGAAGCATCCAGTTTAGCTCTCTCCATAATCATGCTGCCAAGAAATGAAATATCCGTCAGTTCATCAGTCTGAATAGATTCTCCCTGTTGCAAGTTATCCCGCATAGTAAACTGGGTGATATGACCCGGGTTTGAAAATACGCCATTGTACTGATTTAAGCTGATATTGGGTTGATGATCACCGAAGTAGAGGAAAATGGTCGGTTTTTCCCGTTTAGCAACAAACTCACTGAAATCTTTGATTGCCGGATCAGAAGCTTTGATTTTCTCCATATAGTGACTGAACTTCCCCACTGCCTGTGAATTTTTCACATGTCCGGTAAGCCCGTAATCATCAGCGTGATCTTCATCATATGGGCCGTGTTCATACATAGTCAGCGAGAAAATAAAGAGCGGCTTATCCGTTTCCCGTGCCAAAATGTCTTTCACATAACTCAACATCTCTTGGGTAGAAATAGTCCACAGATTTTTATCGAGACTGGCGGGATATCCCAATTCCTGTGGCTGAATAATGTGATCGACTCCGAGAGTTTGGTAGGCATGACCCGAATGATAAGACGATTTATTAAATGGCGTCAAAACAACCGTGTAATAACCATTCTGTTTCATTTCACGGAACAAACTGTATTTCAGATGATCAACAATAAAATAAAAAACCGCATTCTTACGTGAGCCAAAATCATCGGTGTTTAAACCTGTCAGAGCAGAGAATTCAGATAACCAGGTACCACCACCGAAAGTTTGCACCCGCATTGGGCTTTGTGCGCTAACACCAGAATCCCGCTGAAACATATAAAGATGAGGTAAGCGGGTATCATCAGGCAACTGATAGATATGTGGAGTCACGGTGGATTCCTGTAATAACATCACCACGTCAGGTTTGATCGCTGACTGCGGCACAGGCAGCATGACATTCTTAGCCTGTTGCAGAAAATAATCGGATGATTGCCCAAACTGCGGCGCATGATATTTGGCATCCTTAGCCGACATCACCATATTGGTGACTGTACCACGTCCTTTTGGTAGTGAAGATTCCCACTGCTCTCTGAACCCATTGGCGGTAGCGCTCACTTCCCATGTACAGAACGCCGCCAGAACCAAGCCGACAGTACGCCATTTGAAACCACGGAGGGGAGATGATTTTTTCCAGCTCAGCGTCATGTTAAAGATCAGCCAGATAAACATCGCGACAATGCCTAAACCGGCCAACCAATAGTGGCGTAATGTTTCCTGATTGGCAGGATCAAACATCAAGTTTAGATCGGAGAACATCAACTGCTCTTTGTAGTAATGAACTTTTATCTGATTGAGGAATTTGAAGATAATAAACAGTGTTCCGGTAAAGGCAGCGGAAAACAGTAACCGGGCTGACACAAAAAACGCAAGGCCAAATATCACACCAAACACACCGACAGCGATCAGTGCCGGATAAATATCTTCACTTTTTTCAAAAACCAGTATTAAAGTTGCAATAAACAATAATCCTAGATAAACACCCGATATTATCTTCTTTTTCATCGTATTGAATCCAATTAATAGACGGTTCACGGTTGGCAAAAATAACACAGCTCAGTTAAATCGATGAAACAAGACGGTAATTTTGCTGAAATCATCTATATTTTAAATAAAAAAATCATCAGAATAGCCCACTATCTCTGAGAATATGTGACTCGGTCTGACGACGCGTAAAACCACTGCGATCAAAAAATTCCAATATCTGAATAGCCAGTTTGCGACCGATACCGAGTTGATCACGAAAATCGGCAACGGTAATCGCACCATAATTTTGATTGAATTGACGAATCAGCTCGGCAAACTGCTGAATTCGTTGGCTGCAATAATAACGATCAGGAACAATAGCGATAATATGCCCCAATTGAGCGGATTTTTTCAATAAACTACGGATTTTGGCCTCTTCTTCTTTTAAATCGGCAGCCAAGTCACGTACCCACCAGGGATCATCTGTGAAATAGGGGGCTATTTGTTGCCACAATTTTGCCTGTTCATCACTAAAAGCTAAACCATGTTCAGGAAGGTATAACCAACCATGCAACTGCTTTAACTGCCCACTACTGAGCAAAGCATCCATCAAAGTATAAACCAGTGCTTCATCCAACGTTGGCAGTGCCATCCGTTTCAAACGTGCCCGGCCTAAACCCAGTTGATCAACATGTTGCTGGTGATATTCTGCCAAAACGTGTAACAACTTCTGCTTTGCTAACCTGGCATTGTTCTGTGATAACACCATACCATCGGCAATAATCACATCCTTATCAACGATTAGCTGGTGGAGAGCGGCTTCCGTTAACTGGTGCGCCCAACAAAAATGGTCGAGAGAAAATGCACCTCGTGGCAAATGGAGCGCTAAATTAGCCGCATGATCTGATGTTCTGGCAAGCTGAGTGAGCCAATACAAAAATTCTGGTTGGCGCTTACCACGGCGAGGGGAATTTAGGTTTATCACCCGTGCACCCGCCAGTGTTTTTCTGGCACTGATATCTCGCAGTATCAGTCGATCATCCTCAACCAACCACAATGGGCTATCAAGTACCAATTCAGCCAGCAGAGGCTTATCAGAAAGCTGATTCAGCAATGAAATCCGCCCCGTTATATGGCTGGCGGCATGATGAATGTGAAGTGATTGCCAGTTTCGCAAAGGTTCATCAGTTTCTACTTCCACCAGTACTTTCTCTACGTGCTCAAAGGGCTTGTGGGAAAGTAGCCAGTCACCACGGGAAACCTGTTCTTTACTCACATCACCAGTAATATTCAATGCAATACGCTGCCCGGCCTGAGCCGTATCGGTCTGTTGATTCTGAGCATGTAAGCCACGTACCCTGACTTGCTGATCCCGGCCGGTCAGCCAGAGGATATCTCCCACACTGACTCGGCCAGCCAATGCCGTTCCCGTTACCACCAGACCTGCGCCTTTGACACTGAAAGCGCGATCTATCGCCAGACGAAAACGCTGATATAATTTTTTATGCTGCTTATTTTGCTGATGTAACTGCAACAGATGCTGCCTCAAAGGGACAATACTTTCTTCATCCGTTGCAGCCGTTACAAACAGAAGGAACTCGCTCCAACCTTGCGTTGCCAGCTCATATTCAATCTGCTGACGAACTTCAACTATTCGTTGTGCTGCCACCCGATCCGCTTTAGTGAGCGCAACTGTCATGGCCGGGCGGCCAATCAAACGCAGAATAGCTAAATGTTCTCTCGTTTGAGTCATTACCCCATCGTCACAGGCAACCACCAATAAAACATGATTGATACCTCCGATCCCTGCCAACATATTAGCGAGGAATTTCTCATGTCCGGGTACATCGATAAAACCAACCGAAGAGCCATCCGATTGCGGCCAATAGGCATAACCTAAGTCGATGGTCATACCCCGTTTTTTTTCTTCCGGCAAATGAGCCGTATTAACGCCGGTAATCGCTTGAATGAGAGTGGTTTTACCATGATCAACATGGCCGGCAGTGGCAAAAATCATAATAGTTTCAGAGAATTATTTTATTTCTATAAATTACAGTAATAGTGCCTGCAATAGCGCTTTTTCATCTTCAAGGCAGCGTAAATCCAGCCATAAACACCCGCCAGAGATACGACCAATAACGGGTTTCGCTAATCCACGCCAGCATCGGGCCAACCGCTCCAACGAGCTTCCCTGACTATCAACGGCAGCAAAAGTCAAAGCCCAACTTGGCAAACGATCAACCGGCAATGAGCCACTGCCAATCTGTGAATAACATGGTTCATCACGAACAATAAATTGGTCGCCGTAATGTGCTTGGAGCTGAGGTAATAGCCGTTGTGCCATATCATGCATTTGTTGTTGTGAACGGGTTAACAAACGTAACGTTGGCAACTGCTGGCAAAGCTGTTCGGGGCGCTGATATAACCGCAATGTGGCTTCCAAGGCGGCTAGCGTCATCTTATCTGCCCGCAAAGCGCGTTTTAGAGGATGACGCTGGATGGCTTCTATCCAGCGCTTTTTGCCAAGAATAATGCCAGCTTGTGGTCCCCCCAGTAATTTATCACCAGAGAAAGTGACCAGATCGATGCCCTGATTCAGATAATCCTGGGGCATAGGTTCGGCTGGCAATCCATATTGCGCCATATTGATCATGGAACCACTACCCAGATCAATGGCAGTAGGAATTTGCGAGGCCATTCCTAGAGTGGCCAATTCACGACCAGACACTTCTACGGTAAAACCTTCAATATTGTAGTTACTGGTATGCACTTTCATGAGGAGAGCGGTCTCTTCATTAATCGCTTGCCGATAATCTTTCAGGTGAGTGCGGTTCGTTGTACCGACTTCAACTAATTGGCATCCTGCTTGAACCATCACATCAGGAATACGAAATGCGCCACCAATTTCCACTAGTTCACCACGAGAAACCACAACTTGCTTACCGTCTGCTACGGTTGCCAACAATAACAATACCGCCGCTGCATTGTTATTAACAATACAGGCATCTTCCGCCCCGGTTAATTCACACAGCAAATCCGCCAAAGCATGGTCACGGTGTCCACGTCCGGCGTTATTGAGGGAATATTCCAACGTTACAGGTGAACGCATCACTTGTGTTACTGCTTCAATCGCTGATTCTGCCATTAATGCTCGGCCAAGATTGGTATGAATCACCGTACCACTAAGATTGAACACCGGCTTTAAAGCCAAAACTTGTTTCTGTTCCAATTGCAGGCCAAGTGCCAGGGCCCAGTTATCACACCAATCAGGCAGTGCCTGATACTGCTTGATATAGATTCTGGCCTGCTCCTGCATTCCTCTTAATGTTGCAGTTACCAACGTCTGTCCATATTGTTCCACGAATGGTGCTATCTGTGGTTCACGTAATAGACGATCAATGGCGGGGAGCTGGCTGTACAACAGGCACGGTTTATGTGTCATGGCAATTCCGTCAACTTACTATTACTCATTTAGGAACAAAAACGGGTTGATGCTACTGCGGGCAAAACCTTCCTCTTCCATTTTGGCATCGAGGATAAGTGAAGCTAAATCATCAGCAACAGCTTCAACTTTTGGATCTTTCTCCTGATAGAGAATTTTCAAATAACTACCGCAATCACCACAACTTTCCGCTTTCACGGCGGCTTGCTCACTATCCAGTGACCAATAATTAAGATCGCGGGTCTGTTCGCAATTACTGCATTTTACCCGTACCACATGCCATTCACTTTCACACAAACTACAATGCAGATAACGCAACCCGCTGGTTGTGCCAATCTGAACCACACTAGAGACCGGCATACTGTTGCAAACCGGGCAAAACTGACGATGTTCACCATATTCTGCCCTCGCTTTTCCTGGGATTTGATTTGCCATTTGTGCCCAATAGAGGGAAAGTGCCGCCCAGATAAAAAGTGCTTTTTCAGGGCTGACTTTACTGAATTCATTTTTCAGCAGAGCATCGGCCATCTGCTCCAGCTCCTGTTCCGACGCTTTTTCTAGATTGTCCAGAACGGCATTAATATGTTCCGATGCATCTGGCAGTAATTCTGCTATCAGAGAGTGAAGTAATTTTTGCCAGTGCTCAGTACGTTGGAAGGTTTTACAATCCAGAGGCGGTTTACCTTCAATGACAGATTTTTCTAAGATATCTGCTATCTCCATTTTCAATGGATTATCATGCAACATTTTTTGCTGAGCTTGGGCAACTTGAGCTGAAAAGTTAAGATAATCAGCTAATGGGCTCTCTTCTGCCAGTTGTTGCAAGCGTTCTGCCCGACGCGGATAAAGATTTCTCAGATTAGCAAAAAGCAGTGGCGGGATATAATCTGCTGCTTTTTCATTGGTGCGATCTTTGCTCAGTTGTTCTTTAGGAACGATGCGGATACTCATTAAGTTCTATCTTCCTGCTATTTGCTTTGAGGCTTTCAGATTAATAGTAATCTGAAGCTTGTTTTTAGTGTTCAGCATAGATCAAAAGTGGTTTCTGGGCTACAGAGATAATACTGGAAATTATGTGGTCGGTAATAATTAATATATTCATGAAATGGTTGTAAATTTTTTTTATAACCATTCATTCTTTATATAAATTTTCTGAAAGAAAAGTATTGTTAAGACATATCTTTTAATTTAGTTTTAAAAATCCCTAAAAAGAGTTAATTGTGATTTTTAACATTTCTTTCTATCATATTTTATATAGTCTGATAGTTAATTAACTCACGGCTAAAAACATATCATTAAAGTGAGTAAGCAATTATCAAAGGTGAATCAAATTTTCATTACTTCATAAGGAAAAAATATCAAAGTTAATAATTACACTCAGGTCCAAAAGTGTTTCAACTATATATATACCTAATAGATTTCGAGTTGCAGCGAGGCGGCAAGTGAACGAATCCCCAGGAGCATAGATAACGATGTGACTGGGGTGAGTGAAAGTCGCCAACAAAGCAGCAGCTTGAAAGATGAAGGGTATAGTTAATTATAGTGGTACTATCTATGTTTTATATAATAACCTCATTTAAAAATACAGAAAGGGTAATTCAATGCTAATCGATCTCATTACGTCATATAGAAAAACAGCTGCAATCTATACTTTTGTTGATGCTGGTTTATCTATTCACTTTAAGAATGGAGTTTATGTAGATATTAACAAACTTGCCAGTCAATATGGTATTGATTATTCGAGACTTAATCGACTATGTGATTTCTTAATTGAAATAGGAGTATTGGTTAGCAGCAATGATAGAGTTGCACTTTCTGAGGAATGCAGTGCACTTGCTGATCCTAATAGCATAGAATTCTTAACAGTAAAATATGAAATCAATCCAGAACATTGGCATTCTTGGTTAATGTATCCAAAATCCTTACTGGAAAACAATGGAAAATCGGCATTTGAAATGGTGTATGGGAAATCATTCTTTGAGCATTTGGATAGTAATCAGGTATTAAAATCAGATTTTGACGCTTTAATGTCAAAATTTACAAATAAAATAATTAAAGAATTGTTTGTTATTTATGATTTTAATAAACATAACAAAATATTAGATCTGGGTGGTGGAGACGGAGAGCTTTTGATCAGAATCAGTGAACAAGTCAAAGGAAAAGATTACGCTGTATTGGACAGATATAATGAAGCGCCTATTTCAGAAGGTATAAACTTCATAAATGGAGATTTTTTTAAACCAATTCCGACAGGTTATGATTTATATATTTTAAAGAATGTTCTCCATAACTGGCCTGATAATGATGCTATATCCATTTTGAAGAACTGCCGAGAAGCGATGGATAATAACACAACCCTCCTGATAATAACCTTAATGAAAAAACCGCAATCCTTGGTAGTTAAATCTGTGGATATATTAATGGATATGCTATTTTCGGCGAAACAACGTTATTTGTCTGAATTCGAAGATATCGCTAACCAAGCGGGGCTCGTCATTCGAGATTATAAAGATATAGATGAAATATTTTCACTTATCGAATTAGAGGTAAAATAAATTATTAGGGATTTATGGTTATTTCCAAAGATGATTATATTCATATTCTATCGTTGGAAAATAGATATAAAATGTGGCATCAAGATATTTTATGCCACATTTTTATTTTATGTTAATAATTAAATGCATAGGTATTAAAATAGAAAGTAAATTTATTCTCTGACAATAAAAACGATTAATAACTATATTAAACAATTCTATTTAATTTTATACCTAATAGATTTCGAGTTGCAGCGAGGCGGCAAGTGAACGAATCCCCAGGAGCATAGATAACTATGTGACTGGGGTGAGTGAAAGCAGCCAACAAAGCAGCAGCTTGAAAGATGAAGGGTATAGCAATTTATGAGAAGAGTTAATTGTGATCTTTGTCATTTATTTTTGTCGAATTTAATATAGTCTGATAGTTAACAATTCTGTTCCTAAAAATGCGTTATTAAAGTAAGTTGAACAATGGGAAAATAAGGATAATGAAATCTTTATTATCTCACTAAGAAAAGGTAACAAAGCTAATAATCACATATTAGTTATCGGAATACCCAATTATTCATTATGGTATTTCATCTATTTATAAGATAAAGACATAAAGGATAACTCAATGCTAGCCGAACTTATTACATCGTATAGAAAATCAGCCGCAATCCACGCTTTTGTTGATACAGGTTTATCTATTCACTTTAGAAATGGAGCTTATGTAGATATAGACGAACTTTCCCGTCAATGTGGTATTGATTATTCTCGACTTGATCGATTATGTGATTTCTTAATTGAAATTGGGGTATTGGTTAATCACGGCCATAAAGTCACCCTTTCTGATGAATGCAGTGCACTTGCCGATCCTGAAAGTATGGAGTCATTAATTGTAAAATGGGAACTGAGTCCAGATTGCTGGAACGCTTGGTCAATGTATCCAAGATCTTTACTTGAAAATGATGGAAAACCGGCATTTGAAATAGCACATGGAAAATCATTCTTTGAACATTTAGCGAGTAATAAATTACTCAGATCAAATTTTGATTCTTCAATGTCAAAAGGCTCAGATAAAATAATTGAGAAGCTACTTGATATTTATGATTTTGGTCAATACAACAGAATATTAGATATTGGAGGAGGTGAAGGAAATCTTCTGGTAAGAATCAGTGAGAAGGTAAAAGGAAAACATTACGCTGTATTAGATAGATATGATGAAATTCCTGTTTTGGGAAATATTGATTTTATAAATGGAGATTTTCTAAAATCAATTCCATCAGGTTATGATTTATATATTTTAAAGAATATTATTCACGATTGGTCTGATAATAACGCAATACTCATTTTAGAAAATTGTCGCAAGGCAATGGATAATGGTTCAGCTATTTTATTGATAAGTTATATGAAAAAACCACAATCTAAAATGGTGATATATTTGGACATATTAATGGATGTACTATTTTCAGGAAAAGAGCGTTATTTGACGGAATTCGAACGTTTGGCTAACCAGGCAGGATTGGTTATTCAAGATGTTAAAGATATCGATGAATCATCTTCAATTATCCAGCTAGGAGTAAAATAACGTAAAGATAATCATATATTTTTATTAAATATAATTATATGGATATTATTTATCTAAAAAAGTATATAATAAGTATGTCATGAAAATATTTGATAACATACTTACTGCCTATCCCAATAGGGCTATTTTATTTGCCATTTTGAACCTGGGCAGTGCTCAAACTGCCTGCAACAATTACGCCTATTGGGATTAGCATTTAATATCAATAAAATATATGAATATTAAAGTGGAAAGAAAAATTCATTCGCTGGAAATAAAAATAATTTAAATAGAATAAATAACCGTATTAAATTATTTAATTTGATTTTTAAAACCCCTTAAAAGAGTTAATTGTAATCTTCATCATTTCTTTTTATTATGTTTAATATAGCCTGATAATTAACAATTTTAACCCTATAAATATGTAACCAAAGTAAGTTAACTAATTGGAAAATAAGGAGAATGATATCTTCATTATATTATCAAGAAAAGATAGTAAAGTTAATGAACTCATTCTAGTTGTCAGAATACCTAATAAATCATCATGGTATTTTCTGAATTTTAGATAAAATAATTCATCTTTTTATAAGATAAAGATATAAAGGATAACTAATGCTAGCTGAACTTATTACATCATATAGAAAATCAATTGCTATCTATACTTTTGTCGATACAGGTTTGTCTGTTCACTTTAAAAACGGGGCCTATATAGATATCAACGAACTTGCCAACCAATATGGTATTGATTATTCACGACTTAATAGATTATGTGAATTCTTAATTGAAATCGGGGTATTGGTTAGCAGCAATGATAGAGTTGCACTTTCTGAGGAATGTAATGTGCTTGCCGATCCTGAGAGTATGGAATCATTAATAGCAAAGTGGGAATTTAACTCAGATCTCTGGAACGCTTGGTTAATGTACCCAAAATCCTTACTTGAAAATAATGGTAAATCGGCATTTGAAATAGCGAATGGAAAACCATTCTTTGAACATTTGGATAGTAATGAATTGCTCAAATCAAAATTTGATTCATTAATGTCAAAAGACTCAGATAAAATGATTGAAAAGTTATTTGATATTTATGATTTTAATCAACACGATAAAATATTGGATGTTGGAGGAGGAGAAGGGAATCTTCTGATAAGAATGAGTGAAAAGGTAAAAGAAAAACATTACGCTGTATTGGACAGATATAATGCACTTCCTGCTTACAAAAATATAGATTTTATAGATGGCGATTTTTTTAAATCAATTCCGACAGGTTACGATTTATATATTCTAAAGAATGTTATTCATGATTGGCCTGATAATGACGCAATACTCATTTTGGAAAATTGCCGAGAGGCAATGGGTAATAGCGCAACTATGTTATTAATAACCTTAATGAAGAAACCACAGGCTAGAATAATTAAATATTTTGATATATTAATGGATGTATCATCTTTAGGGAAAGAGCGTGATTTAACGGAATTTGAATATTTGGCTGACCAGGCAGGACTGGTTATTCAAGATGTTAAAGATGTAGACGAATCATATTCAATTATCCAACTAGGTGTAAAATAAATTATAGATAATAGTGGAGCTTCACCAAATATAATGATATGGATATTGTATGTCTGATAAATCTATAACAAGTATGGCATTAAAATATTTGATGCCATATTTTTATTTTCAAATATCATGAAAATATTTAATTGTGATCTTCATCGTTTATTTTTATCAAATTTAGTATAGTATAATAGTTTACGTCTAATAATGGACAATTAAAGTAAGTTAATTGATTGAAAAATAAGGTAAATAAAATATTTATTATCTCATAGGGAAAAGATAACAAAACTAATAATCACAATTTGGTGAAAATATGTTGTTAAAATATCTAATCAATCGTCACGGTATTTCCCGAGTTTTATATATACCTAATAGATTTCGAGTTGCAGCGCGGCGGCAAGTGAACGAGTCCCCGGGAGTATGGATAACGATGTGACTGGGGTGAGTGAAAGCAGCCAACAAAGCAGCAGCTTGAAAGATAACGGGTATGGAAGGATAACGCTATGCTAATCGATCTTATTACATCATGTAGAAAATCAACCGCAATTTATGCTTTTGTTGATATGGGTTTATCTGTTCACTTTAAAGATGGAGCCTGTGTAAATATCAGCGAACTTTCCCGTCAATATGGTCTTGATCATTCTCGCTTTAGCCGGTTATGTGAATATTTAATCAAAATAGGGGTATTGGTTAGCAGCAATGAGGGAGTTGCACTTTCTGAGGAGTGCAGTGCACTTGCCGATCCTGAAAGTATGGAATCATTGATGATAAGGTGCGAAGTTAGCCCAGAATACTGGAACGCTTGGTCAATGTATTCAAAATCCTTATATGAGAATAATAGCAAAACAGCATTTGAAATAGCGCATGGAAAACCATTCTTTGAATATTTGGATAATCATGAATTTTTCAGATCAAATTTTGATTCTTTTATGTCAAAAAACTCGGACAAAATAATAGAGAAAATACTTGATATTTATGATTTTAGTCAACACAACAGAATATTAGATGTTGGAGGAGGAGAAGGAAATCTTTTGATAAGAATGAATGAAAAAATAAAAGAAAAACATTACGCTGTATTGGACAGATATAATGAAACTCCTGTTTTAGAAGATATTGAATTTATAAACGGAGATTTTTTTAAATCAGTTCCATCCAGTTATGATTTATATATTTTAAAGAATATTATCCATAATTGGTCTGATAATAACGCAGTATTAATTTTGCAGAACTGCCGAAAAGCTATGGATGATAATGCAACTGTTTTGTTGATAGGTACGGTGAAAAAATCACAATTAGAAATAATTGATTCTACGGATATATTAATGGATGTACTATTATTAGGGAAAGAGCGTTATTTGAATGAATTAGAAGATTTAGCTCACCAGTCAGGATTTGTTGTTAAAGGCATCAAAGATATAAATGAAAAATATTCAATTATAGCGTTAGGTGTAAAATAAATTACAGATAATTATGGAACTTCACAGAAAATAGTTATATGGATATTTTTTCTCTGAAAACAGATATAACAAATATGGCATCAAAATATCTGATGCTATATTTTCATCTTATATTATTGAATTAAACTTAATTAATAATGGGTAGGGTATGACTACCTTTCATTGATGATATTTGAAGAGGAAATCATTGATGTTTATTTTCCTGTTGCGAAATAGTACGTTCAAAGAATACCTTATAATTTTTCAGGTTTTATAATTATTTATTTCTTCTATAAATGAATGTAAATAGTAATATATATACTACGTTATTTTCTTATATTTAATTATCAAGAGTTCTGAAAAGAGCTAATTGTGATCTTTATCATTTCTTTTTGTCAAATTTAATATAATCTAGTAGCTTACTTTTAACAATGCGGAAACAAAGTAAACTGCACCTTTACACGAAAAGATAACAAAGTTAATAATTACATTTTGTTTCAAATAGGTTGTTGCGATATCCAATCTATCATCATGCTATTTCTTGGATTTTGGATAAAATACTTAATTTTCTCATAATATACAGATATAAAGGATGGCTCAATGCTAACTGAACTGATAGCATCAAATAGAAGATCAGCTGCAATTCATGCTTTTGTTGATACCGGATTATCTACTCACTTTAAAGATGGAGTTTATGTCGATATAAGCGAGCTTTCCCGTAAATCTGGTGTTAATTATGCTCGGTTTAGTCGATTATGTGATTTCTTAGTTGAAATGGGGGTGTTGGTTAGTAACGATAATAAATTCAGGCTTTCTGATGAGTGTCATGTGTTTGCCGATCCTGAAAGTTTTGAGTCATTCATGATAAAGCTTGAAATTTGCTCAGATTATTGTAACGCTTGGTTAATGTATGGAAAATCCCTATTTGAAGATGATGGCAAATCGGCATTTGAAATGGCACATGGCAAGCCATTCTTTCAATATTTGGATGGTGTAGTGGTATAAGAATTCCGGACATCTCACAAGCCTGCTAATCTGATTAACAGTGAAAGTGAGGTATGATGATGAAATTGAAACAGCCAAGATGCCACTATTCCGCTGAATTCAAGTTGGAAGCGGTTCAGCAAGTCATTCTTCATCAGCAACGTGTTGTTGATGTGGCTCGCGCTTTGGGGATAGATACCAGCACACTCGGAAAGTGGGTACGTCAATATAAAGCTGAACAACAGGGGATGACCCCGGCGGGTCAGGCTTTGACTCCCGAACAACGCCGTATACAAGCGCGCTGGAAAA
>NZ_NMQR01000044.1 GCF_003545805.1 Photorhabdus sp. CRCIA-P01 | reverse complement strand
ACCTTAACCTGACCACCCCAGGTATTCCACAACGTGGCATTACCGACAGTCGTATCGCCGCGAACCGTCATACTCTTCGGTACGCCCCCCAACTGAATCAGGATACCTGTCATCTTGTCTGCATTACTAAACTCATAGCCACCACTGCCTTTCATTAACCCCTGAGTACTGGAGATGATAGTTTGCAGATTCGTTGTTTCCACAACCGCATCCTTGCGGTCATACAACATATAAATTCCCCCTAAAACTACAGTAATCACGGCAATCACAACCAGAGCGACCGCACCATTTTCCAAAATAGCCCAACCTCGTTCAGGGGGACAGGCCATTCTGTCTTGTTTTTGTATCATCATGTACTGCATTGATTTATTCCTTATATAAAGGGTTCTTTATGGAGAAAATCGTTAAAATGGAGGCTCAATTTAAGGGTACTACTGCATGATGTTAGCCATGTTCTGTATTTCCATGACGGCCAGCAGGATCAACATAAATGCCCCGACAACCAGCAACAGTGAACTCAACATGACCAAATTGGCCCGCCTGTTCACCCGAGCGATTGTTTGGTCCAGCCACCGCTCACCATAGCGCCCAATAATGTCCGGAGTGCCATCACCTTCCGTCAGCAATGACAGAAAATTAACCGCTTCCTTTGACGGAAAACCATAGCCGCAGTGATGCAATGCCCGGCCAAAGTGATCCCCTTCACGGACACAATCAGCAATAGACTCCAGACGAATCTGTAACCAAGGAGATGCAAAGCGTTGCAGGATAATTAAAGCATCCAGCGTCTGAACATGGGCACGTAAAAGGGAAGCCATATTCAGTAAAAAAATAGCCCCCTGAATATCGCTATAGACCGACCAAGGGATAAGATGATCTGCTATGCGACGCAGACGGTTGACCCACCGCGGCAACGAATACACCACGCCCACAATAAAAAAGAGCAGTAAGACACCACATAACAGAAAAGCCTGCTCAAAGAATGTCGCCATCCGGTTCAGCCATGCCAGCACACCCTGCCAGTTTTCCGGATCTGAAATACTTCTTAGCGTTGGTACCAATTCTGTTGCTGTGATCACCAGTAATCCCGTCATCAGTAGCATCAACAACAAGGGATAAATCATCATTCTGAGCGACACTATCAGAATACGCTGACGGCAACCTATCAGTGTCATGGCCTGACTCAGCGCTTCAGGCAAATGACCGCTGCGCATACCGGCACTAATTAACGCCGCCTCTTCTACCGGTCCCCAAGCAGCCAGCACATGTTCCAAGGTATTAGTTTGACTATTATCAGTGAGCGCCGAGACGCAATCGTCAATGAGTTCAGCAAACGGATGCCAATGGGTATCGAAATGGGTATACACATCACGTATCTGCCGCAACGCTTTCAATAACGGTATCTTGTTTTCCAGTAGAAAACGCAACGCCTCATAGAAAATGATGCGATAACTCGGTAAGAAAGTGTGGCGAACTAACACATAGCGCAGACGGCTGACCCATGACATTTCACGCATCACACTGCTCCATCAGCAAATAATCATCCTCATCCAGCGGACAAACTAAGTCTGCCTCCAATGGGTCAATCAGCCCTGCATTCAGCTTATTCAGTAAATGCTGACGACGAGTAATCCCGCCCAAATTCGATACCCAGTGTTGCCTCGCAGCCTCTTTTCCCCCAGTCATCAACAAGGTAAAGAATCGGGCATCTGGTCTAATGACCTCTGCCACCACACTACGACCAGTAACCCCTCGACTAACAACCCGTCCGCTCAAGGTAATAGTCTGGCAACAATGTTCACATCCTTCAGGATGACGAAAATATAAATTCTCCACACCACACACACCGGAAGCATGGCAATAACGCATAAGATAAGCCCGCTGTTCCTCATCCAGTACAGCCTGTTTCTGCATCCAAGGTACCCGACAGTGCGGACATAATGTCGGTACCAAACGCTGACTAATCAACGCAATCAACAGTTGTGCATCTGCAATCAGCCCTGCATTCACCCCCATCGTTATCATGCGCTCAGGAATACCGACTGCACTATTGGTATGCAGAGTCGTCATGACACTATGTCCAGTTTGCGCAGCATAAATGGCCGTTAACATAGAGGTCAGGTCACGCATTTCGCCTGGCATAACAGCATCGGGATCCAGACGCAACGCAGAGGTGAGCGCTCGGTGCCAGGCAAGCCTGACCGCTTCTTCATCACTTTTGTCACACACAATTGGAGTCTGAATGGCACCCGCAATCCGCCCCTCAGGTGGATCTTCAACAGTCAATAACCGCTTTTTGCCCCCTGTCCTGTCAAGATACTGGCGACAAAAAGTGCGTAATGTCGTGGACTTCCCGGAGCCGGTTGGCCCCGATAGCACAATCAGTCCCTCCGGCAGTCGCAAAATACGGGAAACCAGTTTGATTTGCTGAGGCAAAAAACCTAATTGTGTCAGTGTAGGCACTTTGTCACCATCATCAGCAATCACACGCATCACAACATACAACCCATCTGCTGTTGGCGTATGGCTGTATCGGGCACCATACAAATGTACCCGACGCAGAAAATCCGCTTTAATCCTTCCGTCCTGCTGACGACCTGGAAAAAATTGCGTTTCAGTGACATCACACATCGACAGGACGATCGTAGATGCCAGTGCCATTCCCTCCTCTTCCGACAGTTCATTGACGACTTCCAGCTCACCGTGAATACGCATTTCAATTCGGGTCAGCTCCGGACTGATAGTCAGATGAATATCTGACGCATTCAGCTTTTTTGCCAGTTCAAAACAGGTCAGTACCTGCTTCTGGCGTTCACTCACATCAGTTAAGTCCGACAGACAAACGCCCTGTTCATTCGTCCGCTGATSCTGTTTCTGGCGGTTTGCCTGCAATTCTGACAAATTGACAAAGCGAATTTCTGCCTCTGGTGTGGCTTCAAGTAATTGCATGACCCGAGTCTGGACCTGCGGATCACCCCGACGATTGTTGTCAATTAATACCGTARCCTGTTGTTCTTCACATAACAGCAACACGGCATYATTAATCTGGAGACTTTCTTTCATTCCCTTTCTTCTCTCAGAACGTGAGTACCGAATCATCACTTAGCGTGACCGCAGAAAGCGTGATCACCTTAACTTTGAACTGAGTGCCAGGCACTGCGTCACCGACAGCTAATTCCATCACACCGTRGCCCGGCAGACTTACGCTAGCCCGCAATGCATTTCCCCGACCATAAATCTCCTGAACCACCGGACGGGTCAGAACYGGACGARTCACAGGGTGTCCCGCMGTTATCACAGGCGACACGGTCACCGGCAGATCAATATCATTACTGCCCGTCAACCCCAAATGCTGACTTTCTGCCAGTTGGCGTTGTAACTTTGCCCGCTGCAATTCAGCTTCCAGCAGCAGATTTTTCGCTTGTARATGYTCTAACTGTCCCACAGTCACACCCGCAGATGCCGCTGTAATACCCATTGCCGAAAGCGCGCTATCCTCTGTTGACCGAACGGGTGGACTGATAAAAATTAGCCCACTTAACAAACTGATACACAAGGCAATATTATTTCCGGGCATAAATGTATCCCTCTGCCTGATAGGTTAACTGTCCCTGTGAGGTCAGGGTAAACGTGACGCTGTTCAGTCGCAGCCCTGTCTCATCCAGTTCAGCAAATAGCCATGCCGGCATCACCCGRCTACTGAAGCTGAAGAGGTATTCTCGCCAATCCTGGGCAGGGATAGATTGCCCGTCTCCCGGTAATGCCGATRCTGGAGTGAGTTCATTTAACGTCAGGGGGATCTGCCATTGCTGGAAATTCGAAACYATYTTCATCAACTGTACTGAAACCGCAGGCACCGCTTCATCGCGAACCGGCAAAGGTTTCCACGGCAGGAATACCCGGCCTTCTTTTGCWCCYTGAACCAGATCAAAAACCGGYGACTGATTAAATACAGTCTGTACACGCTGAACAAAATGAGCCGCTGTACCGCCAGGCATAATCTCATAGTGAAGACGGACGCCATCTTTTCGGCATGAACCTGCCGTCAAGCGCCAACCCGCTAATAACACTGGAATYGTCCGACTGATCATGACACAACGTGCCAAAAATGCGGGCAGCAACGGCTTATCGGCCCACGGATGAGGTAAATCAACAGGTTTTGGCGTTTCTTCAAACAATTGTGATGCCCTGACCTGCACAATTTCAGTCATCGGTAATATCTCATCGGGAGATTTTCCTAACGGTAATAACACCCCTACGACTATCAACAGAGAGATGAATACGGCCATCAACAATAATGGTGACCTCCACCGCCGTTGCAGGCGACACATCCGAGACTGATGAGCAGACAAAGCAGAAGTTATTGAGCGCCAGTGCGCCGGATTATCAGGGTCAGATACTACCCGCCAGCTTTTATTAGGAGCCGGGTTAAAAGTTAAAAAACGGGACAGTGCTGCATTGACACTCTCGCGGGTTCCGACAATATCKGCCATTACGGACGGCAAACCATTCTGCGTCGCCAAAAATAACCGTTGCCCCTCGCCCAAATCGTAAATCCCGTACCCGTTTGGGCCGGAATGCGATAAAAAGGCTATGGCTAAAGAATACKGTGTATGACGGCAATACAATTTCCTGATCATTCCCGTTCCCATCATACGTGTAGTCTGCTGACGTCTCCCCGCTCGATTTCCCACGACCARATGTACATCAGTGTATTGAGGACGAACACGTTKCCCTCTACGGTGTCCCCGTTTCACCTTCATGTACGGCGACCAACGCAGACCACTGATCCAACAATGGCGTCCGGCCTGTACAACCGTGACTTCGGGTGTATCACCGGATATTTCTAAATCGATGCTTTTCATTGATTCATGCATCCTTTCATTCCTCAATCCAGTAATACGGGGGTGATCAAAATMACCAACGTGCTGCGCTTATTCTCTCCGGACTGTCCTCCCCCAAGCAGGAAATTACCCGGTGTAAAGGTGCCCGYCTTAGTGGCCCGTGTATCAGCCTGTTCAAATCCGGTGAGTACCAGAGCCTGTCCAGCCYGTAGATTCACTTTCTGGCTCAGTGAACGTAGCCGGGTATACGGCATTTCGATATAAGAATTGCCTTCTTTAGATGTGAATGAACGGATAGTCGGCGGATCAGACAGGTTAAAAGCCACTTGTAACTGAACATCACCATTACGCTGTATCAACGGCAATAAGGTCATATTAAACCCGGTAGTAATCATCCCGGGTGTCAGAGCTGTGGTCGCGCCCACATCTGCGGCAGTCGTTGTACTGCTTTGAGCCACATACACCGTTTGATCAGCCATCTGTATCGGAATCGGRGTCAAATTAGTGGTCGCACTTCCTTGAGAGGTCACCACACTGACGTTCCCCTGCTCGCTCAACGCCTTTATCAGCAGGCTGGAACCCGAGAGTTTTGCCGCCTTCCCTGTTGCACTTTCCAAAATACTGACCCCCGCAGAGGTTGCCCCACTGCCCATACCACCAAAACTGCCAGACAGCGTAGCCCCCAGACTATGCAATGAGTTATAAACCCATCCCCAGTCCAGCCCCATTTGCTCTTTACGGGTAGTGCTGACACTCAGCACCTGAACATTCAACAAAACCTGACGGTTGAGAACAGTATTTTGCTCTTCCACATAACGGGATACCGAATCGAGCACCGCCGGTGTGTCTGTTACCATCAGCGTTCCACTGGAGCTTGACAACCAAAAACGACCACGCTCAGGCGTCAGCATATTCTCTACCGTCTTACGGATGTCTTCATATAAATCACTGTTCAGATCAACCGTCGTTTTCTGTGAAGAACTGGCATCCCCAGAAACAGAGTTGTTGGCATTACCACTGCCCCCTGATGTCCCCATACTGCTGGTTGAACCTGAGGCAACACTGGCATTACTACTGGTACGGGTGTTGAGAACATTCAACTGAAATGTCCGGGTTTCAAACCGATAAAACACGACTGCCCTGTTATCTATCTTCCATGCAATCCCTAACCGGCTGGCAATATTGTCTAAAAGCCCCGTTAGCTCCCCTTGCCAATTGAGACCCGTGAGTACTTCTGGCTCTCGACGCTCATCAGCATCAATTGAGTGTATATCGCGATCATCCAGCCAATCCAATGGCATACGTCCCTTATCATCAGGTGCCGGTAATGCCCCATGCATCTGGCGTGTCAACCCACCCGCAGTCGTTGATACGCGTGATAAAGCATCGGGTGTTACTGTGACCCGAATACCACAAAGTTGGGTAATGCGTTGTCCCAGTTCCGGTAATGTCAGCCTGGCCTTACTGTTAATCGTTATCTGACAGGTCGGCAACTTTACCGATGCGACAGGCTGAACTACCGGTTTCAAATTCACCCAGGGTTTATCTACCCAGGTTACTACTGGCTGTTTCAGGCTATGCTGTTGATGCAAATGCTGTTGTGCTACCCGACTTTGCATACTAGCCTCACGCGCCATATTATCCACTGCCCGCAAGGTGCAACCGGACATCAGCGCCATTCCTGTTACCGCCGCCAGTGGAACAAGGCAAGTACAAAGCCTGAGTGAATACAGTTTATTTTTCATCAAATCCTGTCCGCTTTTTCAGTTGAAATACACCACATCACCATCGCTAATCCCGTCAGGAAGAGTGAGTCCTGTCTCTTGACCAGATAAGCCATACAACCGTCCCTGCCGGACTTCACCAATCAACATTGACCCCTTAGTGCGTTCGCGCAGAGCGGTTACAAGACCGGGTATTTCCGGCATCCACACCCAGAGCCGATCTTGGCTGATAACATGCCGGATACGGGCATCAGGCTGAAAAGGCAGAATGAGCTTACGCAGATCCACCGAGCCATTTTTAGATGAACCGCCACGCCAGTGATTAATGGCACTGGCTAACAGCAACATTTGGTCTGCCAGTATTCGAGCCCTTGCGTTGTCACCATCGACGTGCAGTTGTTCTGCCTGTCGCAGCTGTATACCACCTGCAATCAACAGAAAAACCAGAGCAAACGCACTAATGACGTACCCCATCGAGGCTTACCGTGCCACTGGTTTATCACTGACTGAAATCAGGCACTGAAAGCGGCTGACTTCAGCAAACAACGGCTTCTCAGCCTGTCGGTAAAGATCAAACACTTGTACCAACAAGGACTCAAAGTTGCCTTTGAACGTCAGCGGTGCATCAATGCGGTAATCCGTCGGTGACGACCACACCACTACCCAATGTCCCCCTGTCGGACAATCAGTCTCGTTGGCCCACCGTTCCAAAGTTCCACGCAAAGTGGTCCCTGTTTCCGCACGCCAAATGTTTCCTACCGATACCGTTGTCACTGGTGTACTACCACTGAGTAGGGATTTAACAGGCTGAGTGGGTAGTACAGAAGAAATGGCAGTAGGTTTTCCTCCTGTCACAGGAATTTTAGGGGTATCTGTTTTTGGTCTTCCAGTTATCGCTGGCTTCTCCGGTAACGGAGTGGCTAATGTGCTGTTGGGCAATGTAGGTGCCGGCACCCGCATTTTTGGCGGTGTCACCCGGCCTACAGTTGTCTCGGAAAATTGACGATATTCATCACGTAAAACAAAACACACTTCACGGTTCACCTCATCTACCCGGATACGCCATGCAGACCCGGCAACAATCTGTAACGCTTCACTGAGCCGTATCGGCCCAATTTTGCGTTGAATAGCAGGTAATGGCCGGCCTATCAATTTAACGAAATGGGGTGCGGTGGTATCACACAGCGAATAACCGGTTCCAAATAGCAGATAGCGCAATCCATCACCGATACGTTGTACCAACGGTACTGGCATGGTGATATTGATGATCTGATTTAGCGGTTCACGTTGGGCAGCCTGGCTGCCTACACTCACTAAGGTATAGCGATCATAGCGTGTGACTTCAGGTGTCAGAGGATAGATATCGGATACGGCAGGACGTGCCTGATGAGAATGGTGAAAACTTACACCTGACGCGGTAGTCTCCTGAGCTTGTCCGGTACACCCAGCCAGCACCATGACGGGCAACCAACTAAGTGAGAAAAAAGCAGGATTTTTCATAAGCATTCCCATGCAGGTGATCCTAAATGCGACTTACTGTGCGGGGATCCGGGATTGCGCTCAATGCAGAACTCTTTTTGCAAAATCAAAAAAAACGCACCAATCGAAGTCAGTGCACCGAATCAAACAATTCCTATCTCAGTTTATCTTCAGTCACCATCTACATGTACACCATCGCTACTCTACCAACTAACTGATTGCAGAAGTGGGACTTGCACCTACCAGATATCAAACAGTTTTTCAGTCCATTCAGAACGGCTATGAATACTAATGGATATCTACAATCAAAAAATACTAATACTTTCATTAGGTTAATGAAAGATCTTGAAACGTAAATTATTTTGTCAATTTAAAGTGAATTTTCTAAACAAAACTTACAAGTTCTGGTTGATGGGTTGATGGTCAGTAACCAACAATAGTGAATAAACTGCCCCAACATCATGATAATAGATGACACCATTCCCTGAAAATTATTCTAGTGCGAGCAAATTGGCCCCTTCCCCAAATTTAGTACCAAGCTCAATCAGAGAGCTTCGTCTTTCTGGTAAAGTTGGATAAATTCCACCGGTGTAATGATTTTTTAATGGTCATTTTTTCCTGCCGAAAAAGTAATATCAAAACCATTTCAGCTCTTGGTTGTTGCAAGAGCGCTATAGTAACCACAATAAACCACTTTAGTTGACTGACAAACGCTACAACCCCTAACAGCTATTACAACAACAATGTCCTTAGGACATTGTTGTTGTAATAGTAACATGTTGTCAAGCTGTTTTTTTGTTTCCCTTTAATTCATGCAGTTACAGTCTCATTTCGAAGTCTTAAAACTTGACATTAAACATCTGTCAATGTATAAGTCCTAAGGACTTATACATTGACAGGTATCATATTAAATATGAAGAAAACAACCTCACTGCGAGATGCACTAAGGCTCATAATTCTTAACTATCATCCTAAACCGATAATTGCTCTTCATGAACTCAATATGTATATCTATATGCTCTACCGTGACAGGATGTTTGATGGTATCCGCATTGGCAAAATCCAGGCAACTGAACCGGACAAACGAATCATGGATGATGCTCTGGAAGACATGGTTAATCAGGGAATTCTGTCACCCATTATTCCTAGTTTTATCTGGCAAATCAGTAACAAAAACCAAGCGAGTGCTCAGCAGATTGCCTGCTGTCTCACACCTTACTCCCATCTTGCCTACCTGTCCGCAATGGAATGGCATGGCATCACCGATCGTATTCCACATGTTGTGCACCTGATCCAAGCACCTCTTAATACTGCCCGGAGCCTTTATCAGGAACATTTACTGAAGGATTTCCCCGCTATAAGCAACATGCAACCTCTGATGATCCGCGGGTTCACTCCATACGAAAAAATCGATGGCAAGGAGCTGATTTTCCATACCCATAGAAACTACAGAAAAAARCAGGAACTCCATGACTCCGGTGGGATTCGGGTAAGTAACATAGGTGAAACCTTTCTGGATATGCTCAGGGAGCCGGATCTGTGTGGCGGTTTCTCGCATGTACAGGATGTGTTCCGTGAATATGCTGGTGAATACCTGCCTGTAATCGTCAAAACAGTTGATAAAAATGGAAAAGGTATAGATAAAGCCAGGGTAGGTTACCTTCTGGAAGAAGTCTGTRGACTAACCCACCGCACGATTGAAACATGGAAGAAGACTGTTCAGCGTGGAGGAAGCCGTAAATTAATAGCATCAAACCCTTACAAAAAGACATACTCCGAAGTATGGTGTATATCCATCAACAACTGATAAATACTCTATATGGAATACTCTATAGAAGACTGGATCGCCGATGCGCCACAGGACCGCATCACCTTCCGCCAGGCCGTACATATAGTTCTACAGGCCATTGCCTCCAATGAATACCTGAAACCAAAAATGATAATGAAAGGCGGGATCCTGCTTGGCCTGAGATATCAGAGTTCAAGATTTACTGAAGATATTGATTTCTCAACGAATATGCGACTTGCCGATATARATCAGCAGACTTTCCATGAAGAGCTCGACGATGCCCTAGCCATTTCTTCCGCAGAATTGCCTTATCAAGTGACCTGTGCCGTTCAAAGTCTTTCCATTCAGCCAAGGAATACCGAAGAGGCAACCTTTCCGTCCTTCAGACTGAAAATAGGATATGCCAGGAACAACAATGACGGTGAAATGAGACGTCTGCGACAGGGACAATCTCCCCATACCGTCAAGATTGATTACAGTCTGAATGAACACAGCCTGAATGTTGATCACATCACCCTAACAGATGACAACGATATTCAAGCTTACAGCTTCACGGATCTTGTGGCCGAGAAAATTCGTTCAGTGATACAGCAGATTGTCCGTAACCGTTCACGTCGTCAGGACATCTACGACCTCAATCTGCTTTTAGACAGCATCCAACCTGAAAACAAGGACAAATTGGCTATACTGACCACACTACTGGAAAAATCCACCGGTCGCTTGGAAGACGGAATGGTCAACCCMGAAACCCTGGGCAGAGTGGATATACGTGAACGATCCTCACGGGAATATGAACTCCTGAAARACGAGGTCGAAGGGGAACTTATGGACTTTGATACCGCCTATACACGTATTGTGGATTTCTATAAATCCCTGCCTTGGGACTTAGTAACAGGTTGGCAGAATGTTGCAAAATAGCCTGTATCTGTGTCATCAGGGGCAACGAGACGAGCAGCTGGATAGATTTTTCTTTATCAACACTGGTGTATGTTCGGTCTCCGTGATGGCAGATGGATTCAGCCACTGCCACGCCAGTCCGCATTATGTTGACTGGCTGGGTGAACAACTTTATGCACTGGAAAATACCGGAAGTTGCTGCAACGAGCTGTGCGGAGAAGTCCTCCGGATCCTGAGCTGTAATGACTGTTATCCGGGAAAGGCTAGTATTGCGGTTATCGTGTCTGATCAAGAAAAATACCGCTATGCCACTCTGGGTGATACACGGATTTACTGGCCCTCACACAGCTTCAGAACCACCGACCATTCACTGGCCCAGCGCTGTATTGACCGAGGAAACTGCCCAGCAGAAAAACTTCGTGACCACCCGCTGCGTAACCAGCTCACTCAGTTTGCCGGTGCTGACAGCAAACATACACTCACCTGGTCAGAACGGGAACGCACATATCATGATGCCATCATTATGTGTACTGATGGCTTCTGGTCCCATTTCGATGATAGGTTTATCCACGAAATACAGACCGAAGCCTCTCTCCACAACGCGTTCAGAGGGATGATAAACAAAAAGACAGTACCTGAAGATAATGTCTCCGTAGTCCTGCTCCGAGATCTGTGACACCCGTATCGGTTGTGATAAGGACCGACCAAGGGGCCTGATTTTACCTTACCGTACACCCGAACAATGGGCTTATCAGAACAGTGTTGAACTGAGAATCACTCAGCTGGGTAAGCTCACACAAAACAAATTTATTGAGAGTTTTAATAGCCATTTTCGTGACGAATGTCTTAATTCAATGATATTGAAAGATCTCTGACTCCTCTATCCTGCATCTCTCAGAATTTCAGCGGTTACCTTATATCGTTGATTACGCGATAGGTTAGACCATGACAGGTAGAGGTCTCGTTCGTTCCATTCAGTGCTATATATGCATCCCATCCTTAATACCCCGGATCCCTGCCATGACTTCATTTGGTTGTTAATCCGTCATGATTCGCTGATCTTCGCCCCCGTTCTACAGACTCGACGGAACCACCCTACACCACACTTTCCCAGTATCACTGTGTGGCTGAAATTTACGAAGCTCGTTCAGGTTCACTTGCTGCATACTTGCGTGCTCCCACTGTCTAGGTCTAGGGACACATTTATCCAACGTTGCTCCCGTGCTTCAGTCACCCTCCATACGTACGCCATAGCCACACAATCAAACATACCAATTACTACGGCAGGACTTTCGCCTGCAAGATACTTTTACTTTTTACACAACTATAAAAAACAAAAAAGCCCCGTATAATCGGGGCATTACAGAAAAAAACTTACCTTTTAACTCTTAGGTAAATCCTAAAAAGGGATCAACTCGTCAAAATCGATTGGTGGTTCACTTCCTCGGGGCGGCACTGACGAAGAGGGTTGCGATTGTCCCCGGCCACTTGAACGGGAAGGCTCACTTTGACTACGCCCCCCTAACATCTGCATCGTACCCTGCTGATTGATCACGACCTCCGTGCTATACCGATCTTGCCCACTCGCCTTGTCAAACCATTTACGAGTACGCAACTGACCTTCAATATATACCTGGCTGCCTTTTTTCAAATATTCACCAGCAATTTCGGCCAGTTTGCCGAAAATGACCACCCGATGCCATTCGGTACGTTCTTTCTGCTCACCCGTTTGTCTGTCCCGCCAGGTTTCCGATGTTGCCAGTGACAATACCGCCACTGCATCACCCTCTGACCGATAGCGCACTTCAGGTTCTTGTCCCAAACGCCCAATAAGTATCACTTTATTCACGCCGCGTGAAGCCATGTAACTTCCCTTTCAAAATGTAGATGAAAAAAATTCCCCGAAAAAATGCACTCCGGAGAGACTTCAGGGGCAGTCAAAATGAATTCTCTGCATAATGCTTTTGCGAAGACTTATTCTGTACAGGCGGCACGGATTCAGGTTTTTCAGCTTTATAAACCATCTCCTGCCCGATTTTGATCCAGTCAATTTTAATCAACCGCGCTCTCAAACTGACACGCTGTTCACCGGCATGCTCACCCTTATTCAACGTAAAAATCCCGGTAGATGGCTGACCTAATGTGAAACCCAGTAAGACTTTTTTGTCCTCATCAACCGCTTTATGGCAGCGGCTGATTAAATCACTGTTTTCCTTACCGGCAACCGTGACATCAAAGCGAACATAAGACGGATTTTCTGTTGGCCCACTCAATGCATTGATGACCGCGCTGAAAAAACTGCCATTCTGACCATTCACCTTGCGGACATTACTGAGATACCCTAATCCATTGATATTCAGGTTGAAGAATTTGTTTTCCGTGGCATGAGTTGTCGACATGATGTGTTATCTCCATAGAGTAAAAAAAGAAACGACGGAGAACACATCACCCCCTGACGGGAAATGATATTTCCCGCCGGAAGCCAGAATCAGGCATTGGCTGTCTGGAAGTTAAAATGTACCTTCATCACAGATAACCATTATCTATGATACCCGTTTTCAAAGGATAAACGGGTGTACCACCCAAAGGCGCCACTTTTCAGGTTACTGTGGCATTTAAAACAGGTCACTCGAAAGCGTCAGTCTCAGACCTTTCTGACATTAAGAGCAGTCACCCGAAAGCGTTCCTCTCAGACTACGAGAACATTGGCGGTTGCTAAAAAACAACACATTAACCAGCTTATTCTTAAATCAGATGACCACACCGTCAACAGTGAAAATAATTTTGCAAATATAATAAAAAAACGCGGTCCGAAGACAACACTCACCAAATCTCCAGTCCAAATGCATAAAATAAACTCACCTTGTCATTGCTGGTTTCTTCAACGCATTCTTACGCTTAGTAGTCCTGGCTTTTCTTTTTCCATCGGCAGTACTCACTATCCCGTTACATTCCGGGTATTTTATACACCCCCAGAAAACACCGTTTTTCCCTTGATGTTGATGTGTTACTCCTCCACACACCGGACAAGGCAATGAGGGCGGCAGCGTGATCACGACTTTCTGCGCCTGAACCTGTTCTACCAAGTATTGGGTCCATTGGATCTGACGGTCCATAAAATCCGACAGCGTTGCCTGCCCCTGAGCAATATCATCCAACGCCTGTTCCCATAATGCCGTCAATCCAGGATTGGTCAACGCTGTTGGCAACGCAGCTATCAACTCGCTGGCAATCTGTGTAGCGTGGATATACTTGCCCTTTTTCGTCAGATAACCCCGTTTAAACAACGTATCCAGTACCCCTGCCCGAGTAGCCTCAGTTCCCAACCCCGCATTTTCCTTCAATACCTTTTTAAGTTGTGGGTCACTGACAAAAGCAGCGGCATTTTTCATCGCCGCAATCAATGTGCCCTCCGTGAAGTGAGCGGGAGGCTGAGTTTGCAACATTCGTAAAGTAGCCTCATTAACCTGACATTGGCTGCCTTTAACCATTGACGGCAAACTTTCTCCTAAAGAATCGTCTTTCCCGATGGATACCGCTTCATCTTTACCCGTTGAAAACAAGACCTTCCAGCCAGGAACAATCACTACATTTCCCCGGGTACGAAACAATTGACCACCAATGTCGAAAGTCGCTTCGGTTATATCCACTTCATGCAGAGGAAGGAACTGTACCAAATAATGCTGACGTATCARCTGATACACTTTACGCTCATCATCAGTCATCTTATTCATATCACAGGGCTGTTTTGTCGGAATGATACCGTGGTGCGCCGTAATTTTTTTGTCATTCCAGATACGCGAAATCAACGTCCTGTCCAGACTATCTACCACCACCCGCATAGCAGGATCACTTTTAACCACAGCATCCAATACTTGCGGAATTTCCGCCTGCATGGCCGTAGGCAGATAACCACAATCTGTACGAGGATAGGTCGTAGCTTTATGCGTCTCATACAAATTCTGGGCAATATTCAGTACCTGCTGGGCCCCCATGCCCCATTTCTTCGAGCACAGCTGTTGCAAACTACCAAGATCAAATGCAAGCGGAGCCGCATGCTTTTCCCGTTTAGTATTGATTTCCAATATCGGCCCCATCACGGCCAGTATGTTATCCTCTCAGCTGGGTGATGGAAAGCAATATGCCCGAAGCCGGGATTTTGCCGCCTCAATAGGCCTGGTTCTTCACGTTTGAATGGATTTTTCAAGTTCGATGTCCATATACTTTGAATAAACAGGAGTTGGGGAGAACGTTAAACAGCTAAACTGGCTGCCCAAACTTAAGTAAATTTCCACTTGGATCAATTAGGTGGAACTCCAACATGCCCCATGGAGTTTCCGCAAGCGGAGAGACTTCAGTCTGCGCTTGTAGTTCTTGAAACACACTTTGGATATCTTTCACGAAAATATAGCAAGAAGTGTTCTCTGCAATGTACTTATCGTTACATGCCCAAAAATGGATTTCAGCTTCCCCTCTGCTAATTATCGCATATTCATTAGGAACAAAATTGTCGCAATGGAACCCAAGTTTACTTGTGTAAAAGTCAACCAATTCATCTAGATCCAATGCAGCCAATACAGGGACAGCCTCCCAATCGCTCATACATTTTCCCTTTTATTTATATATAATTTTTAAACGCTCATACAGGATTGTCTGACAAATCACTGTACGTTACTCTCATTAAATAAGTAATATGACTATAAAAATAGCTTCAACAATACCTCCTAAAATCATGAGGAATTAACAATAAATTATTAAATATGATTTACTATGAATATAGCATTTTTACCTAGCATGGATTGCCTATCATGTCATCAACATTTAATCAGTGTAAGAGCGTGAAGGCTCATTTTTCATTCACATTTAAACCGGCCAGTAAAACCTGCACAAGATAGCCTTCATTTATATTGGCTCTGCGCCTGAGGGATCCCCTGCGTATTTCGGTTTGTCCGGCCAGCTGTTTCGGTATCGTCCGGCCATCTGATCTTTTCTTCGTAACCACTCACTTTTTAACTTACTTCCGCAGCTTCAGCCAGACTTTTTTTCCGTTGCGATTCTCCTGTTAATTCCAGCCGATGTGCGTTGTGGATCAATCGGTCTAACAGCGCATCTGCAACTATCGGATTTTCCATCAATCATACCATTCACTGACCGGTAATTGGCTCACAATCACCGTGCTGCGTTGTTCGTATCTGTCCTCAATCACATCCAGCAGATCGCTGATTTGTTTCCCCTTAAATCCCTCTAATACTACAGCCGCAACTACTCTGTAATCATAAGGTTATCCCGGCGACGATAATGACATTGTTGTGCGTAGTATTGGTGTCGTCGTCGTCAATATGACCAATGTAAAATCTGCTCGACGGTGTCTCCCGTTTTTTCCATTAATTTGGACAGCAGTTTACGCAGTTCCACCACGCTGAGGGCTACCAGCTCCGCCGGCGTTTTTCTCTCCCCTATTCGCAAAACCGCCAGCACCGCATGAGCCAGTAGCGATAAGGTAATGTGCCGATACCAGCTATGCCATTGCCGCACTTCATAATGATCCAGGCCGCATTCTCCCTTCGTTTCCTCAAAACCACATTCAATTTCCCAGCGACGACCTGCCACCTGAGCCAGGGTTTTCAGATCAGCCTGTTCTCTGCGCGCATACATCACATAGTACTACAGTCGTACGCTCCATTGTGGATGATAACCCCTGACATTTTTTCCTGAAAAGAGGGGGCGGTGTTCAATGCACTTACCTACTAACGCTTGGGAACAGGAACTGCTCTCACTCCATACCCGATTGGCTCCCTTGTTTCACCACCCCGGCCCACAACAACGCAGCCTTGCCTATCTCCGGGGACTACTTAGTGACGTTGAGCGTAAAAATGGCTGGCAACTGATAGGCGAACGTACACCTGATGGGGTTCAGCATCTGCTGGAGCGCGCCCGCTGGGATGTCGATGTCGCCCGCGATATTTTGCGTGACTACGTGATGGAACATTTGGATGATGAACACGGGGTGCTCATTGTGGATGAAACCGGCTTTATCAAAAAAGGCACGCATTCCACTGGAGTACAACGTCAATACAGTGGCACCGCCGGACGTGTCGAAAACAGTCAGATAGGCGTCTTTCTTTGTTATGCCGGTCAGGGCGGCCATGCCTTTATTGACCGGGCGTTATACCTGCCCAAACCCTGGACGGATGACCGGCCCCGCTGTGAAGCCGCGGGCATTCCTGGTTCAGTCACCTTTGCCACCAAACCCCAACTCGCCCAGCAGATGCTGGAACGCGCATTAGAGGCCGGTGTTCCCTGCCGCTGGGTGACGGCAGATGCCGTTTATGGTCAAGACCGTCGCCTGCGCTGCTGGCTGAAGTCCCGATATCAACCGTTTGTGCTGGCGATCCCCAAAAATGAACCGTTGTGGTGGCAAGGGCCGACCACTGTCAGAGCGGACAACATTGTGGAGAGCCTGACGCCTCAGCAATTTCAAATGCAGTGCCTGTAAGCATATGAGTAACCCGATAACCCCATTATTCGTACCGAAAGATGCTACATTGACAGATTCGTAGCTTTAAAGATACAATAATTTATATGAACACGATCAAACATTATCTTACCTCCGATAACCGGGACTTGTATATGGAGTTCCTGAAAGGTATTCGTGATCCTATAGCGAAATCGAAAATCTCGTCACGGGTTAACCGAATGGCTACTGGAAATTTTGGTGATAATAAACCTTGTCGAGAGGGTGTCTGGGAGCTTCGCATAGATCAGGAGCCTGGCTACAGAGTGTATTACAGCTTAGTTGGTCGTGAGGTGGTGTTACTGTTAGTTGGGGGCGATAAACGAACCCAAGACGCTGATATAGATCAAGCGATTGAATGTCTGAAGGACTATTTGAAGAGGTGATTATGGCTAAAGCACGTTTACATGATGATGCAATGGTGCAGCTTCTCCGTGAAGATCCTGAGTTTGCTCAGCATTATCTGCATCAGGCATTTGTTGATATGGATGAAGAAGGCGGGCAGGAAGCATTTCTTATGGCATTACGCCATGTTGTAGAAGCACGAGGAGGAATGGCACAGATTGCAGATAAGGCAGGTGTTTCACGCGAGACTCTGTACCGAACGCTGTCGCCTAAAGGCAATCCGACTTTGAAAACTTTGCGTAATGTCGTTGCAGCAACAGGATTTCAATTCTCTCATATCGCATTAATGGCTTAATTCTGCCAGATAATTATAACCGTCAAGCCTGTGATTAACGACGGTTTTCAACCCACATCAGCCTTATATTAGGCCGAACGGGAAAAACGGTTAGTCAATGCCTCACAAAAGCGCAGCTATATTTATACAATTAGTTTAAACAATAAATTAGCTTCTTAACGTGGTTTCTGAGACGATCCCAAACAGAAACATCTACCCCTAGAGCATAAAAATCTGTGGGGCAATCGTTTAAATGCTTTCCGCATCAGAATTAATGAGCTAGCCGGAGTACGGTTGATGGTTCTACATTAGCTATAGCAGCATAAGCACCAATGTAGTGCCCCACACAATTTCATGCTCCCACAATGGCATTCGGTTAAGGAAATAACGATGTGATAAAATAGGGTTTAAATGAGCAAAGGGGAATGGATCATGGATTTATATCAACGCCTAAACAAAACCTTTTTTAATTCATGTTCGACGATTGATAAATTGTGGCAAAAAAGAAAAAGAACAATAAATACAAAATTGATTGTCTTATTCCTCATGAAAATTATTTCAGGAAAAAATAATCATGGGCATGCTTATATTATCAATGAAATATGGGATGACTGCGTTCGTAAAAATATACCTCTACCTCAGTGCAGTCCTGTTTCAGCCTCTTCTTACAAGAATAGTAGAGAATAATAAAATAAGGTGTATCACAATTATGAAAAGTTATTTAATCCTACACTTTTCCCCAAAAACACTTCCTTCGGGTTTTATTATTTTTTTAAATTCACCATCATTAGAGCTCGCTTTTATTATAGGTATAGCTGTTTTCTCATATTTAACCTCTCGATTACAACTGTTTTTAGTTACGATTAGTGCACTATTACTTCCACCAAAGCCAAAACTATTTGCCAATATAGTCTTAATTTTCTGGCTAGGGTAGTTTTTGTAATTAAGATTTATAGGGCTACAATCTTCTCTGAGTTTTAATACATTATTATTTTCTGGTGTAATACCGGCGTCTAGAAGAGACAAAACACTGATGAGTTCTATAATTCCCGAAGCTCCTAATGTATGACCGTAAAAAGGTTTCATTACACTCACTGGAATATCGTTACCAAACAGCTTCTCGTAAGCTTGCGATTCTGGTATATCGTTTGCGCTTGTGCCTGTAGCATGGGCAGAAATTAAATCTATATCTTTTCTGCTAAGATCAGCGGCCAATAGAGCTGCATCAATGGCCTGTATGGCTCCTGCCCCATTTGGCTCTGGTGATGTTTCATGATAAGCGTCACTTGACGCACCATATCCCGTTACTAACCATTTACTACTATTTTCGTCATTATTTCTTGCTAGTATCAAAATACCTGCACCTTCACCTAAATTTATCCCTTTAAGTTCTGAAAAAGGTGTACATCTTCCTTCATTTAATGCGCTCAAACTATTAAATCCAGCCAATACCGGCAGATCAATACAGTCACAACCTCCACAAATTACTAAGTCAGCTTTATTAGAGTTTAGTAAATCAGTAGCAAATTAGGAACAGGTGGGGTATACAATCCCATACCAGCAATAATAATTGAATTTTTCATTAACTTACCTTATTAGCAGGGTGGGATCTCACATTTTTTATATGATTATTATGTATAAAAACAACCCTCTGACAGCACAATAAATACGCAACTGAGATGTCAAAACCTATCAATAAAACATATTGAATGTGAGAAATTATCAATATCTGCGAAATGGATAATTTTTACGCAAAGTAGAATCCCGCTCTGACCTTATTAGATACTTAACAGAACTTTCCACCATCAACATGGAGCACTTGACCAGTCATGTAATTACAATTTTCATCACATAGTAATTTAACTATTGAGCTGACATCTTCCACGTTTCCTACACGACTTATAGCTGAAGCACGTAATACATGCTCATAGATACTTTTTGGAATATCATGTGTCATATCGGTATCAATATATCCGGGGGCAATAACATTCACAATGATATTGTATTTTGATAAAACTCTTGCGCATAACCTTGTGAATCCATTGATGCCTCCTTTGGAGCTACTATATGCTACTTGACCCGCATTGCCGCAAAGCGATGTATTTGAGGATATGTTTATCATTCTTCCCATATTGTTGCTAGATGTGGCGTTTTTCAAGGATGGGACAGAAGCTAAAGTCATGTTTATAACCCCTTGAAGGTTAGTATATAAAACGTCTTTATTCTCTGCATCATTACAACTGACAAATTGTTTACTCAAAGTTATACCTACATTGTTTACAAGTATATTTATTGAACACTGTTTTTTTTCAATTTCCTCAACTATTGATTTGCACATGTGGAAATCTTTAATATCTAGCATATGGATAGAAGATGATATGTTTCTTTCATCTAAGTAATGTTTAACTTCTTCTGCCTTATATGAATTTCTTGTATATGTTAGAGCTACATGGGTGTTTTCGGATGATAGTTTCATGCACATTTCTTTACCGATCCCTCTGCCGCCACCGGTAATGAGTACTACTTTCTTAGACATAGTCTACAACTCCATTTCCTAGCCGTATCGTAGCCCCACTTAAGATTCATTACCACTGAAGCAGGAAGCCGGAGAAAATGAGCCCATCCTGTTCATTGATGGTGTCCATCCCACGCAGGGGACGAAACTCGCTTATGGCTGGATGCGCAAAGGCCAGAAAACCGCAGTGAAAACAACGGGAAGTCATACCCATCTGAACCTGATGGGCGCCCTGAATCTGGCCGATATCAGTAAAACGGGGGTACGCGAGTATGACCGTATCGACAGTTATCACATCGCGGAGTTCTTCATTGCCATCCGTGAAACCTATCCAGTCAGTCAGAAGGTTCATATTATCCTTGACGGAGCCAGTTACCATCGGAGTGAGTGGGTGAAAGACTGGGCTTATGTGATGAATATCGATCTTCATGACTTACCGCCATACAGCCCGAATCTGAACCCGATAGATCTGTATACCTATACGAGAACATAAAATCCATGGTCACCAAGATAAAACAACGCGATGGTTATAGACTTATAATCACGAACTCCCTAACATGGGATTAGGGGGAATAACTCCTATTCAAAAATTGACGCTGTCACAAAACAAAAATTCTACTGCTAATAACCTCCATTAAAAATGGGATGGTTACCATGTTCATGTTAAGGATTCTATGTCTACTCATTTTCTCGCATTTGAAAAACCAATTGTCGAATTGAATGAAAAAATCGACGCCTTAGTGACCTTTAAAGAAAATAGCCATCTGTCGGATATTAAGATCGACGAGGAAATCAAATTACTTGAGAAGAAATGTCTTTCATTAACGAAAACCATTTTTTCTCAACTTGGCGCTTGGGAAATCGTCCAACTTGCCAGACACCCCATGAGACCTTACACCCTCGACTATGTTTCTTTGATCTTTACTGAGTTTCAAGAGCTAGCGGGTGATCGAGCATTTGCAGATGATAAAGCTCTTGTTGGCGGTTTAGCTCGTCTTGATGGTCAACCTGTAATGGTAATCGGGCAGCAAAAAGGCCGTACCACGAAAGAAAAAGTGATGCGCAACTTTGGCATGCCTTCTCCCGAAGGTTATCGCAAAGCATTACGCTTAATGAAAATGGCCGAGCGTTTCCATATACCAGTGGTGACTTTTATTGATTCCGCGGGCGCTTATCCAGGTATTGGTGCTGAGGAGCGGGGACAAGCCGAAGCGATTGCACGAAACATTATGGAAATGTCTTGCTTAAAAACGCCAATCGTCTGTGTGATCACAGGAGAAGGTTGCTCTGGTGGTGCGTTAGCGATAGGGGTTGGCGATCGCATTAATATGTTGGAATACAGTACCTATGCAGCAATCTCACCGGAAGGTTGCGCATCTATTCTTTGGAAAGATGCACAAAAAGCTCAGGTTGCCGCTGAAGTGATGGGAATGACGGCGAAACGACTCAAAGAGCTTGGTATTATCGATGCTATTATCCCAGAGCCACTTGGTGGTGCTCATCGTGATTATCTGATCGCGGGTGAAAATTTAAAACAACAGCTACTCGCCGATTTGTCAGCATTGAAAAAGCTCGATATTGAAACATTACTGGCGGAACGCTACCAAAAAATTATGGCCATTGGCTATTGTTAAGGAAAACATAAAAGAGTCAGGGCACTTATGCGGCAACCACCCCTGTCAAATTATGATCCGTTTCTTCACATAATTTTATGCCCGGATACCAATGCTCGAATCGGGCTTTTAAATCATCATTGAGTACCGCTGTGTATGTCTGGAGTTAGTCATGCACACCTTGTTGGCTCCATTGCATCTGCTGCTTTTTCACCATGCGTTTAGCGATGACTTCATTGATCGTCGATTCAACAAATGAAGAAGAAATCGGCTCACCATATCGGTACAGCTACCGACCTTGATTAAGCGATATAAATAAAGGTTCACAGGTAGCGCTTAAATTATATTTATAATTTTCTCATATAAATTTTTAAAAGAGTTTTAGCCAACCCTGGAATTAATAACATCAACATCTTTTTCCTCATTATACGCGACAAGAGTACGATAAACTTCTTGATTTACATCACACGCCAATGTAATAAGACCTGATAAGGGTTATGAACATTCTTTAGCGGCTTTTTCAAGGATCACCTCATATAAATAAGTTGCCAGACCTGATATATGCATAGCTTAATCTAATGAAACCTGTTTTTTTATAGTGCCCCCTCTAAATACACAAAAATCATAGTGGATTTAAATTAGGATTGGATAGCATATCGACTATTATCATTAGTTCTGTTATTCAAATAATTTCACTTAATTAGATCCTCATTCTTATTAAAATATCGACTGGGCCAAATTTCTGAAGGATATACTCCTAATCTGTCCGCAATAATCCTCTCCCCTTTAGGCCACCGACGCATTAATGCATTAGATAGTGTCGATGGACTCAGGCCCGATTCCCTTGATAATGCGGTAAGTGTTGTACCTCGTTTACGCAATGCAGCAATAATATCTGCCGGATGCCAGTCATTTTGAGTCGTTATCATCTCTGTTTACTTCCCCTAATTGATTTATGATGGCTATTCAAATAGGATGCATGAATCAGTGTTCATTTCCGGCGAGCAAAACTAAAACCTCTCCCGCCAGAACCACCATGAAAAGGCGAATAATAGACACATAGGAAAAAATTTCTTACCAATGTCCATGAACACAGAACCATAATCCCTAGTTATTTATCAAATTACTATTACTAAAAAACGTCCTTGTTCATTAATGACCATTACTATTGCAAGTCATGTTTTACATTATTACCCTGTGAAAATAATTTTCATTTTAATTCCAAAAAATTTTTCACTTTATTATGAGATAAGCTGGGATTATTGGTGAATTTTAAGGACAAGACTAAAGCTGAGCATCCTTGTTCAAAATAAACAATGTCTTTATGTCCTGAACTACATGAACGTCCAATCCCAAAGATATCGGCTAATTCCGATGGTTTCATCAATGGATCTCGCCTGAGCTGTTTTAAAATTTCTTTCTGATTATCTGGCATATCAAATCATTAAAATCCTTATTCTTACATGGATATTTTTATTTCATTGATGATCAACAGTAAAGACAGTTTTTTATTTCTATTTTAATTGGAATAATGATAAAAAATAACTTGCATGTTGTAAAATATTACAATAGGTTTACATTTGTCTTTGAATAGGTATGCCACATGGAATAAACACTATGACGCGATTTGTGGTTGTCGTTGGCACAGCAGACACAAAACTGGACGAGCTGGTCTGGTTGAAACGTTGTTTACACCTCGCAGGAGTGGATTCAATCATCATTGATGTGTCTACATCAACTCCCAGGAAAAATCATCAAAATAATCAGAATAAAAAGATAGATATTCATTCACTTCAGGTGGCTGAGTATCATCCCGCTGGCGCTGACTCCGTTTTTTGTGGCGTGCGGAATAAAGCGATAACAGCGATGTCCGTCGCTCTCACGAATTTCCTGAACAGTTCAATCGACGATATCGCGGGGGTGATTGGTATTGGCGGCTCAGGCGGAACAGCGCTGATTACTCCGGCTATGCAAAGCCTGCCGATCGGTTTGCCTAAAATCATGGTATCCACTATGGCGTCAGGGAATGTCTCAGCCTACGTTAGGGCCAGCGATATTGCCATGCTTTATACGGTAACCGATCTCAACGGACTAAACCGTATTTCTCGTTCAGTCTTGTCTAATGCTGCAAATATGATGGCGGGCTCCGTCAATTATTTTACGCCCCTGGCTGATATGAATAAGCCCGCTTTAGGGCTGACGATGTTTGGTATGACGACTCCGTGCATTAATCAGCTCACTGCTGAGTTAAATACTCAATACGATTGCCTGGCTTTTCATGCTACCGGCAATGGTGGAACAAGCATGGAGAAATTGGTTAAGGACGGCGAATTAGTGTGTGTTTTGGATATTACATTAACAGAAATTGCCGATCTGTTATTTGGGGGGGTTTTGGGTTGTCCTGACACACGTTTAGACGTCATTGCAAAAAAAAGCACTCCGTGGATCGGCAGTACTGGTGCTTTGGACATGGTTAACTTTGGTGCAAAGGACACGGTTCCAGAACGCTACAGCAATAGGCTATTTGTCGAGCATAATTCTCAGGTGACATTGATGCGCACCACACCTGAAGAAAACTATCAGCTTGGTATCTGGATAGGGAACAAACTTAATAAGTGTAATGGACCTATTCGATTCATTATTCCGGAAGGCGGATTCTCTGCGCTAGATTGCCCTGAACAACCTTTTTATTTACCTGCATCAACACAGGCTTTCTGTCATGGACTAAAAAAAACAATAAAACAAACAGAACTGCGAAAAGTTATAAAAACACCTTTTCACATAAATTCACCACAATTTTGTGCTCTTGTAATACAACAATTCAAGGAAATCGTACAACACCAGGGAATTTCTTATGAAGAAAAAATATAATCAAATTATTGAAACTATAAAACAAAAAGTCGAACGTAACGAAACTATTATTGGAGCGGGTGCAGGCACGGGTCTTTCGGCGCGTTGCGAGGAAGCAGGAGGGGCAGACCTCATTATCGTATATAATTCTGGACGCTTCAGAATGGCTGGCAGAGGATCATTGGCCGGATTAATGCCATACGGTAATGCAAACGAAATTGTCAGAGAAATGGGTAATGAAATATTGCCGATAGTTAAGGAAACACCTGTATTGGCGGGTGTCTGTGGTACTGATCCATTCTGTAATTTATCTCTTTTCCTGGATGAACTGAAGGCACAAGGTTTTGCTGGTATTCAGAACTTCCCAACAGTAGGGCTTATTGATGGAAAGTTCAGAAAAAACCTGGAAGAAACAGGCATGGGCTATGCACTGGAGGTGAAGCTAATCCGCCTGGCTCATGAAAAGGGAATGATTACTACTCCTTATGTTTTCAATGCAAAAGAGGCTGAAGCCATGGCACAAGCAGGTGCTGATATCATCGTCGTACATCTGGGATTAACCACTGGCGGGGATATTAGTGCTAATACATCATATGATCTGAAATCTTGTATACCAATCATTAATACTTGTGCTTCGGCAGCTAAAACTATTCGAAATGACATTATTACTTTGTGTCACGGTGGCCCACTTTCGGAACCGGAAGATGTAGCCTATATTTTAGCTCATTGCCCCGATTGTCATGGATTCTATGGCGCCAGTGCAATGGAGCGTTTGCCAACAGAACAAGCCATCAAATACACTATCCAAAAATTTAAAGAAATTAATCGGGGTTAGTGAGAATTATACTTAAGCTATGTGGAAACTGAGTACTACAACCGTAATATCGGTTACGTTATGATGACGCATTGTTTTCTTTTTCTCAAAATACGGGAAGATGCCCAATATGCCATCCCCAGCCAACACATGCCTGTATGACTCCCTTATTTCATCCTGCCAGTCCGCAACAACTCAGTCTCGCTTGTCTCCGGGGCTTACTCAGCGATGTTAATGAAAAAATGGTTGTCAATTGGCTGGACAGAAGCCCCACACCAGATGGCATTCAATACCTTATTTAGCGTGCTGATGCCACTGTAACGACATCCTGATGCCGGTTCGGGCGGCGGAAAGGGGAAAAATCGCCCCGACGAGTATCAACAATATCGAATATCCTGTCGGCGATAGTTTATGCCTTTAAACCGGAAAACCATCCAAAAATTTTCCGGTTTCATTTGATAAGGCTATTTTATCTCGTTTTCCAAAGTCCTACGATGATATTCACCATTTGCTTTTTCATGAATGGTAAAAAGCATCGGTAATAGAGAACTCAGCGCCGATAGGCTATGCCCGAGCTGACACAAACTCTCTGGAGTAAATTCATGGATATTATTACTGGCAAACGACAACATTGAGTCACTAAGAAAAGTTACACCATGACAAATACCCATAGTATTTTCTTTAGATGATTCAATTAGCTGACACAGTACAGTATCGCTAACACATGAGAGATCCAGTGACGCAATCGCATCCGACATGCCAGACCATAGGATATTCACATCAGATATCTCACTGTCGTCGGGAGTATCAGGGATACTACTGTGCATAATATTGCTTCTCAATTGGTTTACAAAAAATTAAAACCAAAGAAAAGTCTGTGAGCAAAGTGTGTACTTCGGTTTCTACATTAGATTGAGCGTTAAATGTATAACACTTTGAGTATGAGGATATGTTACTATTCATATTAGCCATACATTAGTTCCTGTAATGTTGTGGTTAGACGCTCTGATTGTGTTGTAGCACTTTCAGAGCGTTGTTTTTATGGTTCCTACAACTGTCACCATATTCTTTCTCTTGGAGATCAATATCTCTTCCTTCTTTTCTGGTAACGGGAAGGCCAGATTTCATCAGGCTTCTGTCCTAATGCATTTGCAATGATTGTTTCACCTTTGTGCCAGGGACGCTGTAAAGCATTGGATAATGTTGACGATGCTAGTCCAGCTTCCCGAGAAACGGCAGCCAATGACGTTCCTTTCTTTTTTAACGCAGCGATAATATCTGCCGAATGCCAATCTTTTTTCTCCACAAGAATTCTCCAATAAGATATATTTCGCGCTACATACGATTGTGGTGGCACGTTTTACTTCAATTTGTATTTCAATTACCCTAGAAGGTTGTCAGTGCAAGCTATCCCTATTTATAGGATTACTTGTACTAGAGTATAGTATAGATCTAAATTGAGACCTTGAAAAGAAAATATTAACTCAATTGAGAAAATCTCATTTATTAATTTCAGGAAATTTGTTTTTTTCAGGTGGTTATATGGTTAAAAAGAGAAAGGAAGCACAGCATAATATGGACTCTTTTGAGCAAGACCAAAAAGAAACCTTCAAGGATAGGCTTCTTTATCTTATTGGAGACCGTAGTGTAAGAACTGCAGCTAAAGAATGGGGATTATCGTATTCAACACTGAACAACTACATCATAAGGGACTCAATCCCTGCTCTCAATGTAGCTCAATCAATCTGCGATATTGAAGGTGTCACCCTAGATTGGCTTGCAACTGGTGATCATCAGTCACAACCTAATAATCAAACCACAACCATTCATGAACAACTAAAAAGCTCAACGGAAAGAAGCACAGCATGGCAATCTATTTTAGATTCATTGGAAGATAGGGATGTGGATGCATTAATAAAATTAATTCATCGTAAAGGTATAGAAGGGATACTTGCTGAACCGCCTAAAACCAAAACATCTACAATTGAAGATACCATCAATGAATTGCCTATTAGAAAAACCCTCAAACAAGCAATAAAGATAGCTTTAGCTGGGAATGAATCAACAGATAAAGAAATCTTGCTTTACATTACTACACTGATAAGTCAAGAAAAAAATTAAACACAGTCAATTAGCGATCATAATAGTGTAGAGTTAAACACAAGGTACAGAATGCCGATACCTTTCAATTCTCACTTAGCCAAACTGGATAACCAAGTAAACATACAGCACATTAAGAAGCAACACGGAGAAGTAAGTGTGTAGGTTCAATTGGGTAGAACACCCGAAGAGTAATTGCAAACCAGGTAAACCAACCTAAAAACTCACCAACACTCAAAAGGGAAATCATTGACAAAGCTTTATCAATTTAACGAAGTAAATCAGCGCTCAACGATAACAGAACGCTTTGTCAACATACCTGTACGTTCAGCCAGATCAAAAGCCGCCTTAGCCCGACGCATACCTTCAATTTTGCGCTCTTTTACAGACATTTGCTTAAGTTCAGAAACTTGGCGTTTTGATTGCATAACCTTCTCCTATCATCACTTAGTACTACAGCTATAAAAATAAAAATCTGTGTTTTTCTGATGTTCACGATGCTGAGAAACCGCATGACTTAAAGCTTTCCTAATGAATATACCTTCTGTTGAGACAAAGATGTACAATTATAGTACTAACAAATGCCAGCATATTAGGCTTGCGTATACTTATTTTTGCCTTTTTAATTAAAAAAGGCGAGAAAACCCCTGTTGATTTCTCAACAAGGGTTTATCCCAAATATTTTTCGGCATCAGCAGCATGATTTCCATCATCTGTGACCCTAGCACGTTACTGGCGGCAATAGCCGCAACCAGCAGACAGAATGCTACAGCAACAAACAGATAGCGTCAAGCATCCCGCAACTAAAACAGCAGCCCTGTTATAAATCACAAAGAATGGAAAAGAAACAAGTGAAAAGTATAGGTGAAATATCACAATCATTATTATATTATTTTAAATCATGTAAGAAAAGGATATAAATTACAATGACAGTCCAAAGTGTTCTAATGTCAATATCAGAAAGACGTATATCAACTTACAAAAGAGGTTTTAACACAGAAAATGAAGCTGAATGTTTAGGACTCTATATATGGAATAAAAGGCTCTGCGCCACTTTTTTTCCTGTATTACAACTTTTAGAAGTTTCGTTAAGAAACAGTTTATACTATGGTCACTTAGCATATCAACGGCAAAAACTTATAGATAGCGGGCTTCCCCCTGCCGCTGCTGAAATGGCAATAGACAGAAACTGGATTCAACATTTCTATTTAAATACGAAAGATAACAAATTTATAAAAAGCCGTGAGGCAGTGGAAAATGCTCTTTCTTCTATCCAAGAAGAAAAAAGAGAAGTAACACCGGATGAATTAATTGCAAAGCTTACATTTGGTGTATGGAGTAACATTTGCTCCAATCATCATAAATCTGATAAACAGGGGTCCCTTAAAATATGGCCAGAAATGATAGATTTTGCATTCCCAGGTGAAAAAGTGACTTTCAAGCATATAACCAACGACATAAAAAAACTTAATTCTCTTCGTAATAGAATCGCTCATCATGAGCCTATATGGCATAATAATAAAAGTTTCTCAGTTGAAGGTCATATTAATACAGTACTCAATAGTTTTAAGATGTGCTTGAACTTAATTAAATATATTAACCCGTCTAATCTCAAAACAATTGTTATTATGGAAAGTATAGAGCAAATAACACAACTGTGTAAAAAGGAAACTATTGAGAGATTCAAACAGGCAGCCAAAGATTTTGATCAAGTACATCCAGTAGATATAGAGGTTTGGTATAATACAAACATTGCAGAGACAAGACTGGATGGTGTAATTGTAAAGGTTGAAGGTAAAGTGGTTTCAATAAAAGCATTTAAACATCCGAGTAATCTATTTGTTCTCGATGCTCACGGAAATCATGAAAAGAATTTACCTCACGAAATAGGTATCAACGTGAATTTCGAGCCAGACAATACAAGTGGCACATGGGTTGCAAAAAATGTTAGAAGAAAATAACAACGGCTTTTTAAAGCTAAGTAAAGAGGTGGAAATATACTAACAAACTTTATATTTTACATCTAACTAAAGTAGCTAGGCTGGTCATGTTTTTGCCGCATGCAGAAGAAACGCTTGCCGCAGCTTGGCTACATGATACATATATAGAAATACTGACGATTCTAGTAATAATAATGGTGATAACAGGATTCTCCAGAAGAATAATATCTAGGACAGCCCCATGATCTATTATACTCATCTAAATCAGTACAATAAGCAAAGATTATAAAATTAACTGACCTCATTGATAATACTTATTCGACTGTAAACTATGTTCCTAAGTTCGTACTAGTATATTCAGTTGAGAAGTCTAGATTATTTAAAGACGAGGACTTTATTTTAAATAACAATAACAAAAAATCCTTATCAAAACTATTAACAAACTTTCTTGTTATAATTTCAAGCTTATAGAATGCTACAACAAGCTGAGTGAAAAATGTAATAAAGGTTCTCCTGTTAAATTAAATACCTCTTGTTTCCTACAAACATGCCAGACAAAAATACTGACATGTGTCCCAGATAGTTTCGCAAAGAAATACTCTTTCCGATGCATCAACCCGCCAGAAGGTTAAAAATATGACTACTTACCTTTATTCGTTAAAAAAGCGTTATACACAGTTACACCGCTGATGTTGGTTCGCCAACCCCGCTCACCAACTGCTTTCATTCACCCGACCCTTTGATGGGGTCAGGTGAATGAGCTTTATCAGCCGTGCAAATGTGCATAACACACAACTCGTTTTACAATTCATACCATAGACGCCGCTTAAATTTTTGGCTAACCTAATAGAAAATAATACTATTTGTCTGAACATCACCTCAACAAAAGGCTATCCAATGATTAATCATCATGACAAACAACGTATAATACGTGCTCAAGCTAGGGGAGTAAAAGCCGCTAACATTTACCGCAACTTATGCCAGCGTTTACGTACCTGGGATTCACATCAGGGCGGGATTCCACTTTGTATTTAATTTAATCAAAGAGAAGCTGGCTACGAAATTCTCCTGACCAAGTCGCTCTTCGACGTTTCGCTGCTTGACTATCTTTTATACTCGTATTTTGTTTAATCACATTTAATGCTATTCGATTAAAAAGAGCCATTTGTGCTGCACCATCAGGATCTTTAAGCGAGATAGCATCTTCCCGAAAGATGACGTCTAAAACCCAGTGTAGCTCATTTTCCACTGACCAATGCTTTCTTATTGCCGTGGCAGCCCGCTCCACATCTAAAGGCAACGAACTC
>NZ_NMQR01000043.1 GCF_003545805.1 Photorhabdus sp. CRCIA-P01 | reverse complement strand
CTAGTACGAGAGGACCGGAGTGGACGCACCGCTGGTGTACGGGTTGTCATGCCAATGGCATCGCCCGGTAGCTAAGTGCGGGAGAGATAACCGCTGAAAGCATCTAAGCGGGAAACTTGCCTTGAGATGAGTCTTCCCTTGACTTGAGGTCACGGAAGGAACGTTTAAGACGAAGACGTGGATAGGCTGGGTGTGTAAGTGCAGCGATGCATTGAGCTGACCGGTACTAATGAACCGAGCGGCTTAACCTTACAACACCGAAGGTGTTTTGGCGTCATAAGACAGCGGTCGGAAGACGGCGAGAGCAGAGAGTTTCATTCAGCTTGTTCAGAGATTGGTTTTGGGTGTTGTGGCCGAAAGGGAAGCGACAGCCGGAATGGAATGAATTTGCCTGGCGGCGATAGCGCGGTGGTCCCACCTGACCCCATGCCGAACTCAGCAGTGAAACGCCGTAGCGCCGATGGTAGTGTGGGGTCTCCCCATGTGAGAGTAGGGAACCGCCAGGCTTTAATTTTTTGGGGTTTGCGTTAATATTTGTGTAGCGACAGAAAAGCAACACAAAGCCCCAGTGGGTAGCGAGTAGAACAACTCCGTCGGGAACGGATTTGAAGGTCGCGAGCAGCGACGGTCCGAAGGGCGAATGGCAGAAGGGCCATTCGTGAACTGCCCTGATTGGCATTGAAATTTTGTGTTGTGGTAACAGCATAAAGAACAAGAAATTCGGTGGTGCGGTAGTTCAGTTGGTTAGAATACCGGCCTGTCACGCCGGGGGTCGCGGGTTCGAGCCCCGTCCGCACCGCCACTTAATTTCCAGAGAAACCCTGAGAGAGATCTCAGGGTTTTTTGTCGTTTATGAGTATTAAAATCAATAATTACCTTATTACATTTGATAGAATCGGATAGTTTTTATAGTTATTCTGTATTTAAGAGGTTTTTCACGTGGTAAAGAAAACCTATGCAATAAGATATGTCGCAGGGCAACCTGTTGAACGAGTCTTTCCTATGTCGACTCATCAGCTTGGGAATACATTACCTGTAGGTACTCCTTTGATCACTGGTACAAATGAGCTTAGGGTTATTGTATGGAATATCTATAAACAGCAGCGTCCTTCATGGAGAAAGGTTCTGAAGGAGCTGACTAACGAAAGCCAGTTGATTTTATTACAAGAAGCGCAGACAACCCCTGATTTAGTTGAATTTGCTACCTCAAATTACCTGATAGCTGATCAAGTTCCTGCATTTCTATTACCACAACACCCCTCTGGTGTAATGACGTTAGCAACTTCTCATCCTGTCTATTGTTGCCCATTGAGAGAGAAAGAGCCTCTTTTACGTTTATCTAAATCCGCTCTCATCACTGTTTATCTTTTACAGGATAATCGTCAGTTAATGGTTATTAATGTGCATGCGATAAATTTCAGTTTTGGTGTGGATGTGTATAGCCGCCAGTTGAATAATATTGGTGCTCATGTTCGTTTACATAATGGCCCGGTAATTATGGCTGGTGACTTTAATGCATGGAGTAAGCAACGATTAAATGCTTTAAAACGTTTTACCAGATATTTACACCTTGAAGAAGTATCTTTTACTGATGATTATCGAACGATCGCGTTTGGTAGACCTTTAGATTTTATTTTTTACCGAGAGTTGAATATAGCCGATGCTATTGTGATACCTACTGATGCTTCCGATCATAATCCTCTTGTTGTGAATTTTTATTAATTCTTTGTTATAAGAATATATTCGTCTATTTTTTATGAATTAAATTCTTATTTAATTCATAAAAAAGGTGTAACTCTATGACTGAAAAATATTATACCATTATTACTTTATTGTAACTTTTTATTATGTATTGCGATGGATTTATATTTTAAAAATAAATGCCAGAGCAATCTGGCATTTATGAATGAAAATTATTTGTTTATCTGATGGGTTTGAGAAATATTTTCTTTTTGCTAAAGAAATAGGTGATTGATAATAAGATTACCCATGTGATTCCCACAATTAATGCAATGCGGGTTTTCTCGAAATAGCCCAGTAATACAATAACAAATACCATAAAGATAATTGTTAATATTGGTGCTATTGGCCACATAGGAACAGGGAATTTTAATGTTTTAACTTCTTCTTTATTCATTTTGCGGCGCATGGCAACCTGGGAAAGCAGGATCATCAGCCATACCCACACAGTAGCAAATGTTGCGATAGAAGCAATGATAACGAAAATTTCATTCGGAAGCAGATAGTTAAGAACAACGCCAATCAGCAGGACGGCTGACATAACTACCACCGTCATCCAAGGTACACCATTACGGCTCAGCTTGGTGAATGATTTAGGCGCCTGTCCTTCTTGAGCCATACCATACATCATGCGGCCAGCACCAAAAATATCGCTGTTAATTGCAGAAATTGCGGCAGTAATAACCACAATGTTAAGAATATTAGCCGCAGAATTAATACCTAGGCTAGAAAAAATCTGTACGAATGGACTCCCTTCTTGACCAATTTGATTCCACGGATAGATACACATCAGAATAAACAGGGTCAATACGTAGAACAGCAAAATACGGAAAGGAACAGCATTGATTGCTTTTGGAATAGTTTTTTCAGGATTTTTAGCTTCGCTGGCAGTAATACCAATGACTTCAATACCACCAAAAGCAAACATCACAATGGCAAGTGAAGCTATAACACCACTGATGCCATTAGGCATAAAACCGCCATATTCCCATAAACTGGAAATGCCGGTTACATGGTCTGTTTCCTGACCGAATCCATAGACCATGATAGCCATGCCGCCGATAATCATAGCGATAATTGCGGTAACTTTCACAATAGAAAGCCAGAATTCCATTTCACCGAAAATCTTCACATGGCAAAGATTAATTGCGCCAATAAAGCAGACAATGCTTAGCACCCAGATCCACTGTTCCACATGTGGGAACCAGAGCTTCATATAAAAACCAAATGCAGTAACGTCAGCCAGGCAGACAATCAGCATTTCGAATATATAATTCCATCCGGTTAGAAATCCGGCCAAAGGGCCGAGGTAATGGCTGGCATAGTGTGAAAAAGAACCGGCTACTGGGTGGTGAACAGCCATTTCACCTAATGCACGCATCACCATAAATACGGCGGCCCCGCCGATTAAATAGGCGAGTAATACGGCGGGTCCAGCTTGCTGGATAGCAGCTGCGGAGCCATAGAACAGCCCTGTGCCTATTGCAGAGCCTAATGCCATAAAGCGGATGTGCCGCCCGGTTAGACCCCGTTTCAGCTGAGTTTCATTATTCTGCATTATTTATTCCTGTCACTTTCTCAGTGCTAGATATATTTTAAGCACACAATGCCTCGACAAGTCGGATGTTAGCCAAGCGAAGCAAACCCCGTACCTTATCATAAAGATTGATGTTCGAGGGATAGATATCTGCAATAATGCGCCCTTGCCTAATGAAACCAGAGATTTTTATGTTTTACCCGATTAACGAAATATTCCAGACATTGCAGGGAGAAGGTTTTTTTACCGGAGTCCCGGCAATTTTTATTCGTCTACAAGGGTGTCCGGTTGGTTGTAGCTGGTGTGATACTAAACACACTTGGGAGAAAGAAGCGGAAAAGCAACGGGCATTGGAAACAATTTTGCTGAAGACGAGTGAAAGCAATGAATGGAGTGAAGCTTCTCCTAAGCAAATTGCAGCACTGTTTGTTCAACAGGGATATACCGCCCGCCACGTTGTTATTACTGGTGGTGAGCCTTGTCTTTATGATCTTATTCCTCTGACCGAAGAGTTAGAAAGCCTTGGCTACCAATGCCAGATAGAAACCAGTGGTACGTATCATGTTAAATGTTCTGCTGCTACTTGGGTGACAGTTTCACCAAAAGTTAACATGCGTGGTGGTTACCAGATATTGCAGCAGGCTTTGCAAAGAGCTAATGAAATAAAATATCCGGTTGCGAGGGAAAGAGATATTGAGGCATTGGATGAGTTATTAGCGACATTAGATGACAACTCATCACGTATTATTGCACTGCAACCGATTAGCCAGAAAGAAGAAGCTACCCGTTTATGTATTGAAACCTGTATTGCCCGTAATTGGCGATTTTCTATGCAAACACATAAGTATTTGAATATCGCCTGAGAAAAGCTTACTGCACTGGAGGTTTCCTGGTGCAGTAAGTTGTTTCACTTGCCGCGGAAAATACATCCCGCATTACAGGTTTCTTTCACCATGACGGCACTAAGTTGTGGAACTGCTGGTTTAACTTTATGCCAAATCCAGGCTGCCAATACTTCGCTGGTTGGATTTTCCAGTCCAGGGATATCGTTCAGGTAATGGTGATCTAGCTGTTCCCAAACAGGTTTGAATAGGGCTTTTAAATCGGCAAAGTCCATAATCCAGCCACTATGAGGATCGACCTCCCCGGTAATTTCCAGTCGTACTATAAATGAGTGTCCGTGCAGGCGACCGCACTTATGGCCTTCTGGGACATGTGGTAGACGGTGGGCGGCTTCAAACTGAAAATCTTTAAAAATCGTTGTGCTCATAGTGGTTCTCCCTGACTTCAAAAAACTCGCTATTCTACCCGATCTTCTGAATTAAACCTGGTTTTTTCATTTTTTTGCCATTGCTCTTATTAACTGTTTTATAGATATATTAAATCTGTAAATATGGTTAGGCGTTTTGGTTATTTGATATTGCGATAGTTTCTTTAAATAGTAACAAGTTGCTGAGATAACCTTACAAACAATCCCTATTTCTTTTCTCTATTAAAAATAACGGACATTAGTAATCGTAAAGGGCAGCACAGGACAATGAGCATAAAACCACCTTCAATTTCACTTCTTCCGGTTTCACCTGAACAGCTAGCGCGTTTCCAATCGGCAGTTGGGGATTTTTCACCGACTCAATTAGCCTGGCTGTCTGGTTATTTTTGGGGAATGGTAAATCAACAACCACAGGTTCAGGCTGTGGCTCCGGCGGTTCCGGCACAGGAGACGATTACATTAATTTCAGCTTCACAAACCGGTAATGCTCGCCGTTTGGCCGAGCAACTCCGCGATGATTTGTTGGCAGAGAAACTCAATATCAATCTATTCAATGCCAGTGATTATAAATTCAAACAAATTTCTCAAGAAAAGATACTGATAATTATTGCTTCTACTCAAGGTGAAGGAGAACCTGCTGAGGAAGCGGTTGCATTATATAAATATCTCTATTCTAAAAAGGCGCCGAAGCTGAGTGATACTGAGTTTGCTGTTTTTGGTCTGGGTGATACTTCTTATGAGAAATTCTGTCAGGCAGGAAAAGATTTTGATAATCGTCTGAATGAATTGGGGGCTAAACGGCTTCTGGATCGTGTCGATAGTGATGTGGAATATCAGGAGGCGGCGGCTCAGTGGCGTAAGCGATTAACTGAAATCTTGAAACAGCGTATTCCTGCGCAGACAAATACAGCGATTACTTCTGTACAGAGCGAATCGGTACATGAAGTTTTTTCAACTCCGTATACTAAGCAGGCACCATTGACAGCGGCTTTAGCAACCCGTCAGAAAATAACCGGCCGTGGTTCTGATAAAGATGTTCGCCATATTGAAATTGATCTGGGAGATTCTGGTCTGCGTTATCAACCGGGTGATGCTTTGGGGGTCTGGTTTAAAAATGATCCGGCTCTGGTGGATGAATTGTTGAATCTACTCTGGTTGGAAGGAACAGAACAGGTTGAAGTTAATGGCCAGACATTACCATTAAGGGAAGCACTGATTAGCCATGTTGAGCTAACCCAAAACACTAGCTTGATTGTAGAAAAATATGCTGTGCTGGCAAAAAATGAGAAATTACTGTCTCTGATTGCCGATAAACAGGCATTACAGCAATACGCTCACAATAAACCTATTGCCGATATGGTAAGAGAGGCTGCTTCTCAGCCAGGGGCTCAACAGGTTATTGATTTATTGCGGCCTCTAACGCCAAGACTTTATTCAATTTCTTCCTCTCAGGCTGAAGTAGAAAATGAAGTTCATATTATAGTCGGTGTTGTTCGTTATGAAATTGATGGCCGGGCCCGCACCGGCGGTGCATCCGGCTATTTGGCAGATCGCTTACAGGAAGAGGGCGAAATTCGTATTTTTATCGAGCATAACGACAATTTCCGTCTGCCTGTTGATCCGCAAACACCTGTCATCATGATTGGGCCGGGAACTGGAATTGCGCCATTCCGGGCATTTATGCAGCAAAGAGATGCAGATGGTGCTGAGGGGAAAAATTGGCTGTTCTTTGGTAATCCACATTTTACGGAAGATTTTCTCTATCAAGTGGAATGGCAGCGTTATGTCAAAGATGGTCTGTTGACTCGTATTGATCTGGCGTGGTCCCGTGATCAGCAGCATAAAGTTTATGTTCAGGACAAATTGCGTGAGCAGGGCGAAGAAGTGTGGCGTTGGATAAAGGAAGGGGCACATCTGTATGTATGCGGTGATGCAAACCGGATGGCGAAAGATGTGGAACATGCGTTGCTGGATATTATTGCTGAGCATGGCGGCATGGATATCGAACAGGCAGATGAATTCTTAAGTGAACTGCGCCTTGAGCGCCGTTATCAGAGGGATGTGTACTAATGAACGATAAACAACATGGTCCTTTGATTGTTGAAGGTAAATTGGCTGACAGTGAACGTATGAAGCGGGAGAGTAACTTCCTGCGAGGTACGATTAGCGAAGATTTAACAAATGGCTTGACAGGAGGTTTTGAAGGGGACAATTTCCTGTTGATTCGTTTTCATGGCATGTACCAGCAGGATGATCGTGATATCCGTGCCGAACGCGCAGAGCAAAAACTGGAGCCACGTCATGCAATGATGTTGCGCTGTCGTCTGCCGGGTGGCGTGATTACGCCACAGCAATGGTTGGGTATTGATAAGTTTGCTGAAGAGAACACTCTGTATGGTAGCATCCGGTTGACTAACCGTCAGACATTTCAATTTCATGGCATTCTGAAAGGGAATGTAAAACCAGTACATCAATTATTGAATCAGGTTGGTTTGGATTCGCTTGCGACGGCGAATGACGTTAACCGCAATGTGCTTTGTACCTCGAATCCTATTCAATCAGAGTTGCATCAGCAAGCTTACGAATGGGCGAAGAAAATCTCAGAGCATTTACTGCCACGTACCCGTGCTTATGCTGAACTCTGGCTGGATAAAGAAAAAGTCGCGACCACGGATGAAGAACCGATTCTTGGGTCCACTTATTTGCCTCGTAAATTTAAAACCACGGTTGTTATCCCTCCCCAGAATGATGTTGATCTACATGCTAACGATCTGAACTTCGTTGCCATTTCAGAAGGTGGCAGACTGATTGGTTTTAACGTGCTGGTGGGTGGTGGTTTGGCGATGACTCACGGCGATAAAAATACCTATCCACGAATGGCGAGTGAATTTGGTTATATCCCGCTTGAACATACATTGGCAATTGCTGAAGCTGTGGTGACAACTCAGCGTGACTGGGGTAACCGGACCGAGCGTAAAAACGCTAAAACCAAGTATACGTTGGAGCGGGTTGGCGTTGACATCTTTAAAGAGGAAGTGGAAAGACGCGCTGGTGTGAAATTTGAAGCAATCCGGCCTTATGAATTTACTGGCCGTGGTGATCAAATTGGCTGGCTAAAAGGAATCGATGATCAATGGCATTTGACGCTGTTTATTGAGAATGGTCGCCTTTTGGACTACCCCGGCAGGCCGCTGAAAAGTGGCGTTGCCGAAATTGCAAAAATACATAAAGGGGATTTTCGCCTGACGGCCAACCAGAACTTAATCATTGCTGGTATTTCTGAAAGTGAAAAGCAGCGCATTGAAACTATCGCCCTTCAGCATGGGTTGATTGACGATAAAACCACCGTTCAGCGTGAAAACTCAATGGCTTGTGTCTCTTTCCCAACGTGTCCATTGGCAATGGCTGAGGCTGAACGTTTTTTGCCGGAGTTTGTCACCCATGTTGAACAACTGATGAATAAACACGGTATTGGTGATGAACATATTGTTTTGCGGGTGACGGGTTGCCCGAATGGTTGTGGCAGAGCTATGTTGGCGGAAGTGGGGTTGGTGGGTAAAGCGCTTGATCGCTATAACCTTCATCTTGGTGGAAACCGGATCGGCACTCGTATTCCACGCATGTATAAAGAAAATATCAGTTCTGAAGTGATCTTATCCATCATGGATGAACTTATCGGGCGCTGGGCGATAGGGAGGCAACTAAATGAAGGCTTTGGCGATTTCCTGATCCGTACCGATATTATCAAACCGGTACTGGATGCGGCCCGCGATTTTTACGATTGGCAGGAGGCGGTATGAGCCAACTCAGCTTATTACAATTGGTTGGAGTGGCGACAGAACAGCAGGAGACATCACTGGTTGAAATTAATCAGCGACTTGAAATTATGGATGCTCATCAGCGGGTAAATTGGGCATTGGAGAATTTGCCGGGGGAGTTTGTTCTTTCTTCCAGTTTTGGCATTCAGGCGGCGGTATGTCTTCATTTAGTGACACAGGAATACCCGGATATTCCTGTCATTCTTACTGATACCGGCTATTTGTTCCCTGAAACTTATCAATTCATAGATAAATTAACAACGCAACTGAAACTGAATCTGCAAGTATTCAGTGCTGAACATTCTCCAGCCTGGCAAGAAGCTCGTTATGGAAAATTGTGGGAACAAGGTGTAGAGGGAATCGAACGCTACAATCAAATTAATAAAGTCGAACCAATGAATCGGGCTTTGAAAAATCTGAGAGCACAAAGTTGGTTTGCTGGTTTACGCCGCCAGCAATCTGAAAGCCGATCAAAATTACCGGTTTTGTCTGTACAGCGTGGCGTATTTAAGATCTTGCCGATTATCGACTGGGATAACAGACATGTGCATCAATATCTTACAAAGCATGGGTTGGAATATCATCCATTATGGGAACAAGGTTATCTCTCTGTTGGTGATACTCATACAACCCAAAAATGGGAACCGGGTATGAGTGAAGAACAAACCCGTTTCTTTGGCTTAAAGAGAGAATGTGGGTTACATGAAAATTAAAAAACCGGATATTTCCTGAGTGGAATTAATGATAAAGCCCTCGCTGTGTTTTATGGCGAGGGTGATTATTAATATAAATAACAGCTGGTTCCCGCTACTGTCATTATATTTTGTTCTTTCATTTTCATCCTCATGCAATCTAATGAAAAGCTATTCTAGAGAGGTCACCTATATTCCATTACAGAACAATTAATTCTTTTATTTATTATTTAACTAATTGAATTTAATGAATTATTTTTGTTTTGTGTCCCAATATTGACCACGGTTGGATTACAAAAAACCCCAGAAACTCGTTTCGTCAGGTTGGCTTCATAACTTTTGTTACCCGTTCTTTCTGATCTTTGCTTGATCTTTCTTCGCCAAGTTTTGCAAGGCGTTTTATCTCTCCTTTTGTTATTAACTCTCTGTATTATTTGGACTTTATTTATTTTCTGCTTTCCTTTTACTTTCTATTTCTGCTTTGCACTAAACTGACGAAAAGTCAAAAAGATCCTTTAAAAACATGAGGTTAAACAATAGGTTATTCAGCTTCTAGCGCGGTGATATGGCAAAATATTGCAATTTGTTGCACTGAGTGCAAAACAAGTGCTTGGGTTTCACCCTAGTTCCGGTGCGGCTTGGCACGGTGATGGCGCCCAAAATTTATGGCAAAATTTTTTAGATCCGAATCAGGCAGGCGGGAGCGGTGTAGCGCCGTTTTCGTCGCGTGTGTGTTTCCGTCTGTCGATTCCAGCCGCGTATAGGTGATGTCATTGAGATAACACAAGTCAGGATAATTAAAAGCCTTGTTTTGTCTCTTAACGTCCCAGAACTGATTGTATTGACGCTGATTGATGCAGTTCACTGATGAGTTAAATTAACCCTTGATTTAAATATACCTATGGGTTAATTTTATTGTCAAAGGGGGTATGGATGTTTGAACTGATATTTCACGAAGAAGCTGACAACGAGATCCAATCACTGGATGAAGTTATGCGAGGTAAAACGTCACTGGCGCTTGACAAGCTTGAAGCTAGGGGGAACATGTTGCGGTACCCCGCAACGGAGCCGTTGCGTGATGGATTATTTCAGCTTAGAGTTGGTAATAAAGACATCACACGAACAATTTTTGCTTATGCCACTGGCCGGCGAATTTACATACTCCGCACGTTTATCAAAAAAACGCCGAAAACACCGGCATCTGAAATTAAGCTTGCATTACAAAGACTAGAGGAGATGAGAAATGAAAGCTAAAGGCATTCCGTGGTCAGAAGTCAGGGCGCGGGCTCTTGCTTCTCCTGGCGCGCAAGCTGCTTATGAAGCAGCTAAACAGGAAGAGGAACTTTACGAGCTAATCAAAAGTATGAAACAGAGAGCGGGTATTAATAGTTCACAGTTAGCTGAAAGACTGGGGATCACCCCGCCCGCTGTTGCTAAAGTTGAAAAAAATCCGATGAAAGCCAGTATTGCGACACTTGAGCGCTACGCGGCTGCGTGTGGCGTCAACCTCAAAATTAGTATCGTTTAATTCTATGCCCGTCTCGCGAGTAGACGGGCAATTTTATTAATCAATAAACCCCGCGTATTTCTTATTCAGCGTACGTGTTTTTCCAGCTATCGCGCTTAAATTTCCTGAGTTGGTGGGTGCACCGGTATTGCTGTGCGTGTGTGTGGCCGTGGCTTTTGCCAGCTCGTCAACCACATCAAGAATATCGGTCAGCAACGTTAACACATTGATGCTGTCGCTACCCAATCTAACTGATGAACCAATTAATTCATGGGCGCCAGCAACACTGCGACGAATACCGGTTATTTTCTCTGTCAGGGTGCCTCTCACGGTTTTTTCGTCATTCTGACCAATCTGAGTTTTTTGATTCTGTTCCACTTCTTTTGTGCTATTTTTACACTTAATCAACATGTTAGCGGATGTTGCTTGCGAGTAATCCCCGGTCGAAATATGAATAACAGCACCGGCCATCAGTGTTGCTGTGCCGATACTTGAATGATGCGGTACGCTTGAATCCATTAGAAAACTCATTTAACTAGCGGTAAGTGATCCACATTTTGCCCAAAATACTCGGATTTATTAAGATTATTAAGGATCTGTAATTCGTGTTTACTTTCGCTAGCCCGCGTGAGCACTGATGCGGAGTGGCTGGCTATATTCCATTACAGAACAATTAATTCTTTTTTGTCATTTTATAACTTTACCCCCGACTCATATATTCATTCGAAACAGTTTCATTACTTATAAATATTTCACTGGATACCAAGGGCAATTGTGGATTACTTACCGATATTTGTTGAGCTGAAAGGGCGGCTTGTATTACTTGTCGGTGGTGGAGAGGTGGCCGCACGTAAGGCGACTCTACTACTACGGGCAGGTGCATTATTACAGGTTGTAGCGCCTGAATTATGCTCTGAATTACAACAGCGTTATCAAGCTGGTGAACTGGAATGGTATAAGAGAGCGTTCCAGCCTGAATATCTTGATGGCATTTTTCTGGTGATTGCGGCGACTGATGATCACGGTCTAAATCATCAGGTTTTTACCGAGGCGGATAAGCGCGGTATTTTGGTCAATGTCGTTGATGATCAATCTCATTGCTCATTTATTTTTCCATCAATTATCGATCGCTCTCCTGTTTTAGTGGCGATTTCATCGGCAGGAAAAGCGCCGGTACTGGCGCGTTTAATACGGGAAAAGCTGGAGGCGTTACTGCCTTCCAGTCTTGGCATGATGGCGAACATTGCCGGGAAGTGGCGTGATCGGGTGAAACAGCGATTAGCTTCCATGCGCCAGCGTCGTTCTTTTTGGGAACAGGCTTTCAATGGTCGTTTCGCTATGTTGGTTGCAAACGGTCAGATCCAACAGGCGGAAAAACAGCTTGAGCAACAACTGGAACAGCCTGATTCACCGGGAGAATTGGCTCTGGTCGGTGCAGGTCCAGGTGATCCGGGATTACTGACGTTAAAGGGATTACAGGTTATTCAGCAGGCTGATGTGGTGCTTTATGATCATCTGGTCAGCAGCGAAGTACTGGATCTGGTTCGCAGGGATGCAGATAAAATTTGCGTTGGTAAAAGAGCGGGTAATCACTCGGTTTCTCAGGAAGAAACTAACCAATTGATAATGAAATTTGCCAGACAGGGGAAAAAAGTGGTTCGTCTTAAAGGCGGTGATCCCTTTATCTTTGGTCGTGGTGGTGAGGAGTTACAGGTTGCGGCATCGGCAGGCATTCCTTTTCAGGTCGTACCGGGCATTACCGCCGCTATTGGAGCGACTGCTTACGCGGGAATTCCGCTGACTCACCGGGAGCACTCGCAGAGTATCACTTTTATTACAGGTCATTGCCGGGAAAATGGTAATGAGCTGGATTGGCAGGCTTTGGCCAAAGGCAATCAGACTCTGGCGATTTATATGGGGACGGTGAAATCCGCCTTGATAAGTCATCAATTAATTTTACATGGGCGGGCGGAAGATACACCCGTGGCTGTTATCGGTTGTGGTACCCGTCCAGAGCAACAAGTGTTGACAGGCACTTTGCTGGAACTGGAACAGTTAGCACAGCAGGCACCGTCACCGGCGTTACTGGTAGTGGGGGAGGTAGTTCAACTCCACCATCAGATAGCCTGGTTTGGGCAACAACCTATTGCCAAGATAAGCCGTCCGACAGTAGTCGATTTTGCATAAGGAGTGGTAATGGACGAGAAAAGATTGACACACTTGCAGCAACTTGAAGCTGAAAGTATCCATATTATACGAGAAGTGGCCGCAGAGTTTGAAAACCCAGTGATGCTTTACTCTATTGGTAAAGATTCTTCGGTCATGCTTCATCTTGCACGCAAGGCGTTCTATCCGGGAACCTTACCATTTCCTTTGCTGCACGTGGATACGGGCTGGAAATTCCGCGAAATGTATGAGTTTCGTGATCGTACCGCGAAGAATTACGGCTTTGAATTATTGGTGTATCGCAACCCGCAAGGGGAAGCAATGGGAATCAATCCATTTGTGCATGGTAGCGCCAAACATACTGACATCATGAAAACGGAAGGGTTAAAACAGGCACTGGATAAATATGGTTTTGATGCGGCTTTTGGTGGTGCCCGGCGCGATGAAGAAAAATCACGTGCCAAAGAGCGTATTTATTCCTTCCGTGATCGCTCACATCGCTGGGATCCTAAAAACCAGCGTCCTGAATTGTGGCGCAATTACAACGGTCAGATTAACAAAGGTGAAAGCATCCGCGTATTCCCACTTTCCAACTGGACTGAACTGGATGTTTGGCAATATATCTATCTGGAACAAATTGATATCGTTCCTCTCTATTTTGCTAAACCGCGTCCGGTAATAGAGCGTGATGGCACGTTGATTATGGTTGATGACGACCGGATCAATTTGAAACCCGGCGAAGTTATCAGTCAGCGCAAAGTTCGTTTTCGTACTCTTGGTTGCTGGCCGCTGACGGGGGCCGTGAAATCTGATGCTGAAACATTGCCGGAAATTATTGAAGAGATGCTGATATCCACGACAAGTGAGCGGCAAGGACGGCTGATTGACAGTGATCAATCTGCTTCTATGGAATTGAAAAAACGTCAGGGTTATTTCTAAGGAGAACAACCATGTCCGCACTTGCGCAAAATGAAGCTATTGCTGATCAAATTAAACAACAGGGTGGTGTGGAAGCCTATCTGCGCGCTCAACAGGATAAGGGATTGTTGCGTTTCCTGACTTGTGGCAGCGTGGATGATGGCAAAAGTACCCTGATTGGCCGTCTGTTACATGATACCCGTCAGATCTACGAAGATCAGCTTTCAACCTTGCAGAATGACAGTAAACGAATCGGTACTCAGGGTGAAAAATTGGATTTGGCTTTGCTGGTGGATGGTCTCGCCGCGGAGCGCGAACAGGGCATCACCATTGATGTCGCTTATCGCTACTTTTCCACCGAAAAACGCAAATTTATTATTGCCGACACGCCGGGACATGAACAATACACCCGCAATATGGCGACAGGTGCATCGACCTGTGATCTTTCGATTCTGTTGATTGATGCCCGTAAAGGTGTTCAGGAGCAGACCCGTCGTCACAGTTTTATCAGTACCTTGCTGGGGATCCGCCACTTGGTGGTTGCGGTGAATAAAATGGATCTGATGGAATACAGGCAGGAGGTTTTTGACCTGATCAAACAAGATTATTTGAACTTTGCCGCGCAGTTGCCGACAGATTTGAAAATTTATTTTGTTCCGATCTCTGCACTTGATGGCGATAACATTGTCACCAGAAGTACCAATATGGTCTGGTATGAAGGGCCAGCGTTGTTGGATATTCTTGAAACCGCAGATGTAAAGAAAGAGGCTTCGAAGCAGTTACTGCGCTTCCCGGTACAGTATGTCAGTCGGCCTGATCTCGATTTTCGTGGTTACAGCGGTACACTTTCATCTGGGATTTTACGCAAAGGGCAGAGGATTAAAGTCATGCCATCTGGTGTCACCTCGCAAGTAGAGCGGATCGTGACTTTTGATGGTGATTTGGATTTTGCTGTCCCTGGTGAAGCAATTACCGTGGTGCTGAAAGATGAAATTGATATCAGCCGGGGCGATCTCCTGATTTCTGCTGATGATGAGATGACGGTTACCCGGCATGCGTTGGTGGATGTCGTGTGGATGTCTGAACAGCCTTTGGTGCAAGGACAAAATCTTGATATCAAAGTGGCGGGTAAAAAGAGCCGTGGGAAAGTTGAGAATATCCAGTATCAGGTGGATATTACGAACCTGACACAACGGGTGGCTGTTGATTTACCATTGAATGCCATCGGATCAGTGGAGTTTTCTTTTGAAGAGCCATTAATGCTCGATAGTTATCAGCAAAATAGTGACACTGGCGGCATTATCTTTATTGATCGGCTGACTAATGTCACGGTTGGTGCTGGTTTGGTGCGTGAAATTCAGACAGATGTTTATGAAGGGCCAAAAGAATTCAGCGAATTTGAACTGGAATTGAATCGGTTGATTCGTCGTCATTTCCCTCATTGGGGAGCCAGAGATTTACTGGGAGGTAAATAAATTGTCTGACATCGAAAATTTGGCATCAGAAAATGTTGTCTGGCATCCATATCAACTGACCAGAACGCAGCGGGAGGTTGAAAATGGACATCCTGCATTGGTTATTTGGTTCACTGGTTTATCGGGTTCAGGGAAATCCACTGTGGCCGGGGTCTTAGAGCAGGCCCTGTTTCAACGGGGAATAAAAACTTATTTGCTTGATGGCGATAACTTGCGTCATGGCCTTTGTCGTGATTTGGGTTTCTCTGAACAGGATAGGCAGGAGAATATTCGCCGTGTGGGTGAAGTTGCCAGTTTGATGGTCGATGCGGGTTTAGTCGTGCTGACGGCTTTTATCTCCCCTCATAAAGCGGAGCGGAAAAAGGTGCGTGAATTGCTGGAACCGGGGCAATTTATTGAAGTTTTTGTCGATACACCATTGGAAATTTGCGAATCCCGTGATCCTAAGGGATTGTACAAAAAAGCCCGTGCGGGTGAAATCCGTCATTTCACAGGGATTGATTCAGCCTATGAGATTCCCGATAACCCGGAAATTTATCTTTCAGGCCAACAACCTATTGAAGTATCAGTGGAGCAGTTGCTGGTGGAGTTGAAAAAGAACGGCATTATACGTTCAGGGGTTAATGGCGTATAACATCAACATAAGCACATTATTGAATCTTCGGTGATGTGCTTATGTCATAACTTTACTCTCAACTATTTTTCCCCCATCCTGTTTTGTGATAGTAGCGTCGCTCTTTGAGTTATGGGATGATTGACGGATATTTCAGGGGGCGGAAATGGGTAAGCTGACGCTACTATTAGTGGTTTTACTCGGATGGTTACAGTATTCACTGTGGCTTGGTAAAAATGGTATTCATGATTATGTACGGGTTAAGAATGATGTTGCTATGGAAGAGAGCAAAAACAGCAAACTTAAAGTGCGTAACGATCAGTTATCGGCGGAAATTGACGATCTTACTGGCGGACAGGAAGCCATCGAAGAGCGATCCCGTAGTGAGCTGGGTATGATCAAACCGGGTGAAACTTTCTATCGTTTAATCATTGATAAATCTAAAGAAAACACTTCGCATCCCTCGATCCCAAATAATACTCAATAATTAAGATGAACAATCTATTACTTCATTCCTGTGCTGATATTATTGCTTTGGTACCCGCGGCGGGCATTGGTAGCCGAATGAATTCGGATTGCCCAAAGCAATATTTGTCTATTGCCGGAAAAACTGTTATTGAACACACTCTAACTGCATTACTTGATCATCCCCGCATTCAACGCGTTGTGGTTGTTTTAAATCCGGCTGATACACAGTTTCAATCCCTTGAGGTTGCATCCGATTCGCGCATGACTACGGTAGTTGGTGGTGAACAGCGAGCCAATTCTGTGTTGGCTGGTTTAAATCATCTGGCTCATTTGACTGGCAATGATAATTGTTGGGTTTTAGTGCATGATGCAGCTCGCCCTTGCTTACACCATGACGATCTTGAACGTTTGCTACAATTGGCAGAAGCAGATGAACAGGGAAATATGGCATGTGGTGGTATTCTGGCATCTCCGGTCAGCGATACGATGAAGCGTGGACGTGTTGGTCAGGTTATTGACCATACGGTAGAGCGTCAAGATCTCTGGCATGCACTGACACCGCAGTTTTTTCCATTGATGTTACTAAGGGATTGTTTGTCAAAAGCGCTTTCGCAACACGCTAATATCACAGATGAAGCTTCTGCACTGGAATATTGTGGCTATCAACCGGTGTTGGTTAACGGGCGTTCGGACAATATAAAAGTCACACGTCCTGAAGATTTGGCATTGGCCGAATTTTATCTGTCTAGAAAATAAAGGAACAGACATCATGAGGATCGGACACGGTTTCGATGTACATAAATTTGGTGGTGAAGGACCGATTATTATCGGTGGTGTTTGTATTCCTTATGAACAAGGGCTGTTGGCGCATTCCGATGGTGATGTTGCTCTCCATGCGGCAACTGATGCTTTGTTAGGTGCTGCGGCATTGGGCGATATCGGGAAATTATTCCCAGATACTGATCCGGCGTTTAAAGGCGTGGATAGCCGTAAATTATTGCGCGAAGCCTATTCGCGTATCAGAGAAAAGGGTTATCGGATTGGTAATCTGGATATTACGATTATCGCTCAAGCACCCAAAATGTTGCCGCATATCCCACAAATGAGAGTCAATCTGGCGGAAGATCTGCAATGTCACATTGATGATATTAATGTTAAAGCCACAACCACCGAAAAATTGGGATTTGTTGGGCGTAAAGAAGGTATTGCTTGCGAAGCGGTTGCTTTGCTGGTTAAGGAATAATTGATGGTATTGGCTGAATTAAATTGGCTGTATGGGCAACCAGAAGCGACGGGGATATTAAAGGTCTCTCCGGAAGATTTTATTGTCTATGAAGATTTGGGATTTTCTCCTGATGGAGAAGGTGAGCACTTAATGGTGCATATTCGTAAGACGGGTTGTAATACCCAATTTGTTGCAGATAACCTTGCTCGTTTCACGGGTATACCGTCTAGATCGGTCAGTTATGCCGGTTTAAAAGACCGTAATGCAGTGACGGAACAGTGGTTTTGTTTGCACTTACCGGGCAAACAGGATCCTGATTTTGCCTCGTTTCAGCTTGAGGGATGTGAAGTTCTGACGACAGCTCGTCAGAAACGTAAACTGCGCATTGGTGCATTGAAAGGAAATTCATTTACGCTGATTTTGAGGGAAATTAGTCATCATCAATTGGTTGAAAACAGATTACGGCTGATTCAGCAAGGTGGCGTGCCTAACTATTTTGGTGAACAGCGTTTTGGTCGGGATGGGCAGAATCTGATTCAAGCACAGCGTTGGGCAAATAATGAAATCCGAGTAAAAGAGAGAAATAAACGCAGCTTTTATCTTTCAGCCAGTCGCAGTGCTATGTTTAATACGGTGGCGAGTGAGCGGATTGCTCTTGGGCAGCAGCAGGTCATTAATGGTGACGCCTTACAATTAACGGGGCGTGGTAGTTGGTTTGTTGCTGACGAAGCCGAGTTGCCTTTATTGCAGCAGCGGGTCACCGACGGAGAGCTACAGATAACCGCGCCACTGCCTGGCAGTGGTGAATTGGGAACACTGCATCAATCTGCGGATTTTGAACGGCAATATTTACAGCCTTATGAATCATTGTGGGAACTTATCAAACGGGAAAGAGTGGATTGCACCCGTAGGGCTATTCTGGTTCGGCCTCGGGATCTGTGTTGGGAATGGCAAGACAATGACACGGTAAAGATCAGTTTCTGGTTGCCTGCCGGCAGTTTTGCTACCAGTGTGGTCAGGGAAATAATCAATCAGGATCAAAATAATGTTACGAATATTGTTGAGTAATGATGATGGTGTGACCGCTCCAGGGATTCAGGTTCTGGCGGCTGCATTGTGCGAAAGTTATCATGTGCAAGTTGTGGCACCTGATCGTAATCGGAGCGGTGCATCTAATGCATTGACCCTTGATCGTTCATTAAGTGTTAATACGCTGGAGAATGGTGACATTTCGGTATTGGGCGGCACACCAACAGATTGTGTTTATCTCGGTGTTAATCGGCTGGTGCTTCCGCGCCCTGAAATTGTTGTTTCTGGTATTAATCGTGGCCCTAACCTTGGGGATGATGTGATTTATTCCGGTACGGTTGCGGCTGCAATGGAAGGCCGCCATCTGGGGTTACCGGCATTGGCCATTTCACTTGATGGCGAATTGCATTACGAAACAGCGGCAAAAATCACATGTCGTTTGCTACAAATGCTACAAACAACGCCTTTGAAGGCGGGTAATATTTTAAATGTGAATGTCCCTGATCTGCCACTTGAGCACATTAAAGGTTTTCGGGTGACACGTTGTGGTAGCCGTCATGCTGCGGAAGAAGTTTATTCTATGCAAGATCCGAAAGGCAACATGCTTTACTGGTTGGGGCCACCGGGAGATAAACATGATGCTGGCCCTGAAACAGATTTTGCAGCGGTGGAACAGGGATATGTCTCTATTACGCCATTACAGGTCGATCTGACTGCGTATAAAGCGCAGGCGTTAGTCAGGGATTGGTTAGCTAAAGCTGAGGTTGATGGAGAATGCTGAGTCGGGCAATGAAAAATTTGCTGACACAATTACGCCAGCAGGGAATAGAAGATGAGTGTTTACTGGCCGCCATTTCCGCCGTGCCCAGAGAACGTTTTGTCGATGAAGCACTGGCACATAAAGCGTATGAAAATACGGCTTTGCCTATTGGTTATGGGCAAACGATTTCTCAGCCTTATATTGTTGCCCGTATGACTGAACTGCTTCAGTTAACACCAGATGCTAAGGTTTTGGAAATTGGTACTGGTTCTGGTTATCAGACGGCAATATTAGCGTATTTGGTCAAACATGTTTTCTCGGTAGAACGGATTAAGGGCTTACAGTGGCAGGCTAAACGCAGATTGAAACAGCTTGATTTGCATAATGTTTCAACCCGTCATGGGGATGGTTGGCAAGGATGGCCGTCGCGTGGGTTATTTGATGCTATTATTGTGACCGCAGCGCCTCCGTATATCCCAAAAGAATTGATGCTTCAGCTTGCTGATGGTGGAGTGATGGTTTTGCCCGTTGGTGAGCATACACAAATTCTTAAATCCGTGAAACGTCATGGCAATGGTTTTCATAGTGAAGTGATCGAAGCTGTACGTTTTGTGCCTCTTGTGCAAGGGGAACTGGCTTAAGTTCATAGTCTATTGCAACTATTTTTCAATTAATGGTTATATGCGCTTTAATAAGCTAAATTATTTTCGTTTGGAAATTTTTGTGGTTATGTATAACCTTTAAGAGTTATTGATTTTTACGCTTATTATTTGCCGTTATGGGGGAAGAAAGTATGAATTCGGGAAGCCCAATGAAGAAAATACAGCGGATTGTAATTTGTTCATTGATGGGAATCTGGTTAGTCGGTTGTACAAATACGCCAACTCGCCCTGCACCTATCACTAGTATTGATCAAAAACAAAGCAGCGGGAGTCGTTATCCGGTAATATCTTCCGGCAATTCTGCTGTATCTACGCCAATGCCATCTTCACCTTCGTCAATGAGTGCGGCTGATAGCAATTTGCAGGGGAGAATTGTTTATAACCGTGATTATGACAGTATTCCTAAAGGCAGCTATAACGGCAGCACTTATACAGTCAAGCACGGTGATACTCTGTTTTATGTTGCCTGGATCACCGGCAGTGATTTTCGTGATCTTGCGAGCAAAAATAATATTTCAGAACCTTACAGTCTGACGGTGGGGCAGACTTTGAGGACCGGTAGTAGCGGGATGTTAACCACTTATAGCCATAATCAAATTCAAACAACGCTGGTTGATTCTCAATCAACTAATGCGTATCCTGCAAATTCCGGAAAACAGAAAAGTGTAAAAATGTTGCCACAAGCAACTACGTCAACCGTAAACAATACGTATGTAAAATCACCGACGACAACCGCAAGCAGTGGAAACAGTGCTGTCAGCAGTTGGATGTGGCCAGCTGAAGGCAAAGTGATTGAAAATTTCTCTGATACCCAAGGGGGTAACAAAGGGATTGATATTGCTGGTAGCAGTGGTCAGTCAGTATTCGCAACAGCAGGTGGTCGAGTTGTCTACGCCGGAGGCGCCTTACGTGGATATGGAAATCTGATAATTATAAAACATAACGATGACTACCTGAGTGCCTATGCTCATAACGATACAATGCTGGTTCGTGAGCAACAGGACATTAAGGCGGGGCAAAAAATTGCCACTATGGGTAGCACGGGTACCAGCTCTGTAAGATTACACTTTGAAATTCGTTACAAGGGAAAATCCGTAAACCCGCTGCGTTATCTTCCGCAGCGATAAACTGGGCAGAATGCTGAATTCTGCCTGCATTATCATGGGTAGGGGCAGCTTATGAGCCAAAATACGCTGAAAGTTAACGAGTTGTATGATGATGCGGATTTAGATGAAAGTGGTATTGAAGCTGACGACTTCGATGAGAAATTATTGAAGAACGATGAGGATGATCTAACTGATCTTGAGAAGGATTTAGATGTATTGCAGGGTGCGAACCAGCGGGTTCTTGATGCAACACAGCTTTATCTCGGCGAGATTGGTTTTTCTCCTTTGTTGACGGCGGAAGAAGAGGTTTTTTTTGCAAGGCGGGCATTACGTGGTGATGTTCTGGCCCGCCAGAGAATGATCGAAAGTAACCTGCGATTGGTTGTCAAAATTTCCCGTCGTTACAGTAACAGAGGTTTAGCTCTTCTTGATTTGATTGAAGAAGGTAATCTTGGCCTTATCCGTGCTGTTGAAAAATTTGACCCGGAGCGTGGGTTCAGGTTTTCCACCTATGCAACATGGTGGATTCGTCAAACCATTGAACGGGCGATTATGAATCAAACTCGTACTATTCGGTTGCCGATCCATATTGTTAAAGAACTCAACGTCTACTTGCGTACAGCAAGGGAACTTGCCCATAAATTGGATCATGAACCTAGCCCGGAAGAGATAGCGGAACAGCTGGATAAATCGGTTGATGATGTAAGCCGTATGTTGCGGTTAAATGAACGTATCATTTCGGTTGATACACCGATTAGCAGCGATTCCGATAAAGCATTATTGGACGTTTTATCTGATGAGAATGAAACAGGGCCGGAGGGAACAACGCAGGAAGATGATATGAAGAAGAGTATCGTCAAATGGTTGTTTGAGTTGAATTCGAAACAACGTGAAGTATTAGCCCGTCGCTTTGGTCTTTTGGGGTATGAGGCTGAAACTCTGGAAGATGTGGGCAAAGAGATTGGTTTAACAAGGGAAAGAGTACGTCAGATCCAAGTCGAGGGTTTGCGACGCTTGAAAGATATTATGCAAACCCAGGGTTTGAATATTGAAGCGTTGTTTCGTACCTAGTTGTTGAATATAGTTTAGCTACTTGGGTTCTGAAGAACTGTTGTCCGTATTAGTGCTCGGTATTACCAAGTTCTTCAGTACCCGGTAAAATTGTCCTAACCCTGTCTGGGATGATGGTGAATCTTAATCGAAGGCTTATAATGACTCCTTTTTCAGGAGTAATTTCATCACTCCCGCTAGTACTACAGCCGTAGAAACCAAAAATCCGTGTTTCTTCTGATATTCACGACTCAGAGAAACCGCATGAATTAAGCTCTTTGATCAGTGGACCTTCTGAAGTACGGCTGTAGTATTAGTAATTCCATCTTTTTTTGTTCAAATATAACTGATATCAACACACCACATTATATCTGGTCTATTGGGATTAAATTCACCTCACCTGTTTATTATCAGAGTAATCCCGTACCAAACCACAGAGGGTTTAAAGTCTTATTGTGACTTGCAAAAGCGTTGCGTATTGCGCGGCGATTGAGTATGATAATTGTACCGAGCAGCACCGTTCAGCAGACGGATATGATTAAGAGTTTTAAACATAAAGGGTTGAAAAAGTTTTTCGAAACAGGTTCTACAGCCGGTATTAATGCCATGCAAGCTCTAAAGATTGCTACCCGTCTTGAGGTGTTGAATAGAGCTGTAAAAATTGAAGATGTAGATATCCCTGGCTTTTTCTTACACCCACTTGCAGGAAACCGGAATGGTGTGTGGTCTATTACTGTGACAGGGAATTGGCGAATTACCTTTGAGTTGTATAATGGTGATGTCTACATTGTGAACTATGAGGATTACCACTAATGGCTATGATGTATAACTCCCCGCATCCCGGAATATTGGTTAAAGAGGCTATGGAAGCTCTGAATTTGAGCGCCAGAGGCCTGGCTAAGGCACTGGGTGTAGCGCCATCAACTGTGCAACGCTTGGTTGTTGGCAAGTCTGATGTTTCGCCAGAAATGGCACTGAAATTATCTGCCGTTATTGGCAGTTCACCTCAAGTTTGGATGGGAATGCAGGTGGATTACGATTTATGGCAGGCAAAACAGCATATTGATGTATCTCACCTTCATCGATTGCAAATAGCTTGATTAATAATTTTAATGCCCCTAATTTTGAATCACCTCAATTGCTTCGTCATTGGTTTAAAGGTGAGTATAAGCTCACCTTTTTTAATCAATGTTATATTCAAGTTACAGGAACACCACTGTGGAATTTAAAATCGCTATCTGGATTTTGAATCAATTCAGCTTCAACACGGCCAAAATAGTTCACCCGCTCGGTAATATCTTCATTAGCAATAGATTGAGCCAGAGCAAGATAATCTTGGTAATGGCGCGTTTCAGAGCGAAGTAGCGAGATATAAAATTTACTCAATTCTTCATCAAGATGAGGTGCCAGTTTGGCAAAACGCTCACAGGAGCGTGCCTCAATATAGGCGCCGATAATCAGTTTATCCACTAGTGTATAAGGCTCGTGGTTGATGATATGGCTAAGCATTCCTTTAGCATAACGGCTGGCACTGATACTTTCATAGCTAATATTGCGTGCATCCATGATCTCCAGCACCTGATAGAAGTGATGTAACTCTTCTTTAATCAGCAATACCATTTTATCAATCAGATCCTGGCTATAGGGTGAATTAGCTTTGGCGGTGATCTGCTTGGTTGCCTGATTTTGACCTCTTAATGAATTGAGATCGCCCATTTTCTTGTAGGCAAAATCTTCATAAGGCTTAAACCATGCCAGAAGTGTATCCGCACTTTGCTGATCCACAGCATACTTACGGATCAAATACATAGCGCTCTGTGCTGCTTTCAGTTCACATAACAGATGATCCCGTAGTAGCACAGGTAAATTTTCAGGCTGTTTTGCTTTATCTACCCACAGATCTGGGGTTTCACATTGCAAAAAGCGGTATATAGGTTGTAAAAGGTTTTTGTCAAACACGTTCTTACACCATGTCTTTCAACCGATAAATCCATTCCAATGCCTGACGTGGAGTCAGTGAGTCTGGATTGAGATTTTCCAATGCTTCAACCGCCGGTGAGGTTTCTTCTGTTAACAACGCAAGTTGCGGTGTATCCACATGACTCGCAGTTGCATTGTTAGACAGTGATTCCAGCTCTTTAAGTTTCTGGCGGGCCCGTTTAATCACTTCACGGGGAACGCCAGCGAGGGAAGCAACGGCCAGCCCATAACTCTTACTGGCTGCACCCTCTTGCACGCTGTGCATAAAGGCGATGGTATCTCCATGCTCTACCGCATCCAGATGAATATTAACCACACCTTCGAGTTTTTCCGGTAACGTGGTCAGCTCGAAATAGTGAGTGGCAAACAGAGTCATTGCTTTAATGCGGTTTGCCAAATTTTCTGCACATGCCCATGCCAGAGAAAGGCCATCGTAGGTTGATGTCCCTCTACCAATCTCATCCATCAATACCAAACTTTGTTCTGTCGCATTGTGCAAGATATTGGCGGTTTCGGTCATTTCCACCATGAAGGTTGAACGGCCGGATGCCAGATCATCGGAAGCGCCTACACGGGTAAATATACGATCAACCGGGCCGATGACAGCTTTTTCAGCCGGTACAAAGCTACCGATATAGGCCAGAAGTGTAATAAGTGCTGCCTGACGCATATAGGTACTTTTACCGCCCATGTTTGGACCGGTAATAATCAGCAGACGCCGCTGTGAAGATAAAGAGAGTGGGTTTGAGATAAATGGCTCACTCAGAACTTGCTCGACAACCGGATGACGGCCACCGGTGATTTGAATTCCCGGTTTATCACTCAATGTTGGGCAAACATAATTCAGGGTTTCAGCGCGTTCTGCCAGATTTGCCAGTACATCAAGCTCAGCCAATGCTTCGGCACTGGTTTGTAATTCGGCCAGATGAGGCAGTAATAGGTCGAATAATTCTTCATACAGGGCTTTCTCTATTGCTAGGGATTTGCCTTTCGAAGTCAGAACCTTATCTTCATATTCTTTTAACTCAGGGATGATATAACGTTCAGCATTTTTCAGTGTCTGGCGGCGGACATAATGAATTGGCACCAGATGGCTCTGCCCTCGGCTGACTTGAATATAGTAGCCATGAACACCATTAAAGCCGACTTTCAGAGTATCAAGACCCAGTTTTTCCCGTTCACGAATTTCCAGTTGTTCCAGATAGTTACTGGCACCATCAGCCAGTGTGCGCCACTCATCCAACTCGCTGTTATAGCCTGGTGCGATTACACCACCATCCCGAATCAATACCGGAGGCGTTTCTACAATCGCTTTTTCAAGCAATTCTTGTAATTCATCAAACCTGCCGATGTTTTTCTGCAATTGCTTGATATAGGGGGAATCTGAGGAGTCCATAATTTGATGGATATCCGGTAATTGCTGGAATGCATGGCGCATTCTTGCCAGATCCCTTGGCCGAGCAGAGCGTAGAGCCAAGCGTGCTAACACACGTTCGAGATCACCTACCTGTAGCAAAAATGGCTGCAACTCCAACCCAATTTCCTGCAAGATAGCAATAGCTTGTTGACGGTTCTCCAATATCTGGCGATCCCTGACAGGCGCATGCAACCAGCGCTTCAACATTCGGCTACCCATTGGGGTAACACACAGATCAAGAACGGAGGCGAGGGTATTATCTGTACCGCCAGACAGGTTTTGTGTCAGCTCCAGATTACGGCGGGTTGCCGCATCCATAATAACCGTATCTTGCTGACGTTCCACCGTGATGCCACGGATGTGAGGCAACGCTGTGCGCTGAGTATCTTTGACGTATTGCAACAGGCAGCCTGCGGCGCGCAGAGCGCGTGTTGCTTTTTCCACACCAAAACCGACCAGATCACGGGTACCAAATTGCAGATTAAGTTGCTGCTTTGCTGTATCCAGTTCAAATTCCCATAAAGGGCGGCGGCGCAGGCCATGAAAATTTTCAATCAGCGCCATATGTTCAAAACTTTCAGGATAGAGTAATTCAACAGGACGGCTACGTTGCAATTCAGCGGCTATCGTTTCCTGCTCTGCCATTTCAGATATTTGGAAGCGGCCAGACGTCACATCCAGTGTGGCATAACCAAATCCTTGATTATCGTGCCAAATCGCTGCGAGCAGGTTATCTTGCCGTTCCTGCAATAAAGCTTCATCTGTCACGGTACCGGGGGTAACGATACGAACGACTTTACGTTCAACCGGGCCTTTGCTGGTGGCAGGATCGCCAATTTGCTCACAGATAGCGACTGATTCGCCTAATTGAACCAGCTTAGCTAAATAGTTTTCTACTGCATGATGTGGCACACCTGCCATAGGGATAGGATTGCCGGCCGATTGACCTCGTTTGGTCAGGGAAATATCCAGCAATTTTGCAGCCTTTTTGGCATCGTCATAAAATAGTTCATAGAAATCCCCCATTCTGTAAAACAGCAAGATATCAGGATGCTGTGCTTTAAGACGGAGATATTGCTGCATCATGGGCGTGTGGGTGTCAAAAGTTTCTGTATTAATCATGCAGTGGTCTTAGTTAAATTTGTGAATCAATTCTTTCGTTATGGTATCGCACCAAGCTTTAAACTTACACAAGTAAAATCTGGAAGCAATTCGCAAATTTAGTTGTAATTTTGGTCTGGTTAAATTGGCTCTGTGTGAAAGATAAAGCTGCGTTGCCGAAGTGGTTTAAAGAATTTCCCAATGTTGACTGGTCTTTGTCATCAGTTTTGCCAGCAGCCTAAGCCTTATGTACCAAGAGCTTTTTTATGGAAATTCTTTGTTGAAATTATAGAGCGCTGAAATGGCGGAAGCCTAGCAGTTAGCTAGGCTTCGCAGGTCCCTTACAACGTGCATTCCACGCTGTAATTGATTTTGATCACATTTGCTTGATAGAGGAACAACTATACAGGCATTGCCATCTATTTTACCGTTTATAATAACAACAAGCCGATTTTTTACCATTTCAGGTGGTATAAATAACGTTTCATCATTCTGCTACACATGGCCTTCTTCAACCCATTGTTATACATAGAATTATGAGTGGTATAAGATGTAGCACTATTTTGGAATCTTATTTACCATTGGCCCGATGAAGCGCAGTGAATATTTTCCTTAGCGTATCGGGCCAGAAGGTGACATTTGTCTTATGCAAAGCTGGATTTATTCCAGATTATTTGATTGCGGAAGCGTCGACTAAGGTGCCATTGAGGGATACCCAAGCGGACCACGATGATGTGGTTTGCCTGATGTTCCAGAGTGCGTTATCAGTGCCACGTGCAAAAACTTCCAGTCGACCATCGGCATCTTCTACTGCCGTTGGTGCGCTGGTGATCGTGCCATTTAACGAGGCCCAGTTAGACCACGGACCGGAATGGGAAACTGTTTGCCAGATGTGGTAGAGAGCATTATTGGTGCCGCGTGCAAAAACTTCAAGCCGGCCATCGGAGTTCTTCGCCACTGCTGGGGCGCTAGTGATCACGCCATTCAACGAGGCCCAGTTGGACCATGGATCGGAATGGGGAGCGGTTTGCCAGATGTGGTAGAGAGCGTTATTGGAGCCACGCGCAAAGACTTCAAGTCGACCATCAGCGGTGCCGATGACGACAGGATCGCTAGTGATTACACCATTGAGTGAACCCCAACTTGACCACTGGTTGGAATCGGGAGCGGTTTGCCAGATGTGCCAGAGGGCATTATCAGTGCCGCGTGCAAAGACCTCAAGCCGGCCGTCTGAGTTGATATGAACTGCGGGGTTGCTGGTGATCACGCCGTTCAAAGATTGCCAACTCGACCACGGACCGGAATGAGCGGCAGTTTGTGAGATGTGCCAAAGTGCATTATCGGTGCCACGCGCAAAGACTTCGAGCCGGCCATTGGTATTGGCATATACCGCTGGGTTACTAGTAATTGTACCCCCTAAAGATTGCCAGTTTGACCAACCGGCATTGGCGGCGGTTTGCCAGATATGCCAGAGCGCATTATCGGTGCCACGTGCGAACACTTCTAGTCGACCATCTGTATTGATATAAACGACGGGTTTGCTAGTCACTTTGCCATTAAGTGAGACCCATCCGGACCAAGAAGAGCCTGAGTGTGGTGCTGTTTGCCTATTGTGCCACACGGCATTGTCAGTGCCCACACCGAAAACTTCGAGCCGACCGTCGGTGGTGTTGACTACGGAGACAATTTCAGACAACGCGATTGCTGCATTCTCGATTTCTATCTCATTTGTAACAAGTAGCTCGGTATTATCTGGTTTTGGTATATTAATAGATTCTTCGCGCATATATATCCTCGTTAGAAATAATTTTTCAGATTCACTAAATAGTCATTTAATAAGCAAAATGTTTAATTCTATGAATTAACATTCACACTTTTACTCTTTATTCTTTGAAGAAATAGTTAATGCTTTATTTAATGCTGATTGATAGTCCGTGAAGTATTAAGTGGATGCGATGCTACATTATAAAACCTCTTGTGCTTGTATATATTTTTACATACAGTCATTCAAAAATAATAAGTTATAAATAAATTATTTCCCTGTTTTAATGTTTCTTTTTTCTTATATTTGAAAAATATATTTTTATTATAAATAACGGGAGCGAACTTGAGTGAATTCCCGGCTTGTGTGTCGAATATTGGGTTAATTCCAGCAAATAAGGGACTACTGGCCCGATGCAGCACAGTGAATGTTTTCTCTAATGCATCAGGCCAAAAAGTTATGTATGTCTTGTGCGGAGCTGAGCTTGACAGATTATTTCATTGTTTAAGCGTCGCTCAAGGTGCCCCAAGGGATGTCCAGCCAGACCATGAACTAGACCATGAACAGGATGCTACCTTCTGCCAGATGTGCCAGAGCGCTTTATCGGAGCCGCGAGCAAAGACTTCAAGGCGACCATCGGCGTTAGCATATACGGCAGGGTCACTGGTAAGTACGTTCCCTAAATATTGCCAGTAGTCTGACCAGCCGGAATTGGGCGCGGTTTGCCAGATGTGCCAGAGGGCGTTATGGATGTTATCGGCGCCGCGGGCAAAGACTTCAAGGCGACCATCGGCGTTGGCATATACGGCAGGGTTGCTAGTAATTGTGTTCTTTAAAGATTGCCAGTCTGACCAGCCGGAATTGGGCGCGGTTTGCCAGATGTGCCAGAGGGCGTTATCGGTGCCGCGGGCAAAGACTTCAAGGCGACCATCGGCGTTGGCATATACGGCAGGGTTGCTAGTAATTGTGTTCCCTAAAGATTGCCAGTCTGACCAGCCGGAATTGGGCGCGGTTTGCCAGATATGCCAGAGGGCGTTATCGGCACCGCGGGCAAAGACTTCAAGACGACCATCGGCGTTAGCATATACGGCAGGGTTACTGGTAATTGTGTTCCCTAAAGATTGCCAGTCTGACCAGCCGGAATTGGGCGCGGTTTGCCAGATGTGCCAGAGCGTGTTATCAGCACCGCGGGCAAAGACTTCAAGACGACCATCGGCGTTAGCATATACGGCAGGGTCACTGGTAATTGTGCTCCCTAAAGATTGCCAGTCTGACCAACTGGAATTGGGCGCGGTTTGCCAGATGTGCCAGAGCGTGTTATCAGCACCGCGGGCAAAGACTTCAAGGCGACCATCGGCGTTAGCATGTACGGCAGGGTTACTGGTAATGGTGTTCCCTAAAGATTGCCAGTTTGACCAATCGGAATTGGACGCGGTTTGCCAGATGTGCCAGAGGGCGTTGTCAGCACCGCGCATGAATACTTCCAATCGACCATCCAAATTACGAGAAACAGCGGGTTTGTTAGTCACTGAGGTAATGCTGGACATCGCGATAGATGAGTTTCCGGTTTTTAGCTGTATTAGCTCATTTGTAACAGAAAACTCGGCATTATCTGGCTTTGGTATATTAATAGCTTTTTCTTGCATATATATCCTCGTTAGAAATGATTTTTTAGATTCACTAAATAGTCATTTAATAAGCAAAATGTTTAATTCTATGAATTAACATTCACACTTTTACTCTTTATTCTTTGAAGAAATAGTTAATGCTTTATTTAATGCTGATTGATGGTCCGTGAAGTATTAAGTGGATGTGATGCTACATTATAAAACCTCTTGTGCTTGTATATATTTTTACATACAGTCATTCAAAAATAATAAGTTATAAATAAATTATTTCCCTGTTTTAATGTTTCCTTTTTCTTATATTTGAAAAATATATTTTTATCATAAATAACGGGAACGATTTCGAGTGAATACAGGGTTTGTGTGTCGAGTATTGAATTAACTCTATCAAATGAAGTACTACTGGCCGGATGCAGAATAGTGAATGTTTTTCTTAATGCGTCCGGCCAGAATGTTATGCGAGTCTTGTACCAAGCTGATCTTTCGAGATTATTTAACCGCTGAAACATCGATTAAGGTGCCGCCGAGGGATGCCCAAGCGGACCACGATAATGATGTAGTTTGCTGAATGTGCCAGAGGGCGTTATCCGCACCGCGTGCAAAAACTTCAAGTCGGCCGTCAGCATTCTTCGCCACCGTAGGAGCGCTGGTAATCGCACCAGACAATGAGGCCCATTCAGACCATAAACCAGATGCAATCGTCTGCCAGATGTGCCAGAGAGCGTTATTGGGGCCCCGCGCAAAGACCTCAAGCCGGCCGTCGGCGTTGATATGTACTGCTGGGTCGCTGGTGATGACACCGGACAGTGACTGCCAGTTTGTCCAACCTGCATTAGGAGCAACTTGCCAGATGTGCCAGAGAGCGTTATCGGAGCCGCGTGCAAAAACCTCAAGCCGGCCGTCAGAGTTGCTGATTACCACCGGATTGCTGGTTATCACACCACTCAGTGACTGCCAATTTGTCCAGGGGTAGGTATGAGAAGTCGTTTGCTTGATGTACCAGAGAGAGTAATCGTTGCTGCGCGCAAAGACCTCAAGCAGACCACTGGCATTGATATATACCGCTGGATCACTGGTAAGCACGCCATTTAGTGACTGCCAGTTCGACCATGGACCTGCATGGGGAGCGGTTTGCCAGACGTGCCAGAGAGCATTATCAGAGCCGCGCGCAAAGACCTCAAGCCGTCCATCGGAGTTGATATATACCACTGGATTGCTGGTGATCTGACCACCTAAAGATTGCCAGCCTGACCAACTGGCGTTGGGGGCGGTTTGCCCGTTATGCCATAGGGCATTATCTGTGCCACGTACGAATACTTCCAATCTGCCGTCTGAATTAATGTAGACGGCGGGTTTGCTGGTCGCTCCTTCATTCAGTGAGTACCAGCCAGACCAGGAAGATCCGGTATTTGGTACTGTTTGCCAACTGTGCCACACAGCATTATCGGTGCTCACGCCGAAAACCTCGAGCCTGCCATCAGCGTTGTTTGCCGCTGAGATAACTCCGGGTAATGCTGTCCAAGAGATTTCGTTGGATATTTCTACTTTGTTTGCAACAGATGACTCGGTATTATCTGGATCTGGTGTATTAATAGATTCTTTTTTCATATATATATCCTTTTTGGGCATAATTTTTTAAATTCATTAGATAGTCATTTAATAAGAAATATGTTTGATTTCACATTAATACTTTCGATTGCGTTCTTATATTTCTCTTCATAAAATGAATCAGTAATATTTTATTTGACGTTGAATTATAATTCTTAAGTTATCGGAGAAATGTGATTTTATATTATGTGGCTCTATATGTTGATATATATTTTTAAATACGAGCGTCTAAAAAACATTAATTGTATATAAATTATTTTCTTATTTTAAAGTTTTATTTATTTTCTATTTTAAGTCTGTTTTTTTACGGTTATTTTATTTTTGTTCAAAATATCTGATGATCATTATTAAAGTAAATAAGGTTTCATAATTCCGCTACACGCGGTTTTCTTCAACTCATTGTTATACATAGGGTTGTTGGTAGATAAGATGTAGCACCATTTTGGAAAGTTATTTACACAATTTGTTATCTGGCTATTGGGTTAACTCCAGCAAATTAGGTACTACTGGTCCGATGCAGCGAAGTAAATGTTTTCCTTAAATGCATCGGGCCAGAAGATTATGCATGTATTGTGCGAAGCTGACTCCTGCCAGATTATTTGATCACGGAAGCGTCGATAAAAATACTACCGAGGGAAACCCAATTAGACCACTGATTGGCATTGCAGGTGGTTTGCCAGATGTGGAAGAGTGTGTTGCCGCAGAGAACAAAGACTACAAACTGACCATCAGAGTTCGTCGTGACTTCTGAGCCGCTGGAAAGCCCAGTACCCAATGTGGCCCAGTTGGACCATGAACCGGAATAGGTATCATTTTGCCAGATATGGAAGAGTGAGAGTGCTTTGTTTGCGCCGCGCACAAAGACTTCAAGCCGGCCGTCGCAGTTCTTTGCCACCGTAGGGGCGCTGGTGATAATACCACTCAATGAGCTCCAGTTAGACCACTGACTGGAATAGGGGCCGGTTTGCCCGATGTGCCAGAATGCATTATCGACACCACGCACAAAGACCTCAAGCCGACCATCAACGGTGCGGATGACCACTGGATCACTCGTGATGATGCCACCTAATGATTGCCAGCTAGACCACCCGGCATGGGGAGTGGTTTGCCAGACATGCCAGAGTGCGTTATCGGCACCCCGAGCAAAGACCTCTAATCGACCATCGGAGTTGATATGGATTGCTGGATTACTAGTGATTACTTGGCCCAGAGAACACCAATTAGACCACGGACCGGAATGGGGAGCGGTTTGCCAGATGTGCCAGAGTGTGTTATCGGCGCCGCGCGCAAAGACTTCAAGTCGGCTATTGGCGTTGACATATACCACGGGGTTACTGGTAATCATGCCACCTAAAGATTGCCAGCCTAAAAAACCGGCGTTAGGAGCAATTTGGCAGTTATGCCATAGCGCATTATCGGTACCACGTGCAAATACTTCTAATCGACCGTCTGAATTGATATGGACGGCGGGTTTGCTAGTCACTTTTAAGCCAAGTGAGGACCAGCCAATCCAGGAGGAACCTGTATGTGTCGTTTGCTCATTCTGTAATATTACATTGTCAGTACTCACACCGAAAACCTTGAGCCGCCCGTTGGCAGTGTTAGTTACTGAGACAGTTCCAGATACCGCGATAGGTGAGTTTTCGGTTGCTAGCTGATCTGTAACAGATAGCTCGGTATTATCTGGATTTGATGTATTGATAGATTGTTCTTGCATATATATATCCTCTTTAGTAATAATCTTTGAGATTCACTAAATAGTTATTTAATAAGCAAGATATTTAATTCTTTGAATTAATATTCTTACTTTTATTCTTTAGAGAAATAATGAATATTCTATTTGATACTGGTTTATGAACCGTAAAGTGTCAAATAAATGTAATGTTAAATTATAAAATTTCATGCGCTTATATATGTTTTTACATGCGGTTATTCAAAGGTGATAAATTATAAATGAATTATTTCCTGTTTTAAGGTTTCCTTTTTATTATATTTGAAAATATATTTTTATCATGATTATTTTAATTTTATTAGAAACATCTGATAATCAAGTGGTTGCTTTGTTAGATATTACTTTCCAGATAATGCAACTAAGTGTCTATTTTAGATGGATAAAATTATATGTTTGTCGTCAATAAAATACGAGAGTTTGAGCGAATGCAAGGTTTGTGTGTTGAGAATTGGGTTAACTCCAGCAAATTAGGTACTACTGGCCCGATACAGAGCAGTGAATGTTTTCTCTAATGCATCGGGCCAGAAAATTACGCGTATATTGTGTGAATCTAGCTCCTGCCAGATTATTTGATCACGGAAGCGTCGATTAAGGTACCGCCAAGAGAGGTCCAGTTAGACCATTTATCGGGAGCGATTTGCCAGATGTGCCAAAGTGCGTCGTCACCGCGTACAAAGACCTCAAGTTGACCATTAGAGTTTTCCACGGCTTCTGGGCCGCTGGAAAGTACGCCGCCCAATGAAGTCCAGTTGGACCATGGACCAGAATGGGTATCACTTTTCCAGATGTGCCAGAGTGCGTTATCGGTAGCGCGTACAAAGACGACAAGCCGATTGTCGAAGTACTTTATTACTGTAGGGGCACTGGTGATAGAGCCACCCAATGAGGCCCAGTTAGACCACTGATTGGAGTAAGGGGCGAGTTGCCAGATGTGCCAGAGTGCATTATCGATGGCGCGTACAAAAACCTCAAGCCAGCCATCGACGGTGCGGATGACCACTGGATCACTCGTGATGGTGCCACCTAATGACTGCCAGCTTGACCAAGAACCGGTATGGGGAGCGGTTTGCCATATGTGCCAGAGTGCGTTGTCGGCTCCGCGGGCAAAAACCTCAAGCCGACCATCAGAGTTGATATGGACTGCCGGGTTACTGGTAATCACTTGGCCCAGGGAATACCAGCTTGACCACGGATTGGAGTGGGGAGCGGTTTGCCAGATATGCCAAAGTGTGTTGTCGGCGCCGCGGGCAAAGACTTCAAGCCGGCTATCGGTGTTGACGGATACCACAGGGTTACTGGTGATCGTTCCACCTAAAGATTGCCAGCCTGACCAACCGGCGTTGGGGGCGGTTTGCCAGTTATGCCATAGGGCATTATCGGCACCACGTACAAATACTTCCAATCGACCGTCTGAATTGATGTGAACGGCAGGTTTGCTGGTCGCTTTTAAACCGAGTGAGGTCCAGCCGGTCCAGGAAGAGCCTGTATGTGTCGTTTGTCCATTGCGCCATACTGCATTATCAGTGCTTACACCAAAAACTTCGAGTCGACCGTTGTAGGTGTTCGTTACTGAGACAATGCCGGACACCGCGATAGGTGAATTTTCGGCTTCTATCTCGTTTGTAACAGATAACTCGATATTGTCTGGATTTGATGTATTAATTGGCTCTTTTTTCATATACATATCCTCGTTAAAAATAATTTTCAGGTTCAATAAATACTTATTTAATAATAAAAATATTGAGTTTTTGGAATTAATTTTTTTGTTTATATCCTGATTGTTTTATTAAACAATAAATTATTAATGTGTTATTTGAAGTTGATTTATGATTGTTAAATCATTGGAAAAAAGATTCTATATTATAAAGCTCTAAGTATTGGTATATATTTTTGCATACAATCATTTAAAAACAATTAATTGCATGTAAATTATTTCATTGTTTTAAAGTTTCATTTGAATTTCTGTTTTAAATATATTTTATGGTTGTTTTAATTTTATTAAAAATGCCTGATAGTATATTATATTTACGCAATAATTTAAACCGGTGCCGAGCTTTCATTTTTTAAATTATGTTAACTCCGACGAAAAGAGAAAATAATTTATATTGATATACCCAAGAAACTTCAAGATGCAGTTTTTAGCACCTGAAAATGGTCGTTAATTCTAGACGTCAGCGAGTCCGCTATATCAGGTAACGTTGTGGTGAAAAATTTGAAGACTTTGTCTCGAAATTCATGCTTATCAGCGAAATAACGGTTATTTCGAACCTGTTCATTCATGACCTTCCATAATCGCTCTATCGGGTTTAAATTTGGGCTGTATGGAGGAAGGTAATGTAACTCAATATTGCTAACATAAGCCCACTCCTTCACAAGATGAGCTTTGTTGTAACCCGCCCCATCCACA
>NZ_NMQR01000042.1 GCF_003545805.1 Photorhabdus sp. CRCIA-P01 | reverse complement strand
CCGGAATTGCCCCCGCGTAAACCATTAATTAAAGTGAGTGGTGTGCTGGAAGAGTGGGAAATACTCTGTGTCAAAGGCTATTTTTCTGATCGCGAATATGATCCCGAAGAATTTGCCCGCCGGGAGGAGAATAGGCAATTTGGTGCATTATTGCTGGCGATGTTGGGAAATACGTCTCAGGCTGCGGTGAATTTACGGACTGAAGTGCGATTGAGTGAAATATGTCATTTTGTGCAGGGGAAAATCAATGGTATCCCTTTTCATGGTTGGATAGGGTTGACGACAGTCAAAACAGGTGATTATGTTGAATTAGCGGTGACCGATCAGGGAGAATATTATGTCGTCTATGCATTAACAAACCCTGAACGCAGAACGATTTCTATCACGCCGTGTTGTAATAAAGGGAGACGGTCAAAAGCATGGGATGAAGTCTTTTATACTTTCTGTGTATTTTTTATAATCATTGCCGTTTGTCTTGGCACCGTYTTTTTTTCAGATGGGGGCAGTTTTTGGGATGGACCAGACCTTTTAACCTTATGGTTTATATTTGTGGCAACCGTATTTTCTTTCTATGCATACTTTGTCAGCCTCAAAAAACCGTGGCCGTCAGTTAAACTGGCTCAGGATATTTTCTCCGTGTTGGGTTTCCCGAATCCGCAGGATATTAGTCTTAGTAAATTAACTAAGAAAAAGATTGAGGAAATGAAATCTAATCCATCGTCTGAAAACAGTGAAGAAGTATTACCGGATAAGGTTTGTATCCTGAGCCATTACTACTATTACTGATTTAAGTAATTAAATAGTGAATGTTGGTTATGTAATAAAGTAAAAACTTTGCTGATGCAATTAAGGATGGCTTATGAGTACCTTTCGTCCTTACAAAGAGGCTATTGACTTTGAAGAAATAAAAAGTCAGAGAAGCAGTCTTGATACATGGATTGAAGTTAACCTTGACTGGATAGTAAGCCATCCAGAAGGCAGAGAAGAGGCAGAAAAGGAGATTGCAAAAACAAAAGAAAAAATCCCCGAACTGGATGCAATATTAGCAAAAGAACCGCCGCCGCCGGAATTACCTCCCTGTAAACCATTAATTAAAGTGAGTGGTGTATTGGAAGAATTCGAAACCCTGTGTGTCATAGGCTATTTTACCGATCGGGAATATGATCCGGTCGCTTTTGCTAGGAAAGAGGAGCGGAATCAGTTTGGAGCGTTATTGTTGGCAATGGCAGGAAATAGTGCAGGGGCGGCAATAACTTCACAAACCGAAGATAGGAGGAGTGATGTTTGTGATTTTGTTCGGGGGAAAATTAATGGCGTCCCGTTTTACGGTTGGCTGGGTTTTACCATAGCAAAAGTGGGTGATTACGTTGAATTAGCGGTGACAGAACAAGAGGGACATTATGTGGTTTATGCCATTGCGCATCCTGAATTAAGGGTGATATCGATGACACCGCGTTGTAAACAAGGTATTCATTCAAATGCCAAATATCAGGTACGTGGTAATTGGTATTGCTTTTTATTTTTCATGTTTTTTTACATGATGATAGATGTCTTTTTTGTGAAAATGGATATTATCGAATATATGAAATACGTATGTTTTTTCTGCATTTTGGCGGCAGGAATACTTTCACCATTTATATATTTTTCTTGCATGAGAAATCCTAAACCCACATTCAGATTGGCAGAAGAGATTTTCTCTGCATTAGACTTGCCTAATCCTACGGAAGTTAATCTTCAACAGTTCACGAAGAAGAAGCTTAAAGAAATCAAGGCTAATTCATTGGATGGGAATTCCAGTAAAGGAAGGGTTTTGCCTGATAGGCATTGTTTATTAAGCCATTACTACTATTACTGATTTAAGTAATTAAATAGTGAATGTTGGTTATGTAATAAAGTAAAAACTTTGCCGATGCAATTAAGGTGCTCTCATGAATACTTATCAGATGTTAAATAAGTTTTCATAATTATGTTCCATCTCCAACCAGCCTTTGTGTACTAAGACATACAGTCTTTTCATCCAAGCAGTCCGTAGAATCAGTGAGATAGGCTACAGAACCAACATTGCTTAAAAAGAAAACAAAAGGCATAGGTGTATCGGTATTATGGAAAGCTATTTAATGTAAATTTTAAGAATAGCCATATATTTTCCACTGTTAATATTGAATGATTTAATTAAAAAATCTGGTTTTGATATTAAAATAACGAGTGATAATTAACATGAAAATTGAATAATATAATTCCTATATACTTTCCTTCTGTATGGAAATTAAATAATATTAGGATAAAACTCCAGGTTAATAAATATCGCAGGGCATCAAGTAAATTACCTTGTAGGATGATTTACTTGAGATATATTGTTTTGTAATTAATGATTAATTTCATGAATTATTGTTGTAGGATAGTGTGTAATAAAGTCATTTCTGGTTTTAAATTGTTTCTCTATGGTATTAAACATAATAATGTTTATATTGGTTTTATCATCTTATTATTATAAAATAATATAATGAATTTAATTTTAATTCGTATTGGTTTGTTTACGGCATTTACATTAAGGTTATTATTTATTTGTTGAAAAATAGTGTGTTATGGATTATTTTAACCCATCTTATATTTTCAAATAATTGAATATATAGAGTGAGCTTGTAAATATTGAATAATTTCATTTGTGATTGAGGTGTTTGTTCATTATTAAGATAAGGAACTTATTTTATAGGTAATTATCAAAGTGAACTGTTTGGTAATTTCAGGCTAATTTATTCAGTTTATCTTGGTAAATATGTCATTTGTCTTTGAAATAATTTCAATTAGATATTAATAGAGAATAAATAAAACACAATGGTGATTTGGTGTTTATGCATAATTAAATGCAGTTAACGGCGCCATTTTTAATGATGGAATTCAGTATCAGCCAATTAAAATTGCAGTTAATTAATCGGGCTTATCTAAAAAACAGGGACAAAAATGGAATGTTTTATTCCGGATTATAAGATGAATTATTTATTTCTCTGTCAGAAAAATTAGTGTCAAAAATTTGTTAATTAGTCGTTATTAACCGGGCTATGGCATCCCGTATCTGTGTATTTTGAATTGATGTCAGATGTGTCGGTTTTTATTTCTTGGGGGCAAGAAGTAAGAAAGAAATATGGGTGATGGCTGTCAGAAATGACAGTTTTCAAATTTCTAACAGATTCGTTGAGGTCGTAAATGAAAGATAGCATTGCTCAAGCAGGAAGTGCCTTTAAAGCTGAACTCCTCTCTCAGACGTCAGAAAATATAACCAACGTAAATGACACTTTACCACCGACTCAGAATGTAAAGAATATTCCCCAGACGTTTACTTCCAATGAATCATTCTGGTATGAACGCCTTGCTGCTTTGCAACCCCTTCAATTACCTTTCGAAACCGCCGGAGAGCAAGCGGAACCCTACTGGGTAATCAGTGACTGGCACTCCCCATTGCCAAAAAATGGTGAAGAAGAGCCGCTGCGAACGTTGTTACAGGCATTCGTTATCTATCTTGCGCGTTTGACTCAGCAGGCGACATTCCAAATGGGTTGGTGTGTGGATGGCGTAAGCGATACGTCGTCAGAGCTGGCATCGGTGGTGCCAATGGTCGTTGAGGTGGCGTTTGATAAACCGTGGTATGTGGTAGCTAACTGGCTGGATGGCGAGCTGGCCCGGTTGGCCCGGCACCACACATTTAGTCGAGATCTCCTCTCGCGTTCTCCTTCATTGTGGGCTATTCCGGCGTTGACAACCCACCGGCCATGGCGGATCGCCGTTGCTGCCATCGCGGAGGATAGGCCGTGTGATCAGCCGGCGCCCGGCGAATTGCTGACCCTCCAAATCAATGCGCAGGGCGGTTTTCGTTGGATCTACGATGAAAATCGCCTGAGCACGGAAGTGGTTCTGCGCATGGGTGAACATTTACAGATGCTGGCAGCGTCAAAAAGGCAGGGAGAGGAAGTTCCTATCTGGCAGCTTAATGTGTTATCGGAGGCTGAACGTACCCTGTTACTGGAAACCTGGAATGCCACGGATACCCCTTATCCTGACCCATTATGTATTCATCAATTGTTTGAACAACAGGCAGAGCAAGCCCCGCACGCCACGGCATTAGAATATCAAGAACAGACCCTCAGTTATGCGGAATTGAATATCCGTGCTAACCGGCTGGCTCATCAACTGATTGCGCTAGGTGTCACACCGGATCGGCGGGTGGCGATTTGTGTGGCACGCTCACCGGCAATGGTGGTGGCTTTGCTGGCGGTACTGAAAGCCGGCGGGGCTTATGTGCCGCTGGATTCAACTTATCCGCGGGAGCGTCTGGCGTATATTCTGAGTGATAGTGCCCCGTCAGTGGTACTGGTTGATGAAGCTGGCCGGGTGGCGCTGGGCGAACAGGCGCTGGTAGGCATGACGGTACTTGATCCGAATATCCAACTTGACCAGCCCGACAGCAATCCGCAGATCCCGGCGTTAACGCCACAGCATCTGGCCTATGTGATTTACACCTCCGGCTCAACCGGGCAGCCGAAAGGGGTAATGGTGGAACATCAGGCGATTTATCAACGTTATCTGGGTTTTAATGACACCTATGCCGTCACCGCACAAGACCGGGTATTGCAATTTGCCGCGTTTGCGTTTGATGTTTCAGTGGAAGATTTCTTCTCGTCATTATGCAACGGCGCCACACTGGTGATCCGGGATGATAGCTGGCTGGCGTCGATACCAGAATTTGTTGCCTTAACCCGGCAATATCGTATTACGGTGATGTCACTGCCGACTTTATTCTGGTCTGAACTGGCCGCCAGAGACAATGGATTACCGCTGCCGGATTGTCTCCGGCTCATCATCATTGGGGGTGAGGCGGTGAAAAAGAGTGCTATTCAGGACTGGTTTAGACAAGCCGGCCACCGGCCTCGGTTGTTGAATGGTTATGGCCCGACGGAAAACACCGTGACGGTGACCTATAAGGATGTGTTATCGCCGGAGGATGCCCGTTCTATCGGCAGACCGGCTAAAAATGCCCGCATCTACCTGCTGGACAAATATGGCGAACTGGTACCGGTAGGTGGCGTGGGCGAGATGTATATTGGTGGCGTGGGTGTGGCACGAGGTTATCTGAACCGGCCGGCGTTGAGTGTGGAACGTTTTATGTTGGATACTTTTAGTCCGCTATCTGGTGAACGGATGTATCGCTCTGGGGATTTAGCCCGCTACCTGCCGGACGGTGACCTGGAATTTCTGGGCCGTAACGATGAGCAGGTTAAAATTCGCGGTTTTCGGATTGAACTGGGGGAAATTGAAACCCGACTGACGGAACACCCGGCGGTACGAGAGGCGGCGGTGTTGGCACTGGATGGCGATCTGGGCAAACGGCTGGTGGCTTATGTGGAGGCGGAAGCGAATGAGCGATTGGCGGCTGATTTGCGTGAATACCTGAGTGCGATTTTGCCTGACTATATGGTGCCGGCGGCCTTTGTGCGGCTGGATACCTTCCCACAGACTCCGAGCGGTAAGCTGGATCGTCGGGCGTTGCCTGCGCCCGGGGAAAACGATTTTGCCCGTCAGATTTATGAAGCCCCACAAGGGAAGGCTGAGATCACGCTGGCGGACATCTGGCGTGAATTATTGGGCATTGAACACATCAGCCGGCATGACAGTTTCTTTGCATTGGGCGGTCATTCCCTACTCGGCGTACAGATGATTGAGCGCTTGCGCTACCTGGGTTTGACACTGACGGCACGTGATCTGTTCCAGTCGCCGGTGCTGTCAGCATTGGCTCAAACGTTGGGACAGCATCAGGCTGTGATAGTCCCGCCTAACGTCATCACGCCGACAACCACGGCGCTGACGCCGGCGATGTTACCGCTGATTGATTTGGTTCAGACTGACATTGACCGCATCGTCGAGCAGGTACCGGGTGGGATAACGAATATTCAGGATATCTATGCGTTGTCGCCGTTACAGGACGGTATCTTGTTCCACCACCTGTTGGAACAGGAAGGTGACCCCTATCTGGTGCTCTATCCGGTGGCTTTTGCTAATCGGTCTTTGCTGGACCGTTATCTGGCGGCGGTGCAACAGGTGGTTGATCGCCATGACATCCTGCGGACGGCGTTTGTCTGGCAAGGATTATCCGTGCCGGCGCAGGTGGTCTGGCGTCGGGCCCGGTTGCCCGTGACGGAACTGACGCTGGATCCAGCTGACGGTCCAGTGATTGACCAGTTAACTCGGCGTTTTGATCCTGCTTGGTATCGTCTTGACTTGAGTCAGGCGCCGCTACTGCATTTTGTTATCGCTCAGGAAACCGATGGCCGCTGGTTTTTACTGGAATTACAGCATCACTTGATTGGTGACCATGAAACGATGGAAGTGATGCACCGTGAAGTGCAGGCTTATTTTGCCGGACAGGAGGCGTGCCTACCTGCTCCGGTGCCGTTCCGTAATCTGGTGGCTGAGGCTCGGCTTGGGGTGAGTCAGGAAGCGCATAGCCGTTTCTTCACCGACATGTTGGCGGCAGTGGATGAACCCACGCTGCCGTTCGGGCTGACGGGTGTGCATCGTGATGGATCTCAGAAGACCGAATCTCACCGGATGTTAGTTCCTGAGCTAAATAACCGTCTGCGCGGTCAGGCCCGGCGTTTGGGCGTCAGTCTGGCGGCGTTGTGTCATCTGGCTTGGGCGCAGGTGTTATCGCGCACCAGTGGGCAGGAGAAAGTGGTGTTTGGTACCGTCCTGTTTGGGCGCATGGCCGTGGGGGAAGGGATGGGGTTGTTTATCAATACTCTACCGCTGCGGCTGGATATCGATGAGACCCCGGTACAGGACAGTGTGCGGGAGGTGCATCTGCGACTGGCCGGGTTGTTGGAGCATGAGCATGCTCCGTTGGCATTGGCTCAACGATGCAGTGGGGTTGACAGCGGTGTGCCACTCTTTAGTGCTCTGTTGAACTATCGCCATAATGAACAGCCAGATCCTTTGGATGAAACGATGGCCGGGATTGAATTCTTGGGCGAACAGGAGCGAACTAACTATCCGTTTGTGCTGTCAGTGGAGGACGGTGGCTCTACGCTGGGCCTGACGGCTCAGGTCGTGCAGCCGTTTGATCCGGAAAGCCTATGCGGTTATATGCAACAGGCACTGGAGAGTCTGGTGGAAGCCTTGGAGCAAGCCCCAGAAATGCCCGTTCGGGTATTGGACATCCTGCCGGAAGCGGAGCGTACCTTGTTGCTGGAAACCTGGAACGCCACGCAAACCGTCTATCCTGATCAGTTATGTGTCCATCAGTTGTTTGAACAGCAGGTGGCGAAAACTCCAGCGGCGACGGCGCTGATAGCCGGAGATAAAACGCTAAGTTATATGGAACTGAATACGCGTGCTAACCGGTTGGCTCATCAGTTAATCGAACAAGGGGTTTATCCCGGTGATCATATTGCGCTCCTGTTAGAGCGATCGATAGAACTGGTGGTGGCCCAGTTGGCGATTCTTAAAGCCGGTGCGGTTTACGTACCGGTTGATCCCAGTGTGCCGGATGAACGGAAAAACTGGCTGATAAATGATTGTGCCGCTCGGTTGCTGCTCACCGATACACAGACGGAGATTCCGGCTAACTTGGCTGTTCCGCTGCTTCGTTTTTCGGATGAGACAGATACGAGCAAAGAGGAAGATTGCCTCAACCTTGATTTACCGCATTCCAGCGCCGATTTAGCGTATATCATGTACACCTCCGGTTCGACCGGTACCCCCAAAGGGGTGTTGGTACCGCATCGTGCGGTGGTTCGGCTGGTCATCAATAATGGCTATGCTGAAATCGGTCAAGATGACCGGGTTGCCTTTACGGCTAATCCGGCTTTTGATGCCAGTACATTTGAAGTCTGGGCGCCGTTGCTTAATGGCGGGGCGTTAGTGGTTATTGACCGTGCCACGTTATTAACGCCGCCGGAGTTAGTCCGGGTTTTACAGGCTCATCACATCACAGTGCTGTGGCTGACGATTGGGTTATTTAACCGGCTGGCGGCAGAGTTATCCTCGGTTCTTCCGCAGATTAAGATCCTGATTTTCGGGGGAGATATCCCCGATTTACAGGTGATTGCTCAGGTCCTGAATAATCGTCCGCCACAACAATTATTGCAAGCTTATGGTCCGAGTGAGGGAACCACTTTTACCACCATGTATCCTATCGTGGCATTAGCGCAGGGAGTGACCCGGATCCCCATTGGCCGACCGATAGCCAATACACGTATTTATCTGCTGGATGCTTACGGTCTGCCGGTACCGTCAGGTGCGATTGGTGAGATTTATGTGGGGGGAGATGGGGTGGCTTGTGGCTATCTTAATCGCCCTGCCCAGACGGCTGAACGTTTCCTGACAGATCCATTTAGTGATCAACCGGATGCGCGCATGTACCGGACCGGGGATTTGGCCCGTTATCTGCCGGATGGCAATCTGGAATTTCTGGGCCGTAATGACCAGCAGGTTAAAATCCGCGGTTTCCGCATTGAACCGGGGGAAATTGAGACACGTCTGGTAGAGCATCCGGTGGTGCGTGAGGCGGCGGTGTTGGTGCTGGGTGATGGGCCGGATAAACGGCTGGTGGCCTATGTGGTGGCGGAAGCCCATGAGGGGCTGGCGATTAGTCTGCGTGATCACCTGAGTGCGATTTTACCGGATTACATGGTACCGACAGCCTTTGTGCGTCTGGATATATTTCCGTTGACCCCGAACGGTAAGTTGGATCGCCGGGCATTGCCGGCACCAGACAATGAGGCTTTGGCTCGTCAGGTTTATGCTGCGCCGCAAGGCGAAACCGAAATGGCGTTGGCGGCGATTTGGCGTGAATTACTGGGGATTGAACAGGTCAGCCGGCATGACAGCTTTTTTGCCTTGGGCGGCCACTCGCTGCTCGCTGTACGGATGGTTGAACACCTGCGTCACTTAGGGTTGACGCTGGCGGTGCGTGACCTGTTCCAGTCGCCAGTGTTGTTTGAATTGGCGCAAACCCTGGGGCAGCACCCGGTTATGGTGGTGCCACCGAATGTGATTACGTCAGCGACGACGAAAATCACTCCAGAGATGGTGCCGCTGATTGATCTGACTCAGGCTGAGATTGACCGTATCGTCGGGCAGGTGCCGGGTGGGATAACGAATATTCAGGATATCTATGCCCTGTCACCGTTGCAGGACGGTATTTTATTCCACCACTTACTGGCAAACGAAGGTGATCCCTATCTGGTGGTCAGTCAAATGGCCTTTGCTGACCGGTCTCTGCTAGATCGTTATTTAGCGGCGGTGCAACAGGTGATTAATCGCCACGATATTCTGCGCACCGCCTTTATCTGGCAAGGATTGTCAGTGCCGGCACAGGTAGTCTGGCGTCAAGCATCCTTATTAGTGACTGAATTGACGCTGGACCCGGTTGATGGGCCGGTTAGCGATCAACTGGCTCGACGTTTTGATCCCCGTCATTATCGTCTCGATTTGGCTCAGGCACCGCTGTTACGTTTTGTGGTGGCGCAGGAGACCGATGGCCGCTGGTGGTTACTGGAATTGCAACATCACTTGATTGGTGACCATACCACCATGAAAGTGATGAACCGTGAAGTGCAGGCGTACCTTGCCGGGCAAGGGAATAGCCTGCCTGACCCGGCTCCTTTCCGCAATTTGGTGGCTCAAGCCCGGTTAGGGGTGAGTCAGGATGCGCATATCCGCTTCTTTACTGACATGTTGGCGGAGGTGGATGAGCCCACGTTGCCGTTCGGGCTGGCGGATGTGCATCGTGATGGATCGCAGGAGATAGCATCCCACCGGATGCTGACAACCAACTTGAATGACCGTCTGCGTAGCCAGGCCCGGCGTTTGGGTGTCAGTCTGGCGGCGTTGTGCCATCTGGCCTGGGCACAGGTATTGTCGTGTACCAGTGGACAGGAGAAAGTGGTATTCGGCACTGTGTTGTTTGGGCGTATGGCGGCGGGAGAAGGGGTTGATAATGGCATGGGGCTGTTTATCAATACCCTGCCGTTACGGCTGGATATCGATGATACGCCGGTGCGTGATAGTGTACAGGCCGTACATACCCGGCTGGCAGGATTATTGGAACATGAGCATGCTTCACTGGCGTTGGCTCAGAGATGCAGTGGGGTTGCCAGCGGTACGCCACTTTTTAGTGCCCTGATGAATTACCGACATAATGATCAGCTTGATCCTTTGGATGAAACGATAGACGGGATTGAATTTCTGGGCGAGCAGGAGAGCACTAACTATCCCTTTGGAATGTCGGTGGAGGACGATGGCGCCACGTTAGGGTTGATCGCTCATGTGGTACAGCCGTTTGATCCGGAAAGCCTATGCGATTATATGCAGCAGGCGCTGGAGAGTTTGGTCGAGGCTCTTGAACAGGCCCCAGAGACACCAGTACGAGCACTGAATATCTTGCCTGAAACCGAACGCACGTTGTTACTGGAAACCTGGAACGCCACGGAGAGCCCGTATCCCGACGCGTTATGTCTTCATCAATTGTTTGAACAACAGGTGGAGAAAACCCCTGATGCGACGGCGCTGGTGTATCAAGAGCAGACGCGGAGTTATGCTGAATTAAATGCTTGCGCCAACCGCCTTGCCCATCAACTGATTGCGTTTGGCGTAACCCCGGATCAGCCAGTAGCAATTTGCGTGGCTCGCTCCCCGACGATGGTGGTGGCATTGTTGGCGGTACTGAAAGCCGGTGGGGCCTATGTGCCGCTGGATCCAACTTACCCGGGGGAGCGTCTGACGTATATCCTGAATGATACCGCCCCATCAGTGGTATTGGCTGATGCGACCGGACAGGCTGCACTGGGTGACGAGGCGCTGGCCGGGCTGACGGTACTCGACCCGAATATCCAACCAGACCTGCCGGATAGTAACCCGCGGGTCCCGGAGTTGACGCCACAGCACTTGGCTTACATCATTTATACCTCCGGTTCAACCGGGCAGCCGAAAGGGGTGATGGTAGAACATCAGGCGGTGTATCAACGTTATCTGGGGGTTAATGAACTCTATGCCGTCACCGAGCAAGACCGGGTGTTGCAATTTGCCGCTTTTGCGTTTGATGTTTCAGTGGAAGAGTGCTTCTCGTCATTATGCAACGGAGCCACGCTAGTTATCCGTGATGATAGCTGGCTGGCTTCAATGCCGGAATTTATTGCCTTAGCCCGGCAGAATCGTATCACGGTGATGTTTCTGCCGACCTTATTCTGGTCCGAGCTGGCGGCCAGAGACAACGGATTACCGCTGCCGGATGATCTCAGGCTCATCATCATTGGCAGTGAGGCGGTCAAAAGGAACGCCATTCAGGACTGGTTTAGGCAGGAAACCTACCCACTCCAGCTATTGAACGCGTATGGCCCGACGGAAAATACCGTGACGGCGACCTGTAAAGCAATATTATCCCCAGAAGACGATCGTTCTATTGGTCGGCCGATTAGGAATACTCGCATCTACTTACTGGACAGACACGGCCAACCTGTGCCATTGGGCTGTGTAGGCGAAATGTATATTGGTGGCGTGGGGGTGGCACGGGGTTATCTGAACCGGCTGACATTGAGCGAGGAACGTTTTATACCCGATCCCTTTAATCCGGTGTCTGATGCACGGATGTATCGTACCGGGGATTTGGCTCGTTATCTGCCGAACGGTGAACTGGAATTCCTGGGGCGTAACGACCAACAGGTTAAAATTCGCGGCTTCCGGGTTGAGCTAGGGGAAATTGAAACCCGGCTGGTGGAACACCCGGCGGTGCAAGAGGCGGCGGTGTTGGCGCTGGATGATGAACTGGGCAAACGGCTGGTTGCCTATGTGGTGGCGGAAGCGCATGAGGGATTGACTGCCGGTTTACGTGAACACCTGTGTGCCGTTTTACCTGACTATATGATACCGGCGGCTTTTGTGCGGCTGGATAGCTTCCCGCAGACGCCGAATGGCAAGCTGGATCGCCGGGCGTTACCGGCACCGGGGGAAGCGGCGTTTGCCCGTCAGGTCTATGAAGCCCCGCAAGGGAAGAGAGAAACGATGCTGGCGGCTGTCTGGTGTGAATTACTGGGCGTTGAGCAGATTAGTCGACATGACAGCTTCTTTGCGTTGGGCGGCCATTCACTGCTCGCCGTGCGCATGATTGAACGATTGCGGCGTGTCGGTCTTGGCGTGTCGGTACAAACGTTATTCCAACATCCAACACTGCGTGTTTTGGCACAATCTCTGGTTCAGCATGATGAAATCCAGGTGCCCGACAACCGTATTACACCAGAGACGACGGTACTGACACCGGAGATGTTGCCGCTGATTGATTTGACTCAGCCTGACATTGACTACATCGTCGGACAGGTACCGGGCGGGATGGCGAATATTCAGGATATCTATGCGCTGTCACCGTTGCAGGATGGCATTTTGTTCCACCATCTGCTGGAGAATGAAGGTGATCCGTATCTGTTAATCAGCCAGATGGTTTTTGCTGACCGGGCGCTGTTGGATCGTTATTTGGTGGCGATTCAACGGACCATTGATCGGCACGATATCTTACGTACCGCCTTTATCTGGCAAGGATTGTCAGTGCCGGCACAGGTGGTTTGGCGTCAGGCCCCATTGTCAGTGACGGAATTGACGCTAAACTCGGCTGACGGTCCGGTGAGTGACCAGTTAACCCGGCGTTTTGATCCCGCTCAGTATCGTCTTGACCTGAGTCAGGCGCCGCTATTGCGTTTTGTTATCGCGCAGGAAACTGATGGTCGCTGGTTGTTACTGGAATTGCATCATCACTTGATCGGTGACCATGAAACGATGGAAGTGATGCACCGCGAAGTGCAAGCGTATCTAACCGGTCAGGAGGAGAGCTTGCCTGCGCCGGCTCCTTTCCGCAATTTGGTGGCGCAGGCCCGATTGGGTGTCAGTCAGGAAGAGCATACCCGCTTCTTTACCGAGATGCTGGCGGAGGTGGGTGAACCGACGCTGCCGTTCGGATTGACGGAGGTGCATCGTGATGGTTCGCAGGTGACGGAATCTCATCGGAGGCTGACAAGTACACTGAATGACCGTTTGCGTAATCGGGCCCGGCATCTGGGTGTCAGTCTGGCGGCGCTGTGTCATCTGGCTTGGGCACAGGTATTATCCTGTACCAGTGGTCAGGAGAACGTGGTGTTTGGTACGGTGTTGTTTGGGCGTATGCAGGCGGGAAATGGTGCTGACAATGGTATGGGGTTGTTTATCAATACCTTGCCGTTGCGGCTGGATATCGATGAGACCCCAGTACGGGACAGTGTGCAAGCTGCCCATACCCGCCTCGCCGGATTATTAGCACATGAGCATGCTTCACTAGCACTGGCTCAGCAGTGTAGTGGGATTGCCAGCGGTACGCCACTTTTTAGTGCGCTGTTGAACTATCGGCATAATGCTTTGTCGGCAACGTCAGATGAACTGATTAGTGGTATTGAATTTCTTGACGCACAGGAGCGAACCAACTACCCATTTGTGCTGTCGGTGGAGGATTTTGGTGAATCACTGGGGCTGACGGCTCAGGTCGTGCAACCGTTTGATCCGGAAAGCTTGTGCGGTTATATGCAACAGGCGCTGGAGAGTCTGGTAGAAGCGTTGGAGCAAACCCCGGAAACACCGATACGGGCGTTGAACATTCTGCCTGAAACGGAACGCACGTTGTTGCTGGAAACCTGGAATGCCACGGAAACCGCCTATCCTGATGCGTTATGTATTCATCAATTGTTTGAGCAGCAGGTGGAGAAAACGCCAGTGGCGACCGCGCTGATAGCGGGAGATAAAACCTTAAGCTATACGGAACTGAATACGTGTGCTAATCGGTTGGCTCATCAGCTAATCGAACAGGGGATTCGCCCGGATGACCATGTTGCGATCCTGTTAGAACGATCGATGGAGCTGGTGGTGGCCCAATTGGCTATCCTCAAGGCTGGCGCTGTTTACGTGCCAGTTGATCCCAGTATGCCGGATGAACGGAAACATTGGCTAATAAGTGATTGTTCCGCCCGGTTGCTGCTCACCGATGCACGGACTGATATTCCGGCTAACTTGACTATTCCGCTGTTGCGTCTCTCGGATGAGAAAAATGCGAACAGAGAGCAAGATCGTATCAACCCTGATTTGCCGCGTTCCAGTACAGAATTGGCGTATATCATGTATACCTCCGGTTCTACCGGCACACCCAAAGGGGTTTTGGTGCCGCATCGTGCTATGGTCCGGCTGGTCATCAATAATGGTTATGCCAACATCGGGCCTGAGGATCGGGTTGCCTTTACGGCTAATCCCGCTTTTGATGCCAGCACGTTTGAAGTCTGGGCACCGTTGCTTAACGGTGGTGCTTTAGTGGTTATTGACCACGCCACGTTGTTGACACCACCGGAGTTAGTACTGGCTTTACAGGCGCACCGCATCACGGTTCTGTGGTTGACTATCGGGTTGTTTAACCGGCTGGCGGCAGAGTTATCTCCCATTCTCCCGCAAATTAAAATCCTGATTTTCGGGGGAGATATCCCCGATTTACAGGTGATTGCTCAGATTTTGGATAATCGTCCGCCACAACAATTATTGCAGGCTTATGGTCCGAGTGAGGGAACCACTTTTACCACTATGTATCCTATCGAGGCGTTACCACAGGGAGCAACCCGAATCCCGATTGGTCGGCCGATAGCCAACACGCGAGTTTATTTGTTGGATGCGTATGGTCAGCCGGTACCGTCAGGTGTGATCGGTGAGATTTATGTCGGTGGCGATGGGGTAGCCCAAGGTTATTTCAATCGCCCTGAGTTAACCGCCGAACGTTTCCTTGTCGATCCGTTCAGTGATGACCCGGAGGCACGCATGTACCGCACTGGGGATTTGGCTCGTTATCTGCCGGACGGTAATCTGGAATTCCTGGGCCGTAATGACCAGCAGGTTAAAATCCGGGGCTTCCGAATTGAACCGGGAGAAATCGAGGCGCGTCTGGTAGAGCATCCGGTGGTGCGTGAGGCGGCTGTGCTGGCGTTAGGGGATGGGCCGGACAAACGGCTGGTGGCTTATGTGGTGGCACCTGCCGATGATGGGCTGGTGAATAGTTTGCGTGATCACCTGAGTAAAATTTTGCCTGACTATATGGTGCCGTCAGCCTTTGTGCGTCTGGAGGCGTTTCCGTTGACATCGAACGGTAAGCTGGATCGTCGGGCGTTACCCGCACCGGATAGTGAAGCTGTTGCCCGTCAGGTTTACTCAGCGCCACAAGGCGAAACGGAAATGGCGCTAGCGGCGATTTGGCGTGAATTACTGGGAATGGAACAGGTCAGCCGGTATGACAGCTTTTTTGCACTGGGCGGCCATTCATTGCTCGCTGTACGCATGATTGAACGCCTGCGTCACTTGGGGTTGACACTGGCGGCGCGTGATCTGTTCCAGTCTCCGGTGCTGTCAGATCTGGCCCAAACGTTGGGACAGCATCAGGCTGTAATTGTACCGTCTAACGTCATCACCCCGGAAACTACGGCGTTGACACCGGAGATGTTACCGCTGATTGATTTGACTCAGACTGACATTGACCGCATCGTCGGGCAAGTGCCGGGTGGGGTGGCCAATATTCAGGATATCTATGCTTTGTCGCCGTTGCAGGACGGTATTTTGTTCCACCATTTACTGGCAAACGCAGGGGATCCGTATCTATTAACCGGCCAGATGGTCTTTACTGAGCGAACTCTGCTGGACCGTTATCTGGCGGCAGTGCAACAGGTGATTAATCGACACGATATCCTGCGTACCGCCTTTATCTGGCAAGGGCTTTCAGTGCCCGCCCAAGTGGTTTGGCGTCAGGCATCCTTATCGGTGACTGAACTGACACTGGATTTGGCCGATGGATCGGTTAGCGGGCAATTAACTGAGCGTTTTGATCCCCGTCACCATCGTCTGGACCTGAGCGAAGCACCGTTATTGCGGTTTGTGGTGGCACAGGAAAGGGATGGCCGTTGGATTGTGCTGCAATTGCTGCATCATCTGATTGGCGACCATACCACGCTGGACGTGATGAACCGTGAAGTACAAGCTTATCTGGACGGACAGCAGGAGAGCCTGCCTACCCCAGTATCGTTCCGTAATCTGGTGGCTGAGGTCCGGTTGGGGGTGAATCAGGAAGCACATATCCGTTTCTTTACCGAAATGCTGGCGGAGGTGGATGAACCCACATTGCCGTTCGGATTGACGGAGGTGCATCGTGATGGCTCCCAAGTGACGGAATCGCAGCGGATGTTGGCACCTGAGCTGAATGACCGCCTACGCAGTCAAGCTCGGCGTTTGGGGGTGAGTCTGGCGGCTTTATGTCATCTGGCTTGGGCGCAGGTGTTGTCGCGTACCAGCGGACAGGAACAGGTGGTGTTTGGTACCGTAATATTTGGACGCATGGCGGTAGGGAAAGGGGTTGACAGTGGTATGGGGCTGTTTATCAATACTTTGCCGTTGCGGCTGGATATCGATGATACCCCGGTGCGTGATAGTGTACAGGCGGCGCATAATCGGTTGGCGGGATTGTTGGAACATGAGCATGCCTCACTGGCGCTGGCCCAGCGTTGTAGTGGTGTGCAGGATGGTGTTCCACTGTTTAGCGCTCTGTTGAACTACCGACATAATGAGCAACCAGATCCTTTGGATGAAACGATGGACGGGATTGAATTCCTTGGGGCACAGGAGTTTACCAACTATCCGTTTGCCTTGTCGGTGGAAGATTTTGGTGACGCACTAGGGCTGACGGCTCAAGTTGTCCAACCGTTTGAGCCGGAACGGGTATGTGGCTATATGCAACAGGCACTGGAAAGCCTGGTGGAGGCGTTGGAACAGACCCCGGAAACGCCGGTACGGACATTGAACATCCTACCTGAAATTGAAAGTACGTTGATGCTGAAAACTTGGAACGCCCCGGAAACGGCAGCATATCTTGACCCGTGGTGTATACATCAATTATTTGAACAACAGGTGGAAAAAACCCCTGACGCGACCGCGTTAATGTATGAAACACAAACTTTCAGTTATGCCGAATTAAATGCCCGCGCTAATCGGTTAGCCCATCAGCTAATTGCCCTAGGTGTAGAACCGGACCAGCGGGTGGCGATTTGCGTGGCACGTTCACCGGCAATGGTAGTGGGATTATTGGCAGTACTGAAAGCGGGCGCGGCTTATGTGCCACTCGATCCGGATTATCCGGGTGAACGTCTAACGCATATTTTGGCTGATGTTTCACCGGTTATTTTGCTGGCCGATGACGTCGGGCGTGCCGTGTTGGGCGAGAACGCGCTGACTGGGTTGACCGTGTTTGATCCGAATACCTTGCCTGATCAGCCAGACAGCAATCCACAGAGACCTGAATTAACCTCACAGCACCTGGCGTATGTGATTTACACCTCCGGCTCGACCGGCACACCGAAAGGCGTGATGGTTGAACATAGGCAATTGGTCAGTCAAATTACTTCGCTGAACACGAAGTGGTCGTTTAACGCATCTGACCGTCTATTGCAATTTTGCAACCCTTCTTTTGACGTTTGTGCATCAGAAATATTTTGCGCAATAACACAGGGGGCACAATTAGTCTTAAGGACAAATCAATGGATCCTGAGTGCGCAGGAGTTCTGGCGTCTGTGTGAGTCTTATAAAATTACCTACATTGCAATACCGGCCCAATTCTGGCGGATAATATCAGATGTTCATGAAGGCGATATCTATCAGGGCTTGAGGATGATTTGCATTGGTGGGGAAGCGATATCTGATCATGAGTTACAACGCTGGTTATCGGCTCACCGTGAATCTCCTGTTCTGGTGAATTGCTACGGTCCAACAGAAGCGACGATTACCACGACGATATCCTGTCTGAATGAGATGGCAGGGCAGGCCAATATCATTGGTCGTCCGCTGCCGAATACACGTGTTTACCTGCTGGATGCTCAAGGTCAACCAATACCGCTAGGAGCAGTAGGGGAATTGTATGTTGGCGGGGCCGGTGTAGCACGGGGTTATCTCAATCGTCCTGAGCTGACCACGGAATACTTCCTTGCTGATCCGTTTAGTGATAACCCAGAGGCCCGGATGTACCGCACCGGGGATTTGGCTCGCTACTTACCGGATGGCAACCTGGAATTCTTGGGGCGTAACGACCAGCAGGTGAAAATTCGTGGCTTCCGGGTTGAACCGGGTGAAATTGAGGCCCGGTTGGTGGAGCATCCTGCGGTCAGTCAATCTGTAGTACTGGCGCAGGGTGAGGGGCAGGATAAACGGCTGGTTGCTTATGTGGTGGCACCAGCGGATGAAGGGTTGGCGAATAGCCTGCGTACCCACCTGAGTGCCATTTTACCTGACTATATGGTGCCATCAGCTTTTGTGCGTCTGGATGCTTTTCCATTGACGCCAAACGGTAAGTTGGATCGTCGTGTATTACCGGAGCCGGACAATGAAGCGTTTGCTCATCAAGCTTATGAAGCGCCACAAGGCGAAACGGAAACCGTATTAGCAGCGATTTGGTGTGAATTGCTGGGGATTGAGCAGGTTAGCCGGTATGACAATTTCTTCGCGTTGGGCGGCCACTCACTGCTTGCCATGCGAATGATGAATCTTGCCGCCGGTCGGGGTTTGATTTTTACATTGAATGCTCTGTTCCAATTCCCGGTGTTATCCGAATTGGCATCGAAAATCACCTCGGATTTATTGTCTCGGCCGCAAAGCGAGGCTATATCGGTGCGACCTGACGGAATAGGGCTGCCATTGTTCTTTGTTCCCAGTGGCATGGGTGACTATTCCTATGTTTTCGGACTGGCTCAACATATCCCGTCGGGCTACCCGATTTATGCGCTGCCTTGGCCGTCTATTCATGAAGAATCGATGTCAACGATGGAAGAGCAGGCTGCCAGAATGATCACCTTGATGAAAGCAGTACAACCCGTAGGCCCATATCGGATAAGTGGCTACTCTTCCGGTGGGATATTGGCTTATGCCATTGTCCAGCGGCTTTTGGGTGCTGGCGAGCGGGTTAATTTCCTAGGGTTAATCGATACGCCGGCGCCGCATTATTTTGGCAAAGAGGCTATGCAGCCCAAATACCATTTCTTTACTGAGCTGGCCCGGCAATTAGGGGAGGAATACAAAGAAGAGATTGCGGTGTTGTACCGGCGAATTGATGAATTGAATTTGGTGCGGTTTATTGAAGCAGCACAAGCATTGGCGTTATATCCGGTAAGTCTGTGTGCTGATGTGATCGCAAAACATTGGGAACAGATCGAACATTACGCGCAAATGGTTGCGGATTATGAGCCGCCAGCATTAGCAATAACGCTGCATCAGTTCTATGCGGTGGAACCTTCTCCCGCTATTTCTTTTGTGACGGATGAAAAGTCGGAGTCCGTAAATATAGAGCCGTCGTTAGGTTGGGAGCGGGTCATGCCCGATACTTCACTTAAGTTGATTGCTATTCCGGGTAACCATTTTAGTTTATTGGAGGATAATGAAAATAAAACCGCTTTAGCTCAGGTTTTGAATAGGGCGTTGACAATCAACTATGACAAGGAGGCTTCGTAATACTGATATATTAAGGAGGTGCTCAATTATTTAGTTCTGGTGTGAGAATCCGGTATGTATTTATTATACCGGATTTTTTATGCATTAAAATAGAATAAGGGAAGTTATCATTCTCATATAAGTTATCTTTTTAGGTTTCTTTGTTATTATTGTTGCTATTTTATATTGTGTGATCTCAAACGGATTTTATTGTTGATTTTATTTTGTTTTGTTGATTGCCTTGGTATCAAAATTATATTTTTAATTGTAGCGTTATTGTTGGGCATATTTCTTGTAATAGATAATTATGAGAAGATAATCGAAGCTATGATCATGGCAATGTGTTTTTGGGTGGTGATATAGGATGCTTTAATTACCCTTAATTTCATGATCTCGCTTTATAATATATTAGGTTTATTTTAAATACCCGTGATAATTAAAAGCCTTACCTATTAGAGGTAATTGTTGCTGGCTGTTCTTATAAATGAACAGTAAACACGGACAGTGTGGAAAACCCGGGGTATACACGCAATATGTGAGGGGTGATTCGCCTCGCTTATGGCAAAAAATAGCCCTCTTGGATAGGCAATAAATGTATATACCTTATGGATTTCAAGATGCATCGCGACGGCAAGGGAGCGAATCACCGGGAGCATAGATAACTATATGACCGGGGTGAGTGAAAGCAGCCAACAAAGCAGCAGCTTGAAAGATGAAGGGTATATGTTGGGAGGAGTATATAATTGAATAATATTAAGCTTTATCCTAGCTTTCACCACGTGTTGGTAAATATTTCGGGGCGTCGGAAAAATAACATCACAAAACGATCTAATTGGAATACATCTCGTTACAATCAATATTTTATTGCGTTAACTATTATACATGTCACATTATTTTATTATTCTGAAATAATATGTAGTGATATTAATTGTAATTTGTAATGTTTCTTTGTGGTATTGAATATAATAATGTCATTGTAGGGATAAGAATAGAATTTTTTATTTGTGTGATTAAGGTCGATTATTTCTTCGGTTATTAGGGGAATTAGTATAAAAAATGACTCATTGGCCGTTATTAATCGAGAGATGGCAAGGTGTCTTAATATTTTGAATTGATGTCGGATATGTCCGTTTTTATTTCTTGGGGGCAAGAAGTGAGAAAGAAATATGGGTGATGGCTGTCAGGTATGACAGTTTTCAAATTTCTAACAGATTCGTTGAGGTAATAAATGAAGGGTAACATTGCTACAGTGGGAAATGTTCTTAAAGACGAAGCTCTCTCTCAGATGTCATGTGAAAATATAACTCATAATACGTATGATACATTGATTCCACCACGAGAATGCGTTGTGGTGGGGGGAACGACCCTTGCGGTGTTCTGCGCCGAGCAAATTCTGGCGGCAGGGCATACCATACAAGCAGTGCTACCTACTGATACTGTTCTACAAACGTGGGCTGCTCGGCAAGGGATTGCTTGTGTGAACTCGGTTGATGCATTACAAGAACATATCACGTCACAGCCTGTCGATTGGCTTTTCTCAATCGTCAACCCAATTATCCTGCCGGGGTCGCTCATTGAACAAATTCGTGGCAATGCTTTTAATTATCATGATAGTCCTCTGCCACGCTATGCGGGCAGTCATGCGACTTCCTGGGCGTTGTTGGCTCGGGAGACTCATTATGCTATTTCCTGGCACTGTCTTGAAGGCGGTGTGGATACCGGCGATATTGCCGTGCAATGGCCGGTATCGATTGAAGAACGGGATAACGCTTTCTCGTTGAATCTGAAATGTTACCAGGCGGCTCAGAAAGGATTTGTTGAACTACTGAAAAATCTGGGGCGCGACGCACTGGTGACTTATCCTCAGGATCTCTCGCAACGGAGTTTTTATGCTCGGTCACGTCGCCCCGATTGGGGGGGATATTTATGTTGGGAGCAGTCGGGAGAGGTCTTGTCAGCTTTAGTACGGGCATTAGATTTTGGGGAAAATTATTTAAATCCATTGGGTTGCCCTAAACTGTTACTCGAACAGGGCACGGTGCAAATTTCCTGGCTTCAACGGTTGAACACGTGCTCCGAGGGGGCACCCGGTACGTTGATTAGTGTGGAGGAGGATGCCTGGCAGGTGACGACCGGCAGTGAGGATGTTCGGATCGGCGGGTTCGCCACCCTTGAAGGTCACTTGCTGTCTGCCAGGGAGCTTGCCGATATATCGGAACTCAGTCCGGGTAAACCGCTGCCTCTGCTTTCCTCACAGCAGGCTCAGAATGTAAAAGATACCCTTCAAACACTCGCACCCAGTGAACCATTTTGGTACAAGCGTCTTGCCTCGTTGCAACCACTCCAGTTGCCTTTTGAAATGATTGGGAAACAGGCAGAACCCCGATGGGGAATGAGCCCCTGGCAGCCTCCATTGTTAAAAAACGCTGGAGAAGATCCATTACAGGCATTGTTGCAGGTATTCGTTATCTATCTTGCGCGCTTGACTCAGCAGACGGAACTCCACATCGGTTGGTGCATGGATGAGGCAAACGATAAACCAGATATATTGACCGGGTTGTCATCGATGGTGCCGATGGTTGTTGAGGTGGCGTTTGATAAGCCGTGTTCCGTGGTAGCTGATTGGGTTGATGATGAACTTGCTCGATTGGCACGGCACCGCACATTTAGTCGTGATCTTCTTTCCCGTTCTCCTTCACTGCGGTCTATCCCGGAATTAAGAGCAAGCCGACCGTGGCAGATCGCCGTTTCTGTGATACAGGATGACAAATCGTGTGCTCAGACGGTATCCGGCGAATTGTTGACGTTCCAGATGAATGCACAGGGCGGCTTTCGCTGGATCTATGATGAAAATCGCCTGAGCCCGGAAGTTATTCTGCGGATGAGTGAACATTTGCAGGTGTTGGCGTCATCAAAAAGGATGAGTGATGAAATCCCCGTGGGGCAGCTTAATTTGTTACCTGAGGCTGAACGTAGGTTGTTACTGGAAACCTGGAACGCGACTGAAACCGTGTATCCCGAGGCGTTATGCATCCATCGGTTGTTTGAACAACAGGTAGAGAAAAACCCAGAGGCAATGGCACTGATAGCGGGAGAGAAAACTTTCAGTTATATGGAACTGAATACCCGCGCCAATCGGTTAGCTCGTCAACTCATCGAACAAGGAGTGTGTCCCGGTGATCATGTTGCGTTTCTGCTAGCGCGTTCATTGGAGCTGGTGGTAGCCCAATTGGCGATTCTCAAAGCGGGTGCCGTTTACGTGCCGATTGATCCCAATGTGCCGGATGAACGGAAAAACTGGCTGATAAGTGATTGTTCAGCCAGGTTGTTGCTCACTGATACACGGGATGATATTCCGGTTAACCTGGCTGTTCCGCTGTTGCGTCTCTTTGATGAGACAGACACGAATAGAGAGGAAGATTGCCTCAACCCTGACTTACCGTGTTCTAGCGCTGAGTTAGCGTATATCATGTATACCTCCGGTTCTACCGGTACACCTAAAGGGGTTCTGGTGCCTCATCGTGCGGTGGTCCGGCTGGTCATCAACAACGGGTATGCTGAAATTGGATCGGATGACCGGGTAGCTTTTGCCGCTAATCCGGCTTTCGATGCCAGCACGTTTGAAGTCTGGGCACCGTTGCTCAATGGTGGCGCGTTAGTGGTTGTTGATCATGCTACTTTGTTGACACCGAAGGCGTTTGTACAGGATCTACAGGTTCAGCGAATCACTGTTCTGTGGTTGAGTGTTGGATTGTTTAATCAGCTGGCAGCGGAGCTGTCGCCGGTTCTTCCGCAAATAAAGTTCCTGATTGTCGGCGGAGATGCCCTTGATCCCCATATTGTCGGTCAGGTACTGCGCACCAGTCCGCCACAACAGCTATTAAATGGCTATGGGCCAAGTGAAGGCACTACCTTTACGGCAACATACCGAATCAATGCAGTCGCACCGGGAACAACCAATATCCCGATCGGCCGACCGGTAGCCAACACGCGGGTTTATCTGTTGGATGCCTATGGTCAGCCAGTGCCGTTAGGGGGAGTCGGAGAGATTTATATCGGGGGAGATGGGGTTGCCTGTGGTTATCTTAATCGGCCTGAATTGACCGCCGAGCGTTTCCTTACCGATCCATTCAGTGATAACCCGGATGCTCGCATGTACCGCACCGGAGATTTGGCCCGCTATCTGCCGGACGGCAATCTGGAATTCTTGGGCCGAAACGATCAACAGGTTAAAATCCGCGGCTTCCGCGTTGAACTCGGGGAAATTGAAGCCCGGTTAGCAGAGCACTCAACGGTGCGTGAAGCGGCGGTGTTGGCACGGGGGGACGGGCAGGATAAACGGCTGGTGGCTTATGTGGCGGCGGAAGCCCATGACGGGTTGGTGAACAGCCTGAGTGCTCATCTGCAAGCTATTTTGCCTGACTATATGGTGCCGTCAGCCTTTGTGCGGCTGGATGCTTTTCCACTGACTCCGAACGGTAAACTGGATCGTCGTGCACTACCGGCACCGGACAGTGAAGCCTTTGCCCGTCAAGTTTACGAAGCGCCTCAGGGAGAAACAGAAATAGCGCTGGCGGCGATTTGGCGTGAATTACTGGGGATTGAGCAGATAAGCCGGTATGACAGCTTTTTTGCTCTGGGGGGGCATTCGCTACTTGCGATACGAGTGGTTGAACGCCTGCGTCATCTGGGATTGACCCTGACGGCGCGTGATCTGTTCCAGTTTCCGGTGTTGTTTGAACTGGCTCAGTCACTGGGACAGCACCAGGCGGTGATAGTGCCGCCTAACGTCATAACACCGGCAACCACGGCACTGACGCCGGAGATGTTGCCGCTGATCGATCTGACTCAGATTGACATTGACCGCATCGTCGGGCAGGTGCCGGGCGGGGTGACCAATATTCAGGATATCTATGCCTTGTCGCCGTTGCAGGACGGTATTTTGTTCCACCACTTACTGGCAAACGAAGGGGATCCGTATCTGTTGACAGGTCAGATGGCCTTTGCTGACCGGTCTCTATTAGATCGTTATCTGGCAGCGGTTCAACGAACGGTTGATCGGCACGATATCTTACGTACCGCCTTTATCTGGCAAGAATTGTCAGTGCCGGTGCAGGTGGTCTGGCGTCAGGCCCAATTGTCGGTAACGGAACTGACATTGAACCCAGCTGACGGCTCGGTCAGTGACCAGTTAACCCGGTGCTTCGATCCGCGTCATCATCGTCTTGACCTAGGGGAGGCTCCGTTATTGCGCTTTGTGGTGGCGCAGGAGACTGATGGCCGTTGGATTGCCTTGCAACTTCTGCATCATCTGATTGGTGACCATGAAACGATGGAAGTGATGCACCGCGAAGTACAGACATATCTAACCGGTCAGGAAGAGAGCTTGCCTGACCCGGTGCCTTTCCGCAATTTGGTGGCGCAAGCTCGGTTGGGGGTGAGTCAGGAGGAACATACCCGCTTCTTTAGCGAGATGCTGGCGGCGGTGGATGAACCGACGCTGCCATTCGGCTTGACAGAGGTGCACCGCGACGGCTCACGGGTGACGGAATCCCACCGGATGTTGGCGCCTGAGTTGAATGAGCGCCTGCGCGGTCAGGCCCGGCGTTTAGGTGTCAGTCTGGCGGCGTTGTGTCATTTGGCCTGGGCACAGGTGCTGTCGCGTACCAGTGGTCAGGAACAAGTCGTGTTTGGCACCGTGCTGTTTGGGCGGATGCAGGCAGCGGATGGCGCCGACAATGGTATGGGATTGTTTATTAATACCTTGCCGTTGCGGTTGGATATCGATGAAACCCCGGTATGGGAGAGTGTACAAGCTGCTCATTCCCAACTCGCCGGATTACTGGCGCATGAGCATGCGTCACTGGCGTTGGCTCAGCGTTGCAGTGGGGTTGCCAGCGGTACACCTCTCTTTAGTGCCCTGTTGAACTATCGGCATAATGCCTTATCGGCAACGTCAAATGAGCTGATAGGTGGTATTGAATTTCTTGGCGTACAGGAGCGGACCAACTACCCGTTAGTGCTGTCGGTGGAGGATTTTGGTGATGCACTAGGGTTGACGGCTCAGGTCGTGCAACCGTTTGAGCCGGAACGGGTATGCGGCTATATGCAACAGACGCTGGAGAGTCTGGTGGAGGCCCTTGAGCAAGCCCCGGATATGCCTATTCGGGCATTGGAAATCCTGCCAGAAGCGGAGCGTACCTTGCTGCTAACAACCTGGAACGCCACGGAAACCGTCTATCCTGATCAGTTATGTATCCATCAGTTGTTTGAACAACAGGTGGAGAAAACGCCTGACGCGGTAGCATTAGTATATGAAGAGCAGACCCTCGGTTATGCCGAATTAAATGCCCGTGCTAACCGGTTAGCTCGTCAGCTTATTGAACAAGGGGTGTGTCCCGGTGATCATGTCGCGCTCTTGCTGGCGCGCTCGATGGAACTGGTGATAGCCCAATTGGCGATTCTCAAAGCCGGTGCTGTTTACGTGCCGATAGATCCTAGTGTGCCGGATGAGCGGAAAAACTGGCTAATAAGTGATTGCGCCGCCAGATTGTTGCTCATCGATACACAGGGAGATATTCCGGTGGATCTGGCTGTACCGCTGTTTCGTTTCTCGGATGAGTCAGATACGGGCCGAGAGGGAGATCGCTTTAATCTTAACTTACCGCGTTCCAGCACTGAGTTAGCGTATATCATGTATACCTCCGGTTCTACCGGGATACCTAAAGGCGTCCTGGTGCCGCATCGTGCGGTGGTCCGGCTGGTCATCAATAATGGCTATGCTGAAATCAGACCGGATGATCGGGTGGCTTTTGCCGCTAATCCGGCTTTTGATGCCAGCACGTTTGAAGTCTGGGCGCCGTTGCTTAATGGCGGCGCGTTAGTGGTTATCGATCATGCTACTTTGCTGACGCCGCTAGAGTTTGTACAAGTTTTACAGATTCAACGAATGACTGTTCTGTGGTTGAGTGTCGGGTTGTTTAACCAGCTAGCAGAGGAATTGTCTCCGGTTTTGCCGCGGATAAGGCTGCTGATTGTTGGCGGAGATGCCCTTGATCCGCATGTCATCGGTCAGGTACTGCGCACGAATCCGCCACAACAGCTATTAAATGGCTATGGGCCAAGTGAAGGCACCACTTTTACGACCACATACCGTATCAATGCAGTCGCACCGGGAGCGACCAACATCCCAATTGGCCGACCGGTAGCCAACACGCGGGTTTATTTGTTGGATATCTATGGTCAGCCGGTGCCGTTGGGGGTGGTCGGAGAGATTTATGTGGGTGGAGATGGGGTGGCCTATGGTTATCTTAATCGGCCTGAATTGACCGCCGAATGTTTCCTTGTCGATCCATTCAGTGATAACCCGGATGCCCGCCTGTATCGTACCGGGGATTTGGCGCGTTATCTGCCAGACGGCAATCTGGAGTTCCTGGGCCGGAATGATCAGCAGGTTAAAATTCGCGGTTTCCGCATTGAACCAAAGGAAATTGAGGCTCGGTTGGCCGAGTACCCAACGGTGCGTGAAGTGGCGGTGTTAGTACAGGGGGAAGGGCAGAATAAACGGCTGGTGGCCTATGTGGTGGAATCAGCGGATGACGGGCTGGTGGACAGCCTGCATACTCACCTGAGCACTATTTTACCTGACTATATGGTACCAACGGCCTTTGTGCGGCTGGATGCTTTTCCGTTAACGCCGAACGGTAAGTTGGATCATCGGGCATTACCGGCGCCAGACAATGAAATGGTAGCCCGTCAGGTTTACGCTGAGCCTCAGGGAGAAACAGAAATAGCGCTGGCGGCGATCTGGCGTGAATTACTGGGCATTGAGCAGATCAGTCGGTATGACAGCTTTTTTGCCTTGGGTGGTCATTCGTTGCTCGCTGTACGTATGATTGGACGTTTGCGTCATCTGGGGTTGACACTGACGGCGCGTGATCTGTTCCAGTCGCCGGTGCTGTCAGACCTGGCGCAAACGTTGGGGCAGCATCAGGCTGTGAAAGTGCCGCCTAACATCATTACGTCAGCAACCACAGAGTTGACGCCGACAATGTTGCCGCTGATTGATTTGACTCAGGCTGACATTGATTGCATCGTCGGGCAAGTGCCGGGCGGGGTTGCCAATATTCAGGATATTTATGCCCTGTCGCCGTTGCAGGACGGTATTTTGTTCCACCATTTGCTGGAGAATGAAGGTGATCCCTATCTGTTAATCAGTCAGATGGCCTTTGCTGACCGGAATCTGTTGGATCGTTATCTGGCAGCGGTTCAGCGGGTGGTTGATCGCCATGATATTCTGCGTACCGCTTTTATCTGGCAAGGATTGTCAATTCCGGCACAGGTAGTCTGGCGTCAGGCTACTTTATCGGTGACGGAACTGACACTGAACCCGGTTGATGGTCCGGTCAGTGACCAGCTAACCCGGCGTTTTGATCCGCGTCAGCATCGTATTGACTTGAGGGAAGCGCCGTTATTACGTTTTGTGGCGGCACAAGAAACTGATGGTCGTTGGATCCTGCTGCAATTGCTGCATCACCTGATTGGCGACCATGAAACGATGGAAGTGATGCACCGTGAAGTGCGGGCGTATCTGGCAGGTCAGGAGGAGAGCCTGCCTGCACCGGCGCCTTTCCGTAATCTGGTGGCGCAAGCTCGGTTGGGGATGAGTCAGGAAGAACATACCCGTTTCTTTACTGACATGTTAGCGGAGGTAGAGGAACCCACGTTGCCATTCGGGTTGACGGAAGTGCATCGTGATGGTTCGCAGGTGGCTGAATCTCACCGGATGTTAGCGCCTGAGCTCAATAGCCGTTTGCGTAGTCAGGCCCGGCGTTTGAGTGTGAGTCTGGCGACCTTGTGTCACCTAGCCTGGGCACAGGTGTTGGCGCGTACCAGCGGGCAAGATCAAGTGGTGTTCGGTACTGTGCTGTTTGGGCGTATGGCGGTGGGAGACGGGGCTGACAATGGCATGGGGCTGTTTATTAATACCTTGCCGTTGCGGTTGGATATGGATGATACCCCGGTACGGGACAGTGTACAGACCGCTCATACCCGACTGGCCGGATTACTGGCGCATGAACACGCGTCACTGGCGCTGGCCCAGCGTTGCAGCGGTGTTCAGGGTGAGATCCCCCTGTTTAATAGCTTATTGAACTATCGGCACAATACTTTGCCGGTAACGTCAGATGATTTGATAAGCGGTATTGAGTTTCTTGGCGCGCAGGAGCGGACCAACTATCCGTTAATGCTATCGGTGGAGGATTTTGGTGATGCTCTGGGGCTGACGGCTCAGGTAGTGCGGCCGTTTAATCCGGAAAACCTATGCGGTTATATGCAGCAGGCACTAGAGAGCTTGGTGACAGCGCTGGAACAGGCCCCGGAAATGCCGGTACGACAGTTGGAAATTCTGTCGGAAGCGGAGCGTACCTTGTTGTTAACAACCTGGAACGCGACGGAAGCCGCCTATCCTGACCAGTTGTGCATTCATCGATTATTTGAACAACAGGTGGATCAAACCCCTGACGCGGCAGCGTTAGTGTATCAAGAGCAAACTCTCAGTTATGCCGAATTAAATGCCTGTGCTAACCGCCTGGCTCATCAACTTATCGCACAGGGCGTTGTACCCGACCAACGGGTAGCGATTTGTGTGACACGTTCACCGGCAATGGTGGTGGGATTGCTGGCGGTGATGAAAGCGGGCGGGGCTTATGTGCCACTAGACCCGACTTATCCTGGCGCGCGTCTGGCACATATTTTGACCGATGCTGCCCCGGCCGTGGTGCTGGCGGATAAGGCCGGTTGGTCTGCACTGGGTGAGGAAGCGCTGGCTGGACTCACGGTACTGGACCCGAATACCTTGCCTGATCAGTCGGATAGTAATCCGCGGGTACCTGGGCTGACTTCGCGGCATCTGGCCTATGTGATTTATACCTCCGGTTCTACTGGGGTGCCCAAAGGGGTGATGATTGAACACCGCAATACAGTTAATTTCCTGTACTGGGCTCAGCAGACTTTTGAAACAGAAGAGATCCGTAAGGTGCTTTTCTCAACGTCGATGAATTTCGACCTGTCTATTTTTGAATGTTTTATGCCGTTGTCTCGTGGCGCGGCGATTTATCTGGTTGAAGATGCCCTGTCATTGATGCGGCATGCCCTGCCAGTGACCTTGATCAACTCAGTTCCATCCGCGATGAAGCCGTTATTGCAGGCTCGGGCGCTGATGGCGTCGGTTCATACGGTCAATCTGGCGGGAGAACCGCTTAAAGACGCCTTAATTGAACAAATTTTCGAAGACACGCAAATACAGCGGTTGTGTAATCTCTATGGACCTTCTGAAACGACAACCTATTCTGCCTGGTTACCGATACAGCGGGGTGACAGGATCATTGAAAGTATCGGCCGTCCGATAGCCAACACTTGCCTTTACTTACTGGACGAATATGGTCAACCGGTGCCGTTGGGCGTGGTGGGGGAAATTTATATCGGGGGGGCGGGAGTGGCGCGTGGCTACCTCAATCGCCCTGACTTGACGGCGGAACGGTTCCTGATTGATCCGTTTAGTGATGTAGCGAATGCCCGGATGTATCGCACCGGGGATTTAGCCCGTTATTTGCCGGACGGCAATCTGGAATTTCTGGGTCGTAACGACCAACAGGTTAAAATCCGTGGTTTCCGCATTGAACCGGGTGAAATTGAATCCCGGTTGGTGGAACACCCGGCGGTGAGTGAATCTGTGGTATTGGCACAGGGGGAAGGGCAGGAAAAACGGCTGGTTGCCTATGTGGTGGCGGAAGCCCATGAGGGGCTGGTAAATAGTCTGCATACCTACCTAGGTGCCATGTTACCGGATTATATGGTGCCGTCAGCTTTTGTGCGTCTGGATGGGTTTCCGTTAACGCCGAACGGTAAATTGGATCGTCAAGCGCTACCGGCGCCGGACAATGAAGCCGTTGCCCGTCAGGTTTATGAAGCGCCTCAGGGAGAAATGGAAATGGCTCTGGCGGCGATTTGGCGTGAAGTTCTGGGCGTTGAACAGATCAGCCGGTATGACAATTTCTTTGCGCTGGGCGGCCATTCGTTGCTGGCGGTGCGGGTGATGAACCGGGTAGCTGCCTTGGGCATTGAATTGCCGCTAACCACCCTGTTTAAATCGCCTTCGTTAAGGGCATTTGCCGAGGCTATGCAGACCCGGCAGGAGCAACCGGATACTATTCTGCCCGCCATTGTGCCGATATCCCGTGAAGGGGAATTACCGTTGTCATTTGCTCAACAACGCTTGTGGTTCTTGGCACAACTTGAGGGCGTCAGTGAAACGTATCATATTCCGATGGCTCTGCGCTTGTGTGGTGAGTTGGATATCATGGCCTGGCAGAAAGCACTGGATACCTTATTTGCTCGTCATGAAGCATTACGTTCTGTCTTTGTCTCTGTGGATGGTCAGCCACAAGTGCGGCTGTTGGCGCCGGATAGTGGCTTACTGTTGTCTCAATATGATCTGCGTGGGGTTCCGGATGCGGATAGGGTGCTTGAACGCTTGAGCGTGGAGGAAGCCCATGCGTCATTTGACCTTGACAGTGGCCCGCTTATCCGCGCCTGTCTTATCCGGATTGCCGATGACGAATATCAATTTTTGCTGACCCAACATCATATAATTTCTGATGGCTGGTCTGCCAATGTGCTGGTACAGGAACTGAACTCACTCTATACGGCGTTTATGGCCGGACAGTCAAATCCGTTGCCGTCGTTGGCGATCCAATACCCGGATTACGCCGCCTGGCAGCGTCAGTGGCTGTCGGCTGAACGTATTCAGGTTCAATCCGACTATTGGCGTGCAATGTTGGTTGATGCACCGGTTCTGTTGGATTTGCCTACTGATTGGCCTCGTCCATCGGAGCAGTTGTTTGCCGGACAGGCCGTGCCGATTAACCTGGATGTGGCGTTAACGACCGCCCTTAAGCGTCTGAGTGAACAGCAGGGCGTCACCTTATTCATGACGCTGTTGTCAGCTTGGGCGATAGTCCTGTCGCGCCTGTCAGGTCAGGAAGATGTGGTGATTGGCACACCGAGCGCAGGCCGTAGTCGTCGGGAAGTGGAGCCGTTGATTGGCTTCTTTGTTAATACGTTGGCGTTGCGCATGGATTTATCCGGTGAGCTGACCGTGACGGAATTATTGGCGCGAGTTCGGCAAACCGCATTGGCGGCACAGGAACATCAGGATTTACCGTTTGAACAGGTGGTGGAAATCGTGCAACCACCGCGCCGACTGGCGCATACCCCGTTATTCCAGGTGATGTTTGCCTGGCAGAACAATGAAAGCACGGAATGGGGATTACCGGGGCTGGCGGTATCGCCGGTCGATCAAGCCGTTGATGTTGTCAAATTTGATCTTGAGCTCAATCTGTTAGAAGAGGAAGGCGGGATTGTTGGTGCGTTGAGTTATGCCACGGCCCTGTTTGATCCAACGACAATGGAACGGCAGGTGGGATATCTGCACGCGGTGTTGCAAGCGATGGTGGCTAACCCTCAACAGCCTGTCGGAGAAATTGATATTTTGTCTCCGGCAGAGCGCAGGTTGTTACTGGAAACCTGGAATGCCACGGCAACCGCCTATCCTGATGCGTTATGTGTTCATCAATTGTTTGAACAACAGGTGGAGAAAACTCCAGAGGCGATGGCATTAGTGTGTGAAGGGTGGACCCTCGGTTATGCCGAATTAAATGCCCGTGCTAACCGGTTGGCTCATCAGCTTATTACTCTAGGGGTAGAGCCGGATCAGCGGGTGGCGATTTGCGTGTCACGTTCACCGGCAATGGTAGTGGGATTGCTGGCGGTGATGAAAGCGGGTGGGGCTTATGTGCCACTAGACCCGACTTATCCTGGTGGGCGTTTGACACATATTCTGACCGATGCTGCTCCGGCTGTTGTACTGGCGGATAAGGCTGGCAGGGTTGCACTAAGCGAGGAAGCGTTAGCTGGATTAACGGTACTGGACCCGAATACCTTGCCTGATCAACCGGATGGTAATCCACAGGTGCCTGGGCTGACTTCTCGTCATCTGGCCTATGTGATTTACACCTCCGGTTCCACTGGGGTGCCCAAAGGGGTGATGGTTGAGCATCGCAATACGGTTAACTTCTTGTACTGGGCTCAGCAGGCTTTTGAGACGGAAGAGATCCGTAAGGTGCTTTTCTCAACGTCAATAAATTTCGACCTGTCCATTTTTGAATGTTTCGTGCCATTGTCTCGTGGCGCGGCGATTTATCTGGTGGATGATGCTTTGTCATTAATGCAGCATGCCCTGCCGGTAACTTTAATCAACTCAGTTCCATCGGCAATGAAACCGTTATTGCAAGCTCGGGCGCTGATGGCTTCGGTTCATACCGTTAATCTGGCGGGGGAACCGCTTAAAGGCGCCTTAATTGAACAGATTTTCGAGAAAACGCAAATACAGCGATTATGTAATCTTTATGGACCTTCTGAAACGACAACCTATTCTGCCTGGTTGCCGATACAGCGAGGTGACAGGATTATTGAAAGTATCGGGCGCCCGATAGCCAACACTTGCCTTTACTTACTGGGCGAGTATGGTCAACCGATGCCGTTGGGCGTGGTGGGGGAAATTTATATCGGGGGCGCGGGAGTGGCGCGTGGCTACCTCAATCGCCCAGACTTGACGGCGGAACGTTTTCTTGTCGATCCGTTTAGTGGTGTGCAGGATGCCCGGATGTATCGCACCGGAGATTTAGCCCGTTATTTGCCGGATGGTAATCTGGAGTTCTTGGGCCGTAACGACCAGCAGGTTAAAATTCGCGGTTTCCGCATTGAACCGAGGGAAATTGAGGCCCGGTTGGTGGAACACCCGGCGGTGAGTGAATCTGTGGTATTGGCGCAGGGTGACGGGCAGGAGAAACGGTTGGTGGCCTATGTGGTGGCAGAAGCTCACGAGGGGTTGATTAACAGTTTACGCGAACATCTGAGCATTCAGTTGCCTGATTACATGGTGCCATCGGCCTTTATGCGGCTGGATGCGTTTCCGTTAACCCCGAACGGCAAGCTGGATCGTCAAGCGTTGCCGGCAGCGGACAATGAAGCGGTTGCTCGTCAGATTTATGAAGCGCCTCAGGGAGAAACGGAAATGGCTCTGGCGGCGATTTGGCGTGAGGTCCTGGGGATTGAGCAGATTAGCCGGTATGACAATTTCTTTGCTCTGGGCGGCCATTCGTTGCTGGCGGTGCGGGTGATGAACCGGGTAGCCGCTTTGGGTGTCGAACTGCCACTAACCACCCTGTTTAAATCTCCTTCGTTGAAGGCATTTGCCGAGGTCATGCAGGCCCAGCAGGAGCAACCGGATACTATCCTGCCCGCCATCGTGCCGATATCCCGCGAGGGTGAGTTGCCGCTGTCATTTGCTCAACAGCGACTGTGGTTCCTGGCACAGCTTGAGGGGGTCAGCGAGACTTATCATATCCCGATGGCCCTGCGCTTACGTGGTCAACTGGATATCATGGCCTGGCAAAAGGCGCTGGATACCTTATTTGCTCGTCATGAAGCGTTACGCTCTGTCTTTATCTCTATTGAGGGGCAGCCACAAGTGCAGCTGTTGGCACCGGATAGCGGCTTGCGGTTATCTCAACATGACCTGCGTGGGCTCCCGGATGCGGAGAGGGTTCTTGAGCGCTTGTGCGGCGAGGAAGCGCGCGCATCATTTAACCTTGAGCGTGGCCCGCTGATCCGGGCCGGTCTTATCCGGCTCACCGATGATGAATATTGGTTCCTGCTGACTCAGCATCACATTGTTTCCGATGGCTGGTCCGCCAATGTGCTGATACAGGAACTGAATACGCTCTATACGGCATTTATGGACGGGCAATCTGATCCGTTACCGCCGTTGGTGATTCAATACCCGGATTACGCCGCCTGGCAGCGTCAGTGGTTGCTGGCGGAACGGACTCAACTGCAATCCGACTATTGGCGTGCGATATTGGCTGACGCCCCGGTTCTGCTGGATTTACCCACTGACCGTCCCCGTCCGCTGGAGCAGTCATTTGTTGGGCATGCCGTGCCGGTTAACCTGGATCCGGCATTAACGACGGCGCTTAAACGGCTGAGTGAGCAGCACGGTGTCACGTTATTTATGACGCTGTTGTCAGCCTGGGCGGTGGTTCTGTCACGTTTGTCAGGTCAGGACGATGTGGTGATAGGCACACCGAGTGCAGGCCGCAGTCGTCAGGAAGTGGAGTCGCTGATCGGATTCTTTGTCAATACGCTGGCGTTGCGTGTTGATTTATCGGGTGAGCTGACGGTGACGGAGTTGCTGGCGCGTGTGCGGCAGACCGCTTTAGCGGCACAGGAGCACCAGGATTTACCGTTTGAGCAGGTGGTGGAAATCGTGCAGCCGCCGCGCCGACTGGCGCATACGCCGTTGTTCCAGGTCATGTTTGCCTGGCAGAACAATGAGAGCACGGCCTGGCAATTACCTGGGCTGGCCGTGTCACCGGTCGATCAGGTCTCTGATATTGATATTGTCAAATTTGATCTCGAACTGAATCTGTCAGAAGAAGAGGGGAGGATTGTCGGTGCGTTGAGTTATGCCACCGCCCTGTTTGATCAATCGACGATAGAGCGGCAGGTGGGATATCTGCACGCGGTGTTGCAAGAGATGGTCGCTCATGCTCAACAGCGGATCGGGGAAATTGATATCCTGGCTCAGGCGGAGCGCAGGTTGTTATTGGAAACCTGGAACGCGACGGAAACCATTTACCCTGACCAGCTATGTATTCATCAGTTGTTTGAACAACAGGTAGAACAAACCCCAGACGCGATAGCATTGGTATATGAAGATCAAACTCTTAGCTATGCCGAATTAAATGCCCGTGCTAACCGGCTGGCCCATCAGTTGATTGCTCTGGGTGTGGTGCCGGATCAGCGGGTGGCGATTTGCGTATCACGTTCACCGGCAATGGTGGCGGCGGTATTGGCGGTGCTGAAAGCCGGTGGCGCCTATGTGCCGTTGGATCCGGTCTATACCGGGGAGCGTCTGACTCATATTCTGACCGATGCGGCCCCGGCTATTTTGCTGGCAGATAAGGCCGGACGTGCTGCACTGGACGAGAAAACGTTGGCTGCGCTGACTGTGCTTGACCCGAATACCCTGCCTGAACAGCCGGATAGTAACCCGCAGGTACCGGTGCTGAATGCCCGGCACCTGGCATATGTGATTTACACCTCCGGTTCGACCGGGATGCCGAAGGGGGTGATGGTCGAGCATCGTAATATCCAGCGTTTGTTTGAGGCGACTGAATCCTGGTATCACTTTAACCGGCAGGATATTTGGTGCCTGTTGCACTCCATCGCCTTTGATTTCTCGGTATGGGAATTGTGGGGGGCTTTACGCTACGGCGCAAAACTGGTTCTGGTGCCACACGCGATCGCCCGTTCACCTCAGGAGCTGCATCAATTTGTGTGTCAGCACGGTATCACCGTGTTGAATCAGACGCCGAGTGCTTTCAAAGCCTTTATTGCCAGTTATGTCGACAACCCATTACCGGACCAGTTGCGTTATATCATCTTTGGGGGAGAAGCCCTCGATCCGGGGATGTTGCGGCCGTGGTATCGCCTGCGTGAAGAGACGTCGCCCCGGTTGGTGAATATGTACGGTATCACGGAGACGACGGTTCATGTGACTTATCGGGAACTGAGTCCTCATGATGTGGCGCAGATAACCAGCCCTATCGGGACACGTATTCCCGATTTGACGCTCTACTTGTTGGCTACTTGTTGG